>JBFMFC010000004.1:0-128312 GCA_040752195.1 Pseudomonadota bacterium | reverse complement strand
GGGCGAAGCGGATCGCGAGGACGCTGGGCATCGCGCGCAACACGGTGCGGCGATATGTCGTGGCCGGCTCGCCGCCTGACCGCCGGATCGCATCGCGCGCTGCCGCTGCTCGAGAAGCGCTCGGCCCACCGCCGCTGCCGCGCAATGAGGCACGCCGGTCAAAGCCCGCAGTCGCGGCCGTTTGCACGCGGGACCACCGGCGTTATCCACAAGCACTGTGGACAACTGTCGCTCGGCCGCGCTGCGCCGCAAAGCGCTCGGCGAGCTTTACGTCGACTGGCGCTCCCGATCGGCGGGTGCGGCGTCCCCGGTCGCCGGAACCTCCACGACAAATGCCGGGATCACTTCCAGCCCCAGCATCGTGGCTGCTCGCCATCGGCGTTCGCCGTGGACGATCACATAGCCCTGACCGGTGGCGCGCACCAGCACCGGCCGAAGCACGCCGCGTTCGCGGATGTCGTCGGCGAGCCACTCGACTGCCGGCGGCTGATATCCGGAGCTACGAGGGTCGGGGCGGATCTGTGCACAGGGAATCGGCTGCGCGTTCATGGGGTCCCCAGCGTCGGTCACAGGCGGAGGGCACGCACAGTGTGCGCGCCACGCGGACGATTGTGAATCGCAGACCCCCGCGAGTTCACGCACGTCGGCAGACGAAATCCGCATATGCGTAGACGAGTGCGGCATGCGATGCAGCGCACGCTTGGGCCGCAGCCGACGCGGCGGAGGGCGCCGCCGGCATCGCAACCACGTCGAAGTCGAAAGCCGTGACGCCATGTCGTCGGCGGCCGCGCGCGAGCGCGCATGGGCGGGAGCGCGTCCGGTTCGTCAAGATCGCCTTCGGCGCTCGGCCCGCAACTGGCCGCCGCTTCACCCGACAGCCGACCAAAGCAAACGGGCCGATCGCGAGATCGGCCCGTCTTGAAAGTGGCGCGCCCGGCAGGATTCGAACCCACGACCCCTTGGTTCGTAGCCAAGTACTCTATCCAACTGAGCTACGGGCGCGAGGCGGCGGATTGTACATGATTCGAACCGGCGGTCGCTCGCGTCGCGCGCGGCGTACGCGTCGCCGCACGGCTGAGAATCGGCCTCAGCACACGATCTACGGAAGCGCCGGCACTTGCGGCGCGATGGCCTTCGGCGTGTTGCGCCGCTCGCCGCTCCGCGCCCCGCTTGACGGCATCCGCAGCCGACGCGGCGACCCTGCCCTGCGCCCTGTTGCGCGAGCCCGCCGCGCGCGTTCAGCGCCACATGCCGCGCATCCGCGCCGCGATGTCGACGACGGTCGGCAGTGGTTGCGTCGGCGTCGTCGCGGCGTCCGCTTGCGCCTTCGGCCAGGACGTCGCTTCGAAGAAGGATGTCAACTCGTCCGGAACGAACCGCGTGCGCGTCGCGTACACATGGCGGTCGCCGCGACCCGACTGCTGGGTCACGTAGAACCGCTGCGGCACGATCAGGTGCAGCGCATCCTTGGCGCGGGTCATCGCCACGTACAGCAGCCTGCGCTCCTCCTCGATCTCCGCCGCCGACCCGGTCGCGAGATCCGACGGAATGCAGCCGTCGACGGCGTTCAGCACGTACACGGCGCCCCACTCCTGCCCCTTGGCGGAGTGGATCGTCGACAGCGTCAGGTAGTCCTCGTCGCGCAGCGGCGAACCCGGCTCGCCGCTGGTCGCGTCGGGGGGATCGAGCGTGAGCTCCGTCAGAAACCGTTCGCGCGACGGGTACGCGCTGCCGATGCGCTCGAGCGCGGCAAGGTCGGCCGCGCGGATCTCGGCGTCCTCGTACAGGCGCTGCAGGTGCGGCTCGTACCAGCGCCGCACCAATGCGAGTTCGGCAGGCCAGACTGCCGAATTCGCCCGCAGCCGGCGCACGAGTTCCGCGAGCGCGCGCCAGTCGTTGCACGCCGACGCCGCCGCGGTGAAGCCGCCGAGCGCAGCGACCGGGTCCGGCGCATCGGCCAGCAGATCGAGTGCGCGCGCAGCGGTCTTCGGCCCGACCCCGGGAAGCAACAGCAGCACGCGGAAGCCGCTGACGCGGTCGCGCGGGTTGGCGGCCCAGCGCAGGCAGGCGAGAAAGTCCTTGACGTGCGCCGCTTCGAGGAACTTCAGCCCGCCGAACTTCACGAACGGGACGTTGCGTCGGCCGAGCTCGAGTTCGAGTTGCGTGCTGTGGTGCGAGCTGCGGAACAACACCGCCTGCGCGCGCAGCTTGGTTCCGCGCTCGCGGAACTCGAGCACCTGCTCGACGACGTAGCGCGCCTGCGCCGCTTCGTCCGCCACCGACACGAGCCGCGGTCGCAGCGGCGAAGACCGCTCGGTGTGCAGGTTCTTCGCGTAGCGCTCGCGCGCGAGCGCGATCACCGCGTTGGAGGCATCGAGGATCGGCTGCGTTGAACGGTAGTTGCGCTCGAGCGTGATCACGGTCGCCGGCGGGTCGAACGCGCGCGGAAAGTCGAGAATGTTGCGCACGGTCGCTCCGCGAAACGAATAGATCGACTGCGCGTCGTCGCCGACGACCGTGAGCCCCCGCCCGTCCGGCTTGAGCGCGCGCAGGATCGAGGCTTGCAGGCGGTTGGTGTCCTGATACTCGTCGACGAGCACGTGCGAGAAGCGCGCGCGGACGTCGTCCGCCAGCGCGGGCTCCGCCATCGACGCGGCCCAGTACAGCAGCAGGTCGTCGTAGTCGAGCACGCCTTGCTGCTGCTTGGCTTCGACATAGGCGGCGAACAACGCTCGCAGTTGCGCCTCCCACTCGCCGCACCACGGAAACGACTCCGCGAGCACTTCGGCGAGCGGCTGCTCCGTGTTGACCGTGCGCGAATAGATCGCGAGGCACGTGCCTTTCATCGGGAAGCGGTTTCCGGTTTTCGACAGCCCGAGGTCGTGGCGCACCAGGTTCATTAGGTCGGCCGAGTCCTCGCGATCGTGAATCGTGAATCCCGCATTCAGGCCGATGCGCTCGGCGTATTCGCGCAGCAGCCGCGCGCCGACCGCGTGGAACGTGCCGGCCCACGGGATCTCGACCGCTGCCGGCCGGCCGCGGGCACGTGCGCGCGCGGCGACGATGCTTTCGACCCGACGCGTCATCTCGACGGCAGCGCGGCGCGAGAACGTCAGCAGCAGGATCGCGCCGGGATCCGCGCCACGCTCGATCAGCCGGGCGACGCGATGTGCCAGCGTGTTGGTCTTGCCCGAACCCGCGCCGGCGATCACGAGCAGCGCTTCGCTTTCGCCGTGCTCGACGGCAGCGCGTTGCTGCGCGTTCAGTTCCGCAGGTACCGCGTGATCGCCGGCCGATCCGGCGCGGTCGGACATGCCGCTCATCGCAGGCATCGGCGACGCTCACGCGAAGCGATCAGCAAGACCGCACCAGCTCGATCGAAGCGCGACGGGACGGTATGGCCGAGCGGATCGATCGAACGATGTCGCATGCTGATGAAATATACAGTACGCGCGGGCAGTCGACCCGGGGTCGGGAGACGGTGCCGTGATTGACGAAAAAGGAAAGCCCGCGCGGGGGCGGGCTCCAAGAGTGGCGGAGACGGACGGATTCGAACCGTCGATACGGGTTTTTGCCCGTATGCTCCCTTAGCAGGGGAGTGCCTTCGACCTCTCGGCCACGTCTCCAATCTCGATACAACTCACTTCGCAATCCGACGGACGGATTGCTCGGGCATCTGCGATGCCCTCGTCCCTTCGCTTTCGCTCCGGGACCGCCGTCGGCTTCGCCTCCGGCGTCCTTCGCACGCGTCCGCCGGACGCGTGCTCGTCGAACCGTCGATACGGGTTTTTGCCCGTATGCTCCCTTAGCAGGGCAGTAGCCGAGACCCCTCGGCCACGTCTCCAATCTCGATACAACTCACTTCGCAATCCGACCGACGGGTTGCTCAGCGACCGCGCTGCCGTGGCCGCTTGCTCGGCCACACCCGCGCGCGAGCGGCGCAGTTTAGTCCGCGCGATCCTATCGGGCAACGAACCGGCGAGCGATCACGCGGGTTCTTGGTCGAGACCGAAGGCCTTGTGCAGCGCGCGGACCGCGAGCTCCAGGTACTTGTCCTCGACGACGACCGAGATCTTGATCTCGCTGGTCGAGATCATCTGGATGTTGATGCCCTCCTCGGCGAGCGTGCGGAACATCAGGCTGGCGATGCCGACGTGCGAGCGCATGCCGATGCCCACGACCGAAACCTTGGCGATCTTCGGGTCACCGACGATCTCCCTCGCGCCGACGTGCGCCTTGACCTTCGTGGCGAGCACCTCCATCGCCTTGGCGTACTCGTTGCGGTGAACGGTGAACGAGAAGTCAGTCATCCCGTCGACGCTGATGTTCTGCACGATCATGTCGACATCGATGTTCGCTTCGGCGATCGGCCCGAGGATCTGATAGGCGATCCCGGGGCGGTCGGGCACGCGCGTCAGCGTGATCTTCGCTTCGTCGCGCGAGAACGCGACGCCGGAAATGACGGCCTTTTCCATCTTGGTGTCTTCCTCGAACGTGATCAGCGTGCCGGAGTTGGCTTCCTCCGCGAGCGGCATGTCGGGGTCGGTCAGGCTCGACAGCACGCGCAGCGGCACCTTGTACTTGCCGGCGAACTCGACCGAGCGGATCTGCAGCACCTTCGATCCGAGGCTCGCCATCTCGAGCATCTCCTCGAAGGTGATCTTCTCCAGCCGGCGCGCCTCGGCGACGATGCGCGGATCGGTCGTGTACACGCCGTCGACGTCGGTGTAGATCAGGCACTCGTCGGCGCGCAGCGCGGCAGCGAGCGCGACAGCCGACGTGTCGGAGCCGCCGCGGCCGAGCGTCGTGATGTTGCCGTGCTCGTCGACGCCCTGGAAACCGGCGACGACCACGACGTGCCCCGAATCGAGGTCGGCGCGGACCTTCTTCTCGTCGATGTCGATGATGCGCGCCTTGGTGAACGCGCTATCGGTCAGCACGCGGACCTGCGGGCCGGTGTAGCTCTTGGCCTTCAGGCCGATTTCCTTCAGCGCCATCGCCAGCAGGCCGATCGTGACCTGCTCGCCGGTGGAGGCCACGACATCAAGCTCGCGCGGGTCCGGGTTCGGCTGGATCTCCTTGGCAAGCGCGATGAGCCGGTTCGTCTCGCCGCTCATCGCGGAGGCGACGACGACGAGCTGGTGGCCGGCACGCCGCCACTTGGCGATGCGCCGCGCGACATTCTTGATCCGTTCGACCGAACCGACCGACGTGCCGCCGTACTTCTGAACGATGAGCGCCATGATCGCTGGGTGATTGCCGCCAATCCGATGCGGCGAAAAGCGGCGGATTATAGGGCCGGCGCCGCTGCCGACCGGTCCGCCGCGTCAGTCGCCGAGCAGGGTGGCGTCGGGTCGCCAGTCGAGCCGCACGCGTTCGCCGCCCGTGTCGATCATCCGCGCATCGGGGCCGAGCCCGGCGACATAGATCAAGTCGTCGCCGCGCCATACGAGCGGCAGCGACGCGCGCTCGAACTCGGCGACGCCGGCCTCCTGGAACAGCCGTTTCAGCGTCTTCGACGGCCGCGTCGGATGCGGCTTGAAGCGCTCCCCGCCGCCGCGGCCGCGCACTTCGAGCGCCGCGGCGCGCAGCCAGTCCGCGTCGAAGCCCTGTTCGCCGGTCGGTTCGAATCGCAGCACGCCGCCCCATTCGGGCACCACGATCTCGCGTTCGCCCTGCCAGCGGATCGGCACGTGGCGGCGCAGCGGCGCAGCGGCCGGGCGCAGCAGCAGCAGGCCGCGATGCCGGCGCACTTCGCGGTCGGCAATGCGCACCAGCAGCCGCGCGTCACCGCGCGCGTTGAGCGCCTGATCGACGATCTCGCCGAGCCGCGCGCGCGACGGCGCTTCCAGCCCAGCGACCGCCAGCCACTCGCGCACGACCAGCGCGCGACGCGCCGGTGCGAGCGCCGCGAGCCGGTCCAGCCGCAGCATTCCGCTCGGTGCGCCATCGGCGCACGCCGCCAGGTCGGCCGAAGCAAGGTCGCGCAGAACGTCGGCGGCATCGGCGACGAGTTCGATCGAACGGGCCGCCGCCCGCCGGAAGCCGCCGCGGATCGCTTCCAGTTCGGGCAGAACGCGCGCACGCAACGCGTTGCGTGCGAGCCTGGTGTCGGCGTTGCTCGGATCCTCGACGAAGGGCAGTCCGCGCGCGCGCGCATAGCGGTCGATCTGCTCGCGCGAGACGTCCAGCAGCGGGCGCAGCAGCGTCAGTCCGGCACCGAATGCACGGCTCGGCGGCATCGCCGCCAGCCCGTCGACGCCGGCGCCGCGCAGCCACTGCAACAGGAAGGTCTCGATGCGATCGTCGAGGTGGTGCGCGGTCAGCACGAGTCTCGCGCCGTGCTCGCGCGCCGCGGCCGCGAGCGCCGCGTAGCGCGCGTCGCGGGCGGCGGCTTCGATTCCGCGGCTGCCGCGCGCCACGTTGGCGCGCCGCACGTCGCAGGGAATGCGCCATTCGCTGCACACGCGTTCGCAGTGCGCGGCCCAGTCGTCGGCCTGCGGCAGCAGGCCATGGTGGACATGTACGGCGAACAGCTTGCGCCAGCCCGGCGTTCGCGCGTCGCGCAGGCGGCGCGCGAGGTCCAGCAACACCGTCGAGTCGCGCCCGCCGCTGTAGGCGACGAGCAGCGGACCGTCACGCCGCGCCGCGCCCTGATCGCGCCGCAGGGCGGCCTCCGCCGGCCGCGCGGCGAGCGCAGCGCGCAACGCGTCGAGCAGTTCGTGCTCGAGCGGATCAGCTTTCGGGAGTCGTTTCCTTGAACTTGCCATAGCCCAGCAGACGGGTATGGCGCGCAGCGAGCAGCTCCCTGGTCTTCATGCCCTGGAACTGCCGCAGGCTGTCGCCGAGCGCGCGCTTGAGCAGCGCGCACATCTGCTTGGGATCGCGGTGCGCGCCGCCGAGCGGTTCGGACACGATCTTGTCGATCAGCCCGAGTGCCTTGAGACGGTGTGCGGTGAGACCGAGCGCCTCGGCCGCCTCCGGTGCTTTGGTCGCGCTCTTCCACAGGATCGATGCGCAGCCTTCGGGCGAGATGACCGAGTACGTCGCGTACTGCAGCATCAGCACGTGGTCGGCCACCGCGATCGCGAGCGCTCCGCCCGAGCCGCCTTCGCCGATGATTGTCGCGATGATCGGCACCTTCAGTTGCGACATCGCGTACAGGTTGTGGCCGATCGCCTCCGACTGTCCGCGCTCCTCGGCGTCGATGCCCGGATACGCGCCCGGCGTATCGACGAAAGTGAAGATCGGCAAACCGAACTTCTCGGCGAGCTTCATCAGCCGCAGCGCCTTGCGGTATCCCTCGGGCTTGGTCATGCCGAAGTTGCGCAGCGTGCGCTCCTTGGTGTCGCGCCCCTTCTGGTGGCCGAGCACCATCACCGGTTGCCCGTTGAAGCGCGCCATTCCGCCGACGATCGACAGGTCGTCGGCGAAGTGGCGGTCGCCATGCAGTTCGTGAAAGTCGGTGAAGATGTCGTTGACGTAGTCGAGCGTGTACGGCCGCTGCGGATGGCGCGCCAGCTGCGCGACCTGCCAGGGCGTGAGCTTCGCGTAGATGTCCTTCAGCAGCGCCTGGCTCTTTTTCTGCAGCCGCTCGATCTCCTCCGAGATGTCGACCGCGGAGTCGTCCTGGACGAAGCGCAGTTCCTCGATCTTGGTCTCGAGTTCCGCGATCGGCTGTTCGAAGTCCAGAAAGGTCGTCTTTGACATCAGTACTCCACCGGAACCGGATCGAGGCTGCGCCAGAGGTACCACGTCGCGACGCTGCGCCACGGCGCCCAGGGCGCCGCGAGCCGCTCGATCCGCGCCCTGCCCTCGCGCCTGAGAAGCGCCTGTGTCGGTTCGCCGTCCAGATAGTTCAGGCTGATCGCCTTGAGCAGCCCGAGGTCGTCGAGCGGCAGTACGTCCGGGCGCAGCAGATTAAAGATCAAAAACATCTCGGCTGTCCAGCGACCGATGCCGCGGATGTCGGTCAGGCACTCGATGACTTCCTCGTCGTCCATCGACTCGAGCCGGCGCGGGTCGACGCGGCCGGTCGCGAAGTGTTCAGCGAGGTCGCGCAGGTATTCGACCTTGCGCGCGGACAGCCCGCACGCGCGCAAGGTCGTTGCGCGCCTGCGCAGCACGGCGCGCGGCGTCAGCGTCTCGCACGCGTTGACCAGCCGGCCCCACACCGCATCGGCCGCCTTGACCGAGATCTGCTGGCCGACGATCGAGCGCGCCAGCGTGGCGAACGCGTCGCCGCGCGAAACGAGCGCGACGCGCGGATGGCGGCGGATGATCCGCGCGAGCGTCGCATCGGCACGCGCCAGCGCGCGTTTGGCTGTGGACCAGTACGCGGGCGCCGCCATTTACAGTCGCCGCCACGTCGTCCCGTTCGGCCCGTCCTCGAGCACGATGCCTTGCGCGAGCAGCTCGGCGCGGATGCGGTCGGCTTCGGCGTAGTTCTTCGCCTTCTTGGCGGCGGCGCGCAGCGCGATCTGAGCTTCGATCCGCGCCGCTTCGTCGTCGGTCTCGCGGCCTTGCAGGTACTCGTTCGGGTCGCGCTGCAGCAGCCCGAGCACACCGCCCAACGCGCGCAGCTGGCGTGCGAGCCCGGCCGACTTCGTCCGGTTGACTTCGTTGGCCAGCTCGAACAGCACCGACACCGCGACCGCGGTGTTGAAGTCGTCGTCCATCGCCGCGGCGAAACGCCGCGCGTGCGGCTCGTCCCAGTCGACGTCGCCCGCCGCGGGCGGCGTGTCGCGCAGCGCGGTGTACAGGCGCGCCAACGCGCTCCGCGCCTCGACGATCAGGCTCTCGGTGAAGGCGATCTGGCTGCGATAGTGCGAGCGGATCAGGAAAAAGCGCAGGACTTCGGCAGCGCCATCGCCGTACTGGCGCGTGTACTTGGCCAGCGCATCGCGGATCGTCCAGAAGTTGCCGAGCGACTTCGACATCTTCTCTTCGCCGACGCGCAGGGCGCCGGCATGCATCCAGATCCTGGCGAACGGCTGGCCGAACGCGCCTTCGCTCTGCGCGATCTCGTTTTCGTGGTGCGGAAAGACGAGGTCGGGACCGCCGCCGTGGATGTCGATCGTGCGGCCGAGCGTGGCGGTGGCCATCGCCGAGCACTCGATGTGCCAGCCGGGGCGACCCGGCCCCCATCTCGACGGCCACTGCGGTTCGCCCGGCCTGGCGTGCTTCCACAGCACGAAGTCGAGCGGATCGCGCTTGGCCTGATCGACGGCGACGCGCTCGCCGGCGCGCAGCTCGTCGAGCGACTTGCCCGACAGCTTTCCGTAGCCGGGGAAACGACGCACCGCGAAGTTCACGTCGCCGTCCTCGGCCGTATACGCGAGATCCTTCTTTTCGAGCAGCTCGATCAGGCCGAGCATCTGCGGAACGAACTGCGTGGCGCGCGGTTCGAGGTCGGGCGGCACGAAGCCCAAGGCGGCGAAGTCCTCGTGCATCGCGCGGATGAAGCGCTCGGTCAGCGCGGTCGTCGTTTCGCCGTTTTCAGCCGCGCGGCGGATGATCTTGTCGTCGACGTCGGTGATGTTGCGCACGTAGGTCACGCGGTAGCCGCGCGCACGCAACCAGCGCACGACGATGTCGAACGCCGCGAAAGTGCGGCCGTGACCCAGGTGGCAGTAGTCGTACACCGTCATACCGCACACGTACATCTTGACGTGGCCGGGTTCGATCGGCTCGAGCGGGTCGAGCCTGCGCGTGAGGGTGTTGTAGATCTGAATCGTCATGGAGGCATCCCGGATCGTCGGCGGGGGCGCTGCCGCGCGGGCAGCGCGCGATGGGTCGGCGCGGCGAAGAAGCGATGACGGAAGGTCAACAGCGCCGGCTTGACATCGTCGATCGGAGTGCGGCAGGGGCGTTGTTAGAATCGCGGCCAGTATATCCAATCGCGTTCGCGCGACGCTTCCCTCCCCATCGCATGCCGCTGCGCGCCCTTCTGATCGTCGCCTGGCTCGCCGCCATCGGCGGCACGGCCGCGGCGCAGGCGCCGACCGTCGCGGCGCCGCCGAGCGAGCGCGAGGAGATCGCGCGGCTCGCGCGCGAAAAGCGGCTGGAAGCGGCGCTGGCGCGCGCCGACGCCTTTCTCGCCAAGTCGCCGCGCGACGCGCAGGTGCGTTTCGTGCGCGGCGTGATCCTCGCCGACCAGGGCAGGACCGCCGAAGCGATCGCGGCATTCGAGTCGCTGGTCCAGGACTTTCCCGAACTGCCCGAGCCGTACAACAACCTTGCCGTGCTGCTCGCCGCGCAGGGCCGCTACGAGCAGGCGCGTGCGCTGCTGCAGCGGGCGATCGACGCGCAGCCGAACTACGTGACCGCGTACGAGAACCTCGGCGACCTGCACATCGCGCTGGCCGTCGACGCCTACCAGCGCGGCGCCAAGCTCGCCCCGAACGACGCTTCGCTCGCGCGCAAGCTGGCGCTGGCGCGGGAGATCGGCGCCAGACTGCGCGCTGCGCGCTGAAGCCACCTACGAAGGAGCCCCGATGAACCCGTTGACCCGCATCCTCGTCCTCGCCTTCGGCCCGTTGCTGGCGGTCGCCGCCGTCGACGCCGGCGCGCAGCCCGCTGCGCCCCGCGTCGTGCTGTCGACGTCGGAAGGCGACATCACGCTCGAGCTGAATCCCGCGAAGGCGCCGAAGAGCGTCGAGAACTTTCTCGCGTATGTGAAAGGCGGGCATTACGACGGGACGATCTTCCACCGCGTGATCGACGGCTTCATGATCCAGGGCGGCGGCTTCACGCCGGACATGAAGCAGAAACCGACCCGGGCGCCGATCCCGCTCGAAAGCAAGAACGGCCTGAAGAACGAACGCGGGACGATCGCGATGGCGCGCACGAGCGTGCCCGATTCGGCGACGTCGCAGTTCTTCATCAACGTCGTCGACAACCCGCGACTCGACTACCCGAACCCGGACGGCAACGGTTACGCGGTGTTCGGAAAGGTCGTCGCAGGCATGGACGTCGTCGACAAGATCCGCGCCGTCGCGACGACTTCCGTGGGCGGGCACCAGAACGTGCCCGCCAAACCCGTGCTGATCCGCTCGGCGAGGATCGTCCAGTGAACCCCCATCCCGAAGGGCCCGTCGTCCGCCTGCACACCAGCTTCGGCGCCATCACCATCGAACTGAACGCGGCCAAGGCGCCGCAGACGGTCGAGAACTTCCTCGGCTACGTGCGGAGCGGCCACTACGACGGCACGATCTTCCACCGCGTGATCAACGGCTTCATGATCCAGGGCGGCGGCTTCGAGAGCGGGATGCGGCAGAAGCCGACCGAAGCACCGATCGAAAACGAGGCGACCAACGGGCTGCGCAACGAGAAGTACACGATCGCGATGGCGCGCACGTCCGACCCGCACTCGGCGACCGCGCAGTTCTTCATCAACGTCGCCGACAACGACTTCCTGAACCACACCGCGCCGACGGTCCAGGGCTGGGGCTATTGCGTGTTCGGCCGCGTCGTCGAAGGCACCGATGTCGTCGACAGGATCAAGGCGGTGCGCACGATCCGCTACGGCATGCATCAGGACGTGCCCGAACAGGAAGTCCTGATCGAGCGCGCCGAGATCGTCGCCCAGTGACTGGGGAACCGCCGGCCGATCCGATCCCGGCGCTGGCCGCGGACACCGGCGTCGTCGCCCTGAACGATCCGGTCTTCATCTCGGACCTGCACCTGTCCGAAGCGCAGCCGGCCACGGTCGGGCGCTTTCTGCGCTTCGCGCGCGAGGTCGCTGTGGCGCACAGCGAGCTGGTGATCCTCGGCGATCTGTTCGAGTACTGGGCGGGCGACGACGATCTCGATGCCGGCGTCGGTCGCACGGTGGCGGAGGCGCTGCGCGCGCTGGCCGGTCAAGGCGTGGCCGTGTTCGTGATGCACGGCAATCGCGACCTTCTGCTGGGCCGCGGCTTTGCTCGCGCCGCGCATGCCGCGCTGCTCGCCGATCCGACCCGCGCGACGCTGCCCGACGGCGCCGTGCTGCTGGCGCACGGCGACGCCTACTGCACGCTCGACACCGAGTATCAGCGCTTCCGCGCGCAGGTGCGCGATCCGGACTGGCAACGCGGCTTTCTCGCGCAGCCGCTCGACGAACGGCGGGCGTTCATCGGCGCCGCGCGAGCCGCGAGTGCGTCCGTCAAGAAAACCAAGCCGACGGAGATCATGGACGTGACACCCGCGGCGATCGACACCGCACTGCGTGCGGCCGGCGTGACGACGATGATCCACGGCCACACGCACCGCCCGGCGGCGCATCGCTGGACGCTCGACGGCCGGACCGCCGAGCGCTGGGTTCTGCCTGACTGGGACTTCGACGCCGCGCCCGCCCGCGGCGGCTACGTCGCTCGCACGGCCCGCGGGCTTGGCGCGATCGACCTGGCGGGCTGAGCTACTCGTCGACCAGCTTGTTCAACTGCTGCGGGTCGACCGTCGGCGCGGCCGCAGTCACGTCGGGCAGCGGGATGCCGTGTCGCTCGAGCGCGGCGACGAGCCGTTCGATCTCGCGCTGCTGCTGCGCGGCGTGATCGATCAGACCGTGCAGCGCCTTGACCAGCGGGTCGCCGCCATCGGCGTTCAGCCCGTAGGCGGAGAAACCCATCCGATTGGCGGCCGCTTCGCGTTGCGCGTCCGCTCCACGCTGCAGGATGCGCGCGGGAATGCCGACCGCGGTCGCTCCCGGCGGCACCTCCTTCAACACGACCGCGTTGGAACCGATGCGTGCGCCGTCGCCGACCGTGAAGCCGCCCAGCACCTTGGCACCGGCGCTGACGATCACGCCGCGGCCGAGGGTCGGATGACGCTTGGCGCCGCGCGTGAGCGACGTGCCGCCGAGCGTGACGCCCTGGTAGAGGGTGCAGTCGTCACCGACTTCGGCCGTCTCGCCGATCACCACACCCATGCCGTGATCGATGAACACCCGCCGGCCGATGACCGCGCCCGGGTGGATCTCGATTCCGGTCAGCCAGCGCGACAGGTTCGAGATGAAGCGCCCGAGCCAGCGCAGACCGTGCGTCCAGCACCAATGCGCGATCCGGTGAAACCACAGCGCGTGCAGACCCGGGTAGCAGGTCAGCACCTCCCAGGTCGATCGCGCCGCGGGGTCGCGCTCGCGGATGCACGCGATGTCTTCGCGCAGACGGCTCAGCATGCCGGGTTCCTGTTCCGGTCGAGCCGCGATTCTAGTGGCGCGGCCGGGTGGATCTTGGCTCAGTTCGGTCATCGGGCGGGCTCCGTGCGAGCGAGCTTCGGGGCGGGTTTCGGGGCGATTGTCGCGCATTGCCGTGCGCTCGACCAACGACGCCGGCGCATGCGTCGCATGCGCGCGGCGCGCGGGCGGCGCGCGTTCAGCGCGCGCCGCGCTTTCGCCCGCGGCGCTCGTCCTTGGGCGCTTCGATCGCCGCGCACACGCCGCGCAGGATGTCGATTTCGCTCTGCGTCGGCCGCGCGCGCGCAAACAGCCGGCGCAGCCGCGCCATCAGGTGTTTCGGCTCGGCGGGATCGTGGTAGCCGATCGCGATCAGCGCGCGCTCAAGATGCGCGAGCATGCCTTCGGTGGCCTCGACGGTCGCGGGCGGCTCGGCGGCGAATCGGTCGTTCGGAACCGCCGCCGCATGCAGCGCAAGGCGGCACTCGTACGCGGCGACCTGCACGGCCTGCGCGAGATTCAGCGACGGATGCGCCGGATCGGCCGGGATCGCGCAACAGACGTGACAGCGTTCGACGTCCTCGTTCGTCAATCCGCTGCGCTCGGTGCCGAACACGAAAGCGACTTCGGTCGCGGCGACGGCGCCGGCATCGAGCAGCGCCCGAACCTCCGCGACCGCGTCGCGCAGATCGACGAGTCGCGGGCCGAACTGGCGCGAGTAGCCGGTCATCGCCAGTGCCAGCCGCACTCCGCGCAGCGCATCGACGAGGTCCGCGTGCACGGTCGCCTGCTGCAGCACGTCGCCCGCGCCGGCGGCGAAGGCGACCGCTTCGGCGTGCGACTTGAAGTCGGGCTCGCGCGGCGCGACCACAGCGAGCCGTTCGAACCCCATCGTCTTGATCGCGCGCGCCGCTGCGCCGATGTTGCCCGGATGGCTCGGCGCGACGAGCACGAAGCGCACGCGCGCCGCGCGCTGCGCGAATTCGCTGTCCGGCGCCGAACGGGACATCGCACGAAAGCCCTTAGAATGCGCGCAGTCTAGCGATGCGAAGTCCCCCGCCGTATCGCCCGCTCCTTCCCCGAGCCGAAGCCCCATGCACCCGATGCTGAACACGGCCGTCAAGGCCGCCCGCAAGGCCGGCGCGATCATCAATCGTGCGAGCCTCGACCTCGACCTGATCCGCGTGGCGAGCAAGGGGCGCAGCGACTTCGTCACCGAGGTCGACCGCGCCGCCGAGGAAGCGATCATCGACGTACTGACGACCGCCTATCCGAACCACGCGGTGCTCGCTGAGGAGTCCGGCGCCAGCAATCCCGAGGGGGGCCGCGAATACACGTGGATCATCGATCCGCTCGACGGCACGACCAATTTCATCCACGGCTTTCCGCAGTACGCGGTGTCGATCGCGCTCCAGCACGCGGGCCACATCACGCAGGCCGTCGTGTACGACCCGACGCGCAACGAACTGTTCACCGCGTCGCGCGGCCGCGGCGCGTTTCTGAACGATCGGCGCATCCGCGTCAGCCGCCGCACACAGCTGCGCGACAGCCTGATCGGCACCGGCTTTCCGTTCCGCCAGCTCGATCATCTCGACGAGTACGTCCGGATGTTCAAGCGCATCACCGAGGAGACCGCAGGCATCCGCCGCCCGGGAGCGGCGGCCCTCGATCTCGCGTACGTCGCCGCGGGCCGGTTCGACGGTTTCTGGGAGTTCGGGCTGTCGCCCTGGGACGTCGCCGCCGGCAGCCTGCTGATCGTCGAGGCCGGCGGCATGATTTCCGACTTCGACGGCGAGCAGAACTGGCTCGAGTGCGGCGAGATCGTCTGCGGTACGCCCAAGGTCTTTGCACAGTTGCTGAAGCTCGTGCAGGAAGTGCACGCCAAGGGCGCGCGCACCGAAGCCTGACGCTTCCGAGCGCGGGACTCGCTGCGCCCGCGGTCTTCCCACGATCCGATGACGACGCCGGTCGAACACACGCCCGTGATGCAGCAGTACCTGCGCATCAAGGCGCAGTACCCGAACGTGCTGCTGTTTTACCGGATGGGCGACTTCTACGAGCTGTTCTACGAGGACGCCGAGAAAGCGGCGAAGCTGCTCAACATCACGCTGACCTCGCGCGGCTCGTCGGGCGGCGCGCGCGTCGCGATGGCGGGCGTGCCGGTCGTCTCGGTCGAGCAGTATCTGGCACGGCTCGTCAAGCTCGGCGAGTCGGTCGCGATCTGCGAGCAGATCGGCGACCCGGCTACGTCGAAGGGTCCGGTCGAGCGCAAGGTCGTGCGGGTGGTCACGCCCGGCACACTCACGGACAGCGGGCTGCTCGCCGACAAGGCCGACGCCGCGCTCGCCGCGATCGCTTTCGACGGCTCTGCGCACGAAACGCGACGCGACCGCCGCGACGCCGTCGGCATCGCCTGGCTCGTGCTCGCCAGCGGGGACCTGCGCGCGACCGAAACGACGACCGATCGGCTGCCTTCGGAACTGGCGCGGATCGCACCGTCGGAGATCCTGGTCGCCGAAGGCGCGCGCGAGCGCCTTGCCGCCGCCGCAGCGGTGCAGACCGTCCCGGACTGGCACTTCGACGCGCAGCGCGGCGCGCAGCTCCTGCGCGAGCAGCTCGGCGTGACGACGTTGCAGGCGTTCGCCGTCGAGGACCGGCCTGCCGTGCTCGCAGCGTGCGGCGCGCTGCTGGCCTACGCGCAGCAGACGCAGAGCGAACGGCTTGCGCACGTGACGACACTGCGCGTCGAATCCGAATCGGACTTCGTCGCGCTCGACGCGGTAACCCGCCGCAATCTCGAGCTGACCGAGCCGCTGCGCGGCGATGACGGTCCGACGCTGTTCAAGGTGCTCGACCGGTGCACGACCGGAATGGGAAGCCGCCGGCTGCGCCACTGGCTGCATCACCCGCTGCGCGACGCCGCGGCGGCCTGCGCACGACACGCGCTCATCGAGTCGCTGCTCGACGCCGGGCTCGCGCCGCGCATCGCCGACGGCTTGCGGCACGTTCCGGATCTGGACCGCATCGCCGCGCGCGTGGCGTTGAAAAGCGCGCGCCCGCGCGAACTCGCCGCGCTCAGAGACGCGCTGCCGCGACTCGAAGCGCTGCGCGGCGCGCTCGCAGCGATCGACGCCCCGCTGGCGCGCACGCTGCTCGACGCGATGGCGCTGCCGACGGACCTGCACGAAACGCTGGCGCGAACGCTGCTCGCGGAGCCCGCGCACTCGCCGCGCGACGGCGACGTGATCGCGGCCGGATTCGACCCGGCGCTGGACGAGCTGCGCGCGCTGCGCGACAACGCCGGGCAGTTCCTCGTCGACCTCGAGGCGCGCGAACGCGAACGCACGGGAATCGCCAACCTGCGCGTCGAGTACAACCGCGTGCACGGCTTCTACATCGAGGTCACGCACGGTCAGGTCGACAAGGTGCCCGCCGACTACCGCCGCCGGCAGACGCTGAAGAACGCCGAGCGTTACATCACGCCGGAGCTCAAGGCCTTCGAGGACAAGGCGCTGTCGGCGCAGGAGCGCGCACGTGCGCGTGAGAAAGAGCTGTTCGACGCGCTTCTGGCCCGGCTCGGTGTTCACGTGCCCGACCTGCTGAGCGCGGCAGACGCGGTCGCCAGCCTCGACGCGCTCACCGCGCTCGCCGCGCACGCTGCGGCGGCGCGCTGGGTGCGGCCCGAGCTGACGGCCGAGCCGGGCATCGAGATCGCCGGCGCGCGCCATCCGGTGGTCGAACGCGAGATCGAAGCGTACGTGCCGAACGACTGCCGGCTCGCGCCGGCACGGCGTCTGCTCGTGATCACCGGGCCGAACATGGGTGGCAAATCGACGTACATGCGCTCGATCGCGCTGATTGCGCTGCTGGCCTACTGCGGCAGCTTCGTGCCGGCGGCGAACGCGCGGCTCGGACCGATCGACCGCATCCTCACGCGCATCGGCGCGGCCGACGATCTGGCGCGGGGTGCGTCGACCTTCATGGTCGAAATGACCGAGGCGGCGGCGATCCTCAACGCCGCGACCGAACGCAGCCTCGTTCTGATGGACGAGATCGGCCGCGGCACGTCGACCTTCGACGGCATGGCGCTCGCGGCGGCGATCGCGCAGGAACTGGTCGAGCGCAATCGCTGCTACACGCTGTTCGCGACCCACTACTTCGAGCTGACGCAGCTCGCCGAGGCGCTGCCCGAAGTCGCCAACGTGCACGTCGCCGCGGCCGAGTCGCGCGGCAAGGTCGTGTTCCTGCACGAAGTGCGAGACGGCCCGGCAAGCCAGAGCTACGGGCTCGCGGTCGCGCAGCTCGCGGGCGTGGCCCCGGCGGTGGTGCGGCGCGCGCGCGGCCTGCTCGTGCAGCTCGAGGAACGCGCCGCGCTCGCGCGGCCGCAGCTCGACTTGTTCAAGTCGACGGCAGCGAATCCCGCCGCGGTCGCCGATCCTGCACACGATCCGCTGCGCGCGCGGCTCGCCGCGATCGACCTCGACGCGCTCGCGCCGCGCGACGCGCTCGCGCTGTTGTACGAGCTGAAGGATCTCGCGCGCGAGTGATCGCGCCTCACTGCTTCGCGCCGCCGCCGCCGTGCAGGTCGTGCGGCGCCAGCGGGCGCAGGAAGTCGGGCACCTGCGGCGCTTCGGCCTGCGCGAGCTCTTGCGCGCTCGCGGCCTCGACGCCGAGCACCTTGATGTCGAAGCGCAGCGCCATGCCGGCCAGCGGATGGTTGCCGTCGAGCACGGCGACGTTCTCGGCGACGTCGGTCACGCGGTAGATCCGCGTGTCGCCCGCGACACCGGGCAGCCCTTCGACCTGCATTCCCGCCGTCACGTCGCGGCCGATGCGCGCGCGCTCGACCACGTGCACGAGCTGCGCGTCGAAAGCGCCGAAGGCCTGTTCCGGTTCGAGCCGCAGCGACACCTCGTCGCCGGCGGCTTTGCCTTCGAGCGCCTGCTCGACGGCGGGAAAGATGTCGTTGGCGCCGTGCAGGTAGACGAGCGGCGCTTCGCTCGCTTCGAGCAGGTTGCCCTGCGCGTCGAACATCTTCACCTGCAGCGACACCAGCGTGCCGCGCGCGATGTGCATCGTGATCTCCAGCGTGAGCACCGCATTATCCGCGCAGGCGGCTTCCTATAATCGGCCGCATGTCCGCACCTCGACCACTGCGCGCGCTGGGCGAACTGCCGGTCGAGGAATTCATGCGGCGCTACTGGCAGAAGCGGCCGCTGCTGGTGCGGCAGGCGCTTCCCGCGTTGCGCTCGCCGGTGGCGCGCGAGCGCCTCTTCGAGCTCGCCGCGCGCGACGATGTGGAGTCCCGGCTGGTCACCGCGTTCGGCGGGCGCTGGCGGCTCGAGCACGGGCCGTTCGCTGCACGCGGCCTGCCGTCGCCGCGCCGGCGCGCGTGGACCCTGCTCGTGCAGGGCGTCAATCTGCACGACGAGGCGGCCGACGCGCTGCTCGCGCGCTTCCGCTTCCTGCCCGACGCGCGGCTCGACGATCTGATGGCGAGCTACGCAACCGACGGCGGCGGCGTCGGCCCGCACGTCGACTCGTACGACGTGTTCCTCGTGCAGGCGCACGGCCGACGGCGTTGGCGCATCAGCGGGCAGCGCGACTTGCGCCTCGTGCCGGGATTGCCGCTGAAGATCCTCGCCGACTTTCGCCCGACGCGCGAATGGGTACTCGAGCCGGGCGATGTGCTGTACCTGCCGCCCGGTGTGGCGCACGAAGGCGTGGCGCTCGGCGAGTGCATCACGTGCTCGATCGGCTTTCGCGCGCCCGCGTGGCAGGAACTCGTCGAACCCTGGTTCGGCGCGCTTGCCGAGCGCGCCCACGTCGGCGGCCGCTATCGCGATCCGCAGCAGCGGCCGACTCGCCGGCCGGGCCGCCTGCCGCCGGCGCTGCGCGCCGCCGCCCTGCACGCGCTTTGCCGCATCCGGCCGACCGGGCGCGACGCGGCGCGTGCGCTGCTGACACACCTATCGGAGCCGAAGCCGCACGTCGTGTTCGATCGCCCGACGCGGCCGCTCGGCATGACGCGCTTCGCCGCCGCCGCGCGCGCGCGCGGCGTGCGGCTCGATCCACGCACGCGGCTGCTGTACGACGGCGCCGACGCGGCGATCAACGGCGAGCTCTTCGCGCTCGCCGATCGCCGCATGGCGGCCGCGCTGCGCAGCCTCGCCGACCGGCGCGCGCTGGCAGGCGCCTCGCTGCGCGAGTCCGATTCGAAGCTGCAGCGGCTGCTGCACGAGTGGTATGTTGCCGGCTGGTTGCATCTGCGTCGCCGTTCAGAGTCGCGACCATGACGATCGACGAACTGAGGATCGACGATCCGCGCCCGCAGCGTGCCTGGGTCGCGTCGCGTCGCGACGTGCCACGCGCAGTCGCGCTCGTGCTTGGCGGCGCGCAGCGCATCGTGCGCGCCATGCACCGCGACCTCGCGCCGTTCGAGCTGTCGACGCTGCGCGCGACCGCGCAGATCGAGCGGTTCGTGCTCGCGGATCGCGGCGCGCGCGTGCAACTGCTGGTCGACGACATCGCATGGCTCGAGGCAGGCGCCGCCCGCCTGCGCCGGCTTCAGTGCTTTTTCCCGCACGCGATCCAGATGCGCATCGCGGCGGAAGACGACCCGGTCGGCGACGATGCCTGCCTGCTCGCCGATGCGCGGCACGCGTTGCTGCTCACGCCGACCGCGCACGGGATCGGCGATCTGTGGCTCAATCACGAGCCGCGCGCGCAGACATGGGCGGCGTCGTTCGACCGCCGCTGGGAAGCGGCTGCGCACAACCTGCCGGTCGCACCGCTCGGACTCTGAGCTCCACGTTCGACGCCGCTCCGACCACGTCGCTTGCTGCAACGCAGTGGCTATAATTCGCGCCGATTGCGATTGCCGCGCTGCTGCGCAGTACGAGCGGTGCGGCGCGTCGATCACTGTGAACTGGTCCTCTTGCTGCCTAGAAGGGAAATGACAATGAAGAAATCGCTGCTGCTTGCTTCCATGGTCGTCGCCGCGCTCACCGCTTGCGGCAAACAAGCGCCCGCTCCGGCGCCCGCGCCTGCTCCGGCGCCCGCCCCGGCGCCCGCACCGGCACCCGCCCCGGCGCCCGCGCCGACGGATGCGGCCAAACCCAGCGAAGCACCGGCTCCGGCCGCCGCTCCGGCGCCTGCCGAGGCCAAGAAAGAGGAAGCCAAGAAGTAATCCGCTTGCTTCTGCCACCGCAAAAAGGGCCGGCGCGATGCCGGCCCTTTTTGCATCCGGGTTCCGCGGTGCCGTCGACTTCCGAGCACCGCGCGGTCTAGACCGTCACCCAGTCGAGCCCGTCGACCTGCCGCGCGACGCGCACCTCGGTCGGCGCGCAGTTCAGGACCGCCGCGAGCGCCGCCTGCGCCAGCGCGGGCGCATTGTTCTTGCGGCTCAGATGCGCAGCGACGACGCACCGCAGGCGACTGCGGTCGATGCGACCCAGCAGCGCCGCTGCCTGCGCGTTGGACAGATGGCCGCGATCGCCGCCGATGCGCGCCTTGAGAAACGGCGGATAGTCGCCCGCCCGCAGCATCCCGGCATCGTGATTGCATTCGAGCATCAGCGCGTCGAGGCGGTCGAGCGCGCGCTCGACCGCCGCGGTCGGCGTGCCGATGTCGGTAAGCAGACCGAACCTGCGCGCGCCGTCGTCGAAGACGAACTGCACCGGCT
This sequence comes from Pseudomonadota bacterium, assembly GCA_040752195.1. Classification (GTDB taxonomy): domain Bacteria; phylum Pseudomonadota; class Gammaproteobacteria; order Burkholderiales; family Burkholderiaceae_F; genus DSNY01. The sequence continues at coordinate 107,475 of JBFMFC010000004.1, read as the reverse complement.
CGCCCGCATCGTGCGGCACGGCGAACGGCTCGATGCGCAAGGCACCGAGCTCGACCGCGACACCGGCGCGAAGCAGGCGCAGATCCGCGCCGGCGCTGTCGAGCCGCGCCGCGATGGCGGTGCCTCGCGTGGCGAACAGCGGGATGCTGCGACGTTCGAGCAGCGCCGCCACGCCGTCGGCGTGATCGGAATGCTCGTGCGTGACGAAAACCGCGTCGAGGTCGTCGAGCGCGAGCCCCGCGCGCGCGAGCCGCGCCGCGAGCTGCTTCGGCTTGAAGCCGTTGTCGACGAGCACGCGCGTGGCGAACAGGCCGTCACGCGACTCGACGACGAGCGCATTGCCTTCGCTGCCGGAGCCGAGGCAGCAGAAGCGCAGCATCGGCCGCGCTAGCCCGGATATTTCACGGGGGACGCGGGAGTTGCGCGGATGCCGGGGCGAGCCAGGTTGCGCGAGAGGGGCGCAGTCGAATGCCCGGAGGCATTCGCGAGCACTTGAGCGCAAGATGGCCGGCCCGGCGCCGCGCAAGCCCGCGTAGCCCCGGCCATCCAAAGTGGATTCCGGCCAGCGTGCTGCAGGCCTTCGTCGAAGCTCGGCAACGGGCGCATACGGGGGCGACCTCGTGAGATATCCGGGCTACCGAAGCTGCTCGTCGATCTGCGCGAGGATCTTGTCGGCCGTCGCGCCGGTGGCCGGCTTTCCGTCCTTGTCGAGCACCGTGACCCGGGTCGCATCGCCGGCGGCGGCGACCTGGACGCGGAACTGCTGCGCTTCGATCTTCGGCTCGCGGCCGAGCAGCTTCGAGAACAAGCCCTGCTTCTCGCGCTGCTTCGATTCGTAGTCGGGATCGAGGTAGCGGACGAAATACGTGCCTTTGGCGCGGTCGCGATCCTCGACGGTGAAGCCGCCGCGATCCAGCGCGAGTCCGATGCGCCGCCACGCGCGGTCGAACGGTTCGTCGACGTCCACACGCTCGTTGCGCCCGTCCGGTCCCTTGACCAGCCGCGCGACCTGCGGCGCGGCGGATCCCGTGCTCACCGCCGTCGCGGCCGCGGGCGCCGCCGCCGTTTGCACTGGGCGCGGCGCGAAGCGCAGCGCCAGCCGCTGCAGCATCTCCGCTTCCATCTCCGGGTCCGGCGGGCGCGGCTGCCAGCGGGTCGAGTCCTGCGCCTGCGACGTGTACACCTCGATCATGCCGCGATGGCTGATGTAGATCTCGGACGTGTTCTTTGCGGTGCGCTCGATGCGCGTGCGGTACTTGTCCTGCTCGCCGGTCGAGTACAGGCTGTCGAACACGCGCCCGATGGTGCGGCGGATGATGTCCTGCGGCAGCTTCGCGCGGTTCTCCGCCCACACGGTCTCGATGATGCCGGCCGCCGGATCCTCGCGCTCGATCGCCAGCCCGACGCTCGGCCAGAATTCCTTGACCACCGCGTACGCGGTCTCGGGAGCAACGTCGACGGCAAGCCAGCGCTGGCTGCCCGCGCGTTCGATGCGAGCGTTCGGAAGCGCCGGCGCGACGGTGGCGCCGCCGACCGCGACCGCTGCAGCGGCGGGCGCGGCGGCGGTCGACACGGCGCTCGCCACGCCCGGCCGATCGGGCACTGCGTAGCGGTCGCTGCGCGGCAGTTGCGACAGATCGGGCGGAACGTCGAGCGGCTTGACCGGCTGCACCGACTTGTAGTCGACGCGGTCGGTGGTCAGTCCGATCGAGCTGCAGCCGGCGGCGAACAGCGCACCGACGGCCGCGGCGGACAGAACCCAAGAACGCACGCGAAGCATGCCTTGCATCACCAGGTTTCTCCTCGGCGCCGGTTACAGCAGACCGGCTTCTTTGAGCGCGGCTTCGACGACGGGTTCGTTCGCCTTGGCGAGCGGCACCAGCGGCAGCCGGATGCCCTTGCCGATGCGCCCCATCCGCGCGAGCGCCCATTTGACCGGGATCGGGTTCGCTTCGACGAACAGCTTCATGTGCAGCGGCAGGAGCCGGTTGTTGATGTCTCTGGCGCGCGCCAGATCCCCCGCGAGCGCGGCTTTCGCGAGTTCGCTCATCGGCTTCGGTGCGACGTTGGCGGTCACCGAGATCACGCCGTGGCCCCCCAGCAGCATCAGCGCGAGCGCCGAGTCGTCATTGCCGCTGTAGACGGCGAAGTCCTTGGGCGCACGCCTGAGCAGATCCGCCGCACGCGCCGGATCGCCGGTCGCATCCTTGATGCCGACGATGCCCGGCACCTGCGCCAGCCGCAGCGTCGTGTCGTTGGCCAGATCGGCGACCGTGCGGCCCGGGACGTTGTACAGGATCACCGGAAGACCGCAGGCTTCGGCGACCTTGCGGAAGTGCTGGTACAGGCCTTCCTGCGTCGGCTTGTTGTAGTACGGAACGACCTGCAGCGTGGCGTCCGCGCCCACCTTCTTCGCGTAATGGGTGAGGTCGATCGCCTCGGCAGTCGAGTTGCCGCCGGTGCCGGCGATGACCGGAACGCGCTTGCGCGCCGTTTCGACCGCGACGCGGATCAGCTCACAGTGCTCGTCGTGATCGACGGTCGGCGACTCGCCGGTCGTACCGACCGCGACGATGCCGTTCGTTCCCTCCGCGATGTGCCACTCGATCAACTTGCGGTACGCGTCGAAGTCGAGCGAACCGTCTTCGTGCATCGGACTGACGATGGCGACCAGGCTGCCGGTGATCATGTGCGCGCGATGAACGGGTGAGTGCGTCGGCCGAGCCGAACGAAGGCGGCGATTCTACATCCGGGCGATGCGCTCACCGGGACGCATCGAGCCGCAGGCGTTCATGCGCGGCGGGCGACGCGCGTACTGCGCACAGCCGCTGGATGCGCGCCGGCCGCGGCGCGCCGACCACGCCGTCCTCGAACGCGAGCACGTGAAGCTGCGCACCGAAAACGTCGAGCAGTTCGCGCGGCCGCAGCAGAAAGTCCGGGTTCGAGGGGCGGCCGTATCGCTCGTTGCCGACCGCGAAGGTCTCGTAGATGAGCACGCCGCCGTCGGCGAGCGAAGCGGCAAGCCGCGGAAACAGCGGGCGGTGCAGGTAGTTGGCGACGACGATCGCGTCGAACCGCCGCTCGGCGTACGGCCATGGCCCGCCTTCGAGGTCGGCGGCGAGAAAGCGAACGTTCGGCTCGCCGGCGAGCGCTTCGCCGCACGCCGGGTCGCGGTCGACCGCATCGACGACGCAGCCGCGTTGCGCGAACAGCCTCGCGTGCCTGCCGCCGCCGCACGCCAGGTCGAGCACGGAGGCGCCGCGCGCGACGAGCGGCGCGAAGCGCTGCACCCAGGGCGAAGGCGCGTCGGGACCGTGCATGTGCCGTCGACCGCCGGCCGACTACGCGTAGTTGAGCCCCATCACGTCGCGCACGTCGCGCATCGTCTCCTGCGCGGCCTTGCGCGCACGGTCGCAGCCGTCGGCGACGATCGCACGCAGCATCTTCGGGTCGTCCAGATACGGCTGCGCGCGCTCGCGCCAGCCCTGCTGTTCGCGCAGCATCGCGTCGATGACAGGCTGCTTGCAGTCGAGGCAGCCGATGCCCGCACTGCGACAGCCCTGCGCCGCCCAGTCGCGCGTGGCCTCGTCCGAGTAGACCTTGTGAAGCTGCCAGACCGGACAGCGCTCGGGCTCGCCCGGGTCGGAGCGGCGCACGCGCGCGGGATCGGTCATCATGCGGCGGATCTTCGCGGTCAGCACCTTCGGCTCTTCGCGCATCAGCACGGCGTTGCCGTAGCTCTTGGACATCTTCTGCCCGTCGAGCCCCGGCAGTTTCGGCGTCTCGGTGAGCTTGGCCGCGGGCTCGACGAGCACGCTGCGCGTGCCGCCTTCGAGATATCCGATCAGGCGCTCGCGGTCCTCCTGCGGCACGGCGGCGGCGGCGACGAGCGCACGGCCCGCATCGCGCGCGGCGGCGTCGCCGTCGCGCTGCCACTTCGTTCTCGCCTCCATGAACCGCCCGGCCGCCTCGCTGCCGAGCTTCTTGACGGCGGCCTGCGCCTTTGCCTCGAAACCGGGTTCGCGGCCGAACAGATGGTTGAAGCGGCGCGCGATCTCGCGCGTCATCTCGATGTGCGGAACCTGGTCCTCGCCGACGGGCACCATGCTCGCGCGGTAGATCAGGATGTCGGCGGCCTGCATCAGGGGGTAGCCGAGGAAGCCGTACGTGGCGAGGTCGCGATCCTTGAGCTTTTCGATCTGGTCCTTGTAGGTCGGCACGCGCTCGAGCCAGCCGAGCGGGGTGGCCATCGCCAGCAGCAGGAACAACTCGGCGTGCTCGGGCACGCGCGACTGCACGAAGACGGTCGACTTGCGCGGATCGATGCCGGCGGCGAACCAGTCGACCAGCATGTCCCAGACGCTCGCCTCGAGCACTTCGGGCGTCTCGTAGTGCGTCGTCAGCGCGTGCCAGTCGGCGACGAAGAAGAAGCAGGGATGTTCTTCCTGCAGCCTGACCCAGTTCTTCAGTGCGCCGTGATAGTGGCCGATGTGCAGCGCGCCGGTCGGCCGCATGCCGGAAAGAACGCGATCTGGGAAGAGCATTTCAGATGAACAGTTCGACGACCGCCAGCCCGAGCCGGTAGAACGGCACGAGGAAGAAGCCGAGCGTGTTGGTCGCCAGCAGGATCAGGATGATGAACAGACCGTAGGGCTCGATCCGCGCGAACTGCCACGCGAGCGGATGCGGCAGCAACCCCACCGCGATGCGGCCGCCGTCGAGCGGCGGCACCGGCAGCAGGTTCAGCGCCATCAGGCCGATGTTGACGAAGATGCCGGCCTTCGCCATCTCGACGAAGAAGGTCTCGTTCAGCCCGAAGCCGAGCTGCAGCTTGAGAAACAGCGCCCAGGCGACCGCCATCAACAGGTTCGCGCCGGGGCCGGCGCCGGCGACCCAGATCATGTCGCGCTTGGGATGGCGCAGATTGCCGAAGCTCACGGGCACCGGCTTGGCCCAGCCGAAGAGGAAGCCGCCGCCGCCGGCGAGCTTGGACACGAGCAGGATCGCGATCGGCACGATGATCGTGCCGACCAGATCGATGTGCTTCAGCGGATTGAGCGTGATCCGCCCGGCGATGTAAGCCGTCTGGTCGCCGAACATGCGGGCGACATAGCCGTGCGCCGCCTCGTGCAGCGTGATCGCGAACAGCACGGGAATCGCATAGACGGTGATCGCCTGAATCAGACCTTCCATGCACGGCAGTCTAACAGCGGCGCCGCGCGAAGCCGCCGCGAGCCTCAGCCCTGTGCAGGCGCGAGTCCCAGCGGTTCGAGCGCGCCGCGCCCCTGTCGCAGCACGACCGCCTCGCGCCCGGTGAGGTCGATGATCGTGGTCGGCTCCACGCCGCACGCGCCGGCGTCGACGATCACGTCGATGTCGTGCTCGAGCCGCGCGCGGATGTCCTCGACGTCGTTCAACGGCAGCTCGTCGCCCGGCAGCATCAGCGTCGAGCCGATCAGCGGCTCGCCGAGCACGTCGAGCAGCGCCGCCGCGACCGGGTGGTCGGGGATGCGGATGCCGATGGTCTTGCGCGACGGATGCGACAGCCGCCGCGGCACTTCGCGCGTCGCGTCGAGAATGAACGTGTACGGTCCCGGCGTGGCCACCTTCAACAGCCGGTACTGCCGGTTGTCGACCTGCGCGTACGCCGAGATCTCCGACAGATCGCGGCACAACAGCGACAGGTGGTGCCGCTCGTCGATGCGGCGGATGCGGCGCAGCCGGTCGACGGCGGCCTTGTCGTCGAGATGGCAGACCAGCGCGTAGCAGGAGTCGGTCGGGATCGCGGCGAGCGCGCCGTGATCGATCAGTTGCGCGGCCTGCCGCAGCAGGCGGATCTGCGGACTGTGTGGATGGACCGTGAAGACCTGCGCCATCTAGGCGAACCGCCGCCACACGGGCACCGTCGTCTCGGGCAGCGGTGGAACGCGGCCCAATTCGATCTGCGATTCGCTCGGGCTGTGGAAGTCGCTGCCGCGCGAGGCTTCGAGTTCGAACTCACGCGCCAGCTGCGCGAACCGACGCGCCTGCTGCGCCGTGTGATTGCTGGTCGAAACCTCGATCGCGCAACCGCCCGCGTCGCGAAACTCGGTGAGCAGCGCACGCATCTCGTCTTCGCCGAACTTGTAGCGGCCCGGGTGCGCGACGACCGCCACGCCGCCGGCGCCCGCGATCCACGCCACGGCGTCGCGCAGCCGTGCCCACTGGTGCGGCACATAGCCCGGCTTGCCCGCGACCAGGTACTTCGTGAACACCTCGCGCACGTCTTCGCACGCGCCGGTTTCGACGAGCCAGCGCGCAAAGTGCGTTCGCGAGATCAGATCGACGTTGCCGGCGTAGGCGAGCGCGCCCTCGAGCGCACCCGCGTGTCCCGCCGCGGCGAGCGCCTCGGCCATCGCCTGCGCCCGGCGCATGCGGCCCGAGCGGACCTGCGCGAGCCCTTCGGTCAGCGCGGCGTTGCCCGGATCGATGCCGAGGCCGACGATGTGCACGGTGTGCCCGCTCCAGGTCACCGAGATCTCGACGCCGGGCACGAAATCCAGACCGATTTCGGCAGCGGCGAGCGCCGCTTCGTGCAATCCGGCGATTTCGTCGTGGTCGGTCAGCGCGAACAGCTCGACACCCCGCGCGTGTGCGCGCTCGACCAGCGCGCGGGGCGTCATCGTGCCGTCGGAAACGGTGGAGTGCGCGTGCAGGTCGGCGTTGCGGCGATGCAGATCGAGACTCACGCCGGGATTGTAGCGGCCGGTTGCACCGGCCATCGTCCGGTAAACGCGGACTTTCCGCCGGTCCGCGCTCAGGCGGGCGAGCGCGCGAGGAAGGACTCGATCAACGCGGCGACCTGCTGTGGCTGGTCGTGGTGCAGCATGTGCCCGGCATCGGCGACGCGCGCGGTCGCGACGTTCCCCAGCACGGCGGCGCGCCGGTCGATCTCGTGCTGCCCGCCCGCCCACTTGGCCGCGTCGGTCTGCTCGGCCTGCACCCACAGCACCGGACAGACGATGCGCCGCCAGCACGCCTCGACTTCGGCCCAGCGATACAGGATGGGATTGACGATGCGATGCGCCGGATCGCCTGCGATCCGATACCGGCCGCCCGCGGTCGGTTGCGACCAGTGCGCGGCGAGGAACAGCGCGCGCTCCTCGGACAGCCGCGGATTGTTCCGGCGCAGGCGGTCGGCGACTTCGGACAGCGAGCCGTAGTCGCGCAGCGCGGCGCCCGCCTTGAGCTCATCGATCCAGCGCGCGTAGCGCACCGGCGCCTCGTCGGGCGCGCTGTCGCGCAGGCCGAAGCCTTCGAGATTGACGACGGCCGACACCCGCTGCGGCCGAACGCCCGCGTACAGCAAGGCGACGTTGCCGCCCATGCTGTGGCCGACCAGCGCGACCGGCCGCTCGGCCGCGATCGCGTCGAGCACGTATTCGAGGTCGGCCAGATAGTCCGGAAACCAGTAGCAGTCCTCGCTCGTCCACGCCGTAAGCCCGTAGCCGCGCCAGTCGGGCGCGACGACGTGCCAGTCGCCGCGCAGCGCGTCGACGACGAACTGGAACGACGCCGACACGTCCATCCAGCCGTGCAGCATGACCAGGATCGGCGCGCCGTCGCGCCCCCATTCGCGCAGGTGATAGCGCAGGCGGCGCACTGGGACGAAACGGGAGCGCGATGGCTTCATGGCGTTGCAGGTGACCGCGAGGTGGGCGAAACTTTCGCGGGTAACGATACCAATGCGCGGGCGGGTGACGAATGATGCACGACGAGTATCGCGAGCTGTACGAAGGCTTCCGCTGGCACGTCCCGGCCGAGTTCAACATCGCGGAGGTGTGCGGCCGGCGCTGGGCCGCCGAGACTTCGCGCGTGGCGATCCACTTCGAGGACGACGCCGGCCGGCGCGCCGCTTACACCTATGCCGCGCTGCAGGCCGACGCCAACCGGCTGGCGAACGCGCTCGCGGCGCTGGGTGTGAAGCGCGGCGACCGCGTGGCGATCGTGCTGCCGCAGCGGCCCGAGACGGCGATCGCGCACCTGGCGATCTATCAGCTCGGCGCGGTCGCGATGCCGCTGTCGATCCTGTTCGGCCCCGACGCGCTCGAGTACCGGTTGCAGGACAGCGGCGCGATCGCGGCCATCGCCGACGAAGCTGCCGCCGAGACGCTGGCCGCGCTGCGCGCTTCGTGCCCGCAGCTCGCGCACCTGGTCACGGTGGGGGTCGTCGCCGACGGCGCGCACGAATGGAGCACGCTGCTCGCGGCGGCGTCCGACCGCTTCGAATGCGTCGCCACGCGCGCCGACGATCCGGCACTGCTGATCTACACGAGCGGGACGACCGGCCCGCCCAAGGGCGCGCTGATGCCGCATCGCGCGCTGATCGGCAATCTGCCCGGCTTCGTCGCTTCGCAGGACTGGTTCCCGCGCCCGGGCGACGTGTTCTGGTCGCCCGCGGACTGGGCCTGGACGGGCGGATTGATGGACGCGCTGCTGCCGACGCTGTACTTCGGTTTTCCGATCGTCGGCTACAAGGGCCGATTCGCGCCGGACAAGGCGTTCGAACTGATGCAGCGCTACGGCGTGACCAACGCGTTCCTGTTTCCGACCGCGCTGAAGATGATGATGCGTTCGGAAGCGTGGGCCGATCCGCGCGGCAAGCTGCGCCTGCGCTCGATCATGAGCGCGGGCGAAGCGGTCGGCACGGCCGTGTTCGACTGGGCGCGCGAGAAGCTCGGCATCACGGTCAACGAGATGTTCGGGCAGACCGAGGTCAACTACATCGTCGGCAACTCGCACGAGCGCTGGCCGGCCAAGCCCGGCGCGATGGGCCGTCCCTACCCCGGCCACCGCGTCGCCGTCATCGACGACGCAGGCAACGAGGTCGGTGACGGCGAAATCGGCGAGGTCGCGATCCATCGGCGCGACATCCACGGCGATCTCGACCCGGTCTTCTTCCTCGAGTACTGGCGCAATCCGGAGGCGACGCGCAGGAAGTTCACCGGCGATCCGCTGAACTCCTGGTGCCGCACCGGCGACCTCGCAACGCGCGACGCCGACGGCTACCTCTGGTACCAGGGCCGCGCCGACGACATGTTCAAGGCCGCCGGCTACCGCATCGGCCCGAGCGAGATCGAGAACTGCCTGGTCCAGCATCCGGCGGTGGCCAATGCGGCGGTCGTGCCGAAACCGGACGCGGAGCGCGGCGCGGTGGTCAAGGCCTTCGTCGTGCTGGCCGATGCCTACCGCGGCCGCGGCGACGATCGCCTGATCGCCGAGTTGCAGGCACACGTGCGCGGCAAGCTCGCACCGTACGAGTACCCGAAGGAGATCGAGTTCATCGATCAGCTTCCGATGACGACCACCGGCAAAGTGCAGCGGCGCGTGCTGCGCGAGCTGGAGAAGCAGCGCGCAGCGCAATCGGCGGCACCGAGCCGGTAGCGCGGCGCACAGCGCCGATCCGTCGCAGACGTGTCAGGCGCGCGGCGATCCGGGCAGCGCCCGCCGGCGCGCCGGTCGCGCATCAGGCCGCGTCGGGCCCGCCGCCGACCAGCATCTTGCCGATCGCGACGCAGACCGTCGCGCGGTGCTGATTGACCGCGACCCCTTCGGCCACGACGATGCCGCCGCCGTGCCTGGGCTTGGGAACGAGCTCGGTGACGGTCCAGCGAATCGTCAGCACGTCGCCGATCCGCACCGGAGCGAGGAAGCGCGCGTTGTGCTCCAGATAGCCGAGGGCGGTGCCGGCGAACACCGTGCCGAGCTCGGCACCCATCAACGCGGACGTCAGCACGCCGTGCAGGATGCGCCCGCCGAAGGTCGAACGGCGCGCGAAGTCCTCGTCGACATGCAGCGGATTGAAGTCGCCGATCAGTGCGGCGCCCTGCGACAGATGGCGCTCCTCGATCGTGACGGTGCGCGTGTAGACATCGCCCACGCGCACGTCCGCATACGCGCGGCCGCGCGGCGCTCGCATCGACTCGGTCGGCATGAAACGCTCCCGCCCGCGAATCGCGGGCGGGCTGGATTGTGACGCAGGGGCCGCGTCGGGGTCAGTCGCGCAACGCCACCGCTTCGGCGACGCGGGCTGGCGCGGTCGGCGGGTTCGTATCCTGCACGGCCTGTCTGATCGCCGCCGCGAGCAGCGGCTCCCAGCGATCAGGCGTCGCGTCGAAAAGCTGCGTCACGATGTTCGAGGGCAGCGCACGGAACCTGTATCGATTTTCGTTCGGCATGATCTCGCGCCAACCCTGTCCGACGAGCCAGACCCAGAGCTCTCGGCTCAGGCCGGCCTGAACGGTCATGCGAAGGTTGGCGCAGCAGATCGTCGCGCCGATCTGCGGCTTGCGCGCATGGCGCCGACGGACCTCCTGCTTGCGCCCCGAAAGAAATCCGGCGACGGGACGTGTCAGAAGCTGGGCCCAGTTCATTCGCTCTCCTCGTTGACTCAGGAGTGCAATCTACCCAGCACATCGCAGGGAAACGATCCCGCAAACCGGGATCACTCTTCGATGACAACGAACGGATGACGCGCAGTCTGCGCGATGCCGCCGCGAGCGGCTCGCCTAGTCCGGCTGCGAAGTGGACGGAAGCGACGCGTCGGCAGCGCCCGATCGCTGCCCGGCGCGGTTGACCGCGTGCGCGACCGCAGCATCGAGAACGCCGGCGCGCTCTTCGGCGGCGCAGTCGATCAGGCGCGTGACCCACTCGGCCGGCACGTCGCGGTAGTGGCGACGATCGGGCCGGAACATGATCTCGCGCCAGCCCTGTTCCTGCAGCCAGCGCCACAGCTCGTGGCTCATGCCGGCCTGAACGGTCAGGCGCACGTCGTCCTTGAAGATCTTGGCGCCGACGCCGGGTTTCGGGCCCCTGCGAGGCAGCGACCGCCGCTTGCGGATGTTCAGCATCGTCCGCAGCCGATCGCGCACCGCACCCGTCAAGCCCGGCATACCGACCTCCCAGCGCACGCTCCGGATGATGCACGCTGGCGAATGAAGGCGGATACCAAAGGCGCGTTAGGACTTCGGCCGGATTCCGGCCATGGCGGCGAGTTCTTCTTCGCCGAATCCGGCCGCCCTGCGCGCCGCCAGGTTCAGCGGACCGCGCAGACTGGGCGCCGCGTATTCCCGGCATAGCCGCTGGTAGGTCGCTCCGACCGTCAGGCCGCGCTCCGCGCAAAGCCAGGCGAACCAGCGATTGCCGATCGCGACGTGGCCGATCTCGTCGCGCAGGATGATGTCGATGATCGCGGCCGAGCGTGCGTCGCCCGCCGCGGCGAACTTCGCGCGCACCTGCGGCGACGCGTCGAGCCCGCGCGCCTCCAGGGTACGGGGCACCAGCGCCATCCGCGCGAGGACATCGCCCGCCGTCTTGCGAGCCATTTCCCACAGCCCATCATGCGCGCGGAAGTCGCCGTACGCCCAGCCCAGGGTGGCGAGCCGTTCCGTGAGCAACCGGAAGTGCAGCGCCTCTTCGGCCGCGACGCGCAGCCAGTCGAGGTAGTACGCGCGCGGCATCGCGGCGAAGCGCCAGATCGCATCGAGCGCCAGATTGATCGCGTTGAATTCGATGTGCGCCAGCGCGTGCAGAAGCGCGGCACGGCCCGCGGTTGTCCCGATGCCGCGCGGCGCGACCGCTCCCGGGGCGACCAGTTCGGGCCGGTCCGGACGACCCGGAACGCCGGGCGGCTCGGTCAAGTCGAGCGACGCATCGGGCTGCGGCGCGACGCGGGCGAGCGACTCGACGGCCGCGAGCTTTGCGGCCGGATCGACGACGAGCAGCGCTTCGAGCGCGCCGCCGCGCAGTTCGCGGTTCAACTGGGTCGTTGCGTGAGGAGATTGCGCGGATTCTAGGCGCGCGCCTACGCCGCGGCGCGCGCCGCGGCATCCGCGCTCGACAGATTCGGCCGGACACGCCGATACGCCACGACGATGTGGTCGTACATCAATTGCGCGGCGCGATCCGCGTCGCCGGCAGCCATCGCCTCGACGATTCGCCCGTGCTCTTCCCACACCGGCTTGGACATCGCCGGCTGCCGCAACACTTCGCTCATCGCGCGCCGCAGGTGCTGCCAGTTCAACTGCATCGTCTCGGCGATCAGCGGATTGCCCGACAGCGCGTAGATCCAGGCGTGGAAGTCGACGTCGGCCTGCAGGATCGCCCTGGCATCGCCCGCTGCGGCGAGCCGCTTGCCCTGCGCGACCAGATCGCGCCCGCGCGCGGCATCGGCTGCATTCATTCGTGCGGTCGCCAGCCGGACCGCCAGCGGTTCGACGGCCGAGCGAAGTTGATAGATCGCCTCGAAGCGTGCCGCATCGATCGGCGCGACCGCCAGCCCGCGCCGTCCCGCGTCCTGCAGGAAGCCCTGGTTCTTCAGCAGCGCGAGCGCGCCCATCACCGGCTGGCGCGAAACGTTCAGCCGGGCGGCGATCTCGTCCTGTGTCAGGCGTTCGCCTGCCTTGAGCGTGCCGTCGCAGATCGCATCGAGGATCGTGCGATAGGCCTGCTCGACAAGCGTCTTCTGCGGCGCTAGCGATTGCATCGGTCCTCCGGTCGACGCCCACCGGCCGAACCGATTGACAGGCCGGCCCCCGGCGTTCAGACTCCACGCATCGTATACGGAATACGGAATGCGAACAACCATGGAGACACCGATCCGCGTACTGCTCGCCAAGGTGGGGCTCGACGGCCACGACCGCGGCGTCAAGGTCGTCGCACGGGCGCTGCGCGACGCCGGCATGGACGTCATCTACTCGGGCCTGCACCGCACGCCCGACGAGGTCGTCACCACCGCGATCCAGGAGGACGTCGATGTCCTCGGTGTAAGCCTGCTGTCGGGCGTGCAGCTCACGGTGTTTCCCAAGATCTTCAGACTCCTCGCCGAACGCAAGGCCGACGACATCATCGTCGTGGCCGGCGGCGTGATGCCCGACGAGGATGTCGCCGCGCTCAGGCAGATGGGAGTGCGCGAGGTGATGTTGCAAGACACGCCGCCGCAGGCGATCGTCGAAACGCTGCGCCGGCTCGTCGCCGAACGCGGCCCGCGCTGAGGCGACGATGGAAGCCTGGTCCTACCCGCCCGCCTACGACGAACGCTACCTGCCGCCGGCGGACAGCCGCTACTGGTTCCCCCGGCGCGAAACGATGCCGGCCGCCGAGCGCGAGCGCGCGATCCTCGAACGGCTGAAGCTCGTGTGCCGCTACGCCTACGAACACGCGCCGTTTTACCGTCGCAAATGGGACGAGGCGGGCTTTCACCCCGACCAGCTTCGAACGCTGGAGGACTTCGAGGACAAGGTCCCGGTGATCCGCAAGCGCGACTTGCGCGAAGCACAGGCCGCGCACCCCCCTTTCGGCGACTACCTGTGCGTTCCCGAGTCCGAGGTCTTCCATGTGCACGGCACCAGCGGCACGACCGGGCGGCCGACGGCGTTTGCGATCGGCCGCGGCGACTGGCGCGCGATCGCCAATGCGCACGCGCGGATCATGTGGGCGATGGGGATGCGGCCCGGCGACCTGATCTGCATCGCCGCGGTATTCAGCCTGTACATGGGCAGCTGGGGCGCGCTCGCCGGCGCGGAGCGGCTGGGGGCGAAGGCATTTCCTTTCGGTGCCGGCGCGCCGGGCATGAGCGCGCGGCTGGCGCAGTGGCTGCACCTGATGAAGCCGAAGGCGTTCTACGGCACGCCGAGCTACGCGATCCACCTTGCCGAGGTCGCGCGTGCAGAAAAGCTCGATCCGCACGACTTCGGCCTCAAGATCATGTTCTTCTCCGGCGAGCCCGGCGCGTCCGTGCCCGGCGTCAAGGACCGCATCGAGGCGCTGTACGGCGCGCAGGTGATCGACTGCGGTTCGATGGCGGAGATGTCGCCGTGGATGAACGTCGCGGGCAGCGCCGAAACCCCGGGCATGCTGTGCTGGCAGGACGTCGTCTACACGGAGGTTTGCGATCCGGAGACGATGCGGCGCGTGCCCTACGGCCAGCGCGGCACGCCCGTGTACACGCACCTGGAGCGCACGAGCCAGCCGATGATCCGGTTGCTGTCGGGCGACCTCACGCAGTGGGTCGACGATCCGAATCCGTGCGGGCGCACCTACCCGCGGCTGCCGCAGGGCATCTTCGGCCGCATCGACGACATGTTCACGATACGCGGCGAGAACATCTACCCGAGCGAGATCGACGCGGCACTGAACCAGCTTCCCGACTACGGCGGCGAGCACCGGATCGTGATCACGCGCGAGACGGCGATGGACGAGCTGCTGCTGCGCGTGGAGCCGTCCGACGTTCTGCATCGCAGCGGCGCGGCGGCGCTCGAACGGTTCCGCAGCGAGGTCGCGCACAAGCTGCAGACGGTCCTCGGCGTGCGCGCACGCGTCGAGATCGTCGCGCCGGGCACGCTGCCGCGCACCGACTTCAAGGCGCGCCGCGTGGTCGACGACCGCGAGGTCTTCCGCGCGATGCACGCGCAACTCGGCGGAGCCACGCGCGGATGAGCGCGTACGTCGCTTCGACCGCGCTGCTCGAGCAGATCGCCGCCGGCGATCCGCGCGCAATCGGCCGGATGATCTCGCGCGCCGAAGCCGGCGTGACCGAGGCGCGTGCGGCACTGGCGGCGATCTACCACCGTGCCGGTGCCGCGCACGTCATCGGCATCACCGGCGTTCCCGGCAGCGGAAAGTCGACGCTCGTCGCGCGCCTCGCGCGGCTGCTGCGCGAACGCGGCGAGCGCGTCGGCATCGTCGCCGTCGATCCGTCGAGCCCGTACTCGGGCGGTGCGATCCTGGGCGACCGCATCCGCATGAGCGACGTGGCGTCCGATCCCGGCATTTACATCCGCAGCATGGCCACGCGCGGCGCCACCGGCGGCATGGCACGCGCCGCGCTGGACGCCTGCGACATCCTCGACGTCGCCGGCTACCGCACCATCATCATCGAGACGGTCGGCGTCGGCCAGGACGAGGTCGAGATCGCGCGCGCCTCGGACACCACCGTCGTCGTCTCCGCGCCGGGGCTCGGCGACGAGATCCAGGCCATCAAGGCCGGCGTGCTCGAGATCGCCGACATTCACGTCGTGTCCAAGTGCGACCGCAGCGACGCCCAGCGCACCCTGACGGACCTGAAGAACATGCTCGCGCTGGGCGCCGCAGCGGCGGCGCGCGCCGAGTGGCACGTCCCCGTCGTCGGCACGAGCAGCGTCAGCGGCGAGGGCTTCGACGAGCTGCTCGCCGCGATCGACGCGCACCGCGCCGCCTCGCGCGACAGCGAACTCGGGCGCGCGCGCCGCCGGCGGATCGCCGAGTTCCGCCTGCACAAGACCGCGCAGACGCTTCTGCTCGAGTCGTTCGAGCGCGCTGCGGCCCCGGCGGAAGCCGCGTTCGCGCAACGGCTGGCCCGCCGCGAAGGCGACCCGTATTCACTCGCCCGCGAACTCGTGGCGACCTCGATCCGCAAGGAGTACCCGCATGAACCCGCTTGACCCGGCCACGCTCGAGAAGCTGCAGCGCGAGGTCCGCGACTGGGAAGGGCGCGAAGTCGCCGCTTTCCTCGCCCGCCAGCCCGAGCGCCGCGAACAGTTCTTCACGAACGGCGACATCCCGGTCAAACGCGTCTACACGGCGGCGGACCTCGCCGACACGCCGCTCGAGGACATCGGCCTGCCCGGCCGCTATCCGTTCACGCGCGGGCCGTACCCGACGATGTATCGCGGCCGCACCTGGACGATGCGGCAGATCGCCGGCTTCGGCACCGGCGAGGACACCAACAAGCGCTTCAAGTACCTGATCGCGCAGGGTCAGACCGGCATTTCGACCGACTTCGACATGCCCACGCTGATGGGCTACGACTCCGACCATCCGATGAGCGACGGCGAGGTCGGCCGCGAAGGCGTGGCGATCGACACGCTGGCGGACATGGAGGCGCTGTTCGACGGCATCGACCTGGAGAAGATCTCGGTGTCGATGACGATCAACCCGACCGCTTGGATCCTGCTCGCGATGTACGTCGCGCTCGCCCAGAAGCGCGGCTACGACCTCAACAAGCTGTCCGGCACCGTACAGGCCGACATCCTGAAGGAGTACATGGCGCAGAAGGAGTACATCTACCCGATCGCGCCGTCGGTGCGGATCGTTCGCGACATCATCACGTACTCGGCGCGCAACCTGAAGCGCTACAACCCGATCAACCTGTCCGGCTACCACATCTCGGAGGCGGGCGCGTCGCCGCTGCACGAAGCGGCGTTCACGCTCGCGAACCTGATCGTCTACGTCGAAGAGGTCCTGAAGACCGGCATGCAGGTCGACGAGTTCGCGCCCCGGCTGGCGTTCTTCTTCGTGTCGCAGGGCGACTTCTTCGAGGAAATCGCCAAGTTCCGCGCGCTGCGCCGCTGCTACGCGAAGATCATGAAAGAGCGCTTCGGCGCGAAGAATCCGGACAGCATGCGGCTGCGCTTCCACTGCCAGACGGCCGCAGCGACGCTGACCAAGCCGCAGTACCAGATCAACATCGTGCGCACGACGCTGCAGGCGCTGTCGGCCGTGCTCGGCGGCGCGCAGTCGCTGCACACGAACGGCTACGACGAAGCCTTCGCGATCCCGACCGAGGACGCGATGAAAATGGCGCTGCGCACGCAGCAGATCATCGCCGAGGAGTCGAACGTGACGAACGTCGTCGATCCGCTCGGCGGCAGCTACTTCGTCGAGTCGCTGACGACCGAGTACGAGCGCCGCATCTTCGACGTCCTGCGGGAGATCGACGAGCGCGGCGGCACGATCAGGCTGATCGAGCAGGGCTGGTTCCAGAAGCACATCGCCGATTTCGCCTACGAAACGGCGCTGCGCAAGCAGTCGGGCGACAAGCCGGTGATCGGCGTCAACCGCTACGTCGAACAGGAGCAGCACGTCGACATCGACATTCACCCGTACGACCAGACCACGGCCGACCGCCAGATCGCCCGTACCCGGCGCGTGCGCGCCGAGCGCGACAACGCGCTGATCGAGCGGCTGCTCGACAAGCTGGTCGAGGTGGCGAAGGACGAGAAGCAGAACATCATGCCGATCACGATCGAGCTGGTGAGAAACGGCGCGACGATGGGCGACATCGTCGAGAAGCTCAAGGGCATCTGGGGAACGTATCGGGAGAATCCGGTGTTCTGATCGAAACGGACAGCGACTGCTGGCTTCCCGCTTGCGCGGGAACGACAGACGGCATCGCTGCCTTGCCTGCGACACGCCCACAGTCCGTGTCGTCCGGGCGCAGGCCGGGACCCAGGTTCCAGCGCCACCGCCATGAACTCGCCCCCTCCCCTGACCGCCGACAGCGCCGCCGGCGTCATCGCCCGCATGCTCAAGGCGCGCGGCGTAGACCGCGTGTTCGGCCTCTGCGGCGGCCACATCATGCCGATCTGGATGCGGCTCGATGCGGAGGGCATCGCCATCGTCGATGTGCGCGACGAGCGCGCCGCCGTGTACATGGCCCATGCCTTCGGCGAGCTGACCGGGAGCATCGGCGTCGCGCTGGTCACCGCCGGCCCCGGCGTCACCAACGCGATGACGGCGATCGCCAATGCCCACGTCGCGCGGGCGCCGGTGCTCGTGCTCTCGGGCACGCCGCCGCGGCCGCAGGAAAATCGCGGCGCGCTGCAGGACACCGTGCACACCGACCTCGTGCGCTCCATCACCCGCTACGCGCGGACGGTGCGCGAGCCGTCGCTGGTGCCGGCAGAACTCGATCAGGCGATGGCCGCCGCCTGCGGCCACGGCGGTGAACCCGGGCCGGCCTACCTCGACTTTCCCACGGATACGCTGCGCGCCGGCGTTCCGCCGGCGCTGCAACTGCGCGAACACTTCGCCGCCAGGCCGCGACCGCGTCTCGCCGTCGACGAAGCCGAGGCCGCTCGGGCTGCCGAACTGCTGTGGTCGGCGCGGCGGCCGCTGGTGATCAGCGGCCGCGGTGCCCGCGGCGCGCGCAACGAGCTGATCGCGCTGCTCGACGCGCTCGGCGCGCCCCACCTCGACACCGGCGAAAGCAAGGGCCTGGTGCCGGACTCGCATCCGTCGACGGTGGCGGCGATGCGCGGCACGGTGCTCGGCCAGGCCGATCTCGTGCTGACCGTCGGCCGCCGGCTCGACTTCCAGCTGGGCTACGGCTCGCCGGCGGTGTTCGGCGATGCCCGCTTCGTCCGCATCGCCGACGCCGTGGGCGAACTGCGCGACAACCGCCGCGGCGACGTCGAGCTACTGGCGAGCCCGGCGCTGGCGTTGGCAGCGATCCGCCGTCACGCCGAAGGGCGCGCGCCGGCACTCGACGTCCAATGGGCGGCCGACCTGCGCGCAAGGCACCTGGAGCGCGCCGGCCAACTCGCCGAATCGATGCGCAACGCGCCCGACGGAACCGACGGCCGCATGCACCCCAACCGCCTGCTGGGCGCCGTGCAGCAGGCGATCGGCCGCGACGCGGTGGTGATCGCCGACGGCGGCGACTTCCTGTCCTTTGCCCGCGTCGGCATGCAGTGCAGCACCTATCTCGATCCCGGATCGCTCGGCTGCATCGGCGTCGGCACGCCGTTCGGCATCGCCGCGGCCCTGGCGCTGCCGAGTCGGACCGTCGCCGTCCTGACGGGCGACGGCGCCTTCGGCTTCAACGCGATGGAGATCGACACGGCCGCCCGCCATCGCGTGCCGCTGCTGATCGTGGTCGCCAACAACGGCGCCTGGCAGATCGAAGTGCACGACCAGACCGCCACGTACGGCAAGGTGGTCGGCACGCGCTTGCAGCACGCCGATCACGCGGCGATGGCACGAGCCTTCGGCCTGTACGGCGAGCGCGTCGAGCGGGCCGCCGATCTCGACGCGGCGCTGGCGCGCGCTCTGGCGGCCAACCGCCGCGGCCGGCCGGCGCTGCTCGACGTGTTGGTCACCGGCGATGCGATGTCCTCCGACGGCAGGAGCGGCCTCGCCTGGGTGCCTGACCTGCAGCCGCTCGCCGCTTGGAACGAGGCCGAGCGGCGCTGGCGCGAGGGCGCGGGTTGACCTCGGCCGAGGCGCAGGCACGGCTGCGCTACGCTTGGGAGCGATTCGTCCGTCCCCATTTCTTTGCGGTGCGGGCATCGCCCGCGCTGCCGCGCTCTGCCACCAGCGATCCCTGACCGTGACCCTGAATCTCCTGCCCTACCGCGGTACTGCGCCGCGGCTCGCCGGTTCGCCGCGCCATGCCGCCGCCGGCCACGCGCTGATCGGCCGCATCGTGCTCGGCCGCGACGCCTGGCTCGCCGCCGGCGCGCTGATCCGCGCCGACGGCCACGACGTGCGCGCCGGCGACGACCTGGCGATGGGCCGCGGCGCCTCGGTGCACATCGCGCACGAGGTCTATCCGACGCTGATCGGCGATCGCGTCAGCGTCGGCGTCAACGCGGTCGTGCACGCCTGCACCGTCGGCGACGACAACGTGATCGAGGACGACGCGGTGATCCTCGACGGCTCGGTGCTGGAGCCGGGCAGCGTGCTCGACGCCGGCGCGGTCGTTTTCCCCCGCAGCAGGCTCGCCGGCGGCTGGCTCTACGCCGGCAAGCCGGCCAAGCCGCTGCGGGAACTGGCGCCCGGTGAACTGGCCGCGCGGCGGGCGCAACTGCGCGCCCGCATCGAAACCGCGGCCGCCGACTGGCCCGCCAGCGACGGCCGCGCCTCGATCGACGCCGGCGCCTTCGTCGGCAACACGGCGTCGCTGCGCGGCCCGATCCGCGCCGCCGCGAAGAGCAGCATCTGGTACGGCTGCCGGCTCGACGCGGGCGGCGGCGAAATCGCGATCGGCGAACGAAGCAACGTGCAGGACAACTCGCAGCTTCACTGCCGCCCCGGCGGACGGATCGAGATCGGACGCGACACGACCATCGGGCACAACGTGCGGATGGCCGACTGCACGATCGGTGATCGCTGCCTGATCGGCATCGGCAGCGTGATCGCCGCGGGCACGCGAGTCGAAAGCGACGTGTTTGTCGCGGCCGGCGCGACGACCCTGCCTGGGCAGGTGCTGACCAGCGGCAAACTGTGGGGCGGCCAGCCCGCGCGCGCGCTCGGACCGCTGGACGACCGCAAGCGCGCGATGATCGCGGACACGATCGGAACCTATTGCGACTACGCCGCGGCGCTCGCGCGCGTGCAGGCGTCGGCCGCTCGCGAAGACCACCGATGAACGACGCGCTGCTGAAGTTCCTGTTCCACGGCGCGCCCGTCCGCGCCGAAGCGGTGCAATTGCGCGAGGCATGGCAGCGGATGACCGCGCTGCACGACTACCCGGCGCCGGTCGCGCGGCTGCTCGGCGAAATGACCGCCGCCGCGGCGCTGCTATCGACGACGATCAAGTTCAACGGCGCGCTGATCATTCAGATCCACGGCGACGGGCCGGTCAAGCTGCTCGTCGTCGAATGCCAGCCCGACCTGGCGCTGCGCGCGACCGCCAAGCTGCGCGCCGGCGCGCACGTCCCCGATGACGCCGGTTTGCGCGACCTCGTCAACGCCAACGGGCAAGGGCGCTGCGCGATCACGCTCGATCCGCGCGATCCAAAGCCCGGACAACAACCCTACCAGGGCGTCGTGCCGCTGGAGGGCGCGTCGATCGCGCAAGCGCTCGAGAGCTACATGCGCCGCTCCGAGCAGCTCGACACGCGCCTTTGGCTCGCCGCCGACGGCGCGGGCGCGGCCGGGCTGCTGCTGCAGCGGCTGCCGCGCGAGGGTGGACGCGCCGACGGCGACGACCACGGCGAGACCTGGCAGCGCGCCGTCACGCTCGCCAGCACGATCGACTCGCACGAGCTGCTTTCGATCGGCCCCGACGAGCTCGTCCGCCGCCTGTACTGGCAGGAACAGCTCGACGCGGTCGCCGCCTTCACGCCGCGGTTCCAATGCACGTGCTCGCGCGAACGCATCGGGCGTATGCTCGTTTCGCTGGGGCGCGCAGAGGTCGACTCGATCATCGCCGAGCTGGGCACCGTGACGGTGACGTGCGACTTCTGCAACTCGCACCACGAGTTCGACCCGGTCGACGTCGAGCAGTTGTTCTCGACCGGATCGACCGACACCGGCGCGCGGGATTCGCTGCACTGACGCCCCGGCAGGCAGGAGGACGCATGTCTCGCAATGCGCTCGCGATCCTGATCGCCGGCCTTCTGGCCGGCTGCGCGACGTCGCCTTTACCGGATGGCAGCCGGATCGAGCGACTGCCCTCGCCCGAAGCGGCCGCGCCGCCGACGTTGACGCCGGACGAGGCGCGGAAACTGGCGCAACTCAACGCGCAGATCCTGGCCGAGCAAAACGCCGCGCGCGCGCGCGAAGAGCAGCTCGACGCCTGGCGGCGCGCCAACCAGCAGTACCAGCTGGATCTGCACTACGGCCGCGTCTGGCCTTACGGCGCCTACGGGTACGGCCCGCACTGGGGCTGGCGCCCGCGCTGGTCGCTCGGCTTCGGGTACTGGGGCGTGTGGCCGTAGCACGCGTCGGTGGCAGCCCTTCAGGGCGCCATCGTCCGCTCCATCTCGCGCCGGAACTTCGCGGTGGGATCGTTCGGGTCGTAATCGACGTCGCTCCAGCGCACGGTCGCGCCGGCGGCGACGTCGCTCTTCAGCTTCAGCCTGTGTGCCAGGCCCAGCGGCAGGGCGCCGGCGCAAAGCGACGCCGCGGCGGGCAGCAGCTTGCCGTAGACGGTGTAGCCGCCCTCACCGTCGAGCACCTCGCCCGCGCGCAGATCGCGCTTGGCGGTGGCGACGACATCGGCGTTGAAAGCGACCGGCGCGCCGGTCGGCTCGCCGCGCAGTCCCACGCTCGCCACGCTGATTCCCAGTTCCAGCCCGATCAGGTGGTACGGCTTGTACATCGCCGTGTACGTGCCGCTCGGATCGGTGACCAGCCCGTACTCCTTGAAGCACCGTTGCACATACTCGCTGCCGGCGGCGAAGGTCACGTACACGCCCCAGCGCAGATCGCGCGGCACCGGCCGGCCGTCGCGCTCGAGGCTGGAGATGACTTCGACCTGGCCGCGCCGCTCGAGCACGCCGCCGTCGGCTTTCGGCCGCAGCAGCCTCGGCAGATCGTCGACTCCGCACGGAGGAAACGACAGGCCGTCGGGCGCGGCCAGTCCGGTTGCGTTCGACACGGCCGCCATCTCGATCGCGCTCTTGGTGCCGTCGAGAAACGAGTTGAACATCTGTGCGTTCAGGCCGCCGGCGCGCGCGTCTTCGGGCGTCAGCCCGTAGTGATCCCACACGGTGTCCGGCGTGGACGCGTGATACGCGGGCAGATACTTGGTTCCCTTGCCGGCGGCGACGACCTCGAATCCGCACGCACGCGCCCAGTCCACGAGCTCGCAGATCAACGCCGGCTGATCGCCGTAGGCGAGCGAATAGACGATCCCCGCCTCGCGCGCGCGACGCGCGAGCAGCGGGCCGGCGAGCGCGTCGGCTTCGACGTTGACCATCACGATGTGCTTTCCGCGTTCGCAGCAGGCGAGCACGTGCGCCACACCCGCCGCGGGCGAACCGGTGGCGTCGATGACGATCTGCACGTCGCCGGAGCCGATCAGAGCGCGGGCGTCGTCGGTGAACTTCACGCCCGCCAGTTCCGCGTCGGTCCAGCCGACGCGCCGCAGCGCTTCGCGCGCGCGGCCGACGTCCAGATCGGCGACGGTCGTCAGACGCATGCCCGGCGTGCGGCGCGCCTGCGACAGATACATCGAGCCGAACTTGCCGGCGCCGATCAGGCCGACTTGCAGCGGCCGGCCCTCGCGTTCGCGCGCGACGAGCTTCGCGTACAGATTCATGCGGTCACTTCTTGTCGGTTGCGGCGGGCTGCGGCGGCGTAACGAACTGGAAGAACAGCTCGTCGCCGCGGATCATGTTCAGCTGCTGGCGCGCACGTTCCTCGATCGCGTCGCGGCCCTCTCTCAGGCTGCGCACTTCGGCAGCCAGCGCGGCGTTGTGCGCCGCGAGCGCGTCATTGGCCTGCCGCTGCGCCTCGAGGCTGCGCTGCAGCTCCCACACGCGCAGCCACCCGCCCTTGCCGAACCACAGCGGCCACTGGATCGCCAGCAGCAGCATGCCGAGGACGATCGTCAGCGCGCGCATCGCGGCGCGACTACCTCAGGTTGTAGAACGCCCCGCGCCCGGGATAACTGGCGATGTCGCCGAGATCCTCTTCGATGCGCAGGAGCTGGTTGTACTTGGCGATGCGGTCCGAGCGGGACAGCGACCCGGTCTTGATCTGCAGCGCGTTGGTGCCGACGGCGATGTCGGCGATCGTCGAGTCCTCGGTTTCGCCCGAGCGATGGCTGACGACGGCCGTGTAGCCGGCGCGCTTGGCCATTTCGATCGCGGCGAAGGTTTCGGTCAGCGTTCCGATCTGGTTGATCTTGATCAGGATCGAGTTGGCCACGCCGCGCTTGATCCCTTCGCGCAGGATCCGCGTGTTGGTCACGAACAGGTCGTCGCCGACCAGTTGCACTCGCGCGCCGAGCGTCCGGGTCAGATGCTCCCAGCCGTCCCAGTCGTCCTCGGCCATGCCGTCCTCGACCGACACGATCGGGTACTTGTCGCACCAGGTTGCCAGCAGGTCGGTGAAGCCCTTCGCGTCGAGCGCGAGCTTCTCGCCTTCGAGGTGGTACTTGCCGTCGCGATGGAACTCGCTCGCGGCGCAGTCGAGCGCGAGCGCGATCTGGCTGCCTGCCTCGTACCCGGCCTTGTCGATCGCCTCCAGAACGAGCTGGATCGCCGCCTCGTGGTTCTTCACGTTCGGCGCGAAGCCGCCTTCGTCGCCCACTGCGGTGCTCATCCCGCGGTCGTGAATCAGCTTCTTCAGCGCGTGGAACACTTCCGCGCCGTAGCGCAGCGCTTCGGCGAAGCTCGTCGCGCCGACCGGAACGATCATGAACTCCTGCAGATCGAGGTTGTTGTTGGCGTGCGCGCCGCCGTTGATCACGTTCATCATCGGCACCGGCATCTGCATCGCCTGGCTGCCGCCGAAGTAGCGGTAAAGCGGCAGCCCCGCCTCTTCGGCCGCCGCCTTGGCCACCGCCATCGACACGGCGAGCGTCGCGTTGGCGCCGAGCCGCGACTTGTTCTCCGTGCCGTCCAGATCGATCAGCGTGCGGTCGAGAAAGGCCTGCTCGTTCGCCTCGAGCCCCATGACCGCTTCGGAGATCTCGGTGTTGATGTTCTCGACCGCCTTGAGCACACCGCGACCGCCGTAGCGGCCCTTGTCGCCGTCGCGCAGTTCGATCGCCTCGCGCGAACCGGTCGACGCGCCGGACGGCACCGCCGCGCGGCCCATGACGCCGCTTTCCAGCAGCACGTCGCACTCGACGGTGGGGTTGCCGCGCGAGTCGAGGATCTCGCGGCCGATGATGTCAACGATGGCACTCATTGTTGTTTGGCTAGGCCAGCCCTTCGACGATGAACATGTTCATGATCGCCGCGTTCGCGCGTGCGGCGCGCGCGCGGGCGTACTCGGTGGAATCGTAGAACGCGCGCGCTGCCTGCATCGACGGGAACTTCAGCACGACCACACGGTGCGGCGCGCGGCCTTCGAGCGGCTCGGTACGGCCGCCGCGCACCAGCACCTCGGCGCCGTGCGCGCGCATCGCCGCGGTCGAAAACTTCTTGTATTCCTCGTACTGCACCGGGTCGGTGACCTCGACGTCGGCGATGATGTAGGCGGGCATCGGGGAGTGGGGCGTTGCTGGCGCTGCGCTACTCGAAGTGCTGCTCGAGGAAACCGTGTCGCTTGGTCGCGCGGTCGAGTGCGACCAGCGCTTCGAGCAGTTCCTTCATGCGGTTCAGCGGCACGGCGTTCGGGCCGTCGGACTTGGCGTTGACCGGGTCCGGGTGCGTTTCCATGAAGATTCCGGCGATGCCGACGGCGACCGCGGCGCGCGCGAGCACCGGAACAAATTCGCGCTGGCCGCCGCTCGACGTACCCTGCCCGCCCGGCAGTTGCACCGAATGCGTGGCGTCGAACACGACCGGGCAGCCCGTCTCGCGCATGATCGCGAGCGAGCGCATGTCGGACACGAGGTTGTTGTACCCGAAGCTGGCACCCCGTTCGCAGGCCAGGAAACGGTCTTCGGACAACCCCGCCTCGCGCGCCGCCTCGCGCGCCTTGTCGATCACGTTCTTCATGTCGTGCGGCGCGAGGAACTGGCCCTTCTTGATGTTGACCGGCTTGCCGCTGACGGCGCACGCGCGGATGAAGTCGGTCTGGCGGCACAGGAAGGCCGGCGTCTGGATCACGTCGACGACCTGCGCGGCGATCGGGACTTCGTCCTCGTCGTGCACGTCGGTCAGCACCGGAACGCCGATCTTCGCCCTGACCTCGGCCAGGATGCGCAAGCCCTCGTCGATGCCGAGCCCGCGAAAGCTCCTGCCCGAGCTGCGGTTGGCCTTGTCGTAGCTCGACTTGTAGATGAAAGGGATCCCGAGCGACGCCGTGATCTCCTTGAGCCGGCCCGCGGTGTCCAGCGCGAGCGCCTCGCTTTCGACGACGCACGGCCCGGCGATCACGAACAGCGGCCGGTCGAGCCCGACTTCGAAGCCGCACAGTCTCATCACGCGACCTTCTGCAGCGCCGCGCCGCTCATCGCCTGCCGGTAGGCGAGCGCCGCCTCGACGTAGGCCTTGAACAGCGGATGGCCGGCGCGCGGCGTCGACGTGAACTCGGGGTGGAACTGCACGCCGAAGAAGAACGGATGCCCGGGCAGCTCCATCATCTCCGGCAGGTTCTCGCTCGGCGTGCGCGCGGAGATCTTCAGGCCCTTCGCTTCGAGCTGCGGAACGTAGACGTTGTTCACCTCGTAGCGATGCCGGTGCCGCTCGTTGACCTCCGGTCCGTAGATCCGGTAAGCGAGCGTCCCCGGCTCGACTGGCACGCGCTGTGCGCCGAGCCGCATCGTTCCGCCGAGATCCGACTTGTCGCTGCGCCGCTCGATGCGCCCGGTGCGATCCATCCACTCGGTGATCAGCGCGACCACCGGGTGCGGCGTGTCCGGATCGAACTCGGTCGAGTTCGCACCTGCCAGTCCGCACACGTTGCGCGCGAACTCGATCGTCGCCAATTGCATGCCGAGGCAGATGCCCAGGTACGGCACCTTGTTCTCACGCGCAAACTGGATCGCCTTGATCTTGCCCTCGGTGCCGCGCTTGCCGAATCCGCCCGGCACGAGGATCGCATCGAGGTTCTTCAGCACGGCCGTGCCCTCGCGCTCGATCTGCTCCGAGTCGACGTACTCGATCGTCACGCGCGTGCGGGTATGGATGCCCGCGTGCGTCAGCGCCTCGTTCAGCGACTTGTACGAATCCGAGAGGTCGACGTACTTGCCGACCATGCCGATGCGGACCTCGTGCTCGGGGTGCTCGAGCGCGTAGACGAGCTTGTCCCAGGCCGACAGATCGGCCGGCCGCGACACGATGCCCAGCGCAAAACAGACGATCTCGTCGAGCCCCTGCTTGTGCAGCATCGACGGCACCTTGTAGATCGAGTCGACGTCCCACACCGAGATCACCGCGTTCAGCGGGACGTTCGAGAACAGCGAGATCTTCGCGCGCTCCTCCTCCGGGATCGGGCGGTCGGCGCGGCACAGCAGCACGTCCGGCGAGATGCCGATCTCGCGCAGCTTCTGCACGCTGTGCTGGGTCGGCTTGGTCTTCAGTTCGCCGGCCGACGGGATGAAGGGCACCAGCGTCAGGTGCACGAAGCAGCACGACCCGCGCCCGAGCCGCAGGCTCATCTGGCGCGCCGCCTCGACGAAAGGCAGCGACTCGATGTCGCCGACGGTGCCGCCGATCTCGACGATCGCCACGTCGGTCTTGCCGTCCCAGGCCGCCTTGGCGCCGCGCTCGATGAATTCCTGGATCTCGTTCGTGATGTGCGGGATCACCTGCACCGTTTTGCCGAGGTATTCGCCGCGCCGCTCCTTCTTGATCACCGACTCGTAGATCTGTCCGGTCGTGAAGTTGTTCACGCGCTTCATCTTCGCGGAGATGAAGCGCTCGTAGTGACCGAGGTCGAGGTCCGTTTCCGCGCCGTCCTCGGTGACGAACACCTCGCCGTGCTGAAACGGCGACATCGTTCCCGGATCGACGTTGATGTAGGGATCGAGCTTGATCAGGGTGACTTTGAGGCCGCGCGATTCGAGGATCGCAGCGAGCGAGGCGGCGGCGATGCCCTTGCCGAGGGAGGACACGACGCCACCGGTAACGAAGACGTATTTCGTCATGTTCGTAGGGTGCCGCCTGCGTTGTCGCAGCGCGCGCGTTACCGGTAAAGCGGCAGTATACGCAAGGCGCTGCGACGATGAGCCGAGCTTCAGCGAAACGACGCCGGCGCCGCGGTCGCCGGTTGGGGCAGCGCCATGCCCCGCTCGGCCAGCACGGCGCGCAGGCGGTCGGGGTAGTCCGTGATGATTCCGTCCACCCCCAGGTCGATCAGTCGCGCCATCGCGGCCGCTTCGTTCACCGTCCACGGCAGCAGCTTCAGTCCGAGCGCCTTCGCCTCGGCGGCGAGCGCCGGGGTGAGGTTGCGCCAATACATCGACCACGTTCCGCAGCCTGCCGCCTTGACCAGCCGTGGCAGCGATTCGCCATGGTCCGCGCGCTTCAGCCCGGCGTGCCACGGCGACGCGCCGCTCGCATCCGCGCGCACCGTGTCGAACGTCTCGGCCTCGATCGTCAGGCACGCCGTGTCGATCTCGGGCGCGATGCGCTTGACCTCGAGCAGCGTGCGCCAGTCGAACGACTGGATCGTCGCCCGTTCGGCCATGCCGGAGCGGCGCAATGACTCGACGACCGCCCGCGCGAAAAGCGCCGGCTCGGGCGTGTCCGGGTCGTTCGGTGCGACCTTGGTCTCGACGTTCAGCCGCACCGGCGCGCCGCTCGCCTTCACCAGTTCGATCAGCTGCGCCAGCGTCGGTATGCGTTCGCCGTCCGCGGGGCGCTGATGCGGCCACTGGCGAGCGTAGCGGTGCTCGGGATTGAGCCGGCCGACGTCGTAGCGTCGCAACTCGTCCAACGTCAGAGCGCGGATCGCAGGCCCGTCCGCCGCGAGCCAGCGGCCGTCGGCGTCGCGCACGAGCGCCGCGTTCAGGCGCGGATCGTGCGCCAGCACGAGCGCGCCGTCCTTCGTCATCGCCAGATCGGTCTCGATCGTCGTCACGCCGATCGCCAGCGCCGCGCGAAAGGCCGCCAAGGTGTTCTCCGGCGCGAGCCCGCGCGCACCGCGATGACCCTGCAGGTCGAAAGCGGACGACGCGCCGGCGACGGACAGCAGCGCAGCCGCTGCGAGCGCACCCGCGCCGCCGCGCAGCACGGATGGTCGCGGCGCAGCGACTTCAGGCAACGCGCGCCGCGGTCGTCGATCGTGATCGACCCCGGCGGCGACGCCTGTCGGCCCTGTAGGACAGGTTCTGACGCGCTGCCGAAAGAAAACCCTCATCCGTTCGGCCTCTCGGCATCCTCTGGCGCGACCGCTAGGATCCGCGCATCATCCATCCGTTTTTGCCCGTAACCCATGCCGGCCATGTCCGTCGATCCCAACGCGCTCGGCGTTTCCAGTGCGGCGCCCGCCGATCCGCTCGACGTCGCGCTCGAACGCACGCGGCGCGGCCAGGCCGAACTCGAAAGGCCGCAACTGAACCTGAGCGGACCGCAACGTCGGCTGCTGGCTGCATTCAACGGCGCGCGTACGCTGCGCGAGATTCTCGCTGCCGACCCCGGCGTCGATGCAACTCGCGCGCCGCGCAACGCTGCGCGGCTGGTCGCGTTCGGTCTCGCCAAGGAAGTCCGCGGCAAGCTTCCGCAGCAGCTCGTCGTCTCTGCGCTGAACCTGACGATGCGCATACCGCTCGAAGCGCTGCGCATGCAGGTGCAACTGCAGGAAGCGGCGGTCGAGCGCCAGCGGCCGAGCGCCGCGCGCCGCACGTGGCAGCGCTGGCGCCGGCCGCTCGTCGTCGCGTTCGCGGTCGCCGTCGGCGCTGCGATGGTGCTGTGGCGTCGCGAATGGGCGGCTCGCCTGGACGAACTCGTCGCTCTGCTGCGCTCGGCGCTCTGACGCCGTACGCGTTCGGCGAACGCCGGTCTTCCCGCGCCTGGGTACACGTCAGCTCGCCGGCGGCGGGCGCTTCGGCAAGTTGTCGTTCGTGTCGACCCAGGACACGCGCGTGTCGTAAAACACATGCGCCTGCGGTTCGCGGTCCAGCGGCGAGTCGAAGTTCGCGCGAACGACGTGGATCTCGCCCGGCCACCGCGTCGAACGGAACAACAGCATGCTGCCGCAGCGCGAGCAGAAACCGCGCTGCGCCCCCGGCGACGACGCATACCAGCGCAGCAGGCCGTCCGGATCGGCCAGCTCGAACGACGCATCCTCGGCGCCCACCCACGTGACGAACGCCGCGCCGTGCGCGCGCCGGCACATCGTGCAGTGGCAGTGCGCGACCCACTTGGTCGGGAAACGCACCGAGAACCGCAGCGCGCCGCACTGGCAGCGGCCATGGGCGGAGTCCGTCGGGTCCATCGCGTCAGATGCGCTCCGGTCTGTGCCGTTCGACGTTCGATCGCCGCCGGTCGCGGCGCCATCGGACGATCAGGATAGGCCGCGCGGCCCGACCCGTCCATCTTCGGCATCGCCCGGGGACGCGCGCGGGTACCATCTGCCACGCGCGCCCGTCCCGTTTTCCCCGCTTTCCGATGTCGTCGAGCAAGCCGCCCCGCCTCGCCCTGATCGACGCGCTGCGCGGCTTCGCGGTCGCGCAGATGATCGCCTACCACTTCATCTACGACCTGAACTACTTCGGCTGGGTGAAGGTCGCGATGACGCGCGATCAGCCATGGGTGGGCTGGCGTACGGCGATCGTCACGCAGTTCCTGCTGCTGGTCGGCGTGAGCCTGGTGCTGCGCACCGCGTACAGGCCGGCGTGGCGCGACTTCTGGTCGCGTTGGGCGCAGATCGCAGGTGCCGCGGTGCTGGTGTCCGCGGGCACCTGGCTCGTGTTCGGGCCGCGCTATGTGTGGTTCGGCATCCTGCACTTCATCGCCGTCGCGCTGGTGCTGGCGCGCCCGTTGGTCGCCCTCGGGCCGTGGAACCTGCTGCTGGGCGGCGCGGCGATCGCGCTCGGATGGTGGGTGAAGGACGCTGCGTTCAACCCGACGCCGCTGAACATCGTCGGATTCGTGACGGTGAAACCGCGCACCGAGGACTATGTGCCGCTGTTCCCGTGGATCGGCGCGGTGCTGATCGGTGTGGCGCTCGGCGCGCTGTGGCAGCGGCGCGGCTTCTCGGTCGCGCCGGCGCTGCGCGCCCTGAACGAAGCGCCGCCGCGCTGGCTCGCCCTGCTCGGCGTCTGGAGCCTGACCGTCTACCTCGCCCACCAGCCCTTGCTGATGGGCGCGCTGTGGCTGGTCAGGAAGATCGCTTGACCGGGATCGCCGTGTCGGGCACGTCCTTGCGCAGCCACTCCGGTTGCAGCGTGATGTGGTCGATGTTGAAGTCGCGGCGCAGGATGTGGCGCGCCTGGTGCAGCACGACCGGCCAGCGCTCCATGTCGTCGACGAGCACGTGCGCCGACAGCGCGCTGCGGCCGGGCACCATCGACCACACGTGCAGATCGTGGACCGACAGGACGCCGGGGATCTGCGCGAGCGACCGCCCGACCTTGTGATAGTCGACTCCGTGCGGCACGCTGTCGAGCAGCACGAAGGTCGTCTCGCGCAGAACTCCGAAGGTCGAGCGCAGGATCAGCGCCGCGACGAACATCGACAGCAGCGGATCGGCGACCAGCGGCCCGCCGAAATGAATGATCAGACCGGCGGCGATCGCGGCGACCGATCCCAGCAGGTCCCCCAGAACGTGGATCAGGGCGGCGCGCGTGTTGACGTTGTCCCGATCCCTCGACAGCGCCCACGCGACCGCGACGTTGATCAGCAGCCCGACGCTGGCGATCGCCAGCACGCCGAGCCCTTTGACCGGCACGGGGCTGCGCAGGCGATCGATCGCCTCGTAGAAGATCCAGGCGACCACGCCCAGCATCGCGAGCGCGTTGACGAACGCGGCGATCACCTCGACCCGCGCCAGCCCGAAGGAGTGGCGGTCCGACACCGGCCTGCGCGCGATGATGTTCGCGGCGAGCGCAAACAGCAGCGCGGCCGAGTCGGTCGCCATGTGGCCGGCGTCGGCAAGCAGCGCGAGCGAACCCGACCACAGGCCGCCGATCACTTCGATGAACGCGTAGCCCAGCGTCAGCGCGACCGCGATCGCCAGCGGCTGCGCGCCGCGCGGCCGCGCCTGGTGCGTGTACGCGCTGTCGCCGTGCTCGTGTTCGCCGAAGTGGTTGGAGGTGCTCATCGCTTGGCAGGCAGGTGCGACGTCAGCGGGAGTCCGAAGGTCCCCGTGCGCACATTAAACGGGGTGCCCGGCCCGCTCTGGCAGAGGAGACCGGCTGCGAAGCAGACGGGGGGATTCGCTGTCGCGCGCAGCACGACGCGCGGCGCGGCAAACCCGTTCAGGCGGCGGCAACCAGATGCGACATATGCACGTGGCAGCCGGTCTTCACGCGCACCTCGTCCGGTGTCACCCCCGGCGCCAGTTCGACCGCCTTCAACCCGTCGGGCGTCACGTCGAAGACCCCGAGGTCGGTGATGATGCGATTGACCACGCCCTTGCCGGTCAGCGGCAGCGTGCACTGCTGCAGGATCTTGTGCTCGCCGTTCTTCGCGCAGTGCTCCATCAGCACGATCACGCGCTCCACGCCCGAGACCAGGTCCATCGCGCCGCCCATGCCTTTGACGAGCTTGCCCGGGATCATCCAGTTGGCGAGGTCGCCCTTGTCGCTGACCTGCATCGCGCCGAGGATCGCGAGGTTGATGTGGCCGCCGCGGATCATCGCGAACGAGTCCGCGCTCGAGAAGAAGCTCGATCCCGGCAGCGCGGTGACGAGCTGCTTGCCGGCGTTGATCAGGTCCGGGTCGATCTCGTCCTCGGTCGGGAACGGGCCGATGCCGAGCAGGCCGTTTTCCGACTGCAGCATCACGTCGATGCCGGGCGGAATGTAGTTCGCCACCAGCGTCGGCAGGCCGATGCCGAGGTTCACGTAGAAGCCGTCCTTCAGTTCCTGGGCCGCGCGGGCGGCCATCTCTTCCCTGGTCCAAGGCATGTCAGTGTCTCCAATTCACTTCGGACGGACGGTGCGGTTCTCGATCCGCTTCTGCGGATTCGGATTCAGCACGAGCCGCTTGACGAAGATGCCGGGCGTGTGGACGTGATCCGGATCGATCTCGCCGTTGTCGACGATCTGCTCGACCTCGGCGATCGTCACCTTGCCGCACATCGCCACCACCGGGTTGAAGTTGCGCGCGGTCTTGCGGTAGACGAGGTTGCCCTGCTTGTCCGCTTTCCACGCCTTGACCAGCGACACGTCGGCGCGGATCGAGCGCTCCATCACGTATTCCTGGTTGCCCCAGACACCGTCGAACACCATCGTCGGCTTGCCCTGGGCGACGATCGTGCCCACGCCGGTCCGCGTGAAGAATGCCGGGATCCCGGCGCCGCCGGCGCGCATCCGCTCGGCGAGCGTTCCCTGTGGCGTGAACTCCAGCTCCAGTTCGCCCGCAAGGTACTGCCGCTCGAACTCCTTGTTCTCGCCGACGTACGACGAAATCATCTTCTTGATCTGCCGCGTGGCCAGCAGCAGCCCGAGGCCGAAGCCGTCCACACCGGCGTTGTTGCTGACGCAGGTCAGGTTCTTCACGCCCGAGTCGCGCAATGCCTCGATCAGCGCCTCCGGGATGCCGCACAGCCCGAAGCCGCCGACGGCGATCGTTTGGCCGTCCTTGACCACGTCTGCCAGCGCCGCCGCGGCCGAGGGGTAGATCTTGTTCACACAAACCTCCAACGGGACTTGCGATGCGATCGGGACGCGGCAGCGCGGTGCGCCGTGTCCCGGCGAATTCGGCGCGATTCTACGGCGCGCGCTCAGGCCAGCGCGGCGCGCACGTGCTCGGGCCAGGGCGCCGACCTGCCCGCCCGATAGTCGTACCAGACGATGACCGTGCGGCCGGTCGCGTAGGCCACGCCGGGCTCGTCGCTGCGCTCGATGACGATCGACATCTCCACGCTCGAGCGACCGACCCGCGTGACGATCTGTTTGACGACCGCAGTGCCCGGATAGGTCATCGCCTTGACGAAATCGCACGCGGCGTGCGCCAGGATCGGCGCCTCGCCGCTCGGCAGCGTCGGGAAGCCGAGCCGGGCGAACCAGCGGATCCGCGCCTCCTCCATCAGGCGGAAGTACTGGACGTTGTTCAGGTGCGCCATGGCGTCCATGTCGCCCCAGCGCAAGGGGATTTCGCAGCTGAACTCTTTCATTGCAAGCGAGGGACAGGTTCGTTCGCGATCCGGCGTCTGTTGCCCGCCGACCTGATCGGGCCGTACGGTATCTCGGTCAACGGATCACGTGACCGAAAGCCCGTCGTCGGCGGAGACCACCGCGCCGTTGATGAATTGCGACTCGTCGGCCACCAGCATCAGCAGCACCGAATCGAGGTCCGCCGGCGCGCCGACGCGCCGGCGCGGCAGCATCTGGATCAGCTTCTGGCCGGCCTCGGTTTCCCAGTGCGCATCGTTGATTTCGGTGCGAATGTAGCCGGGGCAGATCGCATTCACGTTGATGCCGTAGCGGCCCCATTCGAGCGCCTGCGCGCGCGTCATCTGGATCACCGCGGACTTGCTCATGCAGTACAGCCCGATCTGCGGCACGACCTTCAGCCCGGCGACCGATGCGATGTTGACGATCCGGCCGCGGAAGTCGCGCTGCTGGCGCGAGCGCGCGATCATGCGCTTGGCGACCTGCTGCGCGACGAAGAACGCGCCGCGGACGTTGGTGCCGAACACGTGGTCGAAGTCGACCGCGCTCACGTCGACGAGGCGCTGCGTGGTCGACACGCCCGAGTTGTTGATCAGGATGTCGATGGGCCCGTTTTCGGACTCGATCTTGGCCACCGCCGCGGCGACCGAATCGAGGTCGGTGACGTCCATCGGCACGACATCGGCCGCGCCGCCTTCGGCCTCGATTTCGGCACGCAAGTCCTTGAGCCGCTCGACGCGGCGCGCCGCGAGGACGACCAGCGCGCCGTTGGCGGCCAGCGTTCGCGCGAACTGCGCGCCCAGCCCGCTGCTTGCGCCCGTGACGAGCGCGATTTTCTCGTTCAGATCGGTCTGCATGTCGGTTCGCCCTTCTAGCGCGCCGGATGATCGCACACTCGATTGCGGGCTCTAGCGAACTTGCCGACAATCGCGCCTCACGAAAGAGCCATCGAGGCCGATATGGGGCAAGTTCAGCGCGAAAGCATGGAGTACGACGTCGTGATCGTCGGCGGCGGTCCGGCGGGGCTCGCGGCTGCCATCCGCATCAAGCAGCTCGCCGCGGACAAGGGCCGCGATGTCGGCGTCTGCGTGCTCGAAAAGGGTTCCGAGATCGGCGCGCACATCCTGTCGGGCGCGGTGATGGACCCGATCGCGCTCAACGAGCTGTTGCCCGACTGGAAGGCGCGCGGCGCGCCGCTGAACACGCCCGTCACCGAAGACCGCTTCTACATCTTCACCGAGAAGCGGGCCTTTTATAACCCGCACTGGCTGCTGCCCGACTGCTTCATCAACGACGGCTACTACATCGTCAGCCTGGCGAACGTCGTGCGCTGGCTGGGCCGGCAGGCCGAGGCGCTCGGCGTCGAGCTGTTCCCGGGCTTCGCCGCGGCCGAAATCCTGTACGACGAGCGCGGTGCGGTGCGCGGTGTGGCCACCGGCGACATGGGCATCGGCAAGGATGGGCAGCCGACTGCGAACTTCCAGCCCGGCGTCGAACTGCTCGGCAAGTACACGCTGTTCGCCGAAGGTGCGCGCGGCCATCTCGGCAAACAGCTGCTCGAGCGCTACCGGTTGATGGAGGGCCGCGATCCGCAGACCTGGGGCATCGGCATCAAGGAGGTGTGGGAAATCGATCCCGCGAAGCACGTTCCGGGGCTCGTCGTGCATAGCGCGGGCTGGCCGCTCGATGCGAAGACCTACGGCGGCGGCTTCATGTACCACTTCGAGAACAACCAGGTCTCCATCGGGCTGGTGGTCGGGCTCGGCTACGAGAACCCCTACCTCGAACCGTTCCTGGAATTCCAGCGTTACAAGACGCATCCGACGATCCGCGCCTTCCTCGAGGGCGGAAAGCGCGTGGGCTACGGCGCGCGCGCGATCAACGCGAGCGGGATCCAGTCGTTGCCGAAGCTCGTCTTTCCGGGCGGCGCGCTGATCGGCTGCGACGCGGGCTTTCTGAACGCGCCGCGCATCAAGGGATCGCACGCGGCGATCAAGAGCGGCATGCTCGCCGCCGACGCGGCATTCGACGCGCTCGCGAGCGGACGCGCGCACGACGAGCTCGCCGCGTACCCGCAGGCCTTCGAGCGCTCCTGGCTGTACGACGAGCTTTATCGCGCGCGCAACTTCAAGCCGTGGCTCGACAAGGGCCTGTACGTCGGCGCGGTGATGTGGGGCATCGACCAGTTGATCTTCCGCGGCAAGGCGCCCTGGACGCTGCACCGGGACCGGGCCGACCACGAAAAGCTCAAGCCCGCGGCGGAGTGCGAGCCGATCGCGTACCCGAAACCCGACAACACGATCACGTTCGACAAGCTGTCGTCGGTGTTCCTGTCGAACACGAATCACGAGGAAAATCAGCCGCCGCACCTGCGGCTGAAGGACCCGACGGTACCGGTCGCGATCAACCTGGCGAAGTACGCGGGCCCCGAAAGCCGCTACTGTCCGGCCGGCGTGTACGAGTTCGTCAAGGTGGACGGGCAGGACAAACTGCAGATCAACTTCCAGAACTGCGTGCACTGCAAGACCTGCGACATCAAGGACCCGACCCAGAACATCGTCTGGGTCGTTCCCGAAGGCGGCGGCGGGCCGAACTACACGAACATGTAACCGCGGCCGCGGGCAAACTGCGCGCGCCTCGCGGCCGTCCGGCGGTCGCCAAGTCGGCTCGGCTTGAACGCGACCCCGAAATCCCGGACGATCGCGCCATCACACGCGCAGCCGCGAGGAGATTCGAATGTCCTACGCGAACTATCACAAGAAGGCGATCCGCAACCGGCAGTTGCATGCCGAGACGCAGATGATGTCGTACGGCTATGACCCGTTCCTTTCCGAAGGCGCGGTCAAGCCGCCGGTGTTTCTCACCTCGACCTTCGCGTTCCGCACGGCGGAGGACGGCGCGGCGTTCTTCGACGTGGTCGCCGGCCGCAAGCCCGCCCCGCAGGACACCGGCGCGGGGCTCGTCTACAGCCGCTTCAACCACCCGAACCTGGAGATCGTCGAGGACCGGCTCGCGCTGCTCGACGACGCCGAAGCGGCAGCGGTGACCTCGAGCGGCATGGCGGCGATCGGCATGGTGTTCCTCACCTTCCTGCGACCGGGCGACCAGATCGTTCATTCGACGCCGCTGTACGGCGGAACCGAGACCTTGATCCGCAAGATCCTGCCCGAGTGGGGTGTCGGCGGCCATCCGTTCGCCGACGGACTGTCACCGACCGAAATGGAAGCCGCGCTCGAAGCGGCGGCCGCGCGCGGCAAGGTGGCGCTGTTCTACATCGAGACGCCGGCCAATCCGACCAACGCGCTGATCGACCTGCAGGCGGTCGGACAGGCGCTCGCGGCATTCGAGCGCAGGCACGGCTACCGGCCGCTCGCGGCCTGCGACAACACGATGTTCGGCCCGATCTTCCAGCACCCGATCCGCGACGGCATCGATCTGTCCGTCTACTCGTTGACCAAGTACGTCGGTGGGCACAGCGATCTGGTCGCAGGCGGCGTCACCGGACGCGCCGAGCTGATTCGCCGGCTCAAGCTGATGCGCGGCGCATTCGGCTCACAGCTCGACCCGCATTCGTCGTGGATGATCGCGCGCTCGATGGAAACGCTCGTGCTGCGGATGCGGCGCGCGGCGCAGACCGGCAGCCGGGTCGCGCGCTGGCTCGCGGACAACCCGATCCGCAAGGTCCGGGTGCTGCACCCCGAGCACATCGCCGATCCCGCCTACCAGCAGGTCTACCGTCGGCAATGCAGCGGTCCGGGTTCGACCTTCTCGTTCGTGCTCGACGGCGGACGCGACATGGCGTTTCGCTTCATCAACGCGCTGGCGCTGTTCAAGTCCGCGGTCAGCCTGGGCGGAACCGAGTCGCTGGTCTGCCATCCGGCGTCGACCACGCACTCGGGCGTCGCCGAAGACGTTCGCCGCCAGGTCGGCATCACCGAAGGGCTGATCCGCGTTTCGATCGGCCTCGAACACGAGGACGACCTGATCGCCGACCTGGACAACGCGCTGCGCGCCTGCTGAACGCGTTCAGCGCGCCGGCTTTTCCCACTCGCCGGCGAGATAGCGCTCGAGCCAGTAGACGCCGACGATGGTCTTGACGTCGGTGACGCTGCCCTCGCGCACCCACTCGAGAACGTCTTCCCACGGCGCGGTGAAGATCTCGAGCACCTCGCCGGCGTCGTTGGCCGGTTCGCGCTCGCGCGTCAGCCCCCGCGCAAGGTAGACCTCGATCTTTTCGTCGCAGTAGCCGATCGCGTTGTAGAAGCCGCCGAGGTAGATCCACTCGGCCGCGCTGTAGCCGGTCTCTTCCATCAGCTCGCGCTGAGCGCACGCGAGCAGCCCCTCGCCGGGGTCGATCTTGCCGGCGGGGAATTCCGTGAAGCTGCGTCGCGCCGGATAGCGGTACTGGCGCTCGAGCACGACCTGGCCGTCGTCGAGCAGCGGGATCATCATCACCGCGCCCGGATGATGCAGGTATTCGCGGGTGGCGATGTGGCCGTCGGCGCAGCGCACCCGATCCGAATAGACCTTCAGCAGAACGCCGTCGTAGACGAGCGTCGACTCGAGGGTCTCCTCGGCGAGCGGATCGACGGACGCGGGCAGATCGCTCACGACGCTATCCGCCGAGCGTCCTGATCATCGCGTTCGCGCACAACGCGAGCAGATACTGCGGGATGATGCCCAGCACCAGAACGGCGACGCCGTTCGCCGACAGCGCCACGCGCATGTCCGGCGCCGCGACGATCGGCGCCGTTTCGGCCGGTTCGTCGAAGTACATCACCTTGACGACGCGCAGGTAGTAGAACGCGCCGACCAGCGAGAACAGCACCGCGATCACCGCCAGCCACACCATGCCCGAGCTGATCCCGCTGCCGAGCAGCGCCTGCAGAACGACGAGCTTGGCATGGAAGCCGACCGTCGGCGGAACGCCGGCGAGCGAGAACATCAGCACGAGCATCACGAACGCGTACCACGGGCTGCGCCGGTTCAGGCCGCGCAGATCGGCGATCTCCTCCGCCTCGAAGCCCTGCCGCGCGAGCAGCATGATGATGCCGAAGGTGCCGAGCGTGGTGATCGCGTACGTGATCACGTAGAACATCGCCGCGCTGTACGCGTTCGCGGTCGACATCGTGTCGCCGCCGACCACGCCCGACAGCATCGCGAGCAGCATGAAGCCCATCTGTCCGATCGTCGAATACGCGAGCATGCGCTTGAGGTTGCTCTGCGCGATCGCGGTGACGTTGCCGATCACGAGCGATCCGACCGCGAGCACCACGAGCATCTTCTGCCAGTCGAGCGCGAGCGGCAGCAGGCCTTCGACCAGCAGCCGGAACGCGATCGCGAACGCGGCGATCTTCGGCGCCGAGCCGATCAGTACCGTGACCGGCGTCGGCGCGCCGTGATACACATCGGGCACCCACATGTGGAAAGGCACCGCGCCGAACTTGAAGCCGAGTCCGGCGACGATGAACACGGTGCCGAGAACGAGCGCCGGCCGGCTCGCCACCTGCCCGCCGGCGATGCGCCGCGCCAGGTCGTTGAGATCGAGCGTCCCCGCGGCACCGTACAGCATCGACATGCCGTACAGAAGGAATCCCGACGCGAGCGCGCCCAGCACGAAGTACTTCATCGCCGCCTCGGTGGCGCGCGCGTCGTCGCGCCGCAGGGCGACCAGCGCGTACAGCGCGAGCGCCTGCAGCTCGAGCCCGAGGTAGATGACGAGCAGGTTGTTGGCCGAGATCATCACGAAGATGCCCAGCAGCGCGAACAGCGCGAGCGTGAAGATCTCGCCTTTCCAGATGCCGCGATCGCGCGCGTAGCCCTGCGCGTAGACGAGCATCAGCGCGGTGCACAGCGCGGCGAACAGCTTGAGCACGTTGGCCATCGGATCGGTCACGTACATCCCGCCGAAACCGTACTGCACGACGTCGCCGCCCAGGAAATACGCGCACACGGCCGAAACGACCACCAGTGCGGCGAGCGTCAGCGCGTAAGTGACGTTGCGCCGCGCGTCGGACACGAAGAGATCGGCGACCATGACCGCGCCGGCCGAGCCGAGCAGTGCGATCTCCGGGGCGGCGGCAAACAGGTTGACTTTGTCCATTTTCGTCTACGCGCTTCAGTTGCCGCCGAGCACGGCCGGTGCGGGCAGCTTGGACTGCGCGACGTGTTGCAGCAGCTCGGCCACCGACGCGTGCATCAGATCGGTGAACGGCTTCGGATACACGCCCAACGCGAGCACCGCGACCGCGAGCAGCCCGAGCACGATGAACTCGCGCGCGTTCAGGTCCGTCAGCGCGGCGACGCGCTCGTTGGCCACCGCGCCGAAGATGACTCGCTTGTACATCCACAGCGTATACGCGGCACCGAGGATCAGCGTCAGCGCGGCGGCCGCGCCGATCCAGAAGTTGTGCTTGACCGCACCCAGAATCACCATGAACTCGCCGACGAATCCGCTGGTCGCCGGCAGCCCCGAGTTGGCCATCGCGAACAGCATCATCAGCGCGGCGAACTTCGGCATCGTGTTGACGACCCCGCCGTAGTCGGCGATGTCGCGGCTGTGCATGCGGTCGTACAGCACGCCGATGCACAGGAACAGCGCGCCCGAGACGAAACCGTGCGAGATCATCTGCACGAGCGCGCCTTCGACGCCGATCTGGCTGAAGATGAAGAATCCCAGCGTCACGAAGCCCATGTGCGCGATCGAGCTGTACGCGACCAGCTTCTTCATGTCGGTCTGCACCAGCGCGACGAAGCCGATGTAGACGACCGCGAC
This sequence comes from Pseudomonadota bacterium, assembly GCA_040752195.1. GTDB lineage: Bacteria > Pseudomonadota > Gammaproteobacteria > Burkholderiales > Burkholderiaceae_F > DSNY01. The sequence continues at coordinate 67,333 of JBFMFC010000004.1, read as the reverse complement.
CAGCGAGATCGCGATGATGAACCACGCCAGCTCGTGCGACGCGTCGGGCGTGATCGGCAGCGAGAAGCGAACGAAGCCGTACGCGCCGAGCTTCAGCATGATCGCCGCCAGGATCACCGACCCGCCCGTGGGCGCCTCGACGTGCGCGTCGGGCAGCCACGTGTGCACCGGCCACATCGGCACCTTGACCGCGAACGACGCGAAGAAGGCGAGGAAGAGCAGGATCTGCGCGTCGAGCGGGATCTTCAGCCGATGCCAGGCGGCCAGATCGAAACTGCCGCCCGCCGCGTAGTACAGGTAAACGAACGCGACCAGCATCAGCAGCGACCCGGCCAGCGTGTACAGGAAGAACTTGAACGCCGCGTAGACGCGCCTCGGCCCGCCCCACACCCCGATGATGATGTACATGGGGATCAGCGTGGCCTCGAAGAACACGTAGAACAGCAGGCCGTCGGCGGCGGCGAACACGCCGATCATCAGCCCCGACAGGATCAGGAAGGCGGCGTTGTACTGCGCGACCTTCTGCTCGATCACCTCCCAGCCGGCGATCACGACGAGCACCGTCATCAACGCGGTCAGCGGCACGAACCACACCGAAATGCCGTCCACGCCGAGGTGGTAATGCGCGTTCAGCCGCTCGATCCACGGCCACTTCTCGACGAACTGCAATCCGGCCTGCGCCGGGTCGAACTGCGTGTACAGCGGCAGCGTGACCAGCAGCCCGAGCAGGCTGCCGGCGAGCGCGACGGTCTTGACCAGCGCCGCGCTGCGGTCGCGCCCGGCCGCGAGGATGAACAGGCCCGCCGCGATCGGGATCCAGATCGCCAGGCTCAGCCAGGGAGTCGTCGTCTGCATCGGCCGCCCCTACCTTGCGGCGAGCGCCGGCCAGACGTAGGGCAGCGTCAGGAAGAAGAACAGCGCGATTGCGATGCCGATCAGCATTGCGAAAGCGTAGTGATAGATGTACCCCGACTGAACGAAGCGGATCGCCCCGGCGAACCAGCCGATCAGCCGCGCGGTGCCGTTGACCGCGACGCCGTCGATCAGCGCGACGTCGCCGCCTCTCCACAGCCCGCGGCCGATCGCGCGCGCACCGCCGGCGAAGACGATCTCGTTGAAGCGGTCCATGTAGTACTTGTTGACGAGCAGCGCGTACAGCGCCGCAAAGCGTTGCGCGAGCATCTCGGGAATGTCCGGCCGTTTCAGATAGAAGAACCAGGCGAGCAGCACGCCCGCCAGCGCGAGGAAAAACGGCAGCGTCACGAAGCCGTGCAATGCCATCGCGGTCGCGCCGTCGAAGTGCTCGCGCAGCACCTCCAGCGCCGGGTGCGCCTTCGTGTCGACGAAGATCGCGTCGCGGAAGAAGTCGCCGAACAGCAGCTTGTCGACGGCGACGAAACCGATGACGACCGACGGGATCGCCAGCAGGATCAGCGGAATCGTCACGACCGCGGGCGACTCGTGCGGCTTTTCGCCGGGCGCGATTCCGTGACGATGATCGCCGGTCGGTTCCTCGTCTTCGTGATCTTCGTCGTGCGGCCTACCGAAGCGCTCGGGCCCGTGGAAGGCGAGGAAGTACATGCGGAACGAGTAGAACGCGGTAACGAACACGCCCGCGGTCACGGCGAAGTAAGCGAAGCCGCTGCCGGGCACGGTCGAGGCGCCGGCGGCGATCAGGATGCTGTCCTTCGAGTAGAAGCCCGAGAAAAACGGCGTGCCGATCAGCGCGAGTGACCCGATCAGCGACGTGATCCAAGTCACCGGCATGTACTTGCGCAGCCCGCCCATGTTGCGCAGGTCCTGGTCGTGGTGCAGTCCGATGATCACGCTGCCCGCCGCCAGGAACAGCAGCGCCTTGAAGAACGCGTGCGTCATCAGATGAAAGATCGCGACCGAATACGCGGAGGCGCCGAGCGCAACCGTCATGTAGCCCAGCTGCGACAGCGTCGAATACGCGATGACCCGCTTGATGTCGTTCTGGACGATGCCGAGGAAACCCATCGCGAGCGCCGTGACCGCGCCGATCACGATGACGAAGGACAGCGCCGCCTCGGACAACTCGAACAGCGGCGACATGCGCGCGACCATGAAGATGCCCGCCGTGACCATCGTCGCCGCGTGGATCAGCGCCGAGATCGGCGTGGGGCCTTCCATCGAGTCGGGCAGCCAGACGTGCAGCGGAAACTGTGCGCTCTTGCCCATCGCGCCGATGAACAGGCAGATGCAGATCACCGTGATCAGCGCCCAGTCGGTGCCGGGCAGCGTCGGTCCCTTGGCGACGAGCTCGGGCGCGGCCTTGAACACCGCCGCGTAGTCGAGCGTGCCGAAGTACGCGAACACGAGCCCGATGCCGAGGATGAAGCCGAAGTCGCCGACGCGGTTGACGAGGAAGGCCTTGAGGTTCGCATGGATCGCTGTCGGCCGCGTGTACCAGAAGCCGATCAGCAGGTACGAGACCAGCCCGACCGCCTCCCACCCGAAAAAGAGCTGCAGGAAGTTGTTGCTCATCACCAGCATCAGCATCGAGAAGGTGAAGAGCGAGATGTACGCGAAGAAGCGCTGATAGCCCGGATCGTCGGCCATGTAGCCGATCGTGTAGATGTGCACCATCAGCGACACGAAGCTGACGACCAGCATCATCAGCGCGGTCAGCGGGTCGATCAGGAAGCCGATCGCGAGCGTCAGGTCGCCCACCGTCGACCAGGTGTAGACGTTGCCGTTGAACGTATGGCCGCGGTAGACCACGTCGACGAAGACGAGCGCCGAAGCGATCGTCGCGACCAGCACGCCGAAGATGGTCACCGTGTGGCTGCCGGCGCGGCCGAGCACGCGGCCCCCGAGCCCCGCCAGGATCGCGCCGGCGAGCGGTGCGAGCGGAACGAGCAGATACAGCTTCTGCATGCCGGTCATCGCGTCAGCCCTTCAACGCATCGAGCTCGTCGACATTGATCGTCGACAGGTTGCGGAACAGCACCACCAGGATCGCCAAGCCGATCGCCGATTCGGCCGCCGCGACGGTCAGGATGAAGAACACGAACACCTGCCCGTGAAAGTCGCCGAGGTAGTGCGAGAACGCGATGAAGTTGGTGTTGACGGCGAGCAGCATCAGCTCGATCGCCATCAGCAGCACGATCAGGTTCTTGCGGTTCAGGAAGATGCCGATCACGCTGATCGCAAACAGCAGCGCGCCGACCCCGAGGTACCAGGACAGCGAAACCATTGTTGTTCTTTCCCCCTCGTCGCGCCCTTGTTCAGCTCTTCTTCGGCACCGCCGCGGTCTGCCGGGCCTCGGTATCGGGCGGCATCGACACCAGCCGCACGCGTTCGTCGCGCTTGACCTTGATCTGGCGCGACGGATCCTGATATTTCGTGTCCTTGCGCCGGCGCAGCGTCAGCGCGATTGCCGCGACGATCGCCACCAGCAGGATCACGCCGGCGATCTGCAGCGGGTACACGTACTCGGTGAAAGTGAGCCGCCCGAGCGCCTCGATGTTGTTCGCCTCCCGGATGCCGGGGCCGGGTGCGGTCATCGTCTGCCAGCGGCCGTACGACAGCACGAGCCACAGCTGCAGCACGATCAGCGCGGCGACCAGCCCGGCCAGCGGCAGGTGGCGCCAGAAACCCTGCCGCATCCGGTCGACGTTGATGTCGAGCATCATCACGACGAACAGGAACAGCACCATCACCGCGCCGACGTACACCAGCACCAGCGCGATCGCCAGGAACTCGGCGCGCGCGAGCATCCACAGCGCGCCCGCCGAGAAGAACGACAGCACGAGGAACAGCACCGCGTGCACCGGATTGCGCGCGGTGATCACGCGCACCGCAGCCGCGAGCAGGATCGCTGAGAACACGAGGAACAGGAGGGTCTTGGCGTCCATTTGAGAACCGTCGGGTGTGGCCCGGCTATCGGTAGCGCGCATCCTCGGCGCGCGCCGCGGCGATCTCCTTCTCGTAACGGTCGCCGATCGCCAGCAGCATCTCCTTCGTGTAGTACAGGTCGCCGCGCTGCTCGCCGTGATACTCGTAGATGTGCGTCTCGACGATCGAGTCGACCGGGCAGCTCTCTTCGCAGAACCCGCAGAAGATGCACTTGGTCAGGTCGATGTCGTAGCGCGTCGTGCGGCGCGTGCCGTCGGCGCGCTGCGTCGATTCGATCGTGATCGCCAGCGCGGGGCAGACCGCCTCGCACAGCTTGCACGCGATGCAGCGCTCTTCGCCGTTCGGGTAGCGGCGCAGCGCGTGCAGCCCGCGGAAGCGCGGCGATATCGGCGTCTTCTCTTCCGGGTACTGGATCGTGATCTTGCGCGAGAACAGGTAGCGCCCGGTCAGCGCCATGCCCTTGAGCAGCTCGCGCAACAACAGGCTGTCGAAGAACTCGCGCACGGCTCCCATGGTCACCCGGCCTTCCAGATGTTGAACGGCGTCTGCATCCAGACCGCAACGACGATCAACCAGATCAGCGTGATCGGGATGAAGACCTTCCAGCCGAGCCGCATGATCTGGTCGTAGCGATAGCGCGGGAACGACGCGCGGAACCAGATGAACAGCGACACGACGAAAAACGCCTTCGCGAACAGCCAGAACCAGTTCGACAGCCCGTCGAACCAGGCCGGAAAGTCGACGCCGAGCAGCAGTTCCAGATTCAGCGGCGCCGCCCAGCCGCCAAGGAACATCACCGTCGCGAGCGTCGACAGCAGGATCATGTTCGCGTACTCGGCCAGAAAGAAGACGGCGAAGCTCATGCCCGAGTACTCGACCATGTGGCCGGCGACGATCTCGCTCTCGCCCTCGACCACGTCGAACGGGTGGCGGTTGGTCTCGGCCACGCTCGACACGACGTAGATCACCGCGAGCGGAAGCAGCGGCAGCCAGTTCCACGACAGGAAGTTGAGCCCGAGCGCGGCGAAGTAGCCGGTGTTCTGGCCGGCGACGATGCCGGTCATGTTCAGCGTTCCGGCGACCAGCAGCACGGTGACGAGAACGAAGCCCATCGGCAGCTCGTAGCTGACCATCTGGGCGGCCGCGCGCATCGCACCGAGGAACGGGTACTTCGAGTTCGACGCCCAGCCGGCGATGATCACACCGTAGACGCCGACCGAGGTGATCGCCATCACGTACAGCAGGCCGGCGTTGATGTCCGCCAGCACCAGACCCGGCCCGAACGGAACGACCGCCCACGCCGCCAGCGCCGGCATCATCACCATCACCGGAGCGAGGAAGAACAGCGGCTTGTCGGCCTGCGCGGGCGCGATGATTTCCTTGAAGATCAGCTTGACGGCGTCGGCCCATGGCTGCAGCAGGCCGGCAAAGCCGACGCGGTTCGGCCCGAGCCGGACGTGCATCCATCCGATCAGCTTGCGTTCCCACAGCGTCAGGTACGCGACCAGCACCAGCAGCGGCAGCACGACCGCGACGATCTTCGCGAGCGTCCAGACGGTCGGCCATGCGCCGCCGAACACACCGTTGCCGAATTCGAGCACGCCGTTCATCACGCGCGCTCCAGCGCGATCGGGCCGAACAGCGCGCCCAGCGTAGCGGTCGAGGCGTGCGCGGCCGGAACGCGAACGACCCCGTCGGGGAGCCGCTCGTCGAGCGCGCACTCGAGCAGCGCGGCGACTTGGCCCTGCGCGGTCGACTGTACGACGCGCGCCTTGGCGCCGGGCGCGAGCCCGAACTTCGCGAGCGTTGCCGCATTGGCGCTCGCCTTCGGCGGCTGCGCATCGCGCGTCTTCTGCAGCGACTCGGCGCGCCGGACGATCGCGTCGACGAAGTAGATCGGCACGTCGGCGATACGCTGCGTTTCGCCCGTCGGCCGAACCAGCGCCGGCTCGACCTTGGTGGCGTTGGAAAGCCGCTCGGCGGTGTCGGCCGGAATCGCCTCGGCGCGCACCGCTTCGGGCGTGTCGTAGTCGAACCCGGGCAGGTCCAGCGCGTTGCCGAGCACGCGCAGCACTTTCCAGCCAGGGCGCGCATCGCCGAGCGGATGCACCGTGCCGTTGAAGCTTTGCACGCGCCCTTCCGCGTTGACGAAGGTGCCCGAGGTCTCGGTGAACGGCGCGATCGGCAGAATCGCGTGCGCGTACTCGAGCGCGCCGTTGCGGTAAGGCGAGAACGCGACCACGAGATCGGCACCGCCGAGCGCCCTCATCGTCGCCGCGGGATTGGCCGTATCGAACTCGGGTTCGAAGTTCCACAGCAGGTAGGCGCGGCGCGGCTCGGCGATCATCCGCGCCGCGTTCATGCCACCGTCGTTCGGCACCGCGCCGGCGAGGTAGCCGCCGACGCTGTTGGCCGCCTCCCCCAGGAAGCCGAACCTGCAGCCGAGTGCCTGCGCGAGCCACTGCGCCCAGGCGTGAAGCTGCGCCGCGTGCGGGTGCTGCGCGGCGGCGTTGCCGAGCAGGATCGCCGCGTTGCTGCCGGAAGCGAGCGACGTCGCGATCGTCCTGGCTGCCTCGCCGGGGACGACGCCGCCGACCGGCGCGGCCACCCCCTTGATCTGCGCCACCGCGGCGGCGATTTCAGCGAGTGTCTGCACCCACGCGTCGGGCGCGACGATCGCCTTGCCCGCGAGCGGCATCAGCAGGTCGTCGTCGACGGCGTGCACCACGCTGGCCTGCGCACCGTGCCTGACCGCGTAACGAACGCGCGCGGCGACGAGCGGATGGTCCTTGCGCAGGAACGAACCGACCAGCAGCAGTCGATCGAGCGCGTTGATCTCGGCGACCTTCATGCCCAGCCAGGGCACGCCGGCGCGTTGGGCGTCATCCGAGAAGTCGCTTTGCCGCAACCGGAAGTCGACGTTGTCGCTGCCGAGCGCGCGCATCAGCTTGCCGAGCAAAAACAACTCCTCGAGCGTGCTGTTGGCCGCGCCGAGCGCACCGATCTGCGCCGGGCCATGCTCGGCTTTGACGTGGTTCAGCGCGCCGGCGACGAAGTCGAGCGCCTCGGGCCAGTCGACTTCGCGCCATCGCCCGCCGCGCTTGAGCATCGGCCGCGTCAGGCGGTCGGCCGCGTACAGCCCCTCGTACGAGAAGCGGTCGCGGTCCGACAGCCAGCACTCGTTGACGTCTTCGTTCTCGTACGGAACGACGCGCAGCACGCGCTGGTTCTTGACCTGCACGATCAGGTTGGAGCCGAGCGAATCGTGCGGGCTGACGCTCTTGCGGCGCGCCAGCTCCCACGTGCGAGCGGCGTAGCGGAACGGCCTGCTGGTCAGCGCGCCGACCGGGCACAGGTCGATCATGTTGCCCGAGAGCTCCGAGTCGACCGTGCGATCGACGAAGGCGAGGATCTCGGAGTGCTCGCCGCGGCCGGCCATGCCGAGTTCCATGACGCCCGCGATCTCCTGCCCGAATCGGACGCAGCGCGTGCAGTGGATGCAGCGGGTCATTTCCTCGGCCGCGACCAGCGGGCCGAGATACTTGCTGAGCACGACGCGCTTGGGCTCGGTGTAGCGCGACGACGACGGGCCGTAGCCGACCGCCAGATCCTGGAGCAGGCATTCGCCGCCCTGGTCGCAGATCGGGCAGTCGAGCGGATGGTTAATCAGGAGGAACTCCATCACGCCCTTTTGCGCCTGTTTCGCCGTGGCGCTGGCGGTACGCACGACCATGCCCTGCACGACCGGCGTGGCGCACGCAGGCAGCGGCTTCGGCGCCTTTTCGACGTCGACCAGGCACATGCGGCAGTTGGCCGCGATCGACAGCTTCTTGTGGTAGCAGAAGTGCGGAATGTAGATGCCGAGCTTGTTCGCGGCATCCATCAGCATGCTGCCGGCGGGCACCTGCACCTTGCGGCCGTCGATCTCTAGTTCAACCATTTTTCTTCACACGTACTCGGGCACGACACAGCGCTTGTGCTCGATGTGGTGCTCGAACTCGGCGCGGAAGTGCTTGATGAACGCGCGCACCGGCATCGCGGCGGCGTCGCCGAGCGCGCAGATCGTGCGTCCCTGGATGTTGTCGGCGACCGAGTTCAGCAGGTCGAGGTCCTCGGGCCGGCCCTTGCCGGTCTCGATCCGGTGCACGACGCGATACAGCCAGCCGGTCCCTTCGCGGCACGGCGTGCACTGGCCGCAGCTCTCCTCGAAGTAGAAGTACGACAGGCGCTCGAGGCACTTGACCATGCAGCGCGTCTCGTCCATCACGATCACCGCGCCGGAGCCAAGCATCGACCCGGCCTTGGCGATCGAGTCGTAGTCCATGTCGGTGGCCATCATCACGTGGCCGGGCAGCACCGGCATCGACGAGCCGCCGGGAATCACGGCCTTGATCTTCCTGCCGGCGCGCATGCCGCCGGCCAGCTCGAGCAGCTTCGCGAACGGCGTGCCCAGTGGCACTTCGTAGTTGCCGGGGTGCGTGACGTCGCCCGACACCGAGAAGATCTTCGTGCCGCCGTTGTTCGGACGGCCGAGCGCGAGGAAGGCATCGCCGCCGTGCCGGATGATCCAGGGCACTGCGGCGAAGGTCTCCGTGTTGTTGATCGTCGTCGGCCGGCCGTACAGGCCGTAGCTCGCCGGAAAAGGCGGCTTGAAGCGCGGCTGCCCCTTCTTGCCCTCGAGCGATTCGAGCAGCGCGGTTTCTTCTCCGCAGATGTACGCACCGTAGCCGTGCGCGGCGTACAGGTCGAACGAGAAGTCCGAGCCGAGGATGTTCTTGCCGAGCAAACCCGCTGCGTAGGCTTCGTCGAGCGCCTGCTGGAAGCGTTCGTACTCGGCCCAGATCTCGCCGTGAATGTAGTTGTAGCCGGCCGAGGCCCCCATCGCGTAGGCGGCGATCGCCATGCCCTCGATCACGGCATGCGGGTTGTAGCGCAGGATGTCGCGGTCCTTGAACGTGCCGGGCTCGCCTTCGTCCGAGTTGCAGACGAGATACTTCTGCCCGGGAAACTGCCGCGGCATGAAGCTCCACTTCAGCCCGGTGGGGAAACCGGCGCCGCCGCGGCCGCGCAGCGCGGACTTCTTGACCTCGGCGATCACGATGTCGGGCCCGATTTTCTCCGACAGCACCTTGCGCAGGGCCGAATAGCCGCCGCGCTTCTCGTAGTCGGCGAGCCGCCAGTTCGTCCCGTCCAGTCCCGCGAGGATGATCGGATCGATGTGCCGGCCGTGGAAGCAGGTCTGCCCGCTCATCGCTTGGCCTCGCTCCTGAGCGCGGCGATCAGCGCGTCGAGCTTCTCGTCGGTCATGAAGCTCTCCATCCGCTTGTTGTTCACGAGCAGCACCGGCGCGTCGCCGCACGCGCCCATGCATTCGCCTTCCTTCAGCGTGAAACAGCCGTCGGCCGTGGTCTCGTTGAAGTCGATGCCGAGCTTGTTCTTCAGGTACTCCGCCGCGCGCTTTCCGCCGGACAGCGCGCACGGCAAGTTGGTGCAGACCGTGATCTTGTAGCGACCGATCGGCTCGAGGTTGTACATCGCGTAGAAGCTGGCGACCTCGTAGACCGCGATCGGGGGTATGCCGAGATAGTCGGCGACCTCCTCCATCAGTTCCTTCGACAACCACCCGTGCTCGTCCTGCGCGATCGCCAGCGCGGCGATCACGGCCGATTGCCGGTGCTCGCTCGGGTACTTGGCGGTCTCGCGGTCGATCTTCGCGCGCGCCTGCGCCGACAGCAGGCGTTTGTCCTGCGGCACGGCGCTCATCGATCGATCTCCCCGAAAACGATGTCCTGCGTGCCGATGATCGCGACCGCGTCGGCGATCATGTGGCCGCGCGACATCTCGTCGAGCGCCTGCAGGTGCGCGAACCCCGGCGCGCGGATCTTCATCCGGTACGGCTTGTTCGCTCCGTCCGAGATCAGGTAGATGCCGAACTCGCCCTTCGGATGCTCGACCGCGGCGTACGCCTCGCCCTCGGGCACGTGGAACCCCTCGGTGAAGAGCTTGAAGTGATGGATCAGCTCTTCCATGTTCGACTTCATTTCGACGCGCGACGGCGGCGCCACCTTGTGGTTGTCGATCATCACCGGGCCCGGGTTGTTGCGCAGCCACTCGACGCACTGCTTGATGATGCGATTGCTCTGCCGCATCTCTTCCATACGCACCAGGTAGCGGTCGTAGCAGTCGCCGTTCCTGCCGACCGGGACGTCGAACTGCAGCAGGTCGTACACCTCGTACGGCTGCTTCTTGCGCAGATCCCATTCGACGCCCGATCCGCGCAGCATCGGTCCGGTGAAACCCAGCGCGAGCGCGCGCTCGGGCGAGACGACGCCGATGCCCACCAGCCGCTGCTTCCAGATTCGGTTGTCCGTGAGCAGCGTCTCGTACTCGTCGACGTACTGCGGAAAGCGGCGCGTGAAGTCGTCGATGAAATCGAGCAGCGAACCCTGGCGGTTCTCGTTCAGCCGCGCCGTCTCCTTCGCGCTGCGATACTTCGACGGCTGGTACTGCGGCATGCGGTCGGGCAGATCGCGGTACACGCCACCGGGACGGTAGTACGCGGCGTGCATGCGCGCGCCCGACACCGCCTCGTACATGTCCATCAGATCCTCGCGCTCGCGGAACGCGTACAGGAACACCGCCATCGCGCCGACGTCGAGTCCGTGCGCGCCGATCCATAGCAGATGGTTCAGCAGCCGCGTGATCTCGTCGAACATCACGCGGATGTACTGCGCGCGCAGCGGCACCTCGATGCCGAGCAGCTTCTCGATCGCCATCACGTACGCGTGCTCGTTCGCCATCATCGACACGTAGTCGAGGCGGTCCATGTACGGCACCGACTGGATGTACGTGCGCGTCTCGGCGAGCTTTTCGGTCGCCCGGTGCAGCAGCCCGATGTGCGGGTCGGCGCGCTGGATCACCTCGCCGTCCAGCTCGAGCACCAGGCGCAATACGCCGTGCGCCGCCGGATGCTGCGGGCCAAAATTGAGCGTGTAGTTCTTGATCTCAGCCACGGCCGTAGTTCTCTTCACGGATCACGCGCGGCGTCACTTCGCGCGGCTCGATCGTCACCGGCTGGTAGATCACGCGGCGCTGCTCGGGGTCGTACCGCATCTCGACGTAACCCGTGATCGGGAAGTCCTTGCGGAACGGGTGACCGACGAAGCCGTAGTCGGTCAGGATCCGCCGCAGATCCGCGTGGCCCTCGAACACGATGCCGTACAGATCGAAGGCCTCGCGCTCGAACCACCCGGCCGAGGGCCACACGTCCGTGACCGAGTCGATCAGCGGCAGCTCGTCGTCCGCGCAGAACGTGCGCACGCGAACGCGCCAGTTGTGCGTGACCGACAGCAGGTGCAGCACGACCGCGAAACGCGGCCCGTTCCACGCGCCGTCGCCGTAGTGCAGGTAATCGACGCCGGCCAGATCGATGCATTGCTCGAACTTCAGGCGCTCGTCGTCGCGCAGCGTGCGTGCGACCGCCAGATGATCCGCCGCGCGGACGACGATCGTGATCTCGCCGAGCGCGATCTTCGTGTCGACGATGCGCTCGCCGAGTGCGGCCTTCAGGTTCGAAGCGAGGGTATCGAGCCGGGTCATCGCGTGCGCGGACGTCAGCGGGCAATCGTGTTCGTGCGGCGGATCTTGCTCTGAAGCTGGATGATCCCGTAGATCAGCGCTTCGGCGGTCGGCGGGCAGCCCGGCACGTAGATGTCGACCGGGACGATGCGGTCGCAGCCGCGCACCACCGAGTAGCTGTAGTGGTAGTAGCCGCCGCCGTTGGCGCACGACCCCATGCTGATGACCCAGCGCGGTTCGGCCATCTGGTCATAGACCTTGCGCAGCGCCGGCGCCATCTTGTTGCACAGGGTGCCGGCGACGATCATCACGTCCGACTGGCGCGGGCTCGGCCGGAACATCACGCCGAAGCGATCGAGGTCGTAGCGCGCTGCGCCCGCATGCATCATCTCGACCGCGCAGCACGCCAGGCCGAAGGTCATCGGCCACATCGAGCCGGTCTTGCTCCAGTTGACGAGCTTGTCGACGCTGGTGGTGACGACGCCTTCGCTCAGCACGCCTTCGATGCCCATGACCGCTCCTTGCGGGACTATTCCCAGTCCAGCGCGCCCTTCTTCCATTCGTAGAGGAAGCCGACGGTCAGGATGGCCAGGAAAACCATCATCGACCAGAAAGCCGGACCCCAGGCCTCCAGATCGCCGAGCACGGCTGCCCACGGAAAGAGGAACGCGATCTCGAGGTCGAACAGGATGAACAGGATCGCGACCAGGTAGTAGCGCACGTCGAACTTCATGCGCGCGTCCTCGAAGGCCTCGAACCCGCATTCGTACGGCGAGAGTTTCTCGGGATCCGGATTGCGCGGCCCGAGCAGCGCGCCGACGATGAGCGGGCCGACGCCCACCGCGATGCCGACCAGGATGAACAGCAGAACCGGTACGTAAGACTCGAGATCCATGCTGTCCGTTCCGCTTCCTGGTGCAGTCGCTGTCTGGCGGGTTCACGGGTGCGGCGGCGTCGCGGTTTGCGCGCGCCGCCGACCGACCTGAGCGCGTCCCGCGACGGTGCGGGATCTGCGCGGATTTGGTGCCGACGGTGAGACTCGAACTCACACGGCTTGCGCCGCCACCCCCTCAAGATGGTGTGTCTACCAATTCCACCACGTCGGCAAATCGCGCGGATTCTACTCGAACCGACACGCGCGCCGCGTTCAACGCGGGATGTCTGCGGCTTTGCCGCCGTCGCCCTTGGTCGCGGCGGCGGCACCGTCTTTGGCGGCATCCTTGCCGGCGTCGATCTGCTGCATCGTACCCATCACGCCGCCCTCGGACTTCGGCGTGCGCACCGCCGTCGCCGAGTAGGCGAGCCCCAGCGTGGCGACGAAAAACACCGCCGCCAAAATGCCCGTGCTGCGCGAAAGGAAGTTCGCCGAGCCCGTCGCGCCGAACAGGCTGCCGGAGGCGCCGCTGCCGAACGCGGCGCCCATGTCGGCGCCTTTGCCGTGCTGAAGCAGCACGAGGATGATGATCGCGATCGCGCACAGCACCTGGATCACGATCAGCAGCGTGGTCAACCAGCCCATATCGATTCCCTTCTGAATGTCATCCCTTGGCGCGCGGCACCGCCGCGCAGATCGCGACGAAGTCGCGCGCGACCAGCGAAGCGCCCCCGATCAGTCCGCCGTCGATGTCGGGCTGCGCAAACAACTCGGCCGCGTTGGCAGGCTTGACGCTGCCGCCGTAGAGCACGCGCACGGCGCGTGCCGCGCCCGCGTCGACCGCGGCGAGCTGCGCGCGGATCGCTGCGTGCACTTCCTGCGCCTGCGCCGGCGTGGCGGTCCGCCCGCTGCCGATCGCCCAGACCGGCTCGTACGCGATCGCGCCGCGCTCGAGTGCCGTGGCGCCGACCGCCGCAAGCACCGCATCGAGTTGCGCACGCACGACCTCGTGCGTCCGCCCCGCTTCGCGCTCGGCCAGCGTTTCGCCGATGCACACGATCGGTCGCAATCCGGCGTCGAGCGCACGCGAGACCTTGGCGGCGACGCGCTCGTTCGACTCGCCATGCAGCGCGCGCCGCTCCGAGTGGCCGACGATGACCCAGCGGCAACCGACGTCGACCAGCATCTCGCCGGCGACATCACCGGTGTACGCGCCGGCGCGGTGCTCACTGAGATCCTGCGCACCGACTTCGGCCTGCATGCCCTTGAGCCCCACCCAGACCTGTGCCAGATACGGATACGGGGCACAAACGACGACATCGGCGGCAAGGCTGCTTGCGGCCGCGCGGAATTCGGCCAGCCACTGCTCGTTGGCGGCGATCGAGCCGTTCATCTTCCAGTTGGCGGCAACCAGTGGGCGGCGCATGGGCATGACGTCGGTGCGGAAGGGGGCGGATTCTACGGACTGCGTCGCAAGTCGTCAGAGGCGCGGACGGGCCATCGCGTCCGCCGTGACGGCCAGCACGATCTTGCCGATGTGCCGGCCCGATTCCATCAGTTCGTGCGCGGCGGCGGCCTCTGCAAGGTCGAACGTCGTGAACAGCATCGGCTTGATCCGCCCGGCCTCGATCAGAGGCCAAACGACCGCGCGCAGGCGCCGCGCGATCTGCGCCTTGAACTCGACCGAACGCGGGCGCAGCGTCGATCCGGTGATCGTCAACCGCCGCCGCAGCACGACCGACAGGTCGACTTCGGCCTTTGCGCCACCGAGCAGCGCGATCAGTGCGAGCCGGCCGTCCTCCGCGAGACAGGCGATTTCGCGCGCGATGTAGCTGCCGCCGACCATGTCGAGGATCACGTCGACCCCGCGGCCGGCCGTGGCCTCCCTGACGACCGCGCCGAAGTCCTCGTCGCGATAGTTGATCGCGCGCGCCGCGCCGAGCGCATCGATCGCGCGGCACTTCTCCGCCGATCCCGCGGTCGCGAACACGGTGTGGCCGAGCGCGACGGCAAGCTGGACGGCGGCCACACCGATTCCGCTCGTGCCTCCCTGAACGAGCAGCGTCTCACCCGGTGCGAGCTGGGCGCGATCGAAGACGTTGCTCCAGACCGTGAAGAATGTCTCGGGCAGCCCGGCCGCTTCGGCAAAGCTCAGCCCGCGCGGCACCGGCAGCAGCTGCCCGACCGGTACGGTGCAGTACTCGGCGTAGCCGCCGCCGGTAACCAACCCGCAGACCGCATCGCCGACTTCGAACCCGCTGCCTGCGAGGTCGCCGCCCTCGATCACGCCGGCCACCTCGAGCCCGGGAAGATCCGACGCCCCGGGCGGCGGCGGGTAGCCGCCCTTGCGCTGGAGCACGTCGGGGCGGTTGACCCCGGCGGCATGCACGCGCACGAGCGCTTCGCCCGCGTGCGGTTGCGGCCGAGGCCGCTCGACCAACCGCAGGACCTCGGGCCCGCCGGGAGTGCTGATTTCGACGGCACGCATGGCGCGGATCGCCTCCGCAGTCGTCGCGCGGCGCGGCGATCTGCTACTGCGCGGGCTGCTGCTCCTGTTCCTGTTGCGGCTGCTGGGCCTGCTGCGCGGCCAGTTCGGCGGCGGCAGCCTTCATCGACAGTCGCAGCCGGCCCTTCTCGTCGGCCTCGATCACCTTGACCTTGATCACCTGGCCTTCCTTCAGGTAGTCGCTGACCTGGTTCACGCGCTCTGCGGCGATCTGCGAGATGTGCAGCAGACCGTCGCGGCCCGGCAGGATCTGCACGATCGCGCCGAAGTCGAGAAGCCGCAGCACCGTGCCGTCATAGATCTTTCCGACCTCGACTTCGGCGGTCAGTTCGCGGATGCGACGCTCGGCCTCACGCCCTTTCTCCAGGTCGACGCTGGCGATGATCACGGTGCCGTCGTCCTCGATGTCGATCTGCGTTCCGGTCTCTTCGGTCAGCGCGCGGATCACTGCGCCGCCCTTGCCGATCACGTCGCGGATCTTCTCGGGATTGATCTTCATCTTGATCAGACGCGGCGCAAATGCCGACAGCTCGCCGCGCGGCGCGTCCATCGCCTCCTGCATCTTCTGCAGGATGTGCATGCGGCCTTCCTTCGCCTGCGCCAGCGCGACCTGCATGATCTCCTTGGTGATGCCCTCGATCTTGATGTCCATCTGCAGCGCGGTCACGCCGTTGGCCGTGCCCGCCACCTTGAAGTCCATGTCGCCGAGATGGTCCTCGTCACCGAGGATGTCGGTCAGCACGGCGAACTTGTTGCCTTCCTTGATCAGCCCCATCGCCACGCCGGCCACGTGCGCCTTCATCGGCACGCCCGCGTCCATGAGCGCCAGACAACCGCCGCACACCGAGGCCATCGACGACGACCCGTTCGACTCGGTGATCTCGGAGACGACGCGGATCGAGTACTGGAACTCGTCGGCCTTGGGCAGCACCGCGACGAGCGCGCGCTTGGCGAGCCGGCCGTGGCCGATTTCGCGGCGCTTGGGCGCACCGACGCGGCCGGTTTCACCGGTGGCGAACGGCGGCATGTTGTAGTGGAACATGAAGCGCTCGCGATACTCGCCCATCAACGCGTCGATGATCTGCTCGTCCTGCTTGGTGCCGAGTGTGGCAGTGACCAGCGCCTGCGTTTCGCCGCGCGTGAACAGCGCCGAGCCATGCGTGCGCGGCAGCACGCCGATCCGGATCGCGATCGGCCGCACCGTGCGCGTGTCGCGCCCGTCGATGCGCGGCTCGCCTTCGAGGATCTGGCTGCGGACGATCTTCGCTTCGAGGTCGAACAGGATGCTGCCCACGTCGTTCGAATCCGGCGCCTGATGCCCGGCTGCGGCGGCCTCTTCGGCGAGCCTGCTTTCGACCAGCGCGTAGATCTCGCGCAGCTTCTGCGTGCGCGCCTGCTTGCTGCGGATCTGGTAGGCCGCCCGCAGTTCGGCGCCGGCGATGTCGATGATTTTCGCGATCAGCGCCTCGTTCTTCGCCGGCGGCTGCCAGTCCCACGCGGGCTTGCCGCCATCGCGCACGAGCTCATGGATCGCATTGATCGCCGCCTGCATCTGCTCGTGGCCGAACACGACGCCGCCGAGCATCACGTCCTCGGGAAGCTGGTCGGCCTCGGACTCGACCATCAGCACCGCGCGTTCGGTGCCGGCGACGACGAGGTCGAGCTTCGAGTCCTTCAGCTGCGACGCGGTCGGATTCAGCACGTACTGGCCGTCGACGTAACCGACGCGCGCCGCGCCGATCGGGCCCTTGAACGGAATGCCGGACACCGAGATCGCGGCCGACGCGGCGATCATCGCGGGAATGTCGGGGTCGATCTCCGGGTCGACCGACAGCACGTGAACGACGACCTGCACCTCGTTGTAGAAGCCGTCCGGAAACAGCGGCCTGATCGGCCGGTCGATCAGGCGGCTCGTCAGCGTCTCCTTCTCGGACGGACGGCCCTCGCGCTTGAAGAAGCCGCCGGGAATGCGGCCCGCCGCGTAGGTCTTTTCGATGTAGTCGACAGTCAGCGGGAAGAAGTCCTGACCGGCCTTGGCTTCGGCGCGCGCCACGACGGTCGCCAGCACCACGGTGTCGCCCATCGACGCGACGACCGCGCCGGTGGCCTGTCGCGCGATCTCGCCCGTTTCCAGTTTGACGGTGTGTGCGCCGTACTGGAATGTCTTCGTCACTTTTTCGAACACTTGCGTTTCCTTTCGAGTTGAAAACGCAGCCGCTGGGACATCAGCGTCCGGTCGGGCGACCGGACGCTCGGGCACGCCGCGGTATCGACGACTGGGTCCGGCTTCGGCCGGGCCCTACGTCCATAGCGCGGCGCGCAGTGCAGCCGCCATGCAAGAAAGCCCGCGCAGCGTCGTGGCTCGCAGGCTTCCTCGCGTGATCGGTCGACACGACTACTTGCGTAGGCCGAGGCTGTCGATCAGCCCCTTGTACGCCTCGGGGTTCTTACCCTTCAGATAGTCGAGCAGCTTGCGGCGTCGGCTGACCATCTTGAGCAGCCCGCGCCTGGAGTGATGATCCTTGACGTGGGTCTTGAAGTGCTCGGTCAGTTCGTTGATGCGGGCCGTCAGAAGCGCGACCTGCACCTCAGGCGAGCCCGTATCCGACTTGCTGCGCTGGAATTTGGCGACGATGTCGCCCTTTTTGATGTCTGCGACTGACATGATTTCCCTTTCGGTGCTTCGGTGGACACGCGGACACGGAAGGAAGGCCGTGCCGTGAAGGCGCGCAGTATACCCGAGCCCGACCGGGCTCAACGTGCCGGGCGCACCATCGCGCAGCGATGCGGCGCGGCCGTGCGCGCGGCATCCACGAAGCGCTCGGTGCGGAAACCGAAGCCGCTGCCTTCGACGTCGCGCACCACCCCCGGCGCGCCCGCGCGCTCCATGACGCTGACGAACAGCGGCCCGAGCAACTGATGGTCGTCGGCGCGCAGCCGGACTTCGCCGAGCGGATTGCCTTCGGCCGGACCGTACCGCATTCCGGCGAGTTCGCGTGCAATCGCGAGCGCATCGACGCGGCCGGCGCGCTCGATCGCGCGCACTAGCATGTCGACCATGACGACCATGCGCGCCTGGAAGTAGTCGTCGCGCGGGTCCGGGTACATCCGGCGAAACTCGGCGTACAACCCGTCCATCGCGTCGATGCCCGCGTTGTAGTGCCACTCGGCCACCGCGCGCACGCGGCCGACACCCGCCTCGCCGATCGCGGCGGGCGCGCCGAGCCCGTTGCCGTAGAACGTGTAGAAACCCGCGTCGAGGCCCGCTTCGCGCGCCGCGCGCACGAGCAGCGTCAGATCGTTGCCCCAGTTGCCGGTGATCACCGTGTCGGCGCCGCTCGCCTTGATCTTTGCGACGTACGGCGCGAAATCGCGGACACGGCCGATCGGATGTAGTTCATCGCCGACGATCCGCACATCCGGCCGCCGCAACGCGAGCAATTCGCGCGCGCTGCGCGCGACCTCGCGGCCGAAGCTGTAGTCCTGGTTCAGGAGATAGACGCTTCGCACGTTGCGATCGGCGGCGAGCACATCGATCAGCGCGGCCATGCGCATGCCGGCGTGCGCATCGAAGCGGAAGTGCCAGAAGCTGCAGCGCTCGTTGCTCAGCGCCGGATCGACGGCCGAGTAGTTCAGAAACAGCAGCCGCGCAGCGGGGTCGCGCTCGCCGACGCGTTCGTTGTGCCGGTTGACGGCCTCGATCAACGCGCCCGCCACCGCGGAGCTGTTGCCCTGGACGACGACGGTCGCGCCTTCGTCGGCCGCCCGCCGCAGCATCACGAGGGCCTCTTCGGCTTGTCCCTTCGAGTCGTACACGACGAGCTGCAGCGGGCGCGCGCCGCCGGGCAGCCTGACGCCGCCGCGCCCGTTGACGCGCGCCACCGCGAACCGCAGATTGCGAGCGACCGCCTCGCCGGCATTGGCGAAGGGCCCGGACATCGCTTCGATCATGCCGAGCCGGATCGGCTCCGCCGCTTGCGCCGCGCCGGCGACAAGCAGCGCGGCGACGAACCAGAACGTGTGCATCTGCCTCGAAAACCCGATTGACTTCCGCGAGGGCGCGCATTGTAGTGAGGCCCCGGCAAAGCCCGAGTCGATGGATACCCTTACCCACGCCCTGTCGGGCGCGCTGCTGGCGCGCGCGCTGACGCGTTCGGGGCCGGCGCGACGCGGCGGCACGAGCGAGCGCTGGTTGGGCGCGCCGGTGCCGGTCGGCCATGCCGTTGCGGTCGGATTCTTCGCAGCGGCGTTTCCCGATGTCGACTTCGCGCTGCGCTTCGTGTCGGACCTCGCGTACCTGCGCGGGCACCGCGGCGTCACGCATTCGATCGTGATACTGCCGCTATGGGCGCTGCTGCTGGGCGCACTGTTCGCGCTCGTTGCACGCAGGCGCGCGGCATGGAAGCGCGACGCGTGGCTCTCCGCGGCCGGGATCGGCATTCACATCGCCGGCGACTGGATCACGCAGTTCGGAACGATGCTGCTCGCACCGCTGTCCGCCGCGCGCTTCGGGCTCGGCGCAACCTTCATCATCGACCTCGTGGTCAGCGGCATCGTGCTCGCCGGGCTGGTCGCGTCGGCGGTCCTGCGCCACTCGCGCGCGCCGGCCTTCATCGCGCTCGCGCTGCTGCCGGCGTGGGTCGGGCTGAGCTATTCGGCCAAGCAGGACGCGATCGCGTTCGCGCGGGAATACGCCGCCCGCGAAGGCCTGCGCGTCGAATTCGTCGACGCGGCGCCACGCCCGGCGTCGCCGTTCAACTGGACGGTGCTCGTGTTCGACGGCGAGCGCTATCACGTCGCGCATGTGAACACGCGCCGCACCGAGCCGCTCGTCGCGGCGCCGGACGATCACTTCATCCGCCGCTACTCCGCGCCGTATCAGCCGTTGGCGCAAGCGCGCTGGGAGCGGCTGCCGATGTTCGGCGGCGCGGCCGACGAAGCGCTCGCGCGCGAAGTCTGGGCGCATCCGGACTTCGCGTTCTTCCGCTGGTTCGCGATGTACCCGCTGGTCGAACGCATTGACAACGGTCCGCGCGAGACCTGCGTGTGGTACCGCGACCTGCGTTTCGTCCTGCCCGGGCGCGACGCGGCACCGTTCCGCTACGGCATGTGCCGCGGCGGCGGCGGCGCGTGGACGCCGTATGCGTTCGACGACACGCTCGGTCGCACGCTCGTGCGCTGAGCCGTCACGGCGCCAGCGAAGTCTGCGGGTTCAGCCTTTCAGCGGTCGTGTAGAGCTTGTTCAGCGCGTTCAGATACGCCTTGACCGAGGCGGCGATGATGTCCGGATCGGCGCCCACGCCGTTGACGATGCGGCCCGCGCGTGCCAGCCGCACGGTCACCTCGCCCTGCGACTCGGTACCGGTCGTGATGGCGTTGACCGAATACAGCAACAGCTCGGAGCCGCTGCCGACCTGGCTCTCGATCGCCTTCAGCGAAGCGTCGACCGGCCCGTTGCCGTCGGCCTCCGAAGCGACTTCCTTGCCGCCGATGGCGAGCACGACCCGCGCGTGCGGGCGCTCTCCGGTCTCCGACCGCTGCGCAAGCGAAATCAGCTTGAAGTGCTCGTCGTGCGGGGTGAGCGATTCGTCGGAAAACAGCGCCTGGATGTCCTCGTCAAAGATCTCGGCCTTGCGGTCGGCGAGCTCCTTGAACTTGGCGAAGGCGGCGTTCAGCTCGGCCTCGCTGTCCACCGGGATGCCCAGCGCCTGGACGCGCTGCTTGAAGGCGTTGCGGCCCGACAGCTTCCCGAGCACGATCTTGTTCGCGAACCAGCCGACGTCCTCGGCGCGCATGATCTCGTAGGTGTCGCGCGCTTTCAGCACGCCGTCCTGATGGATGCCCGAGGCGTGCGCGAACGCGTTGGCGCCGACCACCGCCTTGTTCGGCTGCACCGGGAACCCGGTGATCGCCGACACGAGCTTGGACGCGGGGACGATCTGGGTGGTGTCGACGCCCACGTCGAGACCGAAGAAGTCGCGCCGCGTCTTCACCGCCATCACGACTTCCTCGAGCGAGCAGTTGCCGGCGCGCTCGCCGAGTCCGTTGATCGTGCACTCGACCTGGCGGGCGCCGCCGAGCTTCACGCCGGCCAGCGAGTTTGCCACCGCCATGCCGAGATCGTTGTGGCAGTGGACCGACCAGACGGCCTTGTCCGAGTTCGGGATGCGCCGGCGCAGGTCGGCGATGAACTGGCCGTACAGTTCGGGCACCGCGTAGCCGACCGTGTCGGGAATGTTGATCGTCGTCGCGCCTTCGGCGATCACCGCTTCGAGCACGCGGCACAGGAAGTCGGGCTCCGAACGGTAGCCGTCCTCGGGCGAGAACTCGACGTTGTCGGTGAACCTGCGAGCGAAGCGCACCGCGAGCTTCGCCTGCTCGAAGACCTGATCGGGCGTCATGCGCAGCTTCTTTTCCATGTGCAGCGGCGACGTCGCGATGAAAGTGTGGATGCGCTTGTTGTCGCTGCCCGCCAGCGCCTCCGCCGCGCGCGAGATGTCGCGGTCGTTGGCTCGCGCCAGCGAGCAGACGGTCGAGTCCTTGACCGTGTTGGCGATCGCGCGAACGGCGTCGAAGTCGCCGTTGCTCGACGCCGCGAAACCCGCTTCGATCACGTCGACGCGCAGCCGCTCGAGCTGCTTGGCGATGCGCAGCTTCTCTTCCTTGGTCATCGACGCGCCGGGGCTCTGCTCGCCGTCGCGCAGCGTGGTGTCGAAAATGATCAAGCGGTCTGCCATGGGGTTCTCCGATACGTGCTTGTCGCCGCCGGCCTTGCAGGCTGGCGGATCGAAGGGCCGGGTTGTGGGTAGGGGATCAGCTGCGCGCGGGGCGCAGCAGTCGAAGCAGCAGGCCGCGGGCGGCTGCCGGAAGGCGGGACATCGTGATGTCTGCGCGATGCATGCGCGTGACTATAGGCGCAAACGGGCGACCGAACAACCGCGCCGGCCCCCTATTCGAGCCGCCCGGGCGGCTCGACCGGCACGCGCGGCACCGGCTTGGCCGGGTTCGGCCGCCCGTGCCACCACTGCCACGCCCAGTACACGTAGCCCGACAGCGCGTAGGCGCAGAACAGCGAAAACAGCACGATCGGCGGATCGGTCGACACGAACACGAAAGCCAGCACGACCAGCAGCATCCCCCAGAAGGGCACGCTGCGCCCGAGTTGGAAGCTCTTGCCGCTGTAAAACGGCGCGCTCGACACCATGGTGACGCCCGCATAGACCGTCAGCCCGAAGGCAACCCACGGCATCCACACGTCCTTGATGTGCAGCTTGTTGTCGATCGCCAACCAGACGAAGCCGGCGATCAGCGCCGCCGACGCCGGGCTCGGCAGGCCCTGAAAGAAGCGCTTGTCGACGACGCCGAGGTTGGCATTGAAGCGCGCCAGCCGCAACGCGGCGCCCGCGCAGTAGACGAACGCGGCGATCCATCCCCAGCGCCCCAGCTCGTGCAGGATCCACTCGTACATCACGAGCGCGGGTGCCACGCCGAACGAGGTCATGTCGGACAGCGAGTCGTACTGCTCGCCGAACGCGCTTTGCGTGTTGGTCAGCCGCGCCACGCGGCCGTCCATGCCATCGAGCACCATCGCGGCGAAAATGGCGATCGCCGCCAGCTCGAAGCGCTGGTTCATCGCCTGAACGATCGCGAAGAAACCCGCGAACAGCGCGGCCGTCGTGAACAGGTTCGGCAGCAGGTAGATACCGCGGCGCCGGAACTTCAGCGGCGGCGGGGCTTCGGTCAGCGGCGGTGCCGACGGGACGCCGAAGGGACGCGGTTTGCGGCGGCGGAAGCGCATAGAGAGCTACAGCTCGGCGATGATCGTCGTCGTCGCGTAGACCTTGTCGCCGACCGCCACCCGCGGTCGCGCGGTGCGCGGCAGGTAGACGTCGACCCGCGACCCGAAGCGGATGAATCCGTAGCGCTGGCCGCGCGCCAGCCGGTCGCCGGCCTTCACGTAGCAGAGGATGCGCCGCGCGATCAGCCCGGCGACCTGCACGACCGTGATGCGCTCACCCGAGTCGAGCTGCAGCACGATCGCGTTGCGCTCGTTCTCGGTCGATGCCTTGTCCAGATCGGCGTTGATGAACTTGCCCGGCGAGTACTCGACCCGCACCACCGTCGCGTCCACCGGCGAGCGGTTGCTGTGCACGTTGAACACGTTCATGAACACGCTCACCAGCAGCGCGTCGCGCGCGGTGTAGGGATCGCGCGCGTTCTCGACCTTGACGATACGGCCGTCGGCCGGCGCAAGCACGGCGTTGGCCTGTGCCGGCACCGCGCGCGGCGGATCGCGGAAGAACTGGACGACGAAGGCTGCGACCAGCCACAGCGGCGCCGACCATGCGAGCCCCGCCCACCACCACACGAGCAGCGCAGCGGCGACCGAGCCTGCGACGAAGGGCCAACCTTCGCGCGCGATCAGCGGATGCGGATATTCGGCCACTGCACGGCCCTCTGTGGAACGAGGGCCGTATGGTATCGGATGGTTCCGGTCAGGGCCGCTGGAAGCGGACCTTCGCGGTGACTTCGAGCCGCTGCGTCGACAGTCCCGCGTCGAAGCTCGGTTCGGCCACCGCCTCGCCGCCCATCGCCATGGCGCGCGCCATCGGCACGATCGGCGGACCGTCGCCGCGCGCGCCGAAGTGGACCTCCTCGATGCGCACGCGCGCGGGCGGCACACCCATCGCCTGCGCGGCCGCCGCAATGCGCGCGTTCAGGTTCGCGTACGCGCGCTGGATGAGTTCGGCGTCGAGCCGGTCGCGCGCCGCGCGCGACAGCCGGAAACCGATCCCGCCGAGCGCGAGCTGCTGCTGCGCGGCGGCCACCGTCCCGGGAAGCGACGCGAGTTCGGTCGTGCGAAGACTCACCCCCTGCCGGACCCGCCAGCCGACGATCTTGCGACCACCGCCCGCCGCGTAGATTGGGTAGCTGCCGTAACCCGCCGTTTCGACTTGCGCCTTGGGATCGGCGCGCTTGAGCGTCGCCACACCTTCTGCGACGCGCCGATTGAGCTGCGACTGCGCGCGCGCCAGATCCGCATCCTGGACCTCGAGGTAGAAGGAAGCGAGCGCCTCGTCGTTGTTCGCTTCGACCTCGGCCGCGGCGGAGATCGTGACGAGCGTGCCTTCGAAGCGGGCGGGCTCGGCCGCCGTCTGCGCCGGCGCCGGGGCGGCAAGGATCAGCGCCGCGCCGAGCGCGGCGGCACCAACGAACCGAAGCGGCATCCTGCTCTCCATGCGGCGGGTCGAGTCGACTTGAACGCAGCGCGCACCGGCGGGGTCGGCCGCCTCAGTTCCTGCTCTGGTCGACCAACCGGTTCGCCTTGATCCACGGCATCATCGCGCGCAGCTTTTCGCCGACCTTCTCGATCGGGTGCTCCGCCGTCAGCCGGCGCCGCGCGAGCAGCGTCGGCGCGCCGGCGCGGTTCTCGAGGATGAAGCTCTTCGCGTACTCGCCGGTCTGGATGCGCTTGAGCGCGTTGCGCATCGCGTCCTTGGTCTGCGCGGTGATGATCTCGGGGCCGGTCAGGTATTCGCCGTACTCCGCGTTGTTCGAGATCGAGTAGTTCATGTTGGCGATGCCGCCCTCGTACATCAGGTCGACGATCAGCTTCAGCTCGTGCAGGCACTCGAAGTACGCCATCTCCGGCGCGTAGCCCGCTTCGACCAGCGTCTCGAAACCGGCTTTCACCAGCTCCACACAACCGCCGCACAGCACCGTCTGCTCGCCGAACAGGTCGGTCTCGGTCTCCTCGCGGAAATTCGTCTCGATCACGCCGGCCTTGCCGCCGCCGATCGCGCATGCGTATGACAGCGCCAGATCGCGCGCCATGCCGGAGACGTCCTTGTGCACGGCGATCAGCATCGGCACGCCGCCGCCCTGCGTGTAGGTCGAGCGAACCGTGTGGCCGGGAGCCTTGGGGGCGACCATGATCACGTCGAGATCCGCGCGCGGCTGGATCTGGCCGTAGTGGATGTTGAAGCCGTGCGCGAACGCGAGCGCCGCGCCCTGCTTCATGTTCGCGGCGATCGACTCGGCGTAGACCTGCGGGTGGTTTTCGTCGGGCAGCAGGATCATCACGATGTCGGCATCCTTGACCGCGTCGGCCACCTCCTTCACGGTCAACCCGGCATTCGCCGCCTTGTTCCACGAGGCGCCGCCGCGGCGCAGCGCGACGGTGACGTTGACGCCCGAGTCCCTCAGGTTCAGCGCGTGCGCGTGCCCCTGCGAGCCGTAACCGACGATCGCGACCTTCTTGCCCTTGACCAGCGAGAGATCGGCGTCCTTGTCGTAATAGACCTTCATTCTTCCTCCATGTGATTCAGCTTCGTCGTCCGGACCGGGCCGGGGAGCGCCGTGCGCCGGACGAGCCCCTTCGTTCCTAACAAGCGCGAAGTGCGTCCGGCGCGGTCAGACACGCAGAATGCGCTCGCCGCGGCCGATGCCGGAGCTGCCGGTGCGCACCGTCTCGAGGATCGCGGCGCGGTCGACTGCGCGGATGAACGCGTCGAGCTTGCCGGTATTGCCGGTCAACTCGATCGTGTACGTGCGGTCGGTGACATCGATGATGCGGCCGCGGAAGATGTCCGCCATCCGCTTCATCTCCTCGCGCTCCTTACCGACCGCGCGCACCTTGATCAGCATCAGTTCGCGCTCGGTGTACTCGGCTTCGGTCAGATCGACCACCTTGACGACTTCGATGAGCCGGTTCAGGTGCTTGGTAATCTGCTCGATCACGTCGTCCGACCCGACCGAAACGATCGTCATCCGCGACAGCGACGGATCCTCGGTCGGCGCCACGGTCAGCGTCTCGATGTTGTAGCCGCGCGCCGAAAACAGGCCGACGACCCGCGACAGTGCGCCGGGTTCGTTCTCCAGCAGCACCGAGATGATGTGCCTCATAGGTCTTCGCTCCCGAGCAGCATCTCGGTCAGACCCTTGCCCGCCTTGACCATCGGCCAGACGTTTTCGGTCTGGTCGGTGATGAAGTCGAGGAACACGAGCCGGTCTTTGTACTTGCCGAAAGCCTCGCGCAGCGCCGGCTCGACGTCGGCCGGCCGTTCGATGCGCATGCCGACGTGCCCGTACGCCTCGGCGAGCTTCACGAAGTCCGGCAGCGCATCCATGTACGAGTGCGAGTAGCGGCTGCCGTAGTCGATCTGCTGCCATTGCCGCACCATCCCCAGGTAGCGGTTGTTCAGATTCACGATCTTCGGCGTCAGGTCGTACTGCTTGCAGGTCGACAGCTCCTGGATGCACATCTGGATCGACGCTTCGCCGGTGATCACCGCCACCTGCGCGCCGGGATTTGCCATCTGCACGCCCATCGCGTACGGCAGACCCACGCCCATCGTTCCGAGCCCGCCCGAATTGATCCAGCGGCGCGGCTTGTCGAAGCGGTAGTACTGCGCCGCCCACATCTGGTGCTGCCCGACATCGGACGTGACGAACGCGTCGCCCTTGGTGACCTTCCACAGCGTCTCGACGACGTACTGCGGCTTGATGACCTTGTCCGTCGTCTCGTACTTGAGGCAGTCGCGCTTGCGCCACTCCTCGATCTGCGCCCACCACGCGCGCAGCGCCCGCGCGTCGGGACGGGCGCCCGCGGCCTCGATCAGCGCGAGGAGGTCGGTCAGCACCTCGCGCACATCGCCGACGATCGGCACATCGACCTTGACGCGTTTGGAAATCGACGACGGATCGACGTCGATGTGGATGATCTTGCGTGGGTTCTGTGCGAAGTGCTTCGGGTTGCCGATCACGCGGTCGTCGAAGCGCGCGCCCACCGCGAGCAGCACGTCGCAGTGCTGCATCGCCATGTTCGCCTCGTAGGTCCCGTGCATGCCCGGCATCCCGACGAACTTCGGATCGCTCGCCTTGAAGCCGCCAAGCCCCATCAGCGTGTTCGTGCACGGGAAACCGAGCAGGTTGACCAGCCGGTTCAGCAGGTCGGCCGAGTCCGACAGGATCACTCCGCCACCGGTGTAGATCATCGGCCGCTCCGCCGAAAGCAGAAGCTGCACGGCCTTCTTGATCTGGCCCTGGTGGCCCTTGACCACCGGGTTGTACGAGCGCATCGAGAGGTCTCTGGGATACCTGAACTCGCAGCGCGCGACCGTCACGTCCTTCGGAATGTCGACGAGGACCGGGCCGGGGCGGCCCGTCTGCGCGATGTAAAAAGCCTTGCGGATCGCGGACGCGAGGTCGCGCACGTCCTTGACCAGGATGTTGTGCTTGACGCAGGGGCGCGTGATCCCGACCGTGTCGCACTCCTGGAACGCGTCCTGCCCGATCGCGTGCGTCGGCACCTGGCCGGTCAGGACGACCAGCGGAATCGAGTCCATGTACGCGGTGGCGATGCCGGTGACCGCGTTGGTCACCCCGGGACCGCTGGTGACGAGCGCTACGCCGACCTTGCGGCTGGAGCGCGAGTACGCGTCAGCCGCATGTACGGCCGCCTGCTCGTGCCGAACGAGGACGTGCTGGAAGCGGTCCTGCTTGAAGATCTCGTCGTAGATGTACAGGACGGCCCCACCGGGGTAGCCGAAGACGTGTTCGACGCCTTCTTCCTGCAGGCACCGCACGACGATTTCGGCGCCCGTGAGTTCGACGGGTCTGGGATCCACCCTTTTCGGTTCTGCGGGTGCGGTGCCCGCTCGTATCTTTTCCGCGCTGAGGGTCTGCATGCTTGCGGGTCCTCTCAAGGTCCTTCTGGAGATTGATCGGATGCCGTTCCATACCCGCTTGTGGCGGGTGGTGCGGCGAGCGCGTTTAGCTGAATCGAATGCAACTGGGTCGGCTGCTCCGAGCTAAGTGCCTCTTGTTTTGCAAGAAGTCGGCACGATACTGCAGCGCATCAGCGAGCGCAAACGAGACGGCGGCAAGGCATCGGCCCGGGGTGTGCTCTGTTAGGATTCGCGCCGGTTTCGGGCCGCATGCCAAGCGCCTTTCTTCGCGTCGACGCGGCCCATTTCGATGGCGACTCGCGAAGAACTCTCCGACTTCCTGGCTGGCGTCGAGCGGCGTGCGTTCAAGCAGGCGCAGTTTGCCGTGCGGAACGAGGAAAACGCGCTCGACATCGTGCAGGACGCGATGATCAAGCTGTCCGAGAACTACGGCGACCGTCCGGCGGCGGAGCTGCCGCTGCTGTTCACGCGAATCCTGCAGAACGCCATCCACGATTTCTTCCGCCGCCAGAAGGTCCGTTCGACCTGGGTGACGCTGTTTTCGGCGCTCGGGTCCGGCGAAGACGACGACGCGGACCCGCTCGAGACCCTGGAGGCGCTGGAGGGCACTGAACAGGCCGAGAGCGCTGCCGATAAGGTCGAAAGAAGCCAGATCGTCGCCGCGATCGAGGAAGAGATCGCCCGCCTTCCCGCCCGTCAACGCGAGGCATTTCTGCTGCGTTACTGGGAGGAGCTTGACGTTGCGGAAACGGCGGCGGCGATGGGATGTTCGGAAGGCAGTGTCAAGACCCATTGTTCGCGCGCCACTCACGCCCTGGCGCGCGCATTGCGGGCACGGGGAATTACGCTATGAACGAAGTCGAATTTGGCTACCGCGTCCGCCAGGCCCTGAACGAAGGGGCCGAGCGGCTCGATTACAGGACCGTCTACCGCCTCGAGCAGGCGCGCAAGGCCGCGCTCGCGCGCCAGAAGCGGCCGCAGGAGGCGGCGGTCTGGGTGCCGGCCCTGCAGGTGGCCGCGGCGGGTGTCCCGCCGGCCGATGGGCAATCCTCGGGGTTTTGGGTGTGGCTGCACCGCATGGGGCTGGTCGCCCCGCTGCTGGCGTTGGTGATCGGTTTCGTCGGCATCTACCAATGGCAACGGGCGCAGACGATCGCCGAGATCGCCGACCTCGACTTCGCGGTGCTGATGGACGAGACGCCGCTGGAAGCCTACGCAGACCAGGGCTTTTCCGTCCTGCTGAGAAACGAGCGGCAACTGTAGGCGCGCGGCCCCATGATGCGCGCGCTCTTCATCCTGGCTGCGTTGGCCGCGGCGGCGCTTGCGGTGCCGGCGGCTGCGCAGCAACCCCCCGCTTCACGCAAGGCGCAGGCCACGGCGCCGGCTTCGCGCCCGGCCTGGAACGAGTTGACGCCAGCGCAGCGCGAAGCGCTCGCGCCGCTCGAGCCCGAGTGGAACAAGCTCGACCGCGACCGCAAGCGCAAGTGGCTCGAAGTCGCGCCTAAGTACCACCGGCTCTCCCCCGAAGGCAAGCAGCGGATGCACGCGCGCATGGCCGAGTTCATCAAGCTCACGCCCGAACAACGCTGGACCACGCGCGAGAACTTCCAGCGCGCGTACGAGCTGCCCGCCGACCGACGCGAGGCCCTGGTCGAACAGTACAAGGCGCTGCCGCCCGACAAGAAAAAAGAGCTCAAGGAGCAGGCGCAGAAAAAGCCCGCGCCCCAGCGAAGGCAGAAGCCGGCGGACGACAACAAGTAGACGCCGGCCGTACGCGGTGGACCGCTGCCGGATGACGATCCGCAACCCTGCATCGAGGGTCGGCGGCAGCGGCATCCGCGATCCGAAACGAACCCGCTTCCCCCTGTAGATGTCCGCCCCGCCGACGCCTCGACCGCCCGGGCTGCTGCTGCGGCTGGCGGCGATGACCTACGAGGCCGTGCTGCTGTTCGGCGTCGTTTTCATCGTCGGCTACCTCGTTCTGGCGCTGGCGCAATGGACCTACCCGCTGCAGCGCCACCAGCGCTGGACGTTGCAGGCCGTGCTGTTCGTCGCGATCGGCGTGTACTTCGTCTGGTGCTGGAGCCGCGGCGGGCAGACACTCGCGATGAAAACCTGGCGGCTGCGCGTGGTCGGACCGGACGGCGGGCCGTTGTCCTGGCGCACGGCCGTGCTGCGCTATCTGCTCGCCTGGCACCTCTTCGCGCCGGGCATCGCCTATGTGGCCTTGTTCCAGGCGCACGCGGCCTGGGACATCGCGGCCTTCGCGGTGGGTTTCGTCGCGATGCTCGCCGTCGGCATCGCCGGCCGCGATCGTCAGTTGCTGCATGACCGCTGGCTCGGCACCCGCGTCGTCCGCGAGTAGCCCCGATCAGTCGCCGAACCACTTGCGCATCAGCGCGGTCTCGCGTTCGCGAATCGTCGCCAGGAACTCGCCGGCGTCGCCCATCGCCTTGAAGCTGTCGAACCCGGAGGCGAGAAAGCGGTGCAGGTGTCCCAGCCCTGCCGCTTCGGCGGGCGCGCGCATCATGTGCAGCATGCCGGACAGAAAGGGAATGCGCGCCAGCCGCTCGAGGGACCGGCCGATGCGGTCGATCATCTGGATCTGCCGCGCGCGTTCTTCGCGCGTGCCGGCCGCCCGATACGCGTCGGCGTACGCCGCCTCGTCGATCGGCAGGCGGATCAGCCCGGCCACGCGCGCGTCCAGCGTTTCCGACAGCTCGTCCAGCTCGACCGCGAGCGCCATCGTCTCGATCGCGCGGTCGGGCAGCATGCGCGCCAGCTTGGGCACGACGCGCAGCGCCTCGTTGTCGCGCTGGCTGAAGTCCTTCGCCCCGTACAGCTCGTCGAGAAAGAAGCGGCACGCGGGGCCGTAGCGCGGCGATGCGAGCAGATCCGGGTACGTCTGCTGCAGCCGCTGCGACTGCCACGACTTGACCGCACACCAGCGCTGCGCGATGGCCGGGTCCGCCTCGAGCCGCCTGCGCAGCGCGATGACCCGCTGCAACGCGCCTGCCAGCCGCTCCTTGGCAGAGCCCTCCAATCCTTGCGCCATCGGCCCGTTTAGAAGCGGTGTTCTACCGGCGATCCCTAGAATGCCCGCGAAGGATACGTGAAGGGCATCATGCGGCGGCGGACGTTTCTCAAGGTCGGCCTGATCGGCGGCGCCGTGCTTGCCGCAGCCGGCGGCGCGGCACTGTGGCTCAAGCCTGCGGCGCGCGACGCATCGGTGAGCGACGACGCGCGCGTCGTTCTGCGCGCCGTGATTCCGGCCATCCTGGCCGGCGCGTTGCCGGCCGACGGCGCTCGGCGGGCGCGCGAAGCCGCGCTCGAACGCGCGCTCGCGGCGATCGCGGCGCTGCCGCCGGCCACACGGCTCGAACTGGGCGAACTCTTCGCTCTGCTCGCCGCGCGCCCCGGACGTTGGCTCGCGGGCATCGACGCCTGGGAGACCGCGGATGTCGCGCAGGCGGCGCGCTTCCTGCAACACTGGCGAACGCACTGGTTCGACCTGTTCCAGGCCGGCTACCACGCGCTGCACGACCTCGTGCTCGGGCCGTGGTATGCGGACGAGTCGACCTGGCCCGCGATCGGCTATCCGGGTCCACCCACGCTATGAACACGGCCGCCGCTGCGGACCCGGTCGCGGCAGGCGTTGCCCGCGGCTGGAAGGTCGTCGACGCCGCCGCGCTGCGCGAGCCGCTGCGCATCGAGTGCGACGTCGCGATCGTCGGCACCGGCGCCGGCGGCGGTATCACCGCCGAACTGCTTTCCAAGGCGGGGCTTGCGGTCGTGCTGATCGAGGAAGGGCCGCTCGCCAGTTCGCGCGACTTCCGCATGCGCGAAGCCGATGCCTACCCGCAGCTGTACTGGGACTCGGCCGCGCGCAAGACCAAGGACAAGGCGATCAACATCCTGCAGGGGCGCGCGGTCGGCGGCTCGACGACGGTCAACTGGACCTCGAGCTTCCGCACGCCGCCCGCGACGCTCGCGTTCTGGCGCGAGCGCTTCGGCCTGTCCGATTTCACCGAGCCGGCGCTCGCGCCGTGGTTCGCGCAGGCCGAGACGCGGCTCGCGATCCGCCCGTGGACGACCGCGCCGAACGAGAACAACGGCCTGCTCGCGCGCGGCGCGGCGGCGCTCGGCATTCCGACCGCGGTGATCCGCCGCAACGTCGAAGGCTGCGCGAACCTCGGCTACTGCGGCGTCGGCTGTCCGATCAACGCCAAGCAGTCGATGCTGGTGACGACGATTCCGGCCGCGCTCGAACGCGGCGCGCGGCTGTACACGCGGTTGCGCGCGCTGCGCTTCGAATTCGACGGCGCGCGGATCGAGCGGCTCGTCTGCGCGGCGCTGCGCGGCGACGGGCTGACCGAAAGCGGCGTCACGGTCGACGTGCGCGCGCGGCACTTCGTCGCCGCCGGCGGCGCGATCAACTCGCCCGGGCTGCTGCTGCGTTCGGACGCGCCGGATCCGTACCGCCTGCTCGGACGCCGCACGTTTCTGCACCCGACGGTGATCTCGGCGGCGCTGTTCGCGCAGCGCGTCGATGGTTTCGCCGGCGCGCCGCAGACCGTGTATTCGGATCACTTCCTCGGCGTCGGTCCGATCGACGGGCCGCTCGGGTTCAAGCTCGAAGCCGCGCCGCTGCATCCGGTGCTGTTCGCGACGACGCTGCACGGCTTCGGCAGCGCGCACGCGGAGCTGATGAAGCGGTTCGCGCATGCGCACGCGCTGATCGCGCTGCTGCGCGACGGCTTCCATCCCGACAGCCGGGGCGGCGAGGTCGAACTGACGGGCGACGGGCGCGCGATCCTCGACTATCCGCTGAACGCGCCGATCTGGGACGGCGTGCGCCGCGCGTTCGTCGCGATGGCCGAGATCCAGTTCGCGGCCGGGGCGAAGAGCGTTCACCCCGTGCACGAGCTGGCCGTCGGCTACACGCGCTTCGCCGAAGCGAAGGAAGCGATCGAACGGCTGCCGCTCAAGCCGCTGCTCACGCGCGTGGTCAGCGCGCACGTGATGGGCGGTCGCGCGATGGCGGCGGGCGAGCGCGCGGGCGTGGTCGACGCGCGCGGACGGCACTTCCAGATCGAAAACCTGTCGGTGCACGACGGCTCGATCTTCCCGACCTCGCTCGGCGCCAATCCGCAGCTGTCGATCTACGGCATCGTCGCGCGGATGGCGAGCGCGCTGGCCGCCGACCTCAGCGGCCGCCCTGCGCCGACGCTGGCCTGACCGCCCGCGTCGCGCGCGCCGGCGTGTAGCCGCGCGGAATCGACGCGAGCAGCTTCTTCGTGTACTCGTGCTTCGGGTCGGCGTAGATCGCCTCGCTCGAACCGCGCTCGACGATCGCGCCCTGGTTCATCACGACGATGTCGTCGGCCATGTACCTGACCACCGCCAGGTCGTGGCTGATGAACACGTAGCTGATGCCGAATTCGTCCTGCAGGTCGAGCAGCAGGTTCAGCACCGTCGCCTGCACCGACACGTCGAGCGCGGAGACGGACTCGTCGCAGATGATCACCTCGGGCTGCATGGTCAGAACGCGCGCGATCGCGATGCGCTGGCGCTGGCCGCCGGAGAACTCGTGCGGGTACTTGTGGACGCTGTCGGCGGGCAGCCCCACGCGTTTGAGCAGACCCACCGCGCGCTCGAAGCGCTCGTCGTCCGAGCCGCCGATGCGATGGATCTTCATCGGCTCGGTGAGGATCTGCCCGATCGTGAAGCGCGGGTTCAGGCTCGCGTACGGGTTCTGGAAGATGATCTGGATGCGGCGCCGGTACGCCATCATCTCGCGGTCCGACAGCTTCAGCAGGTCGCGGCCGTCCCACAGCACCTCGCCGGCGGTCGCTTCGACGAGCCGCATCAGCAGCATGCCGACCGTCGTCTTGCCCGAGCCCGATTCGCCGACCACGCCCAGCGTGCGCCCGCGCGACACCGAGAACGAGGCGTCCTTGACCGCCTCGATCGTCTTGCGCGCGAACAGCCCCGTCTTAAGCCGGTACTCCTTGCGCAGCCCGCGCGCCTCGATCAGCGGCTTGTCGTCGGCCGCGCGCGCGACGCGTTGCTGCGCATCGACGCGGCCCAGCACGATCGCCGCCGATACGTCGGACTTCATGAAGTCGTCGATCACGGGCAGCCGCTTCGGGCGCGCGTCGAGCCGCGGCCGGCACGCGAGCAGCGCCTTCGTGTAGGCGTCCTGCGGCGCCGCGAAGATCTGCGCGACCGGCCCGCGCTCGCGCACGATGCCCTCGCGCATCACGACGACCTCGTCGGCGATCTCGCCGACCACGCCGAGGTCGTGGCTGATGAACAGCACGCTCATGCGGTGCCTATCCTGCAGCCTCGCGATCAGCTCGAGGATCTGCCGCTGCACGGTCACGTCGAGCGCGGTGGTCGGCTCGTCGGCGATCAGCAGCTTCGGCTGGCACGCGATCGCCATCGCGATCATCACGCGCTGCTGCTGGCCGCCCGACAGCTCGTGCGGATAGCTGCCGACGCGCGCCTTCGGGTCGGGAATGCCGACCTCGGTGAGCAGCTCGACGACGCGGTCGGCCGCCTGCCGCGGCGACAGGCCCAGGTGCAGCCGCAGCACCTCCGCGATCTGGTCGCCGACCGTGAACACCGGGTTCAGCGAGGTCATCGGCTCCTGGAAGACAACGCCGATGTCCTTGCCGCGGATCGCGCGCAACGCCTCGATCGGTTCGGCGAGCAGGTTGCGTCCGCCGAACTCGATCCGGCTCGTGCTGCCGACGATCGCGTTGTCGGGCAACAGCCGCAGGATCGACATCGCCGAAACGCTCTTGCCGCTGCCGGACTCGCCGACCAGCGCGACCGTCGAGTTTTCCGGCACGTCGAAGCTCACGTCGCGCACGGCCTCGACGACCTGATGCTTGCCGAGCCGGAACGACACCGCCAGGTCGCGCACCGAAACGAGGTTTGCCATGCTCACCTCAGCTTCGGATCGAGCGCGTCGCGCAGCGCGTCGGTCAGCAGCGAGAACGCGGTGACGAAAGTCGCCATGAACGCCGTCGCGGCCGCGAGCTGCCACCACTTGCCGAGCACCAGTTCGACGTTGGCCTCGGCGAGCATCGTCCCCCACGACACCATGTCGACCGGAACGCCGAGTCCGAGAAAGGACAGGATCACCTCGGCCTTGATGAAGTACACCACGTGCAGCGAAAGCTGCACGAGGATCACGTGGCTGACGTTCGGCAGGACGTGGACGAACATCCGCGACAGATGGCTGGCGCCGATCGCCTCGGCTGCGCGCACGTACTCGCGGTTGCGGTGCTTGATGTACTCGGCGCGCACGAGCCGGTAGATGCCGGTCCAGCCCGCCAGCCCCAGGATCAGGATCACCGTGTCGATGCCGCGGCCGAAAACCGCCGCGAACGCGAAGATCAGCAGGATGCCCGGGATCGACGTGAAGACGTTGTAGACCCACTCGAGGAAGTCGCCGATGCGGCCGCCGAAATAGCCGCCGAGCGCACCGAGCAGCGTGCCGATGAAGGTCGCGAGCACCGCGGCAGCGAGCCCGACGAAGATCGAGATTTCCGCGCCCTTGATCGCCTTGGCGAGCACGTCACGGCCGATCCGGTCGCCGCCGAAAGGCAGCGTGTCGGCCTTGACGACTTCCACCGACTGGAACTTGGCCGCGCGCTCGGCCCATTCCTGGTAGCGGGGCGCCAGCGGATCGACGTCGGACAGATCGACCGGCGGCCCCTTCGGCGCCTCGATGACCGTCGCAACCTCGGCCGGAGCCGGCCCCATGAAAGTCGGCGGCGCATAGGGCACGCCGACCTCGCGCTGCCAGTCGCGCGCAACGAGCCCCGTCGCGGCGAGCAGGACCAGCACGATGAACGCGGCGACGATCGCGAGCGACACCATGCCGACGCGGTCGCGTGCGAGCCGCTTCCACGCGGCGATCCAGACGCCGGGCGAGCGGCTGGGCATCGTCTCGGCGTACGGTGCGGCGGCCGCGTTCATTTGAGCACCACGCGCGGATCGACGACCCTGTACAACAGGTCGGCGAGCAGGTTGATCACCATCGTCAGGAACGCCAGGTACACCGTGACCGCCTGGATGACGGGGTAGTCGCTGCGGTTGACCGCGAGATAGACCTCGCGCCCCAGACCCGGGATCGAGAAGAAGATTTCGATCAGGAACGAGCCGATGAACACCCCGGGAAGCTGCACAGCGACGTTGGTCAGGATCGGGATCATCGCGTTGCGCAGCACGTGCTTGAGCATGATCGTGTTCTCGCTCAACCCCTTGGCGCGCGCGGTGCGCACGTAGTCCTGCCCGATCTCGTCGAGGAAGAAGCTGCGATAGAGCCGCGTCTGCGGCGCGAGGCTCACCAGCACCGCCAGGATGATCGGCAGCGGCGCGTAGGTGGTCAGGTTCTTCCAGAAGCTGTCGGTCCAACCCTGCACCGGAAACCAGCCGAGGTAGAAACCGAAAAGCCACTGCCCGACGATGATGTAGACGAGGAACGAGATCGACAGCGCCACCGTCGTCAGGATCATGATCGCGCGATCGGTCAGCGTGCCGCGCACGTAGGCCACGCCGAGCGCCAGCGGAATCGCGAGCACGACTTCGAAGACGAGGATCGGCACCATCACCGTCAGCGTCGCGGGCAGCCGCGTGACGAAGATGTTGGAGACCGCCTCGCTGGTCGCCCAGCTCCGTCCCCAATCGAACGTGACGATCTGCCTGACGAA
The DNA here is from genome assembly GCA_040752195.1 of Pseudomonadota bacterium. Taxonomy (GTDB): domain Bacteria; phylum Pseudomonadota; class Gammaproteobacteria; order Burkholderiales; family Burkholderiaceae_F; genus DSNY01. The sequence goes on along the minus strand of JBFMFC010000004.1, from coordinate 31,078 downwards.
GATCGCGAGCTGCTCCCACACGGGGCGGTTCAGCCCCAGCTGCTCGCGGATCGACTCGATCTGCTCCGGCGTGGCGAGCAGCCCGCCGAGGATCTCGGCCGGGTCGCCCCCGAAGTACTTGAACAGAAAGAACACCAGCAGGATGACGCCCGCCAGCGTCGGGATCATCTGCCAGATTCGCCGGACGATATACGCAGCCACGTCAGCCTTGTATTGACACCTGTATCCAATCGACGCGTCGCACTGCACAAGCTCGTGGCCCGGCAGTGCGGGCGCAGCCGGCCCGCGCGCGAAAGCGCGCATTATCCTCAAATCGCTCGCGCGGTGAAGGGGCTGCTCGCATCGGGGAATGCCCGCGGCGCGGGCGGTGTCCAATCGGCAACACGCGCGCCTTGCGTTACCCTTGCGCCCGCCGTCGATACCGAATGGACCGGATGCTCTCGAACGTCGCCCGCCGTCTCGCCCGTGCCGCGCTCGTCGCGCTGCTGGCAGCCGCGGCCGCCGCGCAGGCGCAGGACAAGGTGCTGCGCTATTCGTTCCGCATCGCCGAGACGGGCTTCGATCCGGCGCAGATCTCCGATCTATACTCGCGCATCATCGCGTCGAACATCTTCGACGCACCGCTGGAGTTCGAGTTCCTGGCGCGGCCGGTGCGCCTGCGCCCGAACACGGCGGTCGCGCTGCCCGAGATCTCGCCCGACTTCCGGACCTTCACCATCCGCATCCGGCCGGGAATCCGCTTCGACGACGACCCCGCGTTCAAGGGGCGCCGGCGCGAACTGACGGCGCACGACTACGTGTACTCGCTCAAGCGCCACTACGACCCGCGCTGGAAGAGCCCCAACCTGTACGTGCTGGAGAACAGCAAGATCCTGGGGCTGTCGGAGCTGCGGCAGGAAGCGATCCGGAACAAGAAGCCGTTCGACTACGACCGCGAGGTCGAGGGCCTGCGCGCGCTCGACCGCTACACCTTCCAGATCAGGCTCGCCGAGCCCAACCCGCGCTTCGTCTACAACCTCGCCGATCCGTCGTTCCTCGGCGCGGTCGCGCGCGAAGTCGTCGAGTTCTACGGCGACAAGATCATGGAGCATCCGGTCGGCACCGGGCCGTTCCGCCTGGCGCAGTGGAAGCGCAGCTCGCGCATGGTGCTCGAGAGAAATCCGAACTTCCGCGACGAGTTCTACGACGAGTCGCCGCCCGCGGACGACGCCTACGCGCGCCAGATCGCCGCCAAACTCAGGGGCCGCAAGCTGCCGATGGTCGACCGCGTCGAGATCTACATCGTCGAGGAGAACCAGCCGCGCTGGCTGGCGTTCCTCAACGGCGAGCACGACATCATCGAGGAGGTGCCGACCGACTTCGCCAACCTGGCGCTGCCCAACAACGAGCTGGCGCCGAATCTGCGCAAGCGCGGGATCCGGATGATCCGCTATGCGCGCGCCGACGTGTCCGTGTCGTACTTTGCAATGGAGCACCCGGTCGTCGGCGGCTACACGCCGGAGAAGGTCGCGCTGCGGCGGGCGATCGGCCTGGCGATCGACGTCGACCAGGAGATCCGGCTCGTGCGCAAGAACCAGGCCGTTGCCGCGCAGTCGCCGATCGCGCCGGGCGTGTGGGGCTACGACCCGGAGTTCCGCTCCGAGATGAGCGAGTTCAATCGCGCCAAGGCCAAGGCGCTGCTCGACATGTACGGCTATGTCGACCGCGACGGCGACGGCTGGCGCGAGTTGCCCGACGGCTCGCCGCTCGTTCTCGAGTACGCCACGCAGCCCGATCAGCAGTCGCGCCAGTTGAACGAGCTGTGGAAGAAGAACATGGACGCGATCGGCGTTCGCATCGCGTTCAGGCACGCCAAGTGGCCGGAGAACCTCAAGGCGTCGCGCGCCGGCAAGCTGATGATGTGGGGCGTGGGCTGGAGCGCGGCCGCGCCCGACGGCGACACCTTCCTCGCGCTCGGCTACGGCGGCAACAAGGGCCAGGCCAACCACGCGCGCTTCGACCTGCCCGCGTTCAACAAGGTCTACGAGGCGCAGCGCGTGCTGCCCGACGGCCCCGAGAGAATGGCGCTGATGACCGAAGCCAAGAAACTCATGATCGCGTACATGCCCTACAAGATTCACGTACACCGCATCTGGACCGATCTGGCGCACCCGTGGGTGATCGGCTATCACCGCAACGTGTTCAAGCGCGACTTCTGGAAGTACGTCGACGTGGACCCGCAGGAACTGAATCGACAGGCCGGTCGATGACGAGCCCCGTGCCCTCGCGCCGCCGCCGCGGTCTGCTGCTGGCCAGCGGTGCGCTCGCCGCGCCGCTGCCCGCCTTCGCGCAACCCAAGAGCGGCGCCGTCAAACGCAAGGTCCTGCGCTACGCGTTCCCCGTCGCCGAGACCGGCTTCGACCCGGTGCAGATCAGCGACATCTACTCCCGTATCGTCACGGCGCACATCTTCGAGGCGCCGCTGCGGTACGACCACCTTGCGCGGCCGTACCAACTGAAGCCGAACACAGCCGCGGAGATGCCCGAGATCTCGTCCGACTACCGGACTTTCGTCGTCCGCCTGCGCCCCGGCATCTACTTCGCCGACGACCCGGCTTTCAAGGGCCAGCGGCGCGAGCTCACCGCACACGACTACGTCTACTCGTGGAAGCGCTTCTACGACCCGCGCTGGAAGGCGCCGTACGTCGCGGTCTGGCTGCTCGACAGGGTGGTCGGCATGAACGAGTACCGCGACGAAGTGCTGAAGACCAAACAGCCGTTCGACTACGACCGGCCGATCGAGGGGCTGCGCGCGCTCGACCGCTACACGCTGCAGATCCGGCTCGCCGAGCCCAACCCGCGCTTTCTGTACACGCTGGCCACGCCGGACGTGAACGGCGCGGTCGCGCGCGAGGCCGTCGACTTCTACGGCGACAAGATCATGGAGCACCCGGTCGGCACCGGAGCGTTCCGGCTCGTCGAATGGCGGCGCTCGTCGCGAATCGTGCTCGAACCGAACCCGATCTTTCGCGACGTTCGCTACGACGAGACGCCGAATGCCGACGACGCGGAAGGGCAGGAGCTGGCGCGCCGCTACCGCGGCCGGAAACTGCCGCTCGTCGACCGCGTCGAGATCTCGATCATCGAGGAGAACCAGCCGCGCTACCTCGCGTTCGTCAACAACGAGCACGACGTGCTGTACAGCACGCCGCTCGACTTCGCCAATCTCGTGGTGCCGGGCGGCAAGCTCGCGCCGCACCTGGCCAGGCGCGGAATCAGGCTGTACCGCACGCTCGCCGCCGACGTGACGATGACCGTCTACAACATGGACGATCCGGTCATCGGCGGCTACACGCCGGAGAGGATCGCGCTGCGCCGCGCGATCAACCTGGGCCTCGACATCGACCGCGAAATCCGGCTCGTCCGCCGCGGGCAGGCGATCCCGGCACAGTCGCCGCTGATGCCCCAGACCTACGGCTATGACCCCGAGTACCGCAGCGAGATGGGCACGTACGATCTGGCGCGCGCCCGCGCGCTGCTCGACATGTACGGGTATGTCGACCGCGACGGCGACGGCTTTCGCGAGCAGCCCGACGGTTCGCCGCTGCGGCTCGTTCTGTCCACGCAACCCGATCAGATCTCGCGCCAGTTCGACGAACTGTTCAAGAAGAACCTGGAACTGCTCGGTCTGAGGCTGGAGTTCAGCATCGCCAAATGGCCCGAGCAGCTCAGACAGGCGCGCGCCGGGAAATTCATGATGTGGGGCGTCGGACTGAGCGCCGCTTCGCCCGACGGACAAGGCGTTCTGGCGCGCGGATACAGCCCGGAGATCGGCGGGCAGAACCTCGCGCGCTTCAAGTTGCCCGAGTTCGACCGCATCTACGAGCGGCTGAAGGTCGTCCCGGACGGCCCCGAACGCCTGGAGCTGTTCAGGCGCGCAAACAAGATCCTGATCGCCTACGCGCCGTACAAGTTCCACGTGCACCGGATCATCAACGACCTCGTGCACCCCTGGGTCAGCGGCTTTCGCCGTCCGCCGTTCTGGCTCGAGTGGTGGCAGTACGTCGACATCGATCCGGCAGCGCAAGACAGCGCCGCCAGGTAAAGCGCCGAGCGCGGGTCGATGAGTCTGTCGCGGCGGCGTTTCCTGGCGGCGGCGCCGCTGGCCCCGCTGGCCGGCGCGCGCATCGCGTCGGCGCAGCCGCGCGCTGCCGGCCCGAAGACGCTGCGCGTGGCCTTCCCGACGGCCGAAACCGGCTTCGATCCCGTACAGGTGCAGGACCTGTACTCGCGCACGGTGCTGTCGCACATCCTCGACGCGCCGCTCGAGTACGACTACCTCGCCAGGCCGGCGCGTCTGCGCCCGAACACCGCGGCCGCGATGCCGGAAGTCTCCCCGGACTACCGCACGTTCACGATCCGGCTGCGGCCGGGCATCTTCTTCGCCGGCGATCCCGCCTTCAAGGGCGCGCGCCGCGAGCTGACCGCGCACGACTACGTCTACTCGTTCAAGCGCCTGTACGACCCGCGCTGGAAGAGCCCGATGCTGTTCACGCTGGAGACGAGCAAGCTGCTCGGCCTGAGCGAGCTGCGCCAGCAGGCAGTCCGCACCAAGCAGCCGTTCGACTACGACCGCGAGGTCGAAGGCCTGCGCGCGCTCGACCGCTACACGTTCCAGATCCGGCTCGCCGAACCCAATCCGCGCTTCGTCCAGTACCTGGCCGACGCGTCGCTGCTCGGCGCGGTCGCACGCGAAGTGGTCGAAGCCTACGGCGACGCGATCATGGCGCATCCGGTCGGCACGGGGCCTTTCCGGCTCGCGCACTGGACGCGCTCGTCGCGCATCGTTCTCGAGCGCAATCCGGACTATCGCGAAGAGCACTACGACTTCGAGCCGGCCGCGGATGCGCCCGACATGCGCGCCGAAGTCGCGCGGCTGCGCGGGCGGCGCCTGCCGCTGGTCGAGCGCGTCGAGATCTCGATCATCGAGGAATCGCAGCCGCGTTGGCTGGCGTTCCAGCAAGGCGAGCTCGACGTGCTGGCCGTGCCGCTCGAGTTCGTTGCGGTCGCCGCGCCGAACGGGCGGCTGGCGCCCTTTCTCGAACGGCGCGGCGTTCGCATGCGCCGCACGGCCGCCGCCGACGTCGCGCTGACCTACTTCAACATCGAGCACCCGGTCGTCGGCGGCTACACGCCGGAGAAGATCGCGCTGCGCCGTGCGATCGCGCTTGCCTTCGACGGCGACGAGTACATCCGGCTGATCTTCTCCGGCCAGGGCGTGCGCGCGCAATCGCCGATCGTGCCCGGCACGTTCGGCTACGACCCGGGCTACCGCAGCGAGATGGGCGAGTTCAGTCGAGCGCGCGCGGCGGCGCTGCTCGACATGTTCGGCTATGTCGATCGCGACGGCGACGGCTGGCGCGAGATGCCGGACGGCTCGCCGCTCGTGCTCGAGCTGGCGTCGTCGGCGACCTCGCTCGACCGCAAGCAAAACGAGCTGTGGAAGCGCTACATGAACGCGGTCGGGCTGCGCATCGACTTCCGCATCGCGCAGTGGCCCGAGCTGCTGCGCATGTCGCTCGCGGGCAAGCTGATGATGTGGGGCTACGCCTGGCAGGTCGGCGGCCCCGACAGCGACAACCTGTTCGGCATGGGCTACGGACCCAACAAGGAACAGCTCAACGATGCGCGCTTCGACCTGCCCGAATACAACGCGCTGTACGAACGCCAGCGCGTTCTGCCCGACGGGCCCGAGCGCCTGCAGCTGCTGCACCGCGCGGCGCGCATCCTGACCGCGTACATGCCTTACAAGTTCCACCTGCACCGCGTCACGCTCGATCTCGTGCAACCCTGGGTCGACGGCTATCGCCGCCACCCTTTCACGGCGCGGCAGTGGAACTGGATCGACGTCGACCCCGCCCGCCGCGAGGCGCCGCGTTGAAGCTCTCGACGCTGCTGCGACTGTCGCTCGCCGTGCAGATCGGCGGCGGCGCACTGCTCGCGGCGTGGTGGCTTGGCGAGGGCACGAGCCCGTGGGTCCCGCTCGCGATCGGGCTCGCGGTGCCGCCGGCGGCACACGCAGCCGTGCTCGCCCTCGAATTCGCGATCGCCGCAGCGGTCGATCCGCGCCGGCCGCGGGCGTCGCTGCCGCACGTGCTCGCGGTCTGGCTGCGCGAGACTTCGACGTCACTACGCGCCTTCGCGTGGCGCATGCCGTTTTTCGCCGACTTCGCCGAACCGGCGGTCGAGCGCGATCGCGAGCGACCGGCGGTGCTGCTGATCCACGGCTACCTGTGCAACCGCGCCGTCTGGAAGCCGTGGCTCGATGCCGGCGGATTTGCCGGCTGCAACGTCGCAACGGTCGATCTGGCGCCGCCCTTCGGCGATCTGGACGGCTATGCCGGCCCGGTCCACGCGGCCGTCCAACGGCTGCGCGCGGCGAGCGGCGCGGCGCAGGTCGTCGTCGTAGCGCACAGCATGGGCGGACTCGCGCTGCGTTGCTATCTCCGCCGTCACGGCGGCGACGCCGTGGCGCGCGCCGTCACGATCGCGTCGCCACATCACGGCACGCTGCTGGCGCGCTTCGGCTACGGGCGCAACGCGCGCCAGATGCGCCCCGATTCGGAATTCCTTCGCGAGCTGGCGGCCGGCGAGAACGCGGCGACGCGCGCGAAGTTCGTCTGCATCGCCACGCAGGACGACAACCTGATCGTCCCGCGCACGAGCCCGCTGCTCGGCGGCGCGCGCCATCACGTGCTCGACGGCGTCGGTCACCTCGCGTCGATCGAGGACCGACGGGTGTGGGCGATCGTTCGGGAAGAGCTTCGGAGCGCGAGCTCGGCACGGCACGCGGACCGCGCCGCTGCCCCGTCACCCCATCCATGACGGGCGGCGGGGACGGATCGGAGGTGCGTTCGCGCCGCTAGAAGTGAATCCCCCGCATCAGGTTCGCGAGCGCGATCTGGTCCGGCGTCGCCTTCGGCTTATCGCCGGCCTTCGCGCCTTTGGCGGCGTCGGAGTCCGGGAACATGCGGAAGGTCGTGTTCATGATGATCTGCGCCACCCGCGGCGCGAGCGCGTGCAGCACCTGGCCGAAGATGCCGAGCCGCGTCGCGATGCGCACCGGCTTGTAGACGATCGCGTCGACGATCAGGTCCGCGGCCTCGTCGGGGGTGAGCGTCGGCACGTTCTCGTAGATCTTGGTCGGCGCGATCATCGGCGTCTTCACCAGCGGCATGTTGATCGTCGTGAAGGTGACGCCGACGTCGATGAATTCGCTCGCCGCGCAGCGCGTCCACGCGTCGAGCGCCGCCTTGCTGGCGACGTACGCCGAAAAACGCGGTGCGTTGGTCAGCACGCCGATCGAGCTGATGTTGACGACGTGCCCGCGCCGCCGCGCGGCCATTTGCGGCAGCAGCCCCATCGTCGTGCGCAGGCAGCCGAAGTAGTTGAGCTGCATCGTGCGCTCGAAGTCGTGGAAGCGGTCGTAGCTCGACTCGATGCCGCGCCGGATCGAGCGGCCGGCGTTGTTGATCAGCACGTCCACTCCGCCGTACTTCTCGACGAGCCAGGCGACCATCTTGTCGCAGCTTTCGTAGTTCGCCAGATCCGCCGAGAAGGTCACGACCTGCCCGCCGTTGACGTTGTCGCCGAGGCCGTCCTCGATCTCCTTCTTCGCCGCGTCGAGCTTGTCCTGCTCGCGGCCGACGATGACCGTCACCGCGCCAGCGGCGGCGATCTTCTTCGCTGCCGCCAGCCCGATGCCGGACGATCCGCCCGTGACCAGCACGACCCTGCCCTGCACCTGCCCCTTGAGCGTGCGGTCGATGAACAGATCCGGGTCGAGGTTGCGCTCCCAGTAGTCCCACAGCCGGTACGCGTAGTCCTCGAGCCGCGGGCATTGGATGCCGCTGCCTTTCAGCGCCGCCGCCGCGTCTCGGCAGTCGAAGCGCGTCGGGTAGTTGACGAACTGCAAGATGTCTTCGGGCAGCCCCAGGTCCTTCATCACCGCGTCGCGGATGCGGCGCACCGGCGTCAGCGCAAGCAGCCCCTTGCGGATGCTCGGCGGGACGAAGCCGAACAACGCGGCGTTGATCCGCAGCCCGAACTCCGGCGCGTGCGCGGCGCGCGCGAAGATGTTCAGCACGTCGCCGACGCGGTACGGCGTCGGGTCGACCAGGTGGAATGCGCGGTTGTCCAGGTCCTTCGCGTGCGCGATGTGGTCCATCGCATCGACGACGAAGTCGACCGGAACGATGTTGATGCGGCCGCCTTCGATGCCGATCGTCGGCATCCACGGCGGCAGCATGCGCCGCATCTTCTGGATCAGCTTGAAGAAGTAATACGGGCCGTCGATCTTGTCGATCTCGCCGGTCTTCGAATCGCCGACCACGAGCCCCGGCCGGTAGACCCGCCACGGACCCTTGCACTCGTTGCGGACGATCTTCTCCGCTTCGTGTTTGGTGCCGAAGTACGGGTGCTCGAGGTTTTCAGCCTCGTCGAACATGTCCTCGCGGAAGACGCCCTCGTACATGCCCGCGGCCGCGATCGACGAGGCGTGCTGGAAGCAGCCGGCTTTCAACTCGTTGGCGAGCGCCACCGCGTTGCGCGTGCCCTCGACGTTGGCGATCACCTGGCTTTCGGCATCGGCCTTCAGGTCGTAGACGGCGGCCAGGTGGAAGAAGTGGTCGATCCTGCCGGTCAGTTCGCCGATCGCGCCCTTCGACAGGCCGAGGCCGGGCTGCGCGAGGTCGCCGTACACGGGCACCGCCCTGTTCTCGTCGACGCCCCAGAATTCGAGCAGGCCGGGAACCTTGTCCTTGCTCGACTCGCGGATCAGGAAGTGCACGACGGCGCCGTGCCGCGCGAGCAGTTTTCTGACCAGCCGCTTGCCGATGAAGCCCGAGGCTCCGGTGACGAAGTACTGCATGGTGGCGTCTCCCCGCGACGTGACCTTCGAATTGTCTCTTCGAGTCCCCGGCCGATTCTAACCACCGGACTCGGCGGGCGACGCCGCGCCTCGACGGCGCGCGCAGCGTAGAGACGGCGCTCTACGCGAAGGGCGGGATTTAGTGGGCGCCCTCTAGCGCGGGTCCATAGACTTCGTTCTGTCGACAACGTCGTTCACAGGAAGGAGTCGAGCATGGCGCGAAAACTCAAGGCGATGGCAGCCAGCGGCAAGGACAGCCATCTCGCGGCGGCGATCAAGGAGTCGGCGCACCAGATCTGGCTGGCCGGACTCGGCGCGTTCGCGAAGGCGCAGGAGGAAGGCAGCAAGGTCTTCGAAGCGCTCGTGCGCGAGGGCAACTCGATCCAGAAGCGCACGATGAAAGTCACCGAAGACCGCGTCAACGAAGTCACGAGCAAGGTCACCAAGATGGCAGGCAGCTTCCAGAAACAGGCGAACGCCTCGTGGGACAAGCTCGAAAGCGTCTTCGAAGAGCGCGTGCAGCGCGCGCTGACGCGGCTGGGCGTGCCGACGAACAAAGAGATCCAGGCGCTGACGAAGCGCGTCGAAGAACTGACCGCGAGCGTGCAGAAGCTCTCCGGTGGGCGCGCGGCCAAGACGACCCGCTCGGCGCGCGCGAAGAAGGCGGCCGCCTGAGGCAAACCAGGCAGGCATCCGGCCGTCGCGCAACGGCGACGGCCGAGCGTGCCGAAGGCCGGCATGATGGCTCGCTCGAGCCGCCTCGCGCCGAGCGGCTGCGGCCCTAGGATTCCGCGCCGCCGCGTCGGCCCGCTGCCGGCAAACCGCAGACATCTCCTCGCCGCGCTCGGCGCCGTCCGCTTGGACTTATGAACGAACGGTCCGCCACCCGCCGTCGCGCTGTTCGACAACGCGCCTTGCCGCGGCGCCGTCGCCGTACCGGCCTCGCCTTGGCGGGCGGCGGACATCTCCTCGCTGCGCTCGGCGCTGTCCGCTTGGACTTATGAACGAACGGTCCGCCGCCCGCCGTCGCACTGTTCGACAACGCGCCTTGCAGCGGCGCCGTCCCCGTACCGGCCTCGCCCTGGCGGGCGGCGGACCGTTGGGGGCCATTTACGAAATCGGTGCGCTGGCTGCGCTCTCGGAAGCGCTGCGCGGCATCGACTTCAACGACATCGACGTCTACGTCGGGGTCAGCGCCGGCGCGTTCATCGCGGCGGGGCTCGCCAACGGCTTCACGCCTCACCAAATGTCGCGGCTGTTCATTGAGGGGCACAAGACCGACGATCGCTTTGATCCGGCGATCCTGCTGCGACCGGCATGGCGCGAATACGGGCGGCGCCTTCGTTCGCTGCCGCCGCTGGTGGCCGGCGCGCTGTGGAACTACATCGCCCGGCCCGGCAACCTGATCGGTTCGCTCGAAAGGCTCGCGCGCGCCGTTCCGACGGGGCTTTTCGACGGCGACGAAGTCGAGCGGTATCTCGCCCGGATCTTCAGCCAGCCGGGGCGGACCAATGACTTTCGCGAGCTGCGCCACAAGCTGTTCCTGGTCGCCACCGATCTGGACACCGGTGAAGCGGTCGCTTTCGGCTCGGCCGGCTACGACCACGTGCCGATCTCGCGCGCCGTCCAGGCCTCGGCCGCGCTGCCCGGCGTGTTTCCGCCGGTGCGCATCGACGGCCGCGACTTTGTCGACGGCGCGCTGCGCAAGACCCTGCATGCGTCGATCGCGCTCGAGCAGGGCGTCGATCTGCTGCTGTGCCTGAACCCGCTCGTGCCCTACGACGCGACCCCGCACCATCGCACGCGCGACCGCGCGCATCACCTCGACAAGCTCGCCGACGGCGGCCTGCCGGTCGTGCTGGCGCAGACCTTCCGCGCGATCATCTATTCGCGCCTCGGCGCCGGCATGGAGCGCTACAAGACCGCGTATCCGGACACCGACATCGTGCTGTTCCAGCCGAACCGCGCCGACGCCGACATGTTCTTCACGAACCTGTTTTCGTACTCGAGCCGGCGCAGGTTGTGCGAGCACGCGTACCAGAAGACGCGCCACGAACTCTGGGTACGCCGGCACGAGCTCGCGCCCACGCTCGCCCGGCACGGCGTCGAGATCGACGTCTCGGTGCTGCGCGACGAGCGCCTGACGCTGGTCAAGAGCATCCGCCGCCATCGCGACACCTGGATCGAATCGCGTTCGTCGGCGACCACGCGCATGCTCGCGCACACGCTCGACGATCTTGACCGTTGGCTGCGCGCGGCCGCGCGCTGACGGCGCCGCGCATCCGCCGCATCGAGCCCGGGACGCCGGTGCTATTCTCGCCCGCGACAAGAAGCCGGCGCGCCGCCGCTTGGCGCCTTTCGAGCCCGATGCAACGCAAACCGCCGCGAAGAACGCGCGAACGCATCCTGGAGCTGTCGTTGCGGCTGTTCAACGACTTCGGCGAGCCGAACGTCAACACGACGATCATCGCCGAGGAGATGAACATCTCGCCGGGCAACCTGTACTACCACTTCAAGAACAAGGACGACATCATCAACTGCATCTTCCAGCAGTTCGAGCGCGAGATCGATCGGCTGCTGACGGTACCGACGAACCGCAAGCCGAACGTCGAGGACGCCTGGCTGTTCCTGCACCTCCTGTTCGAGCTGATCTGGAAGTACCGCTTCCTCTATCGCGACCTGAACAACCTGCTGATCAACAACCGCACGCTCGAGCTGCGCTTCAAGACGCTCCTGGCGCAAAAGACCCGGATGGCGCGCTGGCTGTGCGAGGGCCTGGCGCAGCAGAAGGAACTGCGGGCCACGCCGCCCGAGATCGACGCGCTCGCGACCAACATGGTCGTCGTCGCGACTTACTGGCTTTCGTACGAGTACGTACTGAACCCGCGCCGCTTTTCGGAGCCCGCCGTCGTCGGCGAAGCGCTCGCGCGTGGCTGCTACCAGGTGATGGCGCTCGCCGCGCCGTATCTCGAAGGCAATGCACGCCGGCTGTTCGAGAAGCTGGCAGGGGAGTACCTGAAGGGTTAGTTGGGACAGCAGGCGGCGGGCAGGCGCGCGCAAGCCGCCGACCGCCGTCCGGATCGACGAGGAGGCGCCGATGGCAAAGGGTTGGGCCAAGTTTCCGTACGCGGACAAGAAGTTCGTCTACACCGCAGCGACGCTGAAGAAGGCGTGGGAACGACTGCATCGCGGCGACGTCGAGCCTTTTCCCAAGGACGATGCGGTCGTCGAGGCGTGGATCGCCTTTCACGCGGGCGAATTCCAGAAAGCCTGCGAGCTGGGACTGAAGGCGGGCGGCGCCGGTGTGACCGTGGCCAACAAGGCGCAGGCGATCTACGCCAACTACCTCGAGGAAAACGAGAAGCGCAAGCTCGAGCTGTTCGAGGACGTGGCCGAGCGCGCCGCCGAGCAGCAGCGCAAGGAGCCGAAGAATGCCAACGCGTTCTACTGGCAGGCGTACGCGCTGGGCCGCTACGGCCAGGGCATCTCGATCGCCAAGGCGCTCGCGCAGGGCATCGGCACGCAGGTGAAAAATGCGCTCGACACGGCGCTGAAGCTCGCGCCGAAACACGCCGACGCGCACATCGCTTCGGGCGCGTATCACGCCGAGATCATCGACAAGGTCGGCGCGATGATCGGCAGTCTGACCTACGGCGCCAAGAAGGACGTCGGGCTCAAGCACTTCGAGACGGCGCTCAAGCTCAATCCCGACTCGGCGATCGCCCGCATCGAGTACGCCAACGGCCTCGTGATGCTCGAGGGCAAGAAGGCGCTCGCGCAGGCGGAGAAGCTCTACGCCGAAGCCGCCGACTGCGAGCCGCACGACGCGATGGAGAAGCTCGACGTCGAGCTGGCGAAAGCGGAGCTCGAGGACTGACCGGACGCACTCGCGCCGGCGCTGCCGTCAGTTCCCTCGCTGCAGGTCCTGCACCACCGCATTCAGGAAGCGCGCCGCTTCGCCGCCCGTGGCGGCGCGGTGATCGAAGGTGAGCGACAGCGGCAGCACGCGGTGCGCGACCACGCTGCCGTCGTCCAACGCGACCGCCGCCGGCGACATGCGGCCGGCGCCGAGGATCGCCACGGCGGGCGGCACGACGATCGGCGTGGCGTAGCGGCCGCCGATCGGCCCGAAGTTCGACAGCAGGATCGTCGCCCCGCGCAGCCGCTCGGGCGCGAGCGTGCGCGCACGTGCTGCCTCGATCAGCGCCCGCGCCTCGCGTTCGAGCGCCGCCGTGTCCAGCGTGTGCGCGTCGCGCAGAACCGGCACGATCAGCCCGTCGGCGGTGTCGACCGCGATGCCGACGTGGACCTCCGCCAGCACGCGGCGACGGTCGGTCCCTTCGAGCCAGGCGTTCAATGCCGGCTCGGCGCGGCACGCGGCGACGAGCGCTCGCAGCAGCCGCAGCAGCACCGAGGTGCCGCGCGGCCAGGCGTGCACGTCGGCGTCGTCGAACACCGTGACGGAGGCCACCTGCGCGTGCGCCGCCGCCATGCGTTGCGCCATCGCGCGGCGCATGCCGCGCAATTCCTCACCCTCGCGGCGCATGCCGCGCAACTCCTCGCCCGCCGCGGACGGCGCCGCTTGCGCCGCGCGCCGCACGTCGGCGCCGGTGATCGCGCCGTCCGGCCCGGTGCCTTGAAGCGCGGTCAGATCCACGCCCAACTCGCGCGCCAGCGCGCGCACCGCCGGCGTCGCGCGCACGGCCGCGGCCGACGCGGGGACGGCCGTCGGTGCCGCAGCGCGCTGCGGCTCGAGCTCGCCGACGACGGTGCCGGTGTCGGCCGCTTCGCCCGCGAAGCCGATCAACGGCGCGCCCACGCGCACCACTTCGCCCTTGGCCGCGAACAGCTTTTCGACGCGCCCGGCGAACGGCGCCGGAATGTCCACCACGGCCTTGTCGGTCTCGACCGACACCATCGTCGCGTCGGCGGCGACTTCGTCGCCCGGTTTGACGTGCCACTCGACGATCTCGGCCTCCTGCAAGCCTTCGCCGAGGTCGGGGAGATTGAAGATCTTCATCAGGCGTAGGCCATCGCGCTGCGCACCGCGGCGCAGATGCGCTGCGGGCTCGGGATATACAGGTGCTCGAGCCGCGCCATCGGGGTCGGGGTGTCCCAGCCGGTCACGCGCTGCACCGGTGCGAGCAGCGACAGCAGGCCGCGCTCGGACACTTCGGCGCAGATCTCGGAGGCGAGGCTCGCGGTGCGCGGCGCCTCGGTCACGATCACGCAGCGGCCGGTCTTCGCCACCGAGGCGACGATGGTGTCGAAGTCGATCGGCTTCAGCGTGGCGACGTCGATCACCTCGGCGGCGATGCCCTCGGCGGCGAGCTGCTCGGCCGCCTGCAGGGTCTCGGCCACGCACGCGCCCCAGGTCACGATCGTCACGTCGGTGCCTGCGCGCAGCACGAAGCAGGTGTCGAGCGGCAGGGCTTGCCCGTCGTCTTCGACCTCCTCCTTGTCGCGCCGGTACAGCCGCGACGGCTCGAGGAATACCACCGGGTCGGGATCGCGGATCGCCGCCAGCAGCAGCCCGTAGGCGCGCCGCGGCGACGTCGGGTACACGACGCGGATGCCGGGGATGTGCGCGAACATCGCCTCCGGGCTTTCCGAGTGATGCTCGGGCGCGCGGATGCCGGCGCCGCACGGCGTGCGCAGTACGAGCGGGCACGACAGGCGGCCCAGCGTGCGATGGCGCATGCGGCCGGCTTCGTTCAGCATCTGGTCGATCGTGGTGTACGCGAAACCGGCGAACTGGATCTCCGCCACCGGGCGCAGCCCTTCGACCGCCAGCCCGACCGCCATGCCCGCGATCAGCGCCTCGGCCAGCGGCGTGTCGAACACGCGCGCCGGTCCGAAGCGCTGCTGCAGTCCGACGGTGGCGCGAAACACGCCGCCGTTCACCCCCACGTCTTCGCCGAACACGACCACGTTCGGATCGTCCGCGAGCGCCCGTGCCAGCGCCAGGTTGATCGCTTCAACGAGCGTGATCGCCGCCATTGCCTGCCCCAATCGCTTCGAGCTGCCATGCGTACGCGCGCGGCCATTCGGCATAGACATGCGCGAAGATCTGCCGCGCGTCCGGCGGCGGCGTGTCCAGATACGCCTGCACCGCCTGCTGCACGCGTTCGGCCACTTCGGCGCGCAGCTTTTCTTCCTGCGCGCGGTCCCACACGCCCTGCGCGACCAGCCAGTCGCGCAGCCGCACGATCGGCTCGCGCTTCCACATCTCGGCCAGTTCCTCGGCGCTGCGGTAGCGCGAGGCGTCATCCGCCGTCGTGTGGTCGCTCAACCGGTACGTGATCGCCTCCAGCAGCGACGGGCCGTCGCCGCCGCGCGCGCGCGCCAGCGCCCGGCCCACCACGTCGCGCACCGCGATCGCGTCGTTGCCGTCGAACTGCTCGCAGTGGATGCCGGCGGCGATGCCTTTTTGCGCCAGCGTCGCCGCCGCGGTCTGCGCCTTGCGGGGCACCGAGATCGCCCACTGGTTGTTGACGATCAGCACCACCAGCGGCAGCTTCCACACGCCGGCGGCGTTGATCGCTTCGTAGAAGTCGCCCTTCGAGGTCGCGCCGTCGCCGGCGAGCGCGAGCGCGGCGCGCCGCTCGCCGCGCAGCTTGATCGCGTACGCCACGCCGACCGCGTGCGGCAACTGCAGCGCGATCGGCACGCAGAACGGAAAGTCGCGCGGCGACTCGGGGAACTCGTTGCCGCGCTCGTCGCCGCCCCAGTACAGCAGCACGCGGTGCGGCGACACACCGCGCAGGAACAGGATGCCGCTTTCGCGATAGCTGGGCAGCACGACGTCGTCGCGCTGCAGGACGGCGCCGACGCCGGCGTCGATCGCTTCCTTGCCGAGCGTGGAGGCGTAGGTGCCGATCTGGCCGGTGCGCTGCATCGCGATCGCTTTGGCGTCGAGCGCGCGCATCAGCACCATCGCGCGGTAGTCGTCGATCAGCGCGCGCGCGTCGCGGGCGAACGCCGGCAGCGGGCGCACGATCTTGCCGAGGTGATCGACGTACTGTGTGTATTCGATCTCGAAGCGGGCGACGACGGTCATCGGTGCCCTCCGCTCGCCGACGCCTCGTGGGCGCGGCGCTGTCACGCCGATTGTGCCGCGCGTGATGGCGGATGAAAAGCTCGCACCGCAGCATCGAAGCTGCGGTACGGCGGCGACGCGGGGACCGCTAGAACCGCGAACCGGGCTGCCGCAGGAATTCGATCTCCTCGGGCGTCGATGCGCGGCCCAGGATCGCGTTGCGGTGAGGAAAGCGTCCGAAGCGCGCGATGACGTCGTAGTGCTTCTGCGCCCAGGCGAGCGGCTCCGCCAGTCCGTCCTGCGCCAGAGCCGCAAACAGCCGCAGCGATTCGCGCTGCGCGTCGAGCGACTCGGCATGCTCGAACGGCAGGTAGGCGAACCAGCGTTCGATCGGCGCCAGCGCGCGATCCTCGCCGCGCTCGACCAGGGTGCGCGCCAGCGCCAGCGCCTTGCGGTCGCCGGCGAAGGCGCGCGGCATCTCGCGAAAGATGTTGCGCGTGAACTGGTCGAGCAGAAGGATCAGCGCGAGCGTGCCGCGCGGCGAATCGGCCCAGTGATCGCGCTGCCCCGCCAGCGCCGCTTCGACGTCGGCGCCGAAGCGGGCGCGGATCGCGGCGTCGGTCGCCTCCGACTTGCGGAACCAGAAGTCGCGTGCCTTGCCGTACTCCGGCGAACCCGGCGCACCGAACCAGAAGTCCAGCACCTGCTGCGGCGCGCTCATCGACGCGGCGGCAGCGGCGGGCGCGCGAGGTTCGGCCGCGCGCCGAAGACCGGACGCTGCACGTTCGCGGCCAACTGCAACGCGACGTCGACCGCTCTTTCCAACTGGCGGTCGCGTCCGGCGACGGCGTCGTGCGGCGCGTTGTCGACGTCGATGTCGGGATCGGTGCCGTGGTTCTCCACCGCCCAACCGACGTCCGCGAACCAGAACGAGAACTCCGGCTGCGTCGTCTCGGTGCCGTCGGCCAGCAGATGCCGCGGCCAGATGCCGATCACCCCGCCCCAGGTGCGCTTGCCGATCAGCGGGCCGATTTTCATCAGCTTGAAGCAGTGCGAGAAGATGTCGCCGTCGGAGCCCGCGTGTTCGTTGGTCAGCGCCACCACGCTGCCCGCAGGCGACTCGACCGGATACGGCGTCGGCTGGCCCCAGCGCTGCAGGTCGTAGCCGATGCGCTTGCGCGCGACCTTCTCCAGCAGCAGTTGCGACACGTGCCCGCCGCGGTTGTAGCGCACGTCGACGATCAGCGCGTCGCGGTCGCACTCGGCGCCGAAGTAGCGGTGAAACTCCGCAAAGCCCGCCGACTGCATGTCCGGCAGATGCAGATAACCGACCCGCCCGCCCGAGCGCTCGCGCACCCAGGCGCGGTTGCGCTCCACCCAGGCGCGATAGCGCGCCGGCACCTCGTCGGCGAGCAGCCTGACCAGCACCGTGCGCCGGCCCTGCGCCGACTCGAGCGTCAGCTCCGCTTTCATGCCCGCCTGGTTGACGAGCAGCGCTTGCGGCGGCCGTTCGCGCGTGACCGCGACTCCGTTGACGGCGACGATGCGCTCGCCCGGCTGCGCGAGCACACCGACGGCGTTCAGCGGCGAATCGGCGCTCGCCTCCCACGGGTCGCCGCGCACGATCTGCGCGATCTCGTAGCCGGCACCGTCGGCGGTCGGCCGCAGGTCGGCGGCGAGGAAACCGAGCGCAACCTGCGGCGGCTTGCGGTGATCGCCACCCGACTCGTACGCATGCGACGTGCCCAGTTCGCCCTGCATCTCCCAGATCAGATCGGACAGCTCGGCGCGCGTCGCCACGCGTGCGAGCAGCGGTTCGTACTGGCGGTACACGGCGGGCCAGTCCACACCCGACATGTCCTCGACCCAGAACTGGTCGCGCTGCAGCCGCCAGACCTCGCGCAACATCTGCCGCCACTCGGCGCGCGGCTCGACCTCCACCCGCACGCGCGAGAGGTCGATCAAGCCGGTGGCGCGCGAGTATTCGTCCTCGCGCGGCGGCTTAGCGTCGTCTGCCTTCTTCGTCGCGTCGAGCGCGCGCAGCCGTTTGCCGTCGCGAACGACGAGCGTGGCGTGATCGGCGGCCAGCTCGAAGCGGTCGGCGCGCTCGGCGAGCGTTTCGGTCTTCATCGTTTCGAAGTCGAACGCTTCGAGCCGCCCCGGCGTCTCTTTGTGACCGCCGCGGCCGTGCGCGCCGGCGATCGGAAACACGGTCCACAACGCGCGTGCCCTCGCGCCGGCGATCTGCCCGTAGCGCCCTTCCGGCACCGGGAAAGCGGCGACGCGGCGCGCGATGCCGTCCAGATCGACGTGCAGCCCGGCCGGCGCCTTCGGCGGCGCCGGTTCGTCGCGCCTCATGCCTCTCGGCGGCGGCTCGAACGGCGGCGGCGCATCCGCCTGCAATGCGACGAGGTACGGCCGCGCGGCGCGCGGAAAGCTCAGCTCGAACTGCACCGCGTCGTACACCGGATCGAACGTGCGCACGGACAGGAAGTACAGATACTTTCCGTCCGGGTCGAACGCGGGCGACCAGTCGCGAAACTCCGGCTGGGTGACCAGCGTCGTTCGCAGCGTGCCGATCTCGGCCAGCTTGATCGCGCAATGGCGGAAGCTGGTCCAGAACGGATACGCCAGCCATTCGCCGTCGGGCGACCACGCCAGCTCCTCGCTGCGGCCGGCGTCCGAGCGGTCGAGCAGCTTCAGATCGCCGGAATCGAGATCGCCGATCAGCACCTCGTTGCGATGATTGGCGAGCGCGACGCGGCGGCCGCGCGGCGCGGCGGCCAACGCGATCACGCGCCCGATGTCCCACGGCAGCGTGCGGCTGCCGTCGCCTTCGAACACCTCGATGCGCTCCTCGCCGCTGGCGTCGCTCACGGCCACGAGCGTTGCGCCGTCGCCGAGCCATTGTCCGAGCCGGCAGCGGCCGGCGCCGGCCGCGTCGTGCCGGCGCACCGCGCCTTCCCACAGCGCGAACGAGAACAGCTTGCCGCGCGCCTCGATCGCCAGGCTGTGCCCGGCCGGATGCGCCTTGAAACCGGCGAGGAAGTCGGCGGCGGCGACGAAGCGGCGCGCCGCCTGCGTGCGGTGCGCGGGAACGTCGATCTCGAGGCGCTCGCTGCGATCGGCGGCGGAATCGAACAGCCAGATCGCCGCGCCGCACTGGTACACGATGCGGCGGCCGTCGCTCGCCGCATGGCGCGCGTAGAAGTCGTCGTGATCGGTGTGGCGGCGAACATCGGTGCCGTCCGGCAGGCACGAATACAGGTTGCCGACGCCTTCGGCGTCGGACAGGAAATAGATGCGGTCGCCGAGCCACATCGGGCTGGTCAGGTTGCCGGCGAGATCGAGCCGCGCGAACTCGCCCTGCCCGGTCGCATCGACCCAGAGATGACCGACCGTGCCGCCGCGATAGCGCTTCCAGCGCGCCGGGTCGGCCGTGTTGCGGCCGATCACCCGGGCGCCGTTCGGACCGAACGAGAGGTGATTGACCTGGCCGTACGGCAGCAGCTCGGGCAGACCGCCGTCCAGTGGCAGCGCGAACGCGCGGTAGTTGCGAAAGAACGGCTGCCCGTAGGTGGACACGAACAGGATGCGGCCGTCGGGCATGAAACCGCGCACCATCACGTCCGGGCCGAGCCACGTCATCCGCCGCGCCTGTCCGCCTGCGCCCGGCATCAGATACACCTCGGGGTGTTGCTCGTCGCGGCCGACGTAGGCGAGCCATCGGCCGTCGGGCGAAAGCACCGGCGTCGAAGGCTCACCGAGCCCCGCCGTCAGGCGCCGCGCCACGCCGCCGGCGCCATCGACGCGCCACAGGTCGTCATCGCAGACGAAGACGATCGCGTCGCCGGCGATCGTCGGTTGCCGCAGGTATCCCGGTTCGCTCATCGACATGCCTTTTCGTGGTCACGGATGAAGGCGGAATGCCGCGGGATCGCCGGTCCCCGCCAGTCCGCGTCGATCCACGTTCAAGACGACTACGCGCCGAATTCAAGCACGACGCGGCGGGTGCGCGCGCTCTTCTTTTCGATCCTGACGACGCGGATGTTTCCGATTTCGCTCGTATTGCGCACGTGCGTGCCGCCGCACGGCTGAAGATCCACGCCCTCGACGCGAACGAGCCGGACGCGGCCGAAACCGGTCGGCGGACTCACGCTCATCGACTTGACCAGTTGCGGACTGGCGGCCATCTCCTCGTCGCTGATCCACTCGTAGCCGACCGGGTGCCCGGCCGCGATCAGCGCGTCCAGGCCCGCCTGCACCGCATCCTTGTCCAGCGGCGCCGTCATCGCGAAGTCCAGCCGCGCATAGTCGGCCGTGATGCTG
Source organism: Pseudomonadota bacterium (assembly GCA_040752195.1). Classification (GTDB taxonomy): domain Bacteria; phylum Pseudomonadota; class Gammaproteobacteria; order Burkholderiales; family Burkholderiaceae_F; genus DSNY01. Next base: position 10,802 of record JBFMFC010000004.1, on the reverse strand, counting down.
CAGCCGTCGACCAGTTCCCTGACGACCGCGCATAGCAGGTGCGTTGCCGTGTGAAAGCGCATATGCCGGTAGCGCCGGGCCCAGTCGATCGTCGCGCGCACCGGCGTGCCGGGGGCCAGTCTTTCGCGCCACGACGAGGACGGATCGAGCACGTGCAGCGTGTCGTCGGGGGTGGCGCCTTCGCGTCTGGCCTTGCGGGCATCGACGACGGCGTACGTTGTGCCGTCGGCAAGCGTCAGTACGCCGCGATCGCCGGCTTGGCCGCCGCCGAGCGGGTAAAAGACCGTGCGATCGAGCTCGACGCCGTCGTCGTGCAGCGCGGTGACGACGGCATCGCAGGACTGCAGATAAGGATCGGTGCGGTACAGCGGTTCGGTCGCCATCGGGTGTATCGCGGGCCTCGTGTCGCACGAGGCGCGACGATACAACGGCTCACGCTGCTCTCGCCCCCGAAGCCTACGGCTCGGTCGGCAGCCCGAGCGCGACCCACTCCGGCATGCCGCCGCGCAGCCAGTACACGTTCGTGTACCCCGCGTCACGGGCCCATTTCGACGCCTTGTACGACTTCCAGCACTCCGGGCCGTTGCACAGAAACACCAGCGCCTCGCCCTTGCCGAGCTTGCCGAGCCCGGCGAACGAGTCGACGGCGGCATCGAAGTCCGGCTCCTTCAGGCTCTTCTCGCCGTACGGCACGTGGATCGCGCCGCGGGCGTGGCGGGCCTTGAACTCGCGATCGGTGCGCACGTCGACGAGCTTTGCGCCGCGCTGCGCGAGCTCGAGCGCCTCGCGTGCGCCGACGCGCTTGACGCCCTCCAACGTCTCGGGCGTGACGATGCCGAGGCTGGCGACGTACTCGTACGGCCGCGCATCGGTCGTGGCGCGGAAGCGCGGCGCACCCGGAACGACGTTGTCCGTGGTCGTGACCCACTGCACGACCGCGCGCTTGAACGCGGGCGACGCATCGCGGCGCACGGCGACGCCGAAACCGGCCGGCAGCGGTCGCGACACCGCGAGCGCCCGCGCGCGCTGCGGATTGGCCGCCGACCATTTGCTCCACTCCTGCTCGAGTGCGACCGTCGCGTCGTAGCGGCCGCCGAGCGACATCAGTCCGGCGATGCTGCTCTGCTCGTACGTGACGTGCCTGAGCGCGCGCACCGACAGCCCGCCCTGGGTCAGCAGGCCGCGACCGATGTACGTGCGCAGCGAGTCCTCGTGCGGAAAGTAGGCGTTGCGGCCCTTCAGGTCGGCGACGCTTTTCGCGCCGCCGCTGGCGACGAGCACGTAGCGCTCCTCGCCGCCCGTGTTCGCGACGAGCTCGTACCCGTGGGCCAGGGCCGACGCGATCACGTGCGCGGGGCCGATGATCGCGTCGTTCTCTCCGGTACGCGTGGCGCGCATCGCGTCGCGCAGATCGCGCAGCGGCAGCACCGCGACCGGCGCCCCGAGCAGCCGCGGCAGCGGCGTGTTGGCGACCGCAATCGACAGCAGTCCGCTGCCTTCGTCGGCCGGGTCCATCGCCACCAGAACGCGCTGCGTCGGCGCACCGGTCTGCGCCCACACGGCGTGTGCAAGACCGACGAACAGCACCGCAGACAGTGCGGAGAGTATGGATTTCGTCCGCCTCGGCATCGCGCCCTCCTTCGTGTCAGGGGATGTCGGCGCGGCTATTCGGTGCCGCTTGCAAGCCCATCTAACGTAGAACGGGAAGCCGGCTCCGAAAAGCCCGAATTGGACCGATCCCGCCGCCGAATCCGGCTACGGGCGCGATCGCTGGGCGCGCGAGGGGCAACCGGCGCGGCCGGCGTGCGGCGCGAACCCGTTCAGCGTTCGGCCGCGCGCGCTGCGGCGAAAGCCGATCTGCGCCCGCGCCGTGCGGCCGGTGGCGCCGGCTCGGCCGGTGCCTGCCCGGCATGGTTCTCGATCAGTCGCGTGGCCACGCCGGCGACGGTTTCCGTCGCGAACAGCGCGCGCTCCGCCAGCTCGGGGTCGACGTACTCCTCCCAGGGCAGCAACAGCAGCGCGTAGACCAGCTTCTCGAACTCGGGGGCGAAGCGGTCGATGATGTCCTGCGGATCGGCGCACAGCTTCTTGTCGGTGACCAGCCCGAACTGCACCCCGCCGTCGTACGACAGGATCGACACGCCCACGCCGATGTTGCCTGACTGCGGCACCCAGAACATCATCTGCTTCAGCCGCGCGCCGGCCAGATACAGCGTCTGCTGCGGGCCGGGCACGTTGGTCATCACCGCGGTCGCCTTGCGCTGGAAGATCTCGAGAATCTGGTTCTGCACCGCGCGCGGCACCAGGCCCGTCATGCCGAGGATGGCCATCGCGAGCACGGGCATGTAGCCGCCCTTCAGCTCCTCCATCCGCGAGTGCACTTCGAGCACGCGCGCGATCGGGTTTTCGATTCCGACCGGCAGCAACAGCGGCACCAGCCCGAACTTGTTGCCGAGCGTCCTCGGCGAGCCGGGGGGCCGCAGATTGACCGGCACCATCGCGCGGATCTCGCAGCCGGTCACGTCCTCGCCGCGCGCGAGCAGGTACTCGCGGAACGCGCCCGCCACGCACGCGAGCAGCACGTCGTTGACCGAGCAGCCGAGCGCGTGGCCGACCGCCTTCACGTCGAGCAGGCGCAGCGGTTCGTTCCATGCGACGACCTTCGAGCCGCTGGTCTTGCCCTTCAGGCTCGTCGGCGTATCGCTTTCCATCAGCGCCAGCGCCGCGGCGTCCTGCGCCACGCGCGCGGCGATGCGCGCGTACTCGGCGGCCGCCTCGCCGGCGAGATTCGGGTCTTCCAGCACCGCGCCGTAGGCGTGCAGCACGCGGGTCGCGATGTCGCCGGTCGCGTCGATCGCCTTGACCGTGGCGTCGGTGAACGGGCGCAGCAGCGCCTCCCACGTGCCGTCGTGCACCCGCCGGTTCGGCCGCTCCGGTGGCGGCTCCGCGTGGTCGTCGGCGTCGGCGCGGGTCGATGTCAGCGCCAGCAGCACGCCCATCAGTGCCATGCCGTCGGCGATGCAATGGTGGATGCGGACCACCAGCGCCGAACCGCCGTCGTAGTGTTCGACCAGGTGCATCTGCCACAGCGGCTTGCCCGGATCGAGCGCCTGGCTCGCCAGTTGCGCGGCAAACTTCTGCAACTCGGCCTTGCCGCCGGGGGCCGGCAGCTCGACGCGGATCACGTGCTGGTCGAGATCGAAGTCCCCGTCCTCCTCCCACCAGTAGCCGGTGGCGTCCTGGACGACGCGGCAGCGGAAGCGGTCGTATTTGAGGAAACGCCGCTCGAGCACCTGTTTCAGCCGCTGGTAGTCCAGGTGGTCGGCGAACACATCGACGCCGACGATCATCATCAGGTTGCCGGGCGAATCCATGCGCAGCCACGCCGTGTCCACCGGCGACATCCGTTGGCGGCCCGCCATCGTCTCCTCCTCGTCGTCGTGCACCCGCTTCGGCATAATAGCCGCGCGCGCCGTTGCGGCCGCGCGATGGAGGAGACGATGAGCGAGCTGAAGGCGAAGTTCGAAAAGGCCGTCGCGGATTCGAAGAACCTGCCCGAGCGCCCCGACAACGCGACGCTGCTGAAGATCTACGCGCTGTACAAGCAGGCCACCGTCGGCGACGTCGAAGGCAAGCGACCCGGATTCACGGACATGGTCGGCCGCGCCAAATGGGACGCGTGGAACGAACTCAAGGGCCTCGCGAAAGAGGACGCGATGCAGCAGTACGTCGACCTGATCGAGGAACTGAAGGGCTGACCGCCCGCGTCAGGCGCGCCGCGCCCGCCGCGCGCGATCGTTCCGGGCCGTAGCGTTCAGGCCTTTCCCCTGCCGCTCTTCTTCGCGGGCGCTTTCGCCGACGCGCGCGCGGACTTCGCCTGGTCCAGCAGCTCGTCGAGATGCCGCTCGATGTGCTGCTCGAACCTCGCCTTGAACGGCTTGAGCAGGAACCCGAGCTTCACGTTCAGATCGATCAGCGAGTCGGTGACGCGCATGTGGCCCTCGACGCCGGCGCGGTGAAAGTGCAGCGTGTCGCCGTTCCACTCGCTGACGAGGTCGTATTCCTCGGCCAGTTGGTCGGCCGTCTTCTGCGCGATCTTCTTCGCCTGCGCGAGCGGCAGGCCGTGCCTGCGCGTGTACTTGATGTCCGACATCGGGCCGCTCCTTCACGTGCGCCGAGCTTGCCACACGTCCGGGTTCAGCAGCGACGGCGGCCTCCGGCCGGCCAGCGTCTCGCCCAGATTGCGCATCGCCAGCCGCGCCATTGCCTCGCGCGTGGCGCGCGTGCTCGAGGCGATGTGCGGCGTCAGCACCGCGTTCTCCAGCTCGAGGAAGCCCGCGCGCAGGTTCGGCTCGTCCTCGAACACGTCGAGCCCCGCCGCAGCGAGCCGCCCGTGCTTCAGCGCGTCGATCAGCGCGTCGTCGTCGACCACGCCGCCGCGCGCGATGTTGACCAGAACCGCGGTCGGCTTCATCAGCGCGAGCTCGGCCGCACCGATCAGATGATGCGTTTCGCGCGAGTACGGCACCATCACGACCAGGTGATCGGCCATCCGCAGCACGTCCTCCTTGCTGGCCCATAGCGCGCCGCCCTCCTGCTCGGCCGGCAGCCGCGTACGGTTGTGATAGACCACGCGCATCGAAAACCCCGTCGCGCGCCGCGCGATCGCGCGGCCGATGCGGCCCATGCCGATCACGCCGAGCGTGGTGCCGTGCAGCTCGGCGCCGAGGAACATCTCGAACTCCCAGCGCTTCCAGTTTCCCGCGCGCAGCCAGCGCTCGGCCTCGCAGACACGCCGCGCGGCCGCCAACAGCAGCGCCCACGCGTGGTCGGCCGTGGCCTCGTTCAGCACGTCGGGCGTGTTGGTCGCGACCACGCCGTGTTTCGTGCACGCCGCGAGATCGATGTTGTTGTAGCCGACCGCGATGTTGGCGACGACCTTCAGCCGCGGGCAGCGCGCGAGCAACGCCTCGTCGATGCGCTCGCCGGTCGTGATCAGCGCGCCGTCGGCGTCGGCGAGCCGCTCGGCGAGCTGCTCCGGCGTGAGCGGCAGGTCCGCCTGGTTGTCGACGACATCGTAGACCTGCCGCAGCTCGTCGATCAGCGCGGGAAAGATCCGGCGCGTGACCGCCACTCGATACGGTCGCTGGGTCATGTGAAGAAGATGAGAGTCAGCAGTGCGAAGATCGGCAGCAGGATCGCTGCCGACCACAACATGTAGCCGAAGAAGCTCGGCATGGCAATGCCGCTCGCCTCGGCCATCGCCTTGACCATGAAGTTCGGCGCGTTGCCGATGTAGGTGTTGGCGCCCATGAAGACCGCGCCCGCCGAGATCGCCGCCAGCGTCGGCGCCAGCGCGGTCATCAGGGTCTGGGCGTCGCCGCCGGCGAGGTTGAAGAACACCAGATACGTCGGCGCATTGTCGAGGAACGACGACAGCGCACCGGTGAGCCAGAAGTAGGCGGCGTTGTCGGGGCGGCCCTGCTCGTCGCTGACCAGCCGCACCAGCTCGGCAAATGCGCCCGCTTCACCCGCGCGCAGCATCAGCAGCACCGGCGCCATCGTGATGAAGATGCCGAAGAACAGCTTCGCGACCTCGACGATCGGCGCCCAGCCGAACTCGTTGGCCTTCCGCGTCGCCTTCGGCGTGATCGCCAGCGAGACGGCGGCGACGACGAGGAAGATCGCGTCGCGCACGAGCCCTTCGAGCGGCAGCCGCTGCCCCAGCACGTCGATCTCGACACCCGGCTTCCACACTCCGCTCATCAGCACCGCGCCGAGCACGACCGCCAGCAGCACGAAGTTGACCCCGCCTTCGATGCGCAGCGCGCTCGCCGGCGTCGGATCGCGCTTCAAGCCCTGCGCGATGTCGCGCATGTAAAGCGCCCAATCGAGTGCGAAATACAGCGCCAGCAGGATCGCGAGCGCGAGCAGCATCGGCAGGAACAGGTGCTGAACCGTCCAGAAGAAGCTCACGCCCTTCAGAAACCCGAGGAACAACGGAGGGTCGCCGAGCGGCGTCAGCGAGCCGCCGATGTTGGCGACGATGAAGATGAAGAAGACGATCGTGTGCACGTTGTGCCGGCGATCGTCGTTGGCGCGAATCAGCGGCCGGATCAGCAGCATCGCCGCGCCCGTCGTTCCCATGACGCTCGCCAGCCCGCCACCCAACGCGAGCATGGCCGTGTTGACCGTCGGCGTGCCCTTCGGGTTGCCGCGCACGTAGATGCCGCCCGCGATCACGTACAGCGTCCCGATGAAGATGATGAACGGAAGGAACTCCAGCAGCAGCGTGTGCAGCGCCAGCTCGGCCGCGGTGGTTGCGCCGAACGCGACTCCGAGCGGCACGACGCACGCGAGCGCCCAGCCGAGCGCGATCTTGCCGTAGTGGTGATGCCACAGCCGCAGCGCGAGCAGCGGCATCAGCGCGATCGACAGCAGGATGCCGACGAAAGGCAGCGCCCAGCCGAGCCCGAGCCGGCTCGCGTCGAGCTCGGCCGCGCCGACCGCTGGCGGAACGACCGCGGCGACCCATCCCGCCGCGAGCGCAATGCGGGTTCCCTTCAACGCTCCCCCTTCCTTGCACCCGCCCCACCGGGCGGCGCGCTTCACTCTTCCGTTGCGACGATCAGATGCACTCGGTACGGCCCGTGCGCGCCGAGCACCACCGTCTGTTCGATGTCCGCGGTGCGCGAGGGCCCGGACACCATGTTCAGCGCGCGCGGCACAACGCCGCCGCGCTCGGCGCGCAGCAGCGCGAACGCATCTTCCATTCCGGCGACGATGCGCGAGGCGCGCACCAGCGCAATGTGGGTCTCGGGCAGCAGATGCGTCGACGCCGGCGTCTCGGGCCCCGACAGCAGCACGATCGTCCCCGTCTCCGCCAGCGCGCAGTAGCAGCCGGTGATGCCGACCGCGTCCGACCCGTGCGATTCATCGAAGCGCGGCGCGCGGAACTCGACCTCGAGGCCGGCGCCCGCCCAGTCGAGAGCGGCGAGCGCGGGCCAGGCCACCGCGCGGCGGCCGATCGCCTGCGCGTCGAGATAGCGCGCGACCGCGGCGGGCGCGTCGGCGAACCGCGGCACCTCGTCGACCGTGCTCGCCATCTTCTCCGACATCGCGCGGAAGCGAATGCGCAGATCGCCTGTGATCGCCGGCCGCGGGCCGGCCGGATGGCGCGCGAGATAGTCCTCGGCCAGCGCGCGCTCCGCGGCGACCGGCTCGCCGGTACGGTGCTGGTTGATGCGGATGCGCTTGAAGATGGCTGCGCGCGCGCTGCGGGTGTCGAAGGTCACGGGCTCGCGCTCAACGGGTCGCCTTGCGGATGAAGTCAGCGACGCGCGCGATCCCGGCTTCGATCGCCGCTTCGCTCGTCGCGTACGAAAACCGGATGTGCTGCCCCTCGCCCTCGGTACGCGGGCCGAAGTGGATGTCGGCGAGCACGGCCACGCCGGCTTCGTGCAGCAGCCGCTGGCGCAGCTCCTCCGAATCCTTCGCGCCGACGCGCGCGCAGGCCTCGCTGACGTTCGGCCATGCGTAGAACGCGCCGCCGGGCGACGCGCAGCGAAAGCCCGGCACGTCGTTGAGCAGCCGCACGATCAGCTCGCGCCGCGCGCGAAAGCGTGCGCGCATCTTCTCCGCTTCGTCCTGCGGGCCGGTCAGCGCGGCGAGCGCGGCCCACTGGCTGATCTGGCTCGCGCAGCTCTCGGTGTTGGTGATCCAGCGCGTGAACACCGGCGCCAGCGTGCGGTTGGCGGTAAAGCCGATGCGCCAGCCGGTCATCGCGTAGGTCTTGGATGCACCATCGGAGATGATCGTGCGTTCCTGCATACCGGGCAGGCTCGCGATCGAAACGAACTCGCCGTCGTAGACGAGCCTCGAGTAGATCTCGTCGGCGTACACCCACACCTGCGGGTGCTGCGCCAGCACCGCGGCGATCGCTTCGAGATCGCGCCGCGCGAGCAATCCTCCGGTCGGGTTCTGCGGCGAATTGAGGATCAACAGCCGCGTCCTCGGCGTGATGCGCGCGGCGAGTTCGTCGGGGTCGAACGCGAAGCCCCGCGCCTCGCGCAGCGGCAGCGCCACCGGCACCGCGCCGTTGGCGACGATCTGCGACTCATAGATCGGAAAGCCCGGTACCGGGAAGATCACCTCGTCGCCGGCGCCGTAGTCGGTCGTCGAAGCGATCGCATAGCCGATGAAGGGCTTCGCCCCCGCGCCGACGACGACGTCCTCGGGCGCGATGTCGATGCCGCGCAGCTTCGCCATCGACGCGGCCGCGGCGGCGCGCAGCTCGTCGATGCCGGCCGACGGCGTGTAGCCGTGCTTGCCGCCGCGGATCGCTTCGACCGCGGCGTCCTGGATGTGCACCGGCGTCGGAAAGTCCGGCTGTCCGATGCAGAACGAGACGATGTCCTTGCCCGAGCGGATCAGCCGATTGACTTCGGCCAAGACGACGAAGGCGTTTTCGGTGCCGAGCGAGGCGGCGCGTCTGGATAGTGCAGGCATGAGGGGTCCGTGCGAGCGACGCGCGATTGTAGAACCTGTCTCAGAGTCCCCGACGGTCGCGTTGCGACGAGAAGCGGGCGGATGCTAGGCGGCGCGCGAAGGACAGTAGCTTGGCCTACGGCCGAGCGCGCCAACACCGCAGACGCCCGCTTATCGTCGCAACCCTGCGGGGCGGGGTCGCCTGGGGCGCATCGCGTCGTTGCGGCTCGGGTCCTTGGCTCTAGCCAATGGTCCCCTCGCCGCGCCTAGCGCTGCCTCCCCAGGCGGCCCCGCCGCGGCCGCCGGAGACTCTGAGATAGGTTCTGGGCCGCACTCGGCGGCCCGCCGGCCGGACGAAAAAAAAGAGGCGGCGCAGGGCCGCCTCGGATGGGCAGAGGGCGGGTCGCTCGACCGCTACTTAATCTGCCCGCGAATCTCGCCGCTCGCCACGCCGCCGGAATTCGTGACCGTGTGTACGTTGACGTAGGTGACACCCGCGCGGATCGCGGCGATCAGCTCGGTCAGCTCGCCCGCGGCGATCAGTTGTCCGCCCGGTCCGACGACCGACGAGGCGGTCAGCACGCCGCTCACGCTGCCGCCCGGAACCGGGCAGCGCGGCGTGCCTGCGGGCGGAACGGGTGGCCCGTCCTCCGGGTTGCCGCACAGCCAGACGCTGATGCCGCCAGTCGCGCCGTGCTGGCCGACGTGGATGTGCGACATGAACGGCCTGCCCTGCAGTCCTTCGTAGTTGAGCTCGTACGCGATCATGCTGCCGTCGCGCTCGATCTTCGCGCGAAAGTCGCCGCGTCCCGGGCTCGATACGGCGGGCACCTCCTGAAAACCCTCGAGCTTCGCGTGCACCGTCTCGGCATGGGCCGGCGCGGCAGCCCACAGTGCGCCGACGGCGGCCGCGGCGACCGTGGCCTTGCTCAGTTTGCGGATCATCGACTTCCTCCCGGATTCAGTGAGATCGAGGAACGGGCCGCAGCAGCGGACCGCGCGCAGCCCGGCACCGCCCATCACGGCGACGCGCGAAGCGGGCATGCTCGGGGGTCAACAGGGAGCGCGCGATCCGTATTCCCAGAGTTCCCAGACGCACCGCGGATGCGCGATGGTCGATGCACGCTGGCGGCAATCGCGTCTCGATGCGGACGACAGCGCCGCACGCTCACCGCAGTCGCGCTTCCGGCGGCCGGGCCGGGCCCCGATCGTTCCGATCGAACCGCGCCCGCTTCAGCGCGCGCTGCGCTTCTGCAGATCGGCGCGGAAGAGCGCGTCGAGTTCCTGGCCGCGCGCCGCGTTGGCGAAGCCGTCGAACCGGCCCTGCTCGGCGATCAGCTTCGCCGCGTTCATGAAGCCGGCCCACGCGGCGCGCGCGAGCGCCCCGCCGACGCTCACGCGCCGCACGCCCAACGCGGCGATGTCCTGCAGCGTGAACTCGCTCGCCGAGCCGACCAGCAGATTGACGGGCTTGGGCGCCGCTGCATACACCTGCTCGCAGACGTGACGGCCGTTGGACGACTGCTGTACCGATTGCGCAGCGCGGGCATTGGGAACGCGTTCACAGCGGAAGCTGCAGCGCTCGTCCCGTTCGCTCTTCGGATGCACTTTGCCGCAGTACGAGCGCTCGATCGCGCCAACTTTCAGCCTTGCGCGCGTGTCTCTAGCGCAGTTGATGCGCCCCCGAAACAGCGGCTTGCAGCACCTGGCTACCGGCCCTCGGGCACAGCCTGCAGTGAGCGCTGGACGGCTTCCTTGACGTCGTCCTTGTCGATGGCCCGCGCATCAGCGGGCACATCACGGCGCGGAAGCCGACTTCCTGTGTAGTAGACGCGCTGCCGAGATTGAGCGGCAGCGCTCTCCGCGACAGTCCCATCCGTCTGCTTCATCGCATCCTTACCGACCTGGGTGGCCGACGCGCACGCGGTCATAGCCACGGTCAAGACAGTCAAGGCTGCCGTACGAGTCAGGGTTGGCATTCGGCACGCTCGCTTTCTGGATACCGAGCAAAGTCTATCTGGCAAGGGGCCGACGAAACAGCGGATCTCGTACGGGTGTGGCGCCGACGGTACTCCGGTGACGTCCCGTCACAGACCTCCGTGCCACTCATCTCCGCCATCCATGCACCGCTCTTCACTCAAGGACAGCTCTCGCTCGGGTCCGCCTACTTCAAGAACTGCAGCATCTGCGGCACCTGCCGCCTGAGCAGCACGTTGCGCGCGTTCCATTGCGCTTCGGGCGCCAGTTCTTCGAGGAAGCGCGTCTCGCCGGCGACGGCGAGCGCGATCGGTACGCCGTCGCGATACAGCACGCGG
>JBFMFC010000003.1:113917-129202 GCA_040752195.1 Pseudomonadota bacterium | reverse complement strand
CCTAGGGGACGCCAGATAAAAGTGCCCGCTGAGCGCGGGCATTTTTGTCTGGCGGTTTTCAGGGTGCGGCACATGCCCTCCGGGTTCGACGGGCGCAGCGGAGGGACGAGCGGATCGCCGCAAGGCGAGATGCGAGCCATCGCCCTGGGGCCGTCGGCGCCGGCGTCGCGCCCGCGATTGCACGCCGCCCTTATCGGACGGCGCATCGTCGCGGCGAGGGCGTCGTTCCAAAGTCAACGTTGAGGACCGCGCGTGAAACGACTCCTTGCCTGGTTCGTCATCTCTGCTGCGACGTTTGTGATCGCCGCCTGTGGTGGCGGTGGCGACCCCGCACCGGCTCCGACGGGCGTGGCTGTCGTTGCCGGCGACGGCAGCGTGAAGATCTCCTGGAACGCGGAACCGGGCGTCGACTACTGGATCTTCTTTGCGCCCGGCACCGACATCACGACTGACAACTGGGTAAAGCTGCCCGGCGCGCGCGTCATTCGCGGCGCGAATTCGCCGCAGATGATCGGCGGATTGGTCAACGGAACGACTTACGCGTTCACGATCAACGGGCGAACCGGCGGCGGACCCGGAGGACCGGCCACGCCGGCCGTGACCGCCACGCCGCGTCCTGCCGGCGCGATCTGGACGGCCGGCGCCTCACTCGGTGCCGGCGATCTGCGCAGCGTTGTCTACGGGCTGAAGTTCGTCGCCGTCGGCGCCCAGGGCGTGGCGTTTTCGAGCGCAGACGGCCTGACATGGACCCCTTCGACGACGGGCACGACTGCGACGCTGAATCGCGTGATCTTCTCGCCGGCGGGTTACGTGGCGGTCGGCGATGGCGGGACGATTCTGACGAGCGCCGACCTCGCGACCTGGACCGCGCGCGCGAGCGGAACGAGCGACGCGTTGTACGGCATCGCCGTCGGCGGGGCGACTTACGTCGCGGTCGGCGCGGGCGGTACGATCCTGCGCAGCACCGATGCGGCGACCACGTGGACGCCGGTCGCCTCGGGAACGACCAGCGCGCTGTACGCGGTTTCGTTCACCGCGGGCAAGTTCATCGCGGTCGGCGCGGCCGGCACGGTGCTGACGAGCCCCGACGGCACGAGCTGGACCGCGGCCGGGTCGCAGACGACGCAGGACCTGCGCGCGGTCGCGTCCAGCGCGTCGACGATCGTCGCGGCCGGAACCGCGGGCACCGTGATCACGAGTCCGGATGGCGCCACCTGGACCGCGCAGCCGGCGATCGGCGTTGCGAATCTCGCGGCGGTCGCGTTCGGCTCGCAGTTCGTCGCGGTCGGCAGCGGCGGCGCGATTTTCACCAGCGCCGACGGCGTCGCGTGGAGCGCGCAGTCATCGGGCACGACGAACGATCTGAACGCGGTCGCCGCAGGCAATTTCGGCTACGTCGCGGTCGGGGCGGCGGGAACGAATCTGACTTCGTACTGATCGGTCGCCGATCGCGCGATCGCGACGCGAAGCGACGGCGCCGCGCAGGCTGCGCTGGCTAAAATGACACGCATGGCCGTGCCGTTCGTCCATCTTCGCCTGCACTCGGAGTTCTCGATCGTCGACGGCATCGTGCGCATCGACGAGGCGGTGAAGAAGGCGGCGGCGGACGGGCAGGGCGCGCTCGCGCTGACCGACAGCGCGAATCTCTTCGGCGCGATCAAGTTCTACACCGCCGCACGCAAGCGCGGTGTGAAGCCGATCATCGGCTGCGACGCGTGGATCAGCAACGACGCCGAGCGCGACAACCCCTATCGGCTTCTTCTGCTGGTGCAGGACCGCCGCGGCTACGCGAACCTGTGCGAGCTGCTGAGCCGTGCGTGGCTCGCCAACCAGCACCGCGGCCGCGCCGAGCTGCGTACCGAATGGTTCGAAGGCGGTGCCGGCGAAGGGCTGATCGTGCTGTCCGGCGCCGCGCAAGGCGAAGTCGGCGCGCTGCTGCTCGCCGGCCGGGTCGAGCAGGCCGCGCAAGCGGCGCAGCGGCTGGCGTCACTGTTCCCGCGACGCTTCTACCTGGAGATCCAGCGCGCCGGCCGCGAGCACGACGAAGCGCACACGCGCGCCGCGCTCGCGCTCGCGGTCCGCCTCGCGCTGCCGGTCGTCGCGACGCATCCGGTGCAGTTCGTCGACCGCGACGAATTCCGCGCGCACGAAGCGCGCGTGTGCATCGCCGAGGGTTACACGCTGGCCGATCCGCGCCGGCCGCGGGTTTTCACGCCCGAGCAGTACTTCAAGACGCGCGCGCAGATGGGCGAGCTGTTCGCCGACGTGCCGGCGGCGCTCGCCAACTCGGTCGAGATCGCGCGCCGCTGCAACCTGACGCTCGAGCTCGGCAAGCCCCGGCTGCCGGACTATCCGACGCCCGAAGGCGTCACGCTCGACCAACACTGCCGCGACCTGTCGCAGCAGGGTCTCGAGAAGCGGCTCGCGACGCTCTATCCCGATCCGGCGGCGCGCGAGGCGCACAGGCCGAAGTACGCGGCGCGGCTCGACATGGAGCTGGCGACGATCGCGAAGATGGGCTTCTCGGGCTACTTTCTCATCGTCGCCGACTTCATCAACTGGGCCAAGCGCAACGGCATCCCGGTCGGGCCGGGACGCGGTTCGGGGGCGGGGTCGCTGGTCGCGTACTCGCTCGGCATCACCGACCTCGATCCGCTGAAGTACGACCTGCTGTTCGAGCGCTTCCTGAACCCGGAACGGGTGTCGATGCCGGACTTCGACATCGACTTCTGCCAGGACCAGCGCGACCGCGTCATCGACTACGTCAAGCGCAAGTACGGCGCGCACGCGGTGAGCCAGATCGCGACCTTCGGCACGCTGGGCGCGAAGGCGGTCGTGCGCGACGCCGGGCGCGTGCTCGACCTTCCGTACACGAAGTGCGACCAGCTGTCGAAGCTGATCCCCAACAACCCGGCCGATCCGTGGACGCTCGAGCGCGCGCTCGCCGAAGAGCCGGCGTTCGCCGACGCCGTCAAGGGCGACGAGGAAGCGGCGGAGCTGATCGAACTGGCCAGGCCGCTCGAAGGGCTGACGCGCAACGTCGGCATGCACGCCGGCGGCGTGCTGATCGCACCGGGCAAGCTCACCGACTTCTGCCCGTTGTACTGCGCGCCGGGAACCGACGCGGTCGTCAGCCAGTTCGACAAGGACGACGTCGAGGCGATCGGCCTCGTGAAGTTCGACTTCCTCGGCCTGACGACGCTGACGATCCTCGATCTGGCGCTCGCTTACGTCAAGCGGCTCGATCCCGCGAGCACGCTCACGCTGGAGTCGATCCCGCTCGACGATCCGAAGACCTACGAGGTCTTCAAGAACGCGAACACGACCGCGATCTTCCAGTTCGAATCGCGCGGCATGCGCGACCTGCTCAAGCGCGCGAAGCCCGACCGGCTCGAGGATCTGATCGCGTTGAACGCGCTTTACCGTCCCGGTCCGATGGACCTGATCCCGGATTTCACCGACCGCAAGCACGGCCGCCAGCGGGTCGAGTATCTCGATCCGCGCATGGAGCCGATCCTCGGCGAGACCTACGGGATCATGGTCTATCAGGAGCAGGTCATGCGGATCGCACAGACGATCGGCGGCTATTCGCTCGGCGGCGCCGACCTGCTGCGGCGAGCGATGGGCAAGAAAAAACCCGAGGAGATGGCCAAGCACCGCTCGATCTTCGTCGAAGGCGCGGCGAAGAACGGCGTGCGCGAGAACGTCGCGACGGAACTCTTCGACCTGATGGAGAAGTTCGCGGGCTACGGCTTCAACAAGTCGCACAGCGCCGCCTACGCCGTCGTCGCGTGCCAGACCGCGTACCTGAAGGCGCATCATCCGGCGGCGTTCTACGCGGCCAACCTGTCGGCGGTGATGGACGACACCGACAAGGTCAAGGACCTGGTCGAGGACGCCAGGACCAACGGCATCGCGGTGCTCGCGCCGGACATCAACGCCGGGCAGTGGCGTTTCGAGCCGGTCGACGCGAAGACGATCCGCTACGGGCTCGGCGGGATCAAGGGCACCGGGCGCGGCGCGATCGACGCGATCATCGCGGCGCGCCACGCCGGTGGCCCGTTCACGAGCCTGTTCGACCTGTGCGCCCGCGTCGACAAGCATCTCGTCAACCGCCGTGTGGTCGAGGCGCTGGTGCGCGCCGGCGCGCTCGATGCGCTCGACGACGACCGCGCCAAGCTGCTGGCGAGCGTGGGCCGCGCGCTCGAGCAGGCCGAGCGCGCCGCGGCGAGCCGTGGTCAGGCGAGCCTGTTCGGCGGCCCGGCCGACGACGTCGCGCCCGCGTTGCCCTACGTCTCCGCGCGCCGCTGGAGCGAACGCGAGCGGCTCGCCAACGAAAAGCTCGCCCTCGGCTACTACTTCAGCGGGCACCTGTTCCGTGAATACGAGACCGAGGCGCGCCGGCTCGCGCCGACGCGGCTCGCGGACATCCGGCAGGCGCGCGAGACGGTACGGCTCGCCGGCATCATCGTCTCGGCGCGCAGCCAGAACACGCGGCGCGGCCGCATGGGCGTGATCGTGCTCGACGACGCGACCGCGCAGGTCGAGCTGATGGTCTTCTCGGAGCTGTACGACCGCAAGCGCGCGCTGCTGAAGGAGGACGAACTGGTCTTCGTCAACGGCCGTGTGCGCTTCGACGAGTTCAACCAGCGCCTGTCGATCAGCGCCGACGACGTGATGGATCTGGCGGAGGCGCGCGCCCGCGCGCAGGCTGCGCTGCGCATCGAGGTCGACGGCGATCAGGGCCGCGCGGCGGCCGCGCGACTGCGCAGCGTGCTCGCGCCGTACCGCGTGAGCAACGGCGAAGCGGCAACCGGCTGCCGTGTCGTCATCAGCTACACCAACGGCGTGGGCTGCGCCGACATCCCGCTGTCGGAGGACTGGCGCGTGCGGCCGGACGAAGCGCTGCTCGCGGAACTGAAATCGCAACTGCGCGTGCGCAACGCCGGCTTCAGCTACGCCTGAGCGCGGGCAGCCGGATACCGGTCGAGGCCGGTCGCCGCGCGCACTTCGCGCGAGTCGATCCGCTGTTGCAGCAGCGCACGATTCTTCGCTTCGAAGCGGCGATCGTGCTCGCGGTGCCACAGGTGCAGCACGCCGGTGGCGAACGCGCCTTCCTTGCGGCGCACGCCGCAGTTGAGCAACCGCACCGCGAGATCCGAATCCTCGAAACCCCAGCCCTCGAATTGCTCATCGAAGCCGTTGACCGCGCGAAAGTCCGCCGCCCATACGCCGAGGTTGCAGGTGCGCACGCGTTGCCAGCGCCGCGCGCCCAGCTTGCGCAGCGGACCGAGCGCGAGCCGGCGCAGCGGCAGCGTGCGGTTGACATGGCCTGCGAGCTGCGCGAGCCGCCACTGTCCGAGGCCCCACGCGTGCACCGGCTCGCCGCGTTCGAGCACGTGCTGCGTGAAGCGCTCGGCCAGCAGGATGCGGTTGCCTGCGACCATCCAGCCGGGTTCGGCAAGCCGCCGATGCCGCGCGATCCAGTCGGGGCGCGGAATGCAGTCGCCGTCGAGGAAGATCAGGTAGTCGCCGGTAGCGACGGCGGCCGCCCGGTTGCGCGCCGCGCCCGCGCGAAAGCCGCGGTCTTCCTGCCACACATGGCGTACCGGGATCGGCGCGCCGGCCGCCATCGACTCGACGAGCGCGCGCGTGTCGTCGCGCGAACCGTCGTCGGCGACGATGACTTCGAATCCGCGATCGGTCTGCTCGAACAGGCCGGCCAACACCGCGCGCAGCGCGTCGGGCCGGTTGTAGGTGGTCACGATGACCGAGATCAGCACAGCCGCCTCAGTCGGTGTCGTCGCGCGGCGCGCCGCTGCGCGCTTCAGCGGCCAGCATCGCCTTCACGTAGCGGTAATACGATCCCTCGGCGTTGGACACCGCGAGCAGGAAGCCGCGCCGGCCGTCGAGAAAGCCGAGCTTGAAGACGTAGGTACGCAGGAAGGCAGCGAGCCCGTGGACGATCGCGCGCGCCAGGCCCGGCACTTCGCCGCGCGCGGCGAGCGCGGCCGCCGAGTCGCTCGAGTAGCGGTTCATCTTCGCGATCACCTCGTCCATCGTGCGGAAGCTGTAGTGCAGGATCGGCTCGCGCAGGCGGCCGACGCGCCGTTCGGTGACCAGCGACTCGTGCACCGCCGCGGCGCAGAAGCGCGCCGCGCCGCGTTTGAACAGCCTGCGTACGTAGTCGGGGTGCCAGCCGCCGTGGCGCATGAAGCGCCCGCAGTAGGTTGACCGCCGCGGGATCTCGTACACGTCGAAGTCGGGCTGCGCGAGCATGCGTTCGATCTCGGCGCGCAACTGCGGCGTCACGCGCTCGTCGGCATCGAGCGACAGGATCCAGTCGCCGGTGCAGGCGTCGAGCGCGCGGTTCTTCTGCGCGCCAAAGCCCGGCCAGTCGGCCGTCTCGACGACGCGCGCGCCACGATCGCGCGCGATCTGCGCGGTCCGATCGGTGCTCGCATGATCGACGACGACGATCTCGTCGGCGAACTCGACGCTCGCCAGGCACGCTGGCAGGTTGCCTTCCTCGTTGCGCGCGATGATCGCGACCGACAGGCGCGGGCGCATGTCAGGCTCGGTCCTGGCGCCGCGCGAGCAGCGTGCCGGCGAGCAGCGCGTACGCGTGGCCTTCGGTGAAGTCGCGCAGCAGCGAGTTGAAGGTCGATCCGACCGCCATCGCGACGAGCAGTCCAATCGCCAGATCGCGCCACGCAGGCTCCAGCTCGCGCGCGCGTCGGCCGTGCGCGACAAGCAACCAGACGAAAGCGCCGACGCCGAGCAGCCCGAGCTGAACCGCGAGCTCTGAGAATTCGCCGTGCAGGTTGCTCGTCGTCAGCTCGCCGGCTGCCGTGTGCGGGCGCGGCAGCCGGGCGTGTTCGACGGGCACGCTGCCGCTGCCATGCCCCCAGATCGGTGAAGCGAGCCAGATCCTTGCGGCGGCTCGCGCAAACTCGTAGCGAGCGCCCCATGAGGTCACTGCGCCCGTTTCCCGATACTGCTCGACCTCGGCGAACGTGAACCTCACGCGCTGCACGAACGTGTCCGACGACAGTGCGACGACACCGAGCAGCGCCGCGCCGACGAGCGCGGCGGGCAGGGCGCGCCGCCAACCGGCCAGCGGTGCGGCCCACGTCACCAGCAGCGCAACGAGCAGCACATAGCCGGTGCGTCCGATCAACAGCCACAGCACGTGCGTCGCAGCGGCAACGGCGCCCGCCGCCATCAGCGCGCGCAACGCGGGGTTGCGCGCCCGGCGCGCGCCGGTCAGCGCGAAGAAAAAGAGCAGCGCCGACACCCAGCTCTCCGTGATGTGATTCTTGAAGGCAACGGCGTTGCCGGGGCCGCCGCGCTCGGCCTGCGGCAGCACGCCGAAGTGGATCAGCAGCGCGGCGACGAAGACGACCGCGCCGCCGGCGCCGAACGCGACCAGCACGGCGCGCTGCCAGCGGCGCTCGCCCATGACCGCGAGCAGCATCGCCAGCAGCACGAGCTTGCGGTACTTCAACACGAGGTCCCAGGCGTCGGCGGCGCTCGCGCTGCTCCACGCCACGCCCGCGACGAACAGCGCGAAGAGCGCGAGTGCGGCGCGGCCGACCGGGTCTTGCCATGCGCGGCGCGCGCGATCGGCGAGGTTCGGGCTCGCGACCCACAGCAGCACGAACAGCGCGAACGCCGCGTTGGCGCCGGCGGTGGAAAACGGCAGAACGAACGCAGCCAGCACCGCGGCCGAGCGCGTTGCGCGATCGCTCCACGCCGCCCAGCGGGTGACGCCGTGCGCGACGACCGCTGCCCCGCTCACGACGGAACCGCCAGCGCAAGCGCGAGGCGCGCCCTGACACGCTCCCACACGGCGTCGAATGGCGGCCAGGTGTCCTGACCGCCGACCAGATCGGCATCGGGTGTCCAGGGCCGTGTGCGCACCGGGTCCGTGACGCCGAAGATCGCGATCAGCGGCGCGCCGACCGCCGCGGCGACATGGCTCGGACCGCTGTCGTTGGCGACCACGAGCTGCGCGCCTTGCAGCAGCGCCGCGAAGGTCGCGACATCGGTTTCCGGCAGGATCGTCCCGCCGGGCAGCGCGGCAGCGACGACGTCGCGCTCGCCGGGACCCGGACATGCGACCACGCGCACGCCGTGCGCGACCAACTCGGCGCACAGCCGCGGAAACTCAGTCCACGCCTTGACTCGGCCGTGATGGATGCCGACGGCGGCCGGGCACAACATCGTGTACGGCCCGTCGACACCCGCTGCGGCGAGCAAAGCGCGCGCACGCGCCTGCGCCGCCGCTGTCAATCTGAGCGAAAGCTGCGCGGGCGGTTGCGCTTCGACGTTCGCGAACCGCCGCGCGAGCTCGAAGTAGTACTCGACCGTGTGCATGGCGCGGGTCCACGCTGCCGGCACCGCGATCGCGCGCGCAAGCAGCCAGCGTCGTGCCTCGGTCGCATAGCCGGCGCACGCGAAGCCGGCGAGCCGGAACTCGAGTGCACTGCCGATCGAGTTGGTGAACAGCACCGCCTGCTCGGCGCGCGCCGCGACTCGGGCGACACGCAGCGCGTCGATCCGCTCGATCCACGGTCCGCGCGGCGCGAGCACGGGCCGGTCGTAGGCCTCGAGGAGCGCCGCCGCCCACGGCTTGCCGACGAGCGCGAGCGCGTGCCCGGCGCGCGCGAGCAGTTCGAGCGCGGGCAGGCACATGCAGGTATCGCCGAGATGGTTCGGCAGGCGGACGAATAGGGTCGGCATTGAACGGGCGCGCGGTCGATCGCCTATAAACTACGCGACGGCCGACAACGGGACGCGAAATTGTATCCGGCCACCTCCGCGCAACCGCGATGTCTTCCAACGCCTTTCCGATCACGCCGCAGCCGGCGCGTGTGCGCCGGCTGAGGGCGGGAACGCCATTCGATGGCGTTTGACCCGTCGCTGTCGCGCACGAGCCTTGCGTACGACCCGGTCCTGCGCCGGATGCTGCGGCTCGTGCTCGCGCACAAAGCCGCGCTCGCGGTCGCCGTCGTTGCAATGCTCGCGACCGCGGTCACCGAGCCGCTGATCGCGCGCATGACGGGGCTGCTGCTCGATCAGGGCTTCTATCGGCGCGATGTCGCCGCGGGCATCTGGGTGCCGGCGGGCTTCGTCGGCGTGTTCGTGCTGCGCGGGCTGTCCAGCTTTGCCAGCACATATCTGCTGAACCGCGTCTCGCAGGGCGTGCTGGTCGAACTGCGCGGCCAGATGTTCGCGCGCCTGCTGCGCTGGCCGCAGGCCACGCTCGAGAGCGTGCCGTCGGGAACGGTGATCGCGAAGTTCGTCAACGAGGCGACCAACGCGCTGAACCTCGCCGCCGAGGTGATGACGACCGCCGTGCGCGACTCGCTGACGGTGATCGCGCTGCTGGCGGTGCTGCTGTACTACAACTGGCAGCTGACGCTGGTGACGCTCGCCGTCGCGCCGCCGATCGCACTCGTGCTGCGCGCGTTCGGCAAACGGCTGCGCCGGCTCAACCTCGAGAACCAGGCGATGGTCGGCGTGATGACGCGCGCCGTGCAGGAGGCGCACGAAGGCGGCCGCGTGATCAAGATCTACGACGGCTACGCGTACGAAACCGAGCGCTTCGCGGCGATCAATGCGCGGCTGCGCCGCTTCGCCATGCGGATGCAGATCGGCTACTCGGGCGCGACCCCGGTGACGCAGGTGATCGCCGCGGTCGGCATCGCGTTCGTCATCGGCGTGGCGCTGTGGCAGGCGCGCACGGCGCAGCTTTCGGCCGGCGACTTCATCACCTTCCTGACCGCGGCGCTGCTGCTGCTGCCGCCGCTGCGGCACTTGGCGGGACTGAACGGACCGCTGGCGCGGATGCTCGCCGCGGCCGAGAGCGTGTTCGCGCTGATCGACTCGAAGGAGGAGGCGGACACCGGCACGCGGACGATCGAACGCGCGCGCGGCGCGATCGCGTTGCGCGACGTCTCGTTCGGCTACCCGGCTGCGGCGCAGCCGGCGCTCGACCACGTCTCGCTCGAGGCGGCGCCGGGCGACGTGATCGCGCTCGTCGGACCGTCCGGCGCGGGCAAGACGACGCTGATCAACCTGATCCCGCGCTTCATCGAGCCGACTTCGGGCGAAATCCTCCTCGACGGCATTCCGACTCGAGAGCTGCGGCTGGCGAGTCTGCGCGCGCAGATCGCGCTGGTGTCGCAGGACGTCGTGCTGTTCGACGATACGATCGCGGCCAACATCGCCTACGGTGCGCAGCGCGGCGCCCCGCCCGAGCGCATCCGCGCCGCGGCCGAGGCGGCATACCTGCTGCCGTTCATCGAGTCGCTGCCGCACGGATTCGACACGCAGATCGGCGAAAACGCCGTCAAGCTGTCGGGCGGGCAGCGCCAGCGGCTTTCGATCGCACGGGCGCTGCTGAAGGATGCGCCGATCCTGCTGCTCGACGAGGCGACCGCGGCGCTCGACTCCGAATCGGAGCGCTACATCCAGGCGTCGCTGGAGCGACTGATGAAAGGCCGCACGACCTTCGTCGTCGCGCACCGGCTGTCGACGATCGAGCGCGCCGACCGCATCGTCGTGCTCGAGGCGGGCCGCGTCGTCGAGACCGGTCGTCACGCCGAGCTGCTCGCCCGCGGCGGGCTGTACGCCCATCTGCATCACATCCAGTTCTCGCACGCGAAGGAGGCTGCATGAACGCTGCGCCGAACACACCGCCGATCAGCCGTTATCCCGTCCCGGAACTGAAGGATCTGCCCGAGGACATCCGCGCGCGCATCCTCGCGGTGCAGGAGAAGTCGGGGTTCATCCCGAACGTCTTCCTGACGCTCGCGCACCGCCCGGACGAGTTCCGCGCGTTCTTCGCGTACCACGACGCGCTGATGGAGAAGGAAAGCGGGCTGACCAAGGCCGAGCGCGAGATGATCGTCGTCGCCACGAGCGGCGCCAACCGGTGCCAGTACTGCGTCGTCGCGCACGGCGCGATCCTGCGCATCCGCGCGAAGAACCCGCTGGTCGCCGACCAGGTCGCGATCAACTACCGCAAGGCCGACATCACGCCGCGGCAGAAGGCGATGCTGGACTTCGCGATGAAGGTCGCGCTGGATTCCGGGTCGATCGGCGACGCCGACTTCGACGCGCTGCGCGCGCACGGCTTTTCCGACGAGGACATCTGGGACATCGGCGCGATCGCGGCGTTCTTCGCGCTGTCGAACCGGATGGCGAACATGATCGGCATGCGGCCGAACGATGAGTTCTATCTGCTGGGCCGTTTGCCGCCGCCAGCCAAGTGAGCGCGGCACTGCTGACGGACCGCCTCTTTGCCTTCGGCTTGCGGCAGACGGCACGCGGCACGCCTGCACCGGCTTCGAGCGGGCGGCGCCGCTTCGACCGTGGCATGAAACCCACCGACGGCGGAACGCCTCGTCGGCCGCGCGGGCACGCGCCGCAAGTGCGACGGCCGGTCGGTCCGTTCGCGGTTCGCACGCGGGCTGGCCGCTAAGATCCGGCTTTCGTCACCCGCCAGGAACATGAAAGTCTCCGTCATCGGCACCGGCTACGTCGGTCTGGTCACCGGCGCCTGCCTGGCGGACGTCGGCAACGACGTGCTTTGCATCGACGTCGACGAACGCAAGATCGCACGGTTGCGCGCCGGCGAGATTCCGATCCACGAGCCGGGGCTCGACGCCGTCGTCGCCCGCGGCGTGGCGGCCGGGCGGCTTTCCTTCTCGACGAGCTACGACGAGGCGGTCGCGCACGCGGCGCTCGTCTTCATCGCCGTGGGAACGCCGTCGGGCGAGGACGGATCGGCCGACCTGTCGCACGTAGTCGCGTGCGCGCGCGAACTCGGCCGCCGCATCACGCGCGACACGGTCGTCGTCGTCAAGTCGACCGTTCCGGTCGGCACCAACGACCGCGTGCGCGAGACGCTGAACGAGGAGCTCGCAAGACGCGGCGTCGGCGTCAAGGTGTCGACCGCGTCGAATCCGGAGTTCCTGAAAGAAGGCTTCGCGGTCGACGACTTCATGCGGCCCGACCGCATCATCGTCGGGGTGGACGATGCGCATGCGGCCGACGCGCTGCGCGCGCTGTACGCACCCTTCAACCGCAACCGCGACCGGCTGCAGATCATGGACGTGCGCTCGGCCGAGTTCACGAAGTACGCGGCCAACGCGATGCTCGCGGTGCGCATCTCGTTCATGAACGAGATGGCGAACCTCGCCGACCGGCTCGGCGTCGACATCGAGCAGGTGCGGCACGGCATCGGCTCCGACCCGCGCATCGGCCCGCACTTCCTGTATGCAGGTGTCGGCTTCGGCGGCTCGTGTTTCCCCAAGGATCTGCGCGCGCTGATCCACACCGCGGAAGAGGCGGGCGAGCCGGCCGAGCTTCTGCGCGCGGCCACGCGCGCCAACCTGCGCCAGCGCGGCATCCTGGTCGACAAGATGGCGCGCTTCTTCGACGGCCGGCTCGCGGGCCGGACGATCGCGCTCTGGGGGCTGGCGTTCAAGGCCAACACCGACGACATGCGCGAGGCGGCGAGCCTCGCGATCATCGACGGGCTGACGAAGGCCGGTGCCAAGGTGCGCGCCTACGACCCGGTCGCGATGGACAACGCGCGCGCGCTCCTGCGCGGCAACGGCGCGGTCGAGTTCGCGCCTTCGGCGCGGGCGGCGGCGGACGGCGCCGACGCGCTCGCAGTCGTCACCGAATGGCTCGAGTTCCGCAGCCCCGACTTCGAATGGCTCGCGCGGGCGCTGACGCGAAAGGCCGTGTTCGACGGCCGCAACCTGTACGACCCGGCCACCGTGCGCGCGGCCGGTCTGGCGTACTTCGGCATCGGCCGCGGCGGAGCGTGAGGTGATCCTGGTCACGGGTGCGGCCGGGTTCATCGGCTTTCACGTCGCGCGCGCATTGCGGGCACGGGGCGACACGGTGCTCGGCATCGACAACCTGAACGACTACTACGATCCGGGCCTGAAGCGGGCACGGCTCGCCGAGTTCGCGGACGATCGCGGGTTCGTGTTCCAGCGCGTCGATCTCGCCGACCGCGACGCAATCCGCACGGTGTTCGAACGGCACCGGATCGAAGCGGTCGTTCATCTGGCCGCGCAGGCGGGCGTGCGCTACTCGCTGACGCACCCGCACGTGTATGTCGAGGCCAACGTCGCCGGTTTCCTGAACCTGCTCGAAGCGCTCCGCGCGCATCCGGTGCGCCACGCCGTCTACGCATCGACGTCGAGCGTGTACGGCGCGAACACCAAGCAGCCGTTTTCGACCTCGGATCGCGTCGACCGCCCGATCAGCCTGTACGCCGCGACCAAGCGGGCGAACGAGCTGATGGCCTACGTGTACGCGCTGCAGTTCGGCATCCCCCTGACGGGGCTGCGCTTCTTCACCGTGTACGGGCCGTGGGGGCGGCCGGACATGGCCGCGTTCAAGTTCACGCGAGCGATCCTGGCCGGCGAGCCGATCGACGTCTACAACCACGGCGAGATGGCGCGCGATTTCACCTACGTCGACGACATCGCCGACGGCGTTCTGCGCGTGCTCGATCGCGTGCCGGCACGCGATGCCGACGGCGTACAGCACCGCGTCTACAACATCGGCAACCACCGCCCCGAGCCGCTGCTGCGCTTCATCGACGTGCTCGCCAACGCGATCGGCCGCACGCCGCAGATGCGGATGCTGCCGCTGCAGCCGGGCGACGTGCAGTCGACCTGGGCCGACATCGACGACCTGAAGCGCGACTACGGCTGGGTGCCGACCACACCGATCGAGGTCGGGCTGCCGCGCTTCGTCGCCTGGTATCGCGCGCACTACGGCGTCTAGCCTCGCGGTCCCGCGCGTCCGCGCCCGGCCGGGCGAGGCGTGCCGCGCTGTGGTTGAATCGCCCCCATGACCCTGACCGAACTCAAGTACATCGTCGCGGTCGCGCGCGAAAGGCACTTCGGGCGCGCCGCGGAGGCCTGTTTCGTCAGCCAACCGACCCTGTCGGTGGCGATCAAAAAGCTCGAGGACGAGCTGGGCGTGCCGATCTTCGAACGCCGCAGCAACGAGGTGACGTTGACGCCGATCGGCGAGCGCATCGTCGCGCAGGCGCAGCGCGTGCTCGACGAAGCGGCCCGGATCAAGGAGCTTGCGAAGGCGGGCAAGGATCCGCTGGTCGGCGCGCTGCGCGTCGGCGTGATCTACACGATCGGGCCGTATCTGCTGCCGGCGCTGGTCCGGCAACTGCTTCGAGACGCACCGCAGATGCCGCTGCTGCTGAACGAGAACTTCACGATCAAGCTGCTCGAGCTGTTGAAGAACGGCGAGATCGACGTAGCGATCCTGGCGCTGCCGCTGCCGGAGTCGGGCGTGCTGATCCAGCCCGTTTACGACGAGCCGTTCATGGTCGCCGTGCCGAAGGGCCATCCCTGGACCCGCCGCAAGAGCATCGGCGCCGACGAGCTGAAAAAGGAAACGATGCTGCTGCTCGGCACCGGCCACTGCTTCCGCGATCAGGTGCTCGAGGTCTGTCCCGAGCTGTCCCGGTTCTCGACCGGCGCGGAGGGGATACAGAAGACGTTCGAAGGTTCGTCGCTCGAGACGATCAGGCACATGGTCGCGTCGGGGCTGGGCATTACGGTGCTGCCCAAGACCTCGGTGCCGGAGAAGCCGCCGCGCGATTCGCTGATCGAGTACCTGCCGTTCAAGCCGCCGGTGCCCGACCGCCGGGTCGTGCTCGCCTGGCGCAAGAGCTTCACGCGGCCGGCCGCGGTCGAGGCGTTGCGCCGCGCGATCCTGAAGTGCCACCTGCCCGGTGTGACCAAGCTCGATCTTCCGGCCGAGGCGGGATAGGGTCCAGGCTATCGCCGTCTTGAGCATTGTCAATTGGCTAAACGCCGGACCGCGCACTAGCATAAAAAGGTCGCTACAGAGGAGAAACACCATGGCCAAGAGCAAGAACAGATCCGCCAATGGCGGGGCGGATGCGCCCCGGATCGACATCGGCATCGCCGAGAAGGACCGCGAGAGAATCGCGGACGGCCTGTCGCGCGTGCTGGCCGACACGTTCTCGCTGTACCTGAAGACGCACGGTTTCCACTGGAACGTCGAAGGGCCGATGTTCACCACGCTGCACCTGATGTTCAGGGAGCAGTACACGGAGCTATGGAACGCGCTCGACCCGATCGCCGAACGGATTCGCGCGCTCGGCTACCCTGCGCCGGGATCGACCAAGGCGTTTGCCAAGCTGGCATCGATCGCGGACACGGACGGCGTTCCGGAGGCGATGGAGATGGTGCGACTGCT
>JBFMFC010000003.1:15859-113817 GCA_040752195.1 Pseudomonadota bacterium | reverse complement strand
ACCCGATCGCCGAACGGATTCGCGCGCTCGGCTACCCTGCGCCGGGATCGACCAAGGCGTTTGCCAAGCTGGCATCGATCGCGGACACGGACGGCGTTCCGGAGGCGATGGAGATGGTGCGACTGCTCATCGAGGGCCATGAGGCCGTTGCCCGCACCGTGCGCGACGTGTTCCCCATGGCCGAGAAAGGCGGCGACCCAGCGACCATCGACCTGCTGACCCAACGCCTGCAGGTGCATGAAAAAACGGCGTGGATGCTGCGCAGCCTACTCAAGTAGGCCGCGCGGCATGCGGTCCGCGCCGTTTCTCGGCGAAGGCTAACGTCGCGCAGCGACGTTAAGCGAGCCCAGCGAGCGGCCGGAGCCAAAAGACCGGGCGTGGATGCTGCGCAGTCTACTCAAGTAGGCTGCGCGGCATGCGGTCCGCGCCGTTTTTCGGCGAAGGCTAACGTCGCGCAGCGACGTTAAGCGAGCGGCCGGAGACAAGCGGCCGTCGGGATGCTGCGCAGCCTTCGCAAGCGGGCTGCGCCGCGTGCGATCCGCGCGACTGTTTCTGGCGCGGGCCGGCTTCGGCGAAACCGGGGTTCGGGTTCGGACTGCGTTTGGCGCGACGCCAGAGCAGGACTACGGTTCGATCCGCTTCCCGCTGTCGGGGTCGAACAGGTGCATGTGCTCGGGCGCGAAGCACAGCGGCAGGTGGCCTTCCCTCGCGACGACCGACGTGTGCAGCCTGGCGGCGATTCGCGCGCCCTGCTTGTCCGCGCCGAGGTGGCCGTACACCAGCGAATCCGAGCCCAACAGCTCGATGAAGTCGATGTGAGGGCCGACCAGCGCGGCGTCCGGCGCGCAGGTCTCCAGATGCTCGGGCCGCACGCCGAGCAGCACGGAGCGGCCGTCGAGTCCGGCATGCGGTACCGGCAACCGCACGCGAACGTCGCCGTCGCCGATCAGCACCTTGCCGCCTTCGGCGATCCGTCCCGGGATCAGGTTCATCGGCGGTGAACCGATGAAACCGGCGACGAACGTGCTCGCCGGACGGCTGTAGACCTCGAGCGGCGCGCCGATCTGCTCGGCGCAGCCGCCGTTCATCACGAGCATGCGCTGCGCCAGCGTCATCGCCTCGACCTGGTCGTGCGTGACGTACAGCGTGGTCGTGCGCAGCCGCTGGTGCAGCGACTGCAACTCGCCGCGCATCTGCACGCGCAGCTTGGCGTCGAGGTTCGACAACGGCTCGTCGAACAGGAACACCGCGGGCTCGCGCACGATCGCGCGGCCCATGGCAACCCGCTGGCGCTGGCCGCCCGAAAGCTCGCGCGGGCGGCGCTTGAGCAGGTTCGTCAACTCCAGGATCTCGGCGGCGCGCTGCACGCGCGCGTCGATGTCCGCCCTGGACCGGCGCTGGATCTTCAGCCCGTAAGCCATGTTGTCGTACACGCTCATGTGCGGGTAGAGCGCGTAGTTCTGGAACACCATCGCGATGTTGCGGTCCTTCGGCTCCAGATCGTTGACCACGCGGCCACCGATCGCGATTTCGCCCGCGGTGATCGTCTCGAGCCCGGCGACCATGCGCAGCAGCGTCGACTTGCCGCAGCCCGACGGCCCGACCATCACGACGAACTCGCCGTCGGCGATGTCCATCGAAATGCCCCGAATCGCGGCAACGGTGCCGTAGGACTTGTAGACGTTTCTGATCGATACCCCGGCCATCACTTTTCCGTTTCGACGAGCCCTTTGACGAACCACTTCTGCATCAGAATCACGACGGCCGCCGGCGGCAGCAGTGCCAGCATCGCGGTGGCCATCACCAGGTTCCATTCGTTGGCGGCGTCGCCGCCGACGATCATCCGCTTGATGCCGATCACCGTCGTGTACATCGATTCGTCGGTGGTGATCAGCAGCGGCCACAGGTACTGGTTCCAGCCGTAGATGAACTGGATCACGAACAGCGCCGCCACGCTGGTCTTCGAAAGCGGCACGACGACGTCCCAGAAGAAGCGCATCGGCCCGGCGCCGTCGATGCGCGCCGCCTCCGCCAGCTCGTCCGGAATCGTCAGAAAGAACTGCCTGAACAGGAAGGTCGCGGTGGCGGATGCGATCAGCGGCAGCGTCAGCCCGGCGTAGCTGTTCAGCATGCCGAGGTCCGCGACCACCTTGAACGTCGGGATGATCCGCACCTCGACCGGGAGCATCAGCGTGACGAAGATGGTCCAGAAGAAGAACATCCGCAGGCGGAAGCGGAAGTAGACGATCGCGAAGGCCGAGATGATCGAAATCGCGATCTTGCCGATCGCGATGCCGAGCGCGACGACGGTGCTGTTGAGCAGCATCGTCGCCACCGGTGCCTTCGAGCCCTTTTCGGTGCCGGCGAACAGAACCTGCCGGTAGTTCTCGACGAAGTGATCGCCCGGCACCAGCGGCATCGGCACCGACATGATCTGCTCGAGCGTCAGCGTCGAGGCGACGAACGTCACGTACACGGGGAACGCGATGACGACGACCCCGGCGATCAGCACGAGGTGGGACAGCACGTCCAGCCAGGGGCGGCGCTCGACCATCAGTACTGCACCTTGCGTTCGATGTAGCGGAACTGCACGACGGTCAGCGCAATCACGATCGCCATCAGGATCACCGACTGCGCGGACGAGCCGCCCAGGTCGCCCGCCTTGACCCCGTCGTGGTAGACCTTGTACACGAGGATCTGGGTCGACGTGGCCGGTCCGCCCTGCGTGGTGGCGTCGATGATGCCGAAGGTGCCGAAGAACGCGTACACGACGTTGACGACCAGCAGGAAGAATGCGGTCGGCGACAGCAGCGGGAACACGATCGTCCAGAAGCGCCGCCACGGCCCGGCGCCGTCGATCGCCGCGGCCTCGATCAGCGATCGCGGGATCGACTGCAGCCCGGCGAGGAAGAAAAGGAAGTTGTAGCTGATGTGGTTCCACACGGCGGCCATGATCACCAGCAGCATCGCCTGGTCGCCGTCGATCACCCAGTTCCAGTGCAGGCCGAGCCCCTTGAGCCAGAACGTGACGATGCCGATCGACGGCGCGAACATGAACGCGTACAGCACGCCGGCCACGGCGGCTGCGACCGCGTACGGCCAGATCAGCAGCGTCTTGTACGCCATCGCGCCGCGCACCACGCGGTCGGCGAACACCGCCAGCAGCAGCGACAACGCGATGCAGATCGCCGCGACCGCAAAACTGAAGATCGCGGTGACGCGAAACGACGCGATGTAGTGCGGGTCCTTGAACAGCGTGACGAAGTTCTGCAGGCCGACGAACTGCGTTTTCAGGCCGAAGGCGTCCTGCAGCTGGAACGAGTACCAGATCGCCTGCGACGCGGGCCAGAAAAAGAAGATGATCGTGATCGCGAGCTGCGGCGCAACCAGCGCGAACGGCAGCCACGCCGACCGGAAGACGACACGTTTTTCCACGAGATCAGGTCGCCTGCAGCTCCCTCCCCGCTAGGCGGGGAGGGTGAGGTGATGTGGCATACGGGCGGCGAACCGCCCACAAAAGTCAGCGGTTCGCGGCTTCGAACTGGCGCAGGATCTCGTTGCCGCGGCGCACGGCGTCGTCGAGCGCCGCCTTGGCGCTCTTCTTGCCGGCGAACGCCGCTTCCAGTTCTTCCTCGATGACCGTGCGACCCTGCACGAAGTTGCCGAAGCGCAGGCCCTTGGAGTTCTCGGTGGGCGTCTTGTTCGTGAGCTGCTTGACCGCCATGTCGCGGCCCGGATTCTGGTCGTAGAAGCCGGACTTCTTGGTCAACTCATAGGCGGCCATCGTGATCGGCACGTAGCCGGTCTTCACGTGCCACTCCATCTGGATCTCGGGCCGCGACAGAAACGCCAGGAAGCGCGCCACGCCCTTGTACTCCTCGGCTTTGCGGCCGCTCATCACCCACAGCGACGCGCCGCCGATGATCGAGTTCTGTGGCGCGCCTTTCACGTCGTCGTGGTAAGGCAGGAAGCTCATCTGCCAGTCCGTCTTCGCGGCCTTGATGACCCCGCCCAACGCACCGGCGCTGATCGTGGCCATCGCGCACTCTCCGCTCGCGAACTTGGAGTCGGCCTGGTTGGTGCGGCCGGCGTAGGTGAACAGGCCCCGCTTGGCCATGTCGGCGAGCATCTCGATGTGCTTGACGTGCGTCGGCGAGTTGAAGGTGAACTGCGTGTCCAATCCCCCGAAGCCGTTCTCCTTCGTGCCGATCGGCAGGTTGTGCCAGGCGCTGAAGTTCTCGATGTGCACCCAGGACGGCCAGCCTGTCGTGTACACGCAGTCCTGCCCCGAGGCCTTGAGCTTCTCCGCCACGGCGATCAGCTCCTTCCACGTCTTCGGCGGGACCGGCGGCAGGCCCGCTTTGCGGAACTTGTTCTTGTCGATGTAGAACAGCGCGGTCGAGCTGTTGAACGGGAACGACAGCATGTTGCCCTGCTGGTCCGAGTAGTACCCGGTCACCACCGGGAGGTACGCCTTCGGATCGAACGGCTCGCCTTGCTCCTTCATCAACTGGTAGACAGGCTTGATCGCGCCCTTGGCCGCCATCATGGTCGCGGTGCCGACCTCGAAGACCTGCAGGATGTGCGGCGCCTGTCCGGCGCGGAACGCCGCGATCGCCGCCGTCATCGACTCGGGATACGAGCCTTTGTACGTGGCGACAACCTTGTACTCCTTCTGGCTGTTGTTGAACTTGGTGGCCAGTTCGTTCAGCGCTTCGCCGAGCGCGCCGCCCATCGAGTGCCACCACTGGATCTCGGTCTGCGCCGCCGCCGGCGGCGTGCCAGCGACAAGCGCAGCGGCCAGCGCGGCCGCCGCCATGGTCTTGTGCATCATTGAGGGTCTCCTGACGTGAAGCGTGGATGTTGGGCTTGTTCTTTGACGCGGCTGTTACGATAAGCGCCCCCGGCCGTTCAACGCAAATCAGCGCATTGCAGCACGTGGCGTCCGCGCCAGATCCCGAATGACCACCGTCGACCCGATCCGCCGCCTGAGCCTGTACGTGCGGCTGATCCGCCTTGACAAGCCGGTCGGGACGCTGCTGCTGCTGTGGCCGACGCTGACCGCGCTGTGGATCGCCACCGACGGCCGGCCGCCGGCGTGGCTGCTTGCCATCTTCGTGCTGGGGACGCTGCTGACGCGGTCCGCCGGCTGCGCGATCAACGATGTGGCCGACCGCGACTTCGACGGCCACGTCAAACGCACCGCGGACCGCGTCGTCTCCAGCGGCGCCGTGTCGCCGCTGGAAGCAGTCGCCGTCGCAGTGGTGTTGCTGCTGCTCGCCGCGCTGCTGCTGGTCCCGCTGAACGCGCTGACCTTCTGGCTGGCCGTGGTCGGCGTGACCGTGGCGACGACCTATCCTTTCTTCAAGCGCTTTTTCCCGTTGCCGCAGGCCTATCTCGCGATCGCTTTCTCGTTCGGCATCCCGATGGCGTTCGCGGCCGCGCTCGGGCACGTACCGACGATCGGCTGGTGGCTGTTCGCGGCGAACCTGTTCTGGGTCGTCGCGTACGACACCGAGTACGCGATGGTCGACCGCGACGACGACATCCGCATCGGGTTGCGCTCGTCGGCGATCCTGTTCGGCCGCGCCGATGTCGCCGCCGTGATGTTCTGCTACGGCGCGCACCTGTCGCTGCTGCTGGTCGTCGGCGCGGCGATCGGCGCGCGCTGGCCGTTTTACCTCGGCTGGGCCGCCGCGCTCGGCTGCGTCGTCTACCACTACGTGCTGATCCGCGGCCGCGCCCGCGCTGACTGCTTCCGCGCCTTCCGCCACAACCAGTGGGTCGGCTTCGCGGTCTTTGCAGGCGTCGCGTTGGACTACGCGCTCAGGTAAGCGCGGCCGCGGATCCGCGCGCGAGACGCCGACGGGTCAAGTCGCAACCCGAACGACCGTCACTTGCCGAATTCGTCGCCCAGCTCGGCGGCGCGACGCTGCGCGGCGCGCACGGCCGCGACGATCTTCGCCTTGATCTGATCGGCGTCCATCGATTCGATCGCGGCGGCGGTCGTTCCGCCCTTCGAGGTCACGCGAGCGCGCAACACCTCCGGCGGTTCGCCCGACTCGGCCGCCAGGTGCGACGCGCCGACCAGCGTTTCGATCGCCAAGCGCCGCGACGGCTCGTCCGACAGGCCCATGGCGCGTCCGGCCTCGATCAGCGCCTCGATGAAGTAGAAGACGTAGGCGGGACCACTGCCGGAGATTGCGGTCACCGCGTCGAGTTGCGTCTCGTCGTCGAGCCAGACGACCGTGCCGACCGCTTGCAGGATCTGCGTCGCCTGCTCGCGCTGCGCCGGCGTGACTGCGCGCCCGGCCGCGAGGCCGGCGATGCCGCGACCGATCAGCGCCGGCGTGTTCGGCATCGCGCGCACGATCCGGTCGGTGCCGAGCCAGCGCGCGAGATCGGCGATCCGGATGCCGGCGGCGATCGACAGCACGAGTTGCTGCCCGACGAAGGGTCGCAGCGCGCTGCACGCTTCCCTCATCTGCTGCGGCTTGACGGCGAGAACGAGCACGTCGAAGCGGGCGAGCCGTGCGTCCGGCGCAGGCGCGACCTCGATGCCGAAGGCGCGCGCGAGCGCCTCGCGCCGCGCGGCGTCGATCTCCACCGCCAGCAGATCGTGCGGCCGCTGCCCCTTCTGAATCAGTCCGCCGATCAGCGCCGACGCCATGTTTCCGCCGCCGATGAATGCGATGCGCGCGTTGTCGTTCATGGATGTTCCTGTGCAAACAGTTCCGCTGCATCCCGCTCGATCAGACGCCGCAGGCCCGTGTCGAAAGCGGCCGCCAGTGCAGTCGCCTCCGACCGCAGCCTCGCTGCGTCCGCATGGTCGCCCAGCGCCGCACGCGCGGCTGCGAGCGGCTGCAGCAGGAATGCACGCTCGACCGCATCGCCGCCGTTGGCAGCGACGACGGCGAGCGCGGCTTCGGCCGCGGCCGCTGCCGCCTGCGCGTCGCCGAGCCGCAGCGCGACCTTTGCGTGCAGGTAGTCGGAGCGCTCGTCCTCGACCCATCCGCCGGCGCGCAGCCAGAATGCACGCGCAGCCTGCGCGCCCTGCTTCAACGCGTCACGCTGCGCTTGGTCGAGCGTGCGCCCCGCGAGCTTTTCCATCAGGGCGACGGTGACGTTGTTGAACGACGCCGCAAAGCCCGCATCGAGCGCGCTCGGGGGGAAGCCGGGCGCCGATCGGGCGAGGGCGGCGAATGCGCCGGCGTCGCGTTCGACGTCGACCACGAAGTTCCATGCCGCGACGCGCGCGAGCGCCGCGGCGATCGCAGCGTCGACCTGCGCGCGTTCAGCCAGCCGCGATCGCGCGCGCTCGGCCATGGCATCGTCTGCGGCGAGCAGCGCGGCGGCCGCCCAGTGCCGCAGCACGGCCACGGGCGCATCGTCGCGTGCGGCCAGCGCCGCGGCGCGCAGCGCGGCCTCGCGCCAGGCGCCGAGCATTTCGCCGAGCACGTGGTTGAGCAGGAAAGCCAACGCCCCCAGGCGCTGCGCCGGCAAATCCGACGCGTCGAGTCCGCGCAGGCGGCGGGCGGCCTCGGCGGGATCGTCGTCATGGATACGGTCGATCTCGTCGAGTTCGGCCGCCGCGTCAGATCGCCGTTCGCTCATGTCCGCTCCCCGAAGATCGCGGTGCCGACCCGCACGATCGTCGCCCCTTCGGCGATGGCGGCCTCGAGATCGGCCGACATGCCCATCGACAGCGTGTCCACCGCAAGGCCTTCGCGTCGAAGGCGTTCGAGCAACTCGCGCAGCCGCGCGAATGGCGCGCGCTGCCGTTCCCGCTCCTGCTCGGGTTCCGGGATCGCCATCAAGCCGCGCAGTCGCAGCCGCGGCAGCTGCGCCACCGCCTGCGCCAGCGTGCCCGCTTCGGCCGGTGCCACGCCGCGCTTGCT
The DNA here is from genome assembly GCA_040752195.1 of Pseudomonadota bacterium. Classification (GTDB taxonomy): domain Bacteria; phylum Pseudomonadota; class Gammaproteobacteria; order Burkholderiales; family Burkholderiaceae_F; genus DSNY01. Next base: position 105,919 of record JBFMFC010000003.1, on the reverse strand, counting down.
CGCTTCGCCGCTCACGTTGACCTGGATGAGGACCTGGAGCGGGGGCCGGTCGGCCGGGCGCTGCTGCGACAGCCGTTGCGCGATCTTTAGGCGGTCGACCGAGTGGACCCAGTCGAAGTGTTCGGCGATCAGGCGCGTCTTGTTGCTCTGGATCGGGCCGATGAAGTGCCATTCGAGGGCGAGGTCGGGCGCCAGCGCGCGGACTTGCGCGATCTTGTCGACGGCCTCCTGGACATAGCTCTCGCCGAACCGGCGCTGGCCGGCACGCGCCGCGGCGATCACCGCTTCGGCCGGAAAGGCTTTGCTGACGGCCAGCAGCGCGATTTCGCCGGGGTCGCGGCCGGCGGCGCGCGCGGCGGCGCTAATCCGTTCGTGCACGCGCGCCAGCGCGGCTTGCAGCGGTTCGTCCAAACTGGACATAATGGTTTCGAAATTCCCTCTGGACGCTTGTCTTTTCCGATGTTTGGAGCGGCGGGAAGGCGCCGGACAATGCGCGTGGCTGCCCCGAACGCAGCCGTCTGACCCAGCGGGCGTCACGCCGAGCCGGCGCGATCGTCCAAACGATCCTCTACGAAGCACCGCCGATGGACATCTCCGAACTGCTCGCATTCTCCGTCAAGAATAAGGCGTCCGACCTGCACCTGTCCGCGGGCCTGCCGCCGATGATCCGCGTGCACGGCGACGTACGCCGCATCAACCTGCCGCCCCTGGAGCACAAGGACGTGCACGCGATGATCTACGACATCATGAACGACGCGCAGCGCAAGATGTTCGACGAACATCTCGAGTGCGACTTCTCGTTCGATCTGCCCGGGCTCGCCCGTTTTCGCGTCAACGCGTTCAACCAGGATCGCGGCGCCGCCGCGGTGCTGCGCACGATCCCGTCGCGCGTGCTGTCGCTGGAAGAGTTGCAGGCGCCGCGCGTGTTCGCCGAGTTCGCGCTGAAGCCGCGCGGGCTGGTGCTGGTGACCGGTCCGACCGGCTCGGGCAAGTCCACGACGCTCGCGGCGATGGTCGACCACGTCAACAACAACCTGTACGGCCACGTGCTGACGATCGAGGACCCGATCGAGTTCGTCCACGAGTCGCGCAAGTGCGTGATCAACCAGCGCGAGGTCGGCCCGCACACGCTGTCCTTCGCCAACGCGCTGCGCAGCGCGCTGCGCGAGGACCCCGACGTCGTACTGGTCGGCGAGCTGCGAGACCTGGAGACGATCCGCTTGGCGCTCACCGCCGCCGAGACCGGCCACCTGGTGTTCGGCACGCTGCACACGTCGAGCGCCGCGAAGACGATCGACCGCGTCGTCGACGTGTTCCCGGCCGCCGAGAAGGAAATGGTGCGCGCGATGCTGTCGGAGTCGCTCGTCGCGGTGATCTCGCAGGCGCTGCTGAAGATCAAGGACGGCAGCGGGCGCGTCGCAGCGCACGAGATCATGGTCGGCACGCCCGCGATCCGCAACCTGATCCGCGAAAACAAGGTCGCGCAGATGTACTCGATGATCCAGACCGGCAGCCAGTTCGGCATGCAGACGCTCGACCAGTGCATGATGGACCTGGTCCGGCGCAACATCGTGTCGGCGGCGGAGGCGCGCCAGTACGCGAAGTCGCCGGAGAGCTTTGTCGGCTAGGCGCCCGCGAGACGCGGCGAAACACTGAGGGGCTTCCATGGAACGCGACCAGGCCACACGATTCGTCCACGACCTGCTGCGTCTGCTGCTGACGAAGAAGGGCTCGGACCTTTTCATCACCGCCGATTTCCCGCCCGCGTTCAAGCTCGACGGCCGCGTGCTGCCGGTGTCGAATCAGCCGCTGACGGCGCAGCACACCGCGGAGCTGGTGCGAGCGATCATGAACGACCGCCAGGCCGCCGAGTTCGAGGCGACCAAGGAGTGCAACTTCGCGATCAACCCGACCGGGATCGGCCGCTTCCGCGTCTCCGCGTTCGTGCAGCAGGGCAAGGTCGGCATCGTCTTCCGGACGATTGCCGACCGGATCCCGACGGTCGAGGAGCTGAACCTGCCGACGCTGATCAACGAGCTGGCGATGGCCAAGCGCGGCATCGTGATGGTGGTCGGCGCAACCGGTTCGGGCAAGTCGACCACGCTCGCCGCGATGGTCGGCTACCGCAACGAGAACAGCCAGGGCCACATCATCACGATCGAGGACCCGATCGAGTACGTCCATCCGCACAAGAACTGCATCATCACGCAGCGCGAGGTCGGCGTGGACTGCGACAGCTGGAGCGTGGCGCTGAAGAACACGCTGCGGCAGGCGCCCGACGTGATCCTGATCGGCGAGGTGCGCGACCGCGAAACGATGGAGCACGCGATCGCTTTCGCCGAGACCGGCCACCTGGTGATGTGCACGCTGCACGCGAACAGCACCAATCAGGCGCTCGACCGCGTGATCAACTTCTTCCCCGAGGACAGGCGCAGCCAGCTTCTGATGGATCTGTCGCTGAACCTGCGCGCGATGATTTCGCAGCGGCTCGTTGCGTTCAAGGACCGCAAGGGCCGCATTCCCGCAGTCGAGATCATGCTCAACTCGCCGCTGATCTCGGACCTGATTTTCAAGGGCGAAGTGCACGAGATCAAGGATGTGATGAAGCGCTCGCGCGAGCAGGGCATGCAGACGTTCGACCAGGCGCTGTTCGATCTGCACGAGCGCGAACTGATCTCGTACGAGGATGCGCTGCGCAACGCCGACTCCGTCAACGATCTGCGGCTGCAGATCAAGCTCAACTCCAAGCTGTACGGCGGCGTGGCGGGGATCCACAAGGGCATCGAGCACCTCGGGCTGGCGGGCTGACCGCAGCGGCGCGGCGCTTCCGCCGCGCACGACCTCCCGTCAGCCGGCAGGTCTTCCCCGCCGCACGCTGGCCGCTGCGCGCCGGCCGCTGCGCGTACTACGATGTCGGCGGGTGACTGACGCAAGGAGGACGCCATGACGGTACGCACCTCGTCGGCCGAATGGAAGGGCACGCTGAAGGAAGGCGCCGGGACGATGCGGCTCGGCAGCGGGGCCTACGAAGGGCCGTTCACCTTCGCTTCGCGCTTCGAGTCCGGACCAGGAACCAATCCGGAGGAACTGATCGGCGCGGCGCACGCAGGCTGCTATTCGATGTTCCTGTCGGCGCTGCTGACGAAAGCGGGCTTCACGCCCAAGCGCATCCACACCACGGCTGCGGTTCACCTCGGCGAAGGGCCCGCGATCGAGCTGATCGAGCTGACCACCGAAGCCGAAGTGCCCGGGCTGGCGGCGGCCGACTTCCAGCAGCACGCCGAAGCCGCCAAGCAGGGCTGCCCCGTGTCGAAAGCGCTCGCCGGGCCGCGCATCGTGCTCAACGCCAGGCTCGTCGTCTGAACCGCCGACCGGGGACGCGTATGCCGACCGTCTATGACTTCTCGGCCAAGACCCTCGACGGCAAGCCGAAAAAGCTCGCCGACTTCAAGGGCAAGGTTCTGCTGATCGTCAACACCGCGAGCCGGTGCGGCTTTACACCGCAGTACAAGGGGCTCGAGGCGCTGTACCGGCGGTTCGCCAAGCGCGGCTTTGTCGTGCTGGGCTTCCCGTGCAACCAGTTCGGCGCGCAGGAGCCGGGCTCCGAGTCGGAGATCGCCGAGTTCTGCGAGACGAACTACGGCGTCACGTTCCCGCTGTTCGCCAAGGTCGACGTCAACGGCGAGAACGCGCATCCGCTGTTCAAGTACCTGACGTCGGCCAAACCCGGGCTGCTCGGTTCGGAAGCGATCAAGTGGAACTTCACCAAGTTCCTGATCGGCAGGGATGGAAAGGTCATCGCGCGCTACGCGCCGACGACCAAGCCCGAAGACATCGCTGCCGACATCGAAAAGGCGCTCGGCTGAGCGGCGCGCGCCGCTACTCGCACAGCCCCAGGATCTTCTGCTCGGTCGTGCATGACTTCGCCTTGGCGGGCTGGGCGCGGGCGGCGACGCAGCGCTCGAACTCGCGCGCGATCGGCGGAAAGTACGCCCAGCCGCGGCCGAGTTCGGGCATCGCCAGCTCGACTTCCTTCCACTTGGGGTGCCCCTCGGCCTGCAGCGTGCCGAAGTTCTCGCACAGCGAACGCGCGAAGCGCGCCAGCCGCGCCTGCGTGGCCGACTGGTTGTAGTCGTAGGTGACGAGGTAGGCTTTCACCGCAAGCCCGGGCACGTCTTCGGTCAGCAGATTCGGATGCAGCGAAGCGCGCACGCTCGTCGGAAAGTAGGTCTTCAGCGCGGCCTGGCTCGCGGGGTGCTTCGGGTCGAGCTTCAGCAGCTTGATCAGCGCGCGCGCCTCGGGCTTCATGTCGGTCAGCAGCTTCGCGGGTTGCCCCGCGACGACCACGACCACGTCGACCGATTTGTCCGTGACGAGCCGGGCGAGCGCCTCCTCGTTCGACAGGAACGAGATGTTGGCGTCGGGCAGCGGGCGGTCGAACATCAGCCGGTACAGCGTCGTGGCCGACATCGCGGTGCCGCTGCGCAGCAGGCCGACGTTGATCTTCGCGTCGCGGATCTCGTGGACGAACGTGTACGGCGCGTCGGCGCGCGCGATGAAGTAGATCTCTTCGTTGTACAGCGGCAGGATCACGCGCAGCGGGCGGATGATGCGCGCCGCTTCCGCGTGGCCGCTCGCGCCCTGGTTGATGTAGGCCTGATAGACGTCGGACTGCACCAGCGCGAACTTCACCCCCGGCTCGTAGCGCAGCCGCTGCACGTTCTCCGAAGAGCCCGCCGACGGCAGCACCTCCAGATCGATGTCGGCCGCGGGCGCGACGTACTTCGCGAGATCGCGCCCGATCTGGATGTAGGTCCCGCGCTCGGAGGCGGTGACGATCTTGTACGGCGTGCCCGCGAGTGCGGCGCCGGGGACCAGCGCGCAGGTGCAGGCGAAAAAGGCGGCGTTGCGCAGTAAGCGGTGCATGGGCTTCAGTTTCCTTCCGGTTTGGGTTCTGGCGTACACAGGCCCAGCGCCGCGACGGGTGGGGTGCACTCGCGCAGGGCCGGCATGGCGGGGGCGGCGGGCGCGCTCGAGCCCGCCGGGGCGCGCTCGACAACGCGCGGCGCCGCTTCGCGTCGTTCGCGCGGTGCCGCCTTGCTCGCGCCCGCGGCGGGCGGCGCGGCAGACTCGGCGGCTGGCGCGGGTGACGGGGTTGGGCTCGGTGCGTCGGGTTGTGCGCGCGGCGGTGGCGCGGGCGCCGTGGGGGGCGGGGCGACCGCGCGCTCCGTAGGTCCGGTGGCGGCACCGTTGCGCCAGGCTTTGTACGCGAACGCGCCGAATGCGACGCCGAGCACGGCGACGGCGAGCGCGAGCGCAGCCCATGGCCCGCGTCGCGCGCGGGCCGACTGCCGAGCGCCGTTGGCCGGTTCGGTCAGGTTCGCGTTCGCGACCGCGCTGTCGACCAGGATCGACGCCGATCCGGCAGGACGCTGCGGCAGCGCGTCGATCGCGGGTTGATCGCCGGTGGCGCCGGCCGGCAGTGCGCGGGTCTCGTCGAGCGCAGGCGCGCCCGCTGCGTTCGCAGGTACTTCGCCGCCGGGCAACGCCGCGGCGGTCGTCGTCGTCGGCGCAGCGAACGGTGCCGGTGCCGTATCGCCCACCGGGCGCCCGGGCGTGGCGATCACGAGCGGCGGGATCGTTGCCGACCTGGACCCGTTCGACGGCAGCGCCGCCTCGGGCTCAGCCAGCTCGGGCAGCTCGGTGCCGCACGACTGGCAGTGGCGCGACACGGCGTCGTTGGGAGACCGGCACGACCGGCAGAACCTGACTTGCAGCGGCGCACCGCACTTGCCGCAGAACCGCGAGTCCGGCGGGTTCGTGTGGTCGCACGCGACGCAAACGCGGAACAGCATGGAGGATTCGATCGGTCGGCGGCCGGGCCACGCGTGACGGCCGCTCACGCGCGCATTCCAGCGTAGCGCGGCGCGCGAGATCCGGGAGAAAGTCGGCGCTTTGCGGCGGTCCTCGATGGCTCTGGCGGTCGGCCGGCGTGGCTAGGCGAGGCGTCTGCGCGGCGTTTCGCGGCGCAGACGCCTAACGCGTCGCTGCCGAGGCGTCGCTGCGCGGCCGGTACGCGCCGGCGACGATCTCGAAACGGAAGAACCGGCACTCCAGCGGGCCATTGAAGAGCACGGTCCGGCGCGTTTCCTGCAGCCGCATCTGGCGCGGCAGCGCGCGGTCCGCGCTCAGGATCCACGCGGTCCAGCCCGCGAACGACTGCTTCAGCCGGTCGGCGACTTCGCCCATCATCTTCGGCACCGGCGCGGACTTCGGATGGCTCTGCTCGCCGTAGGGCGGGTTCGTGACGATCATGCCGGCCGGCGCGGGCGGCTCGATCTTGCGCGCGTCGGCGGCCGTCAGGCGCAGGCGTCCGTCGGCGAGCCACGCGTCGAGCCCGGCGAGGCGGGCGTTGCGGCGGGCGGTCTCGATCACGCGCGTCGAGATGTCCGAACCCGCGATCAGCGCGGGGGCGTGATCGTCGATCGCCGCGTGCGCCTGCTCGCGCAGCGTGCGCCAGGCCGCGGCGTCGAAGCCCTGCAGCTTCTCGAACGCGAAGCGGCGCTGCAGTCCCGGCGCGCGCCGCGCCGCGATCGAGGCCGCTTCGATGACGAGGGTCCCGCTGCCGCAGAACGGATCGAGCAACGCCACCTCGGGTGTCCAGCCCGCCAGCGCGAGCAGCCCGGCGGCGAGGTTTTCCTTCAGCGGTGCCTCGCCCTTGTCCTCGCGCCAGCCGCGCTTGAACAGCGGCTCTCCGGACAGGTCGAGATACAGCGTCGCCGTCGACTCGTCGAGGTAGACGAACACGCGCACGTCGGGGCGGGCGCGGTCGATCGAAGGGCGCGCGCCGGTCCGTGCGCGCATCCGGTCGACGATCGCGTCCTTGACCGTGAGCGTGGCGAATTCGAGGCTCGCCAGCGGCGAGCGAGACGCGTTCAGGTCGACGCGCAGCGTCTGCCGCGGCGAGAAGTGGCGCTCCCACGGCACGTCGGCGGCGAGCGCGTACAGGCTCCTCTCGTCGCGATAGGACCCCTGCGCGATCTGCCACAGCACGCGGCTGGCGATGCGCGCGTGCAGGTTCGCCGCGTACGCCGTGCGCAGCGCGCCGGCGAAGGCCACGCCGCCGGACTCGGCGCGGATGCCGGTCGCGCCGACCGTGGCGAGCTCACCGGCGAGCACGGCTTCGAGCCCGCGCGGGCAGATGGCGAAGAACGAATCGATCGTGGTCACTCGGCGTGCGTGTGCGGTCGGGGCGCGTGCGCGTTTCGGTTTCTACAATGCGGGCATTGCAACCCGGAGCGTAGCGACGATGGAACCGACTGTCTTCACCCGCATCGTGCGCGGCGAGATCCCGGCGGCCAGGGTCTACGAGGACGAGCACACGATCGCCTTCATGGACGCGGGCCAGGTCAATCCCGGGCACGTGATCGTCGCGACGAAGAAGCAGGTCGAAACGATCCTCGATCTCGACGACGCACTCGCGGCCGCGCTGTTCACGACGGCGGCGCGGGTGGCGCGCGCCGTGGACGCCGCGTTCAAGCCCGAAGGCATCACGGTCCTGCAGGCGAACAGGCCCGCCGGCTGGCAGACCGTGCCGCACGTCCACCTGCACGTGCTGCCGCGCTATGCGAATGACGGCGTGGAACTCGCCTGGCCGCGCAAGAACCCGCCGCTCGACGAGCTGCGCGCGCTCGCCGCACGGATCCGGGTCGTGTGAACGCCGCTCAGAACGGCTTGAACACGACCAGCAGCACCGCGCCGGCGAGCACGACGACCGGCGCCTCGTTGAACCAGCGCAACCACACGTGCGACTTCGTGTTGCGGTCGTTCGCGAAGTCGTCGAGCAGGATGCCGCAGTAGATGTGGTAGCCGATCAGCGCGATCACCAGCGCGAGCTTGGCCATCAGCCAGCCCTGGCCGGTGCCGATGCCGTAGCCGACCCACAGCCAGACGCCGAAGACGACGGTGAGCACCGCGCCCGGCGTCATGATGCCGTAGTACAGCTTGCGCTCCATGACCTTGAAGCGCTCCTTCGACACCGTGTCGTCGGCCATCGCGTGATAGACGAACAGCCGCGGCAGATAGAACAGCCCGGCGAACCAGGTCACCATGAAGATGATGTGCAGCGACTTGACCCAGAGCATGTTCGGATGGCCGTTTGGAGAATCGCGGGTTGCGTGCCTGCGCGTGGTCGCCCGAGCCCCGTCGCGGCGAAGGATTCCCGGCGACGCTGGCTGATCAGCGTCGGACTTCCCCGTTGCCGAAGACCACGTACTTCTGCGACGTCAGCCCTTCGAGTCCGACCGGGCCGCGCGCGTGCAGCTTGTCGTTGGAGATTCCGATCTCCGCGCCGAGGCCGTACTCGAAGCCGTCGGCAAAGCGCGTCGACGCGTTGACCATCACCGAGGCCGAATCGACCTCGCGCAGGAAGCGCAGCGCGGCCGTGTAGTTCTCGGTGACGATCGCGTCGGTGTGCCTGCTGCCGAACGCATTGATGTGCGCGATCGCCTCGTCCATACCCGGCAGGGTCGAGATCGACAGGATCGGCGCCAGGTACTCGGTTCGCCAGTCCTCCTCGGTCGCGTCCTTGCAGGGGATGCCGGCCGCCTGCAGGATCGACTTCGTCTCGGGGCAGACGCGCAGCTCGACCCCCTTGTCCGCGTAGATGCGTCCGAGCCGCGGCAGCACGCGCGGCGCGATCGACCGCGCCACCAGCAGCGTCTCCATCGCGTTGCATACGCCGTAGCGCTGCGTCTTGGCGTTGTCGGCGATCGCGATCGCCTTGTCGGGGTCCGCGTCGGCGTCGATGTAGACGTGGCAGACGCCGTCGAGGTGCTTGATCATCGGCACGCGCGCCTCGCGCATCAGCCGCTCGATCAGCCCGCGGCCGCCGCGCGGAACCAGGATGTCGACGTACTCGGTCATCGTCGCGAGCAGGCCCACCGCCGCGCGGTCGGTCGTGTCGACGAGCTGCACCGCGTCGCGCGGCAGTCCCGCCGACGCGACGCCTTCGCGGATCAGCGCGGCGAGCAGCCGGTTGCACTCGATCGCCTCCGAGCCGCCGCGCAGAATCGCCGCGTTGCCGCTCTTGAGCGTCAACCCCGCGGCGTCGATCGTCACGTTCGGCCGGCTCTCGTAGACGATGGCGATCACGCCGAGCGGAACGCGCATCCGTCCGACGCGGATGCCCGACGGCTGCGGCCGAACGTCGGTGATCTCGCCGATCGGATCGGGCAGCCCGGCGACCTGCTCGAGACCGGCCGCCATCTGCTCGATGTAGTCGTCGGTGAGCCTGAGCCGGTCGAGCAGCGCGGATTCGAGCCCGCTCATGCTCGCGCGCGCGACGTCGCGGCCGTTGGCTTCGACGATCTCGCCGCGGCGCGCGCGGATCGCCGCGGCGATGGTTCGCAGCGCGGCGTTCTTCGCCGCCGTCGACGCCTTCGCCAGCGCCGTCGACGCCGCGCGCGCGCGCCGTCCGACCGCGGTCATGTAGGCGGCGAGATCGCTCGAGGCCCGATCGATGGGTGCGTTCACGATGTCGGTGCGCGCGGTGCCGCGACGGCGAGCGCGATGTCGGTCAATTCTAGCCATGCGTCGCCGTCGGCTTTCGGCGTGCGCAGGCCCTTGAACGCGCGATCGACGTCGGCGCAGCGCGCCAGCAGCCGTGCGAGCGTGGCCGCGTCGACGCGGCGCAGCGCGGCCTGCGTCGCGGCTTCCTTCTCGCGCCGGACCCAGACCTCGCGCGCGGCCTGCGCGTACGGCACGCCGCGGTCGAGCGCGGCGCGCAGGCGCAGCAGCGTGCGCAGGTCCTCGGTCACGGCCCACAGCAGCAGCGGCAGCGGCTCGCCCTCCGCGCGCAGCCCGTCCATGATGCGGACGACGCGCTTCGCGTCGCCTTCGAGCATCGCGACCGGTAGCGCGAAGACGTCGTAGCGCGCGACGTTCAGCACGCTGGCCTCGACCTGCTCGAGCGTCAGCTTGCCCGCCGGGTACAACAGCGCGAGCTTGCAGATCTCCTGATGCGCCGCGAGCAGATTGCCTTCGACGCGATCGGCGATGAACTCGAGCGCGTCGCGCGGCGCTTCCTGCTGTTGGCGCGCCAGCCTGGCGGCGATCCACGCGGGCAGTGCGGCGCGTTCGACGGCCGGCACGTCGACCCAGACGCCGGCGGCGTCGAGCGCGGCGGCCCAGTCGGCCTGACGCTGCTTCCTGTCGAGCCTGGGCAGCGCGACGATCGTCAGCGTGTCGTCGGCGGCGCTTTCCGCGTGCGCGCGCAGCGCCTCCGCGCCGGCCGTTCCCGGCTTGCCCGAAGGAAGCCGGATCTCGAGGATGCGGCGCTCGGCGAACAGCGACAGTCCGCGCGCATGCACAGCGAGTTGCGACCAGTCGAAACGCGCATCGACGTGCAGCACCTCGCGCTCCGTGTAGCCGCTCGCGCGCGCTGCGGCGCGGATCGCGTCCTGCGCTTCGATCGCGAGCAGCGGCTCGTCGCCGGCGACGGTGTAGATGCGCGCGAGCGCGCCGGACTTGGCGCGGCCGGCCAGATGCCCGGCGAGCGCTTCAGCCCTTAGCTGCATCGACCTTGACCGCGGCGAGCCGGCGCAGCAGCTGCTGAACGACGTCGGTCTGCATGTCGCGATACAGCAGCGCTTCTTCCGACTCCTTCGCGAGCACCTGCGCTTCGTTGAACGAGATGTCGCGTTGCACGGTGATCTGCGTCGGCGCGATGAACTCGCGCCCTTTGCCGTCGTGCAGGCGGAACTGCAGCCGCAGCCGCAGCTGGAACTCGCGCGCGCGCCCCTGCGCGCTGACCGACAGCACGTCGCGCTCGCGCGCCTCGCCGAGCACGTCGAGCACGGCCTGCGCCTGTGCGCGGTCGTCGACGATCTTGGTGCTCGTCCCGGCGCGGATGTTGCGCGCAAGCTCCGCGCCGAGCGAGGAATTCGGCCCGAAGCCCAGGTAGATCGTCTCGAACGGCAGCTGCTGCGCGCCGCGCAGCTTGAAGCCGCACGACGTCACGGCGAAGGCGAGGCTCAACATCAGCCAGACGGCCGCGGAGGACGCGCGGCCGACGCGGAGCGGGCGCCTCATCTTCCGTCCGGGTGGTGCGTGCCGATCGCCGAGACGCGCCGCTGCCGCATCGGCTAGACGACCACGTTGACCAGCTTGCCGGGCACGACGACGACGCGCTTGACGGGGTTGGCACCGACGAACTTGCGCACGTTGGCGTCGGCCAGCGCCGCCGCTTCGATCGCGCCCTTGTCGGCCCGCGCGGGCACGCGCACCGTGCCGCGCAGCTTGCCGTTGACCTGCACGACCAGTTCGACCTCGTCCTGCGCGAGCGCGTCGGCCGCCGGCTTGGGCCACGGCGCATCCAACAGGTCGCCGGCCGCCCTGGCGTAACCGAGATCGACCCACAGCACATGCGCGATGTGCGGCGCGATCGGATACAGCGTGCGCAGCAGGATCGAGAGGCTTTCGCGCAGCACCGCGGCCGACGCCGGCGAATCGTCGAGCGCGGCGTCCTCGATCGCGTTCAGCATCTTCATCGCCGCCGACACGACCGTGTTGTACTGCATGCGCTGGTAGTCGAAGTCCGCCTGCTTCAGATTCAGATGGACTTCGCGCCGTAGCGCGCGGGCGCGGCCATCGAGCGGCAGCGCGTCGATCGCGCCGGCCGCCGCGATCGACGCGCGCCGCGCATAGCAGAAGTTCCACAACCGGCGCAGGAAGCGGTAGACGCCTTCGGCACCCGAATCCGACCAGGCGGCGCTCTGATCCGGAGGGCCGGCGAACATCACGAACGCGCGCGCGGTATCCGCCCCGAAGCGCGCGATCACGTCCTTCGGCTCGACGACGTTGTTCTTGCTCTTGGACATCTTTTCGATGCCGCCGTACAGCACCGGCTTGCCGTCGGCCTTGGCGGTGGCGCCGATGGGGCGCCCGCGCTCGTCGAACTGCACGTCCACTTCGCTCGGGTAGAACCAGCGCTTGCGACCGCTTTCGTCCTCGCGGTACCAGCACTCCGCGAGCAGCATGCCCTGCGTGAACAAACGCGTGAACGGCTCGTCGAACTTCACCAGCCCCAGGTCGCGCATGACCTTGGTCCAGAAGCGCGCGTACAGCAGGTGCAGCACCGCGTGCTCGATGCCGCCGATGTACTGGTCCATCGGCATCCAGTAGTCGACGCGCTCGTCGACCATCGTCGGCGCATCGGGCGAGCAGTAGCGCATGTAGTACCAGGCGCTGTCGACGAAGGTGTCCATCGTGTCGGTTTCGCGCCGCGCCGGCTTGCCGCACTGCGGACACGTGCAGGCGAGGAAGCGCTCGTCCTTCGCGAGCGGATTGCCGCTGCCGTCGGGCACCAGATCCTCGGGCAGCACGACCGGCAGGTCCTTCTCGGGCACCGGCACCGGGCCGCAGTCCGCGCAATGGATGATCGGGATCGGCGTGCCCCAGTAGCGCTGGCGCGAGATGCCCCAGTCGCGCAGCCGCCACTGCACCTGCTTGTCGCCGAGCCCCTTCGCCCTGAGATCGGCGGCGATCGCGTCGACCGCGGCCTCGTACGACAGGCCGTCGTACCTGCCGGAGTTGACGCAGACGCCGTCCTTGTCGGCGTACCAGTCTTGCCAGCGCTCGGCGGTGAACGGCGGCGCGTCGCGGCCGGCGGCCGGCGCGATCACCTGCCTGATCGGAAGCCCGTACTTCTTCGCGAACGCGAAGTCGCGCTCGTCATGGCCGGGCACACCCATCACGGCGCCTTCGCCGTAGCCCATCAGCACGTAGTTGCCGACCCAGACCTCGATCTTCTCGCCCGTGAGCGGGTGCGTGACGAAAAAGCCGGTCGGCACCCCCTTCTTCTCCATCGTCGCGAGATCGGCTTCCATCACGGTGCCGCGCTTGCACTCCTCGACGAAGGCGGCGACCTTCGGGTCGTCTCGGGCCAGACGCGCGGCCAGCGGATGCTCGGCGGCGATCGCGACGAAGGTCACGCCCATGATCGTGTCGGCGCGCGTGGTGAACACCCGCAGCAGCTTGCTTTCGCCGTCGATTTCGTACGGAAAGCCGAAATTGACGCCGACGCTCTTGCCGATCCAGTTCTCCTGCATCACGCGCACTTTCTCCGGCCAGCCGTCGAGCCTGGCCAGATCGGCGAGCAGTTCCTCCGCGTACTTCGTGATCGCCAGGTAGTAGCCGGGGATCTCGCGCTTTTCCACGAGCGCGCCCGAGCGCCAGCCGCGGCCGTCGATCACCTGCTCGTTGGCGAGCACCGTGTTGTCTACCGGGTCCCAGTTGACGATCTGCGTCTTGCGGTAGGCGATGCCGCGTTCCAGCATCTTCAGGAACAGCCACTGGTTCCACTTGTAGTAACCGGGATCGCAGGTCGCGATCTCGCGGCTCCAGTCGAACGCCAGTCCCAGCGGCTGCATCTGCGCCTTCATGTCGGCGATGTTGGCGCGGGTCCACTGCGCCGGCGCGATGCCCTTCTCGATCGCCGCGTTCTCCGCCGGCAGGCCGAACGCGTCCCAGCCCATCGGCGTCATCACGTTGTAGCCGCTCGACCGCATGTAGCGGTACATCACGTCGTTCAGCGTGTAGTTGCGCACGTGCCCCATGTGCAGCTTGCCGCTCGGGTACGGCAGCATCGAGCACACGTAGAACTTGCCTTTGGGAAAGCGCGGATCGTTCTCGCGCGCGCGATAGGCGTCGATCAAGCGCCAGTGGGCCTGCGCGTCGGCTTCGACCTGCTGCGGATTGTATTTCTCTTGCATCTCTCGACTCGGACGGTGCCGAGCGAGAGTATATCGGCGCTACGCCATGAACCCGAGGTCGCGCGTGGTGAAGTTCGCGAGGTTCGGCACCACCGTCGCGAGATCGGTGTCCGACACGCCGAACCATTTCGCCAACGTGGCGGCGTACTGGTCGACGGCGATCGACGGCAGCAGCCGCCCCGAGCCCACGTCCTCCGCGGTGCCAAGCGCGACGGTCGGGAAGGAGCCGTAAATCGTTCCGCCCCTGACTGCGCCGCCGAGCACGAAGTGATGCGAGCCCCAGCCGTGGTCGGAGCCGTCGCCGTTGCTGGTCAGCGTGCGACCGAAGTCGGACGCGGTGAACGTCGTGACGAGATTCGCCACGCCGAGTTCCACCGTCGCGTTGTAGAACGCATCGAGCGCGGCGGCGAGCGTCGTGTGCAGGGTGGGCTGGTCGCGCAACTGGAAATCGTGCGTGTCGAAGCCCCCCAGGCTGACGAAGAACACCTGGCGTTTCGCGCCGAGCGCCTGCCGCGCGCTGATCGTGCGCGCGACCATCCTCAGTTGGTCGGCGAGCGGGTTGCCCGCCGGGAACGCGGTGGTGAGGGCCGGCGCCGACGCCAGCGCGCCGGTCAATGCCGTGTTGGCCGCGATCGAGCGCGCGGTCACGCGGTCGTATTCGTCCTCGAACATGTCGGGCCGCGCCGCGGTGATCAGTTGCTGCAGCACCTGGGACGCACTCGCGGAGCCGAACAGCGTTCCGGTCAGTCCGCTGACCGCGACCGGGCCGTTGATGCCGACCTGGTACTGCAGCACGCTGCGGCCGGACAGGTACACCGCCGCGCCGGCGACCGATACCGCGGAGAAGGTCTGGTTGGCATTGCCCGACGCGATCACGTCGGCGATGCGGCCGCCCCAGCCGCTGGTCGCGCCCTCGGCGCTTGACGACTGCCACACCGACTGCTGGTCGTTGTGGGAGAACAGCTTCGGCGGCAACGGCACCGACGCGCTCTGGTACTGCGCCTTGGTGGTCGGCACGATCAGCGGCCCGACGTTGGCGACCACCGCGAGCTTGCCGCTGCGGTAAAGCGTCGCCAGCGGCGCCAGTTCGTTCGGCAGCGCAAAGCTGCGACCGCCCTGCGCGGCGACCGCGCCGAGCGACGTCAGTTGCGCCGAGGTGAGCGCGATGGTCGGCCGCGCGGCCGTGTACGCGTTGAACTCCGACGAGTCGAACGGCACGACCGTGTTGGTCTGGTCGTTGCCGCCGTACAGGAACACGCATACCAGCGCGCGATAGTCCTCCGCGGTCTGCGCCGCGGCGGCGCCGATGCCGGCGAGGTTCAACGCGAGCGGCGTGGCGCTGCCAAGCACCGACAGCGCGGACGCGGTCTGCAGGAACTGCCGGCGGCTGCCGTCGATCGGATGCGATTTGCGGGTCATTTTCGGGCTCATTTCTGCACGATGAATTCGGGCGACGCGAGCGTCAGGTAGATCGCGAGCTTGGCGCGGTTCAGCGACGCGCCGGTCGCGGTCGTCGGGATCGCCGCCACGGCATCGCGGATCGCGGCGCGGGTGGCGTCGGTCATCCGGCCCGCCGTCAGCAGCAGCTTCACGCGGTCGACCAGTTGGTCTGGATTGCCGGCGAGCGCGACCTCCTGCACATAGGCCGATCGCACGTCGGTGCCGGTGCCGACTCCGCTGTTGACCGTGTTGCGCATGAAGTTGAGATACCCGGCCACCGAGGTCTCGCCGGTGATCTGGAATTCCGGCGCGACCAGTCCCGCGCTCGCGATCGCGGTCGACGGCGGTACGTAGCCCGGTCGATAGAAGTTGAACACCGACGGCGAACGCAGCGGGTTCTGCCCGAGCGCTGTCGAGGGATCGGCGACGTTGCGGATCATGTAGTTGCCGCTGACCGAGGTCGCGCCGAACGCGCGCGCCCAGTTGGCGAGCCGGATCACCGGCTCGCGCAGCTTGCCCCAGGTCGGCTGCGCGGCAACGCTCGCGCTGCGCGCTTCCGTGTCGAGCAGCATCGCGCGGATGACCGCTTTCATGTCGCCGCGCTGGCCGGCGCCGTTGTCGGCGAACGCCGCCGCCACGCGCGCCACATACGCCGGCGACGGATTGCTGGTGACGAAGCGCTGGATCAACTGCCGACAGAAGAACGGTGCGGTGTTCGGATGGTTGAACAGCGTGTCGAGCGCGATCTTCAGGCTCGGCTCCGCGGGCGTGTTCGCCGGGATGGTGACGCCGAGGAACGTCTTGGCCGACGTCGAGTGGAACTGCGCGTATGCCTGCATCGGCGTCACGTCGCGGTTCGGATCGGCGTTGCCGCCGAAGAAGCGCGTGTCGGTGGTATCCGGCCCGGCCCAGCTCCAGCCGGTGAAGACCTTGGCCAACCCCTGCACGTCGGCGTTGCTGTAGGTCGGGATCGGATTGCCGCTGCTGTCGCGCTTGAGTGTGCCGTCGCTGTCGAGCTGGTACAGCCCGATCGTGAAGAGCTGCATCACCTCGCGCGCGTAGTTCTCGTCGGGCACGCGGCCGGTCGCGGGGTCCTCCTTGCGGTTGCGCAGCGCGGACAGGTACAGGCCCATGATCGGATGCAGGCTCACCGCCTCGAGCAGCGCGCGGAAGTTGCCGAACGCGTGCGTGCCCAGCATGTCGAGGTAGTCCGCCAGTCCGCGCGGCCGGTTGTTCACGTCGGCATTGGCCTGCGACACCACGAAGATCTGCGACAGCGCGAACGCCATTCGCTGCCGCAGCTGATCCTCGCCGGTGATCGCCTGCGTCCAGAACGTGTCCATCACGTGGTCGCGATAGATGCGCTCGGGCGCGGCCGGATCACCGGCGGCGATCGCCCGCTCGAGGTAGGTCCGGTGCAGCACACGCGGCTTGGCGAACTGATCTTCGATCCAGCCGCGGTAGCCGAGCGCGACCACCGACTGGATCGTCGCGTCATTCGGCCCGAACGTGGCCTGTGTCAGGAAGCGTGCCGCCTCGGCCTGCGTGATCGCCGGCGCCGGCGGCATGGGAGCCGGCGCGGGCGAGCCGGACCCGCCGCCGCAAGCCTGCCCGGTGGCCGCGGCGATGAGCAGCGCGGCGACATTGCGTTGCGGCGTCGTCGGCGCCGGCGATTCGTCCGCCAGCGGTGTGGTGCCCGGCTCGGTTTCGTGTTCCATCGGCCTCTCCTGCTCGTCGCGCGGCGCGGCGCATGGCGGCGCACTCTATCGGTCGTGCGCGTGCGGCGGCAATCGCTTGATACAAGGAGTTACCGGCCTTACCCAAAACGGGAACTTGGTCCTTCACGCAGCGGCGACGAACGTGCGGCGTGCCGCGAAACCGGTCATCCATTCGATGGACCTTAGAATTCGCGCATGAACCTGCTCGACTCGCTGAACCCGCAGCAGCTCGCGGCGGTGACGCTGCCCGATCAGTCCGCACTGATCCTCGCCGGCGCAGGCTCGGGAAAGACGCGCGTGCTGACCACGCGCATCGCCTGGCTGATTCAGACCCGCCGCGTGAGCCCGCAGGGCGTTCTCGCGGTGACTTTCACGAACAAGGCCGCCCGCGAGATGCTGACGCGGCTCGCCGCGATGCTGCCGATCAACGTGCGCGGCATGTGGATCGGCACCTTCCACGGGTTGTGCAACCGGATGCTGCGCGCGCATCACCGCGACGCGAACCTGCCGCAGACCTTTCAGATCCTCGACTCGGCCGACCAGCTCTCGGCGATCAAGCGGCTGCTGAAGAGCCTGAACGTCGACGACGAGCGCTATCCGCCGCGCAACCTGCAGTGGTTCATCAACAACGCCAAGGAAGCCGGTCTGCGCGCGAAAGACGTCGCCGTCAACGACGACTACAACCGCAAGTTCATCGAGCTGTACGCGGCGTACGACGCGCAGTGCCAGCGCGAAGGCGTGGTCGATTTCGCCGAGCTGCTGCTGCGCTGCTACGAGCTGCTCGTGCGCAACGAGCCGCTGCGCTCGCACTACCAGGAGCGCTTCAGCCACATCCTGGTCGACGAGTTCCAGGACACCAACGTGCTGCAGTACAAGTGGCTCAAGCTGCTCGCCGGGCACGGCGAGGGCGGCGGCGCGCGCAACGCGGTGTTCGCGGTCGGCGACGACGACCAGTGCCTGGCCGCGGGCACGCAGGTGCTGATGGAGGACGGGTCGGTCAAGCCGATCGAGCGCGTCGCCGTCGGCGACCGCGTCCGCTCCGCCTACGGCGGCGGCCACTTCGGGCCGGCGCGCGTCATCGGCGTGCATGCGCGCGGGGTGGACACGTCGCTCGTGACGATCCGCACCGCCGGCGGCCGGACCTTGACCAGCACGCCGGAGCACACGCACTTCGCCGGCTACGCGGTCGGCCATCTGCCGCCGAAACACTTCCTGTGCCTGATGCACAAACCCGGCGTGGGTTACCGGCTCGCCGTCTCGGGCCATCGCAACGAGCACTTCGACGGCAAGACGGTGCCGGGTTTCCGCCACCGCGCGCGACGCGAAGGCGCGGAGTCCGTCTGGGTGCTCGAGTCGTTCGACGACGAGCGGTCCGCGGACAAGCGCCTGCGCGTGCTGTCGCTGAAGTACGGGCTGCCGACGCGCGGCGTCGCCGCGCGCGGCAAGAGCGCGCCGCCGCCGGAGTTCGCCGCGCTGAACACCGAACGCGCGGCGCGCTGGCTGCTCGAGGACCTGAAGCTCGCGGCCGACCGGCCCGACGATCGCCGGCGGCCGAGTTTCGGCGCGCCCGGCGACGTGCTGCTGACGCTGTGCGCGGAGACGCGCCGCGGCGCGCCGAACCACCGCCTGTACGCGCGCACGCTCGATCAGACGCAGGCCGAGCGGCTTCGGCAAGCGGGTTACCTGCCGACGATCGTCGACGACGGCAAGGGCGGCTGGTGCGTGCAGATGTTCCGCCGCGACTACGGCGAGCTCGCCGACGACGCGCGCAAGATCCGCGCCATTCTCGGCGGCCGCATCCTCACGCGCGCGCGGCTCGGGCGTCGAACGCTGCCGATGACGCAGGCCGAACACGTACGCACCGGCATGGCGATCTTCACCGCCGACGGCGGCTTCGACACCGTCGTCGCCGTCGAGGCGGCGCCGCGCGCGAGCGTCACCGTCTACGACATCGACGTCGAAGCCTCGCACAACTTCGTCGCCAACGGCCTGCTGACGCACAACTCGATCTACGCGTTCCGCGGCGCCAACGTCGGCAACATGGCCGACTTCGAGCGCGAGTTCCGGGTGCGCAACGTCATCAAGCTCGAGCAGAACTACCGCTCGCACGGGCACATCCTGGACGCCGCCAACGCGCTGATCCGCAACAACGCGCGCCGCCTCGGCAAAAACCTGTGGACCGACGCCGGCCACGGCGAACCGGTTCGCATCTTCGAGGCCGGTTCCGACGGCCTGGAGGCCGCGTGGCTCGTCGACGAAGTGAAGAACCTGATCGCCGACGGGCTGGCGCGCAGCGAGATCGCGGTGCTGTACCGCTCGAACGCGCAGTCGCGCGTGATCGAGCACGCGCTCGTCAACGCCGGCATCCCGTACCGCGTCTACGGCGGACTGCGCTTCTTCGAGCGCGCGGAGATCAAGCACGCGCTCGCCTACCTGCGGCTGATCGAGAACCCGGCCGACGACACGGCGTTCCTGCGCGTCGTGAACTTCCCGCCGCGCGGCATCGGCGCGCGCACGCTCGAGCAGCTGCAGGACGCGGCGCGCGCGGCGAACCAGAGCCTGTACGCGGCGGTGGGCGGCGTCGGCGGCAAGGCGGGTGCGAACCTCGCCGCGTTCGTCAAGCTGATCGAAAGCCTGCGCTTCGAGACCGCCAACCTGCCGCTGCAGGAGATCGTCGACGCGGTGATCGAGCGCAGCGGCCTCGTCGCGCACTACCGGACCGAAAGGGAAGGGCAGGAGCGCATCGAGAACCTGAACGAGCTGGTCAACGCCGCCGCCGCTTTCGTCGGCGAAGAGGGCTACGCGGTCGACGCGCCGGCCACGCAGGCCGAAGTCGACGCCGCGATCCCGTCGCCGCTGGCGGCATTCCTGTCGCACGCGTCGCTCGAAGCGGGCGAGAACCAGGCCGACGAAGGCCAGGATGCGCTGCAGCTGATGACGGTGCACGCGGCCAAGGGGCTCGAGTTCAACGCGGTGTTCATCACCGGCCTGGAAGAAGGGCTGTTCCCGCACGACAACAGCGTCAGCGAACCGGACGGCCTGGAAGAGGAGCGGCGGCTGATGTACGTCGCGATCACGCGCGCGCGGCGCAGGCTGTACCTGAGCTTCGCGCAGTCGCGGATGCTGCACGGGCAGACGCGCTACGGCGTGAAGTCGCGCTTCATCGACGAGCTGCCCGAAGGCGCGGTCAAGTGGCTGACGCCGCGGCTGCGCGAAAGCACAGGCATCCGCTACGGGCGGTGGCACGATGCCGGCGCGGCGTCCGCGGCTGCGGCCGTCGCGCCGAAGCCGCAGACCGTACACGGCTTCCGCATCGGGCAGTCGGTGCGGCATGCGCGCTTCGGCGACGGCGTGATCATCAAGCTCGAGGGCAGCGGCGACGACGCGCGCGCGAAGATCAACTTCGGCCCGCAGGGCGTCAAGGAGCTGCTGCTGTCGATCGCGAAGCTGCAGGCGGCGTAGCGCGTGCGCCCGCAGCAGGCGGCGCGCTATGCCTCGAAGATCGACCGGTACATCGGATAGAAGCTCGCCTGCACGATCGTCATCATCACCAGGCCGAACGGGGCGAGCAGCAGCGACAACAGTTCACGCGAGGAAACGAGCATCGCCAGCACGCCGACGACGATCGTGCTCGCGGCCAGGGTCGCCGCGCCGGCGGCGAGTCCGAACACGAACAGCGCGCCCACATTGCGGCCGCACGCGACGACGCTGCCGAACATCGCCTTCGCCGGGCCGAGGCCGTGCCAGCCCGCGAGCAACGGGGCGAACCACATCAGCACCAGCACCGGCGTGTAGGCGAGCAGCTGCAGCAGCAGCATGTCCCACGGCACGTCGGCGAGCGTCGGCGGCCCGTCGGGCGGCGGCACCCGGCCGTCGTCGCCGACGAGCGCGAACAGCGTGGCCAGCAGCAGCACCAGCGACGCGTTGATCAGCCCGAGGCGGAACAGCTTGACGCGGTTCGGATTGCCTTCCTGGAACGGCTGCGCGAACACCGAGGGATTCGGCGCCCGCCCCGACGCCACGTCGCGGCAGGCCGTCATCAGGCCGACGGTGGCGAACGGCGCCAGCACGCCCGAGATCGCGATTCCGACGAAGGGCAGCAGCGCCGGCAGGAACAGCATCATCAGGTAGACGACCACCATCGCGGGCAGTCCGAGCGGCTGCTGTCTGAACAGGCGCCAGCCGTCGCGCAGCCAGGCCGCGCCCGCGGCGGGACGGACGGTGCGGATCTGCATCTCAGTCGGCGCCCCGGCTCACGCGTCGGCCCACGGCAATTCCGGATCGACGATGCGCCGGCGCAGCGTCAGCTCGAAGCGCTTCGGGTCGTGCGGCTTGAGCACGTGCGCATGGCGCGGCAGGTGCAGGTCGTACAGCCTCGAGATCCAGAAGCGCAGCGCCGCGCCGCGCAGCATCGTGCGCCAGACCTCGCGCTCCTGCGCGGTCAGCGGGCGCACGGCGTGGTAAGCGTTCATCAGCGCGCGCGCGCGCGGCATGTCGAACGCGCCGTCGGACGGATCGACGCCCCAGTCGTTGATCGTGACCGCCAAGTCGTACAGCCACGTGGTGCAGCCGGCGAAGTAGAAGTCGATGACGCCGCCGATGCGGTTCGAGTTCGGGCCCCCTTGCCACAGCACGTTGTCGCGGAAGAGATCGCCATGCACGGGCCCCTGCGGCAGTGTCTCGTAGACCGCGCTGCGATGAAAGCTGTCCTGGAAGATCACCTCCTCGGCGAGGAAGTGATAGGTCTCGTCGTCGACGAAAGGTTCGAGCTGCGGCAGCACGGCCTTCCACCAGCCGATGCCGCGCAGGTTCGGCTGGAAGTGGGGAAAGTCGCGCGCTTCCAGGTGCATGTGCGCGAGCAGGGTGCCGATGCGCGCGCACTGCTCGACCGCCGGCCGCTCGACCGCCACGCCTTCGACGCGCGTGACGATCGCCGCCGGCTTGCCGCGCAGCTCCGACAGCAGCGAACCGGAGCGGTTCTCCTGCGGCTCGGGCACCGGCAGCATGCGCCGCGCGAGGTGGCGCATCAGCTCCAGATAGAAGGGAAGCTGGTGGAAAGTGAGCCGCTCGAACACCGTCAGCACGAAGCGGCCGGTGGTCGTGTCGACGAAGTAGTTGGTGTTCTCGATTCCGGTGGCGATACCTTCATAGGCGACCAGCTCGCCGAGCGAGTGGTGTGCCAGGAACCCCGTGATGTCTTCGCGCGTCAGCGCGGTGAAAACCGCCATCGCGCGAATCAGAAGTGCAGTCTCAGGAAGCGCGGCACCGACAGCCCGGCGCTGAGCTCCTGCGGCGACAGCGTGCGGGCGCCCTCGCGGTTGACGATCACGTAGCTCGTCGTCGAGCCGGCCGGCGTGACGACCAGTTCGACGACTCGGTTGGCCTGGCGGCGCTGCTCGATCCTGACCTCGGGCGAGGTTTGCACCCGCGGCGGAAGCTGCTCCTCGGGTGCCGGCTCAGTCAGCGGCTCCTGCTCGCGCGCGGGCGGCGGCGCGCGCTCGGACTCGGGCAGGCGGATGACCTGGCGCTGCTTCGGCGCATCCTTCGCGTCCGCCGCGGGCAGCCGCGGCGGGGCATCGAGCGGCTGCGCGCGTGCCGCGACGGCCGGCGCCAGCGCGAGAAGCGCGACGAGCAGGACCCGACTCGAGCGAGAAGGCGACGCGTTCATGGCGAAGATTCCGCCCGAATTGTAGCCCGCGACCTCCGGCGCTACAGGTACAGGAGCTGCTCGCGCTCGGCCGCGGTCTGCGCGAAGCCGCGCGCCTCGTAGAAGTCGAAGATCGCCGCGACGACCGCGTCGCTGTCGTCGACGAGCTTCATCAGGTTCAGATCCTTGGCGTCGATCATGCCTTCGCCGACCAGCCGCTCGCGCATCCAGTCGAGCAGCCCGCGCCAGAAGCTCGATCCGACCAGCACGATCGGGATCGTGCGTCCCTTGCGCGTCTGGATCAGCGTCAGCGCCTCGGTCAGCTCGTCGAGTGTGCCGAAGCCGCCCGGCATCACGACGTACGCCGCCGCGTACTTGACGAACGCCACCTTGCGCGCAAAAAAGTGCCTGAACCGCAGCGAGATGTCCTGGTACTCGTTGCCGTGCTGCTCGAAGGGCAGCTCGATGTTCAGCCCCACCGAAGGCGAGCGGCCTTCGAACGCGCCGCGGTTGGCCGCTTCCATCGCGCCCGGCCCGCCGCCGCTGATCACCGCAAAGCCCGCGTCGGACAGCTTGCGCGCGATCTCGACCGTCTGCTGGTAGATCGGCGAGTCCGGCTTAAGCCGCGCGCTGCCGAAGATCGACACTGCGGGCCGGATCTCCGACAGGCGCTCGGTCGCCTCGACGAACTCGGAGATAATCCCCCACAGGTGCCACGACTCGCGCGCCTTCTGGCTCGTGGCGCGCTCGGGCATCGTCACGGCCCGCAGGCTCGGGATGTTCTTCTGACGGTCCAACATACGGCTCTCCTGTGAAGACCCTATTGCTCGTCGACGGCTCGAGCTACTTATACCGCGCATTTCATGCACTCCCCGATCTAAGGACTTCGACCGGCGAACCCACCGGGGCGATCCGCGGGTTCGTGTCGATGCTCAAACTGTTGCGCCAGCAGATCCCGGCCGACTATCTCGCGTGCGTGTTCGACGCCAAGGGCAAGACCTTCCGCGACGAGATCTATCCCGAGTACAAGGCCAACCGCCCGCCGATGCCCGACGACCTCGCACGCCAGCTCGACGCGATCCGCGAGGCCGCGCGCGCGCTCGGCTGGCCGGTGCTCGAGGTCGAGGGCATCGAAGCCGACGACGTGATCGGCACGCTCGCGCGCGAAGCCGAAAAGCGCGGTGTGCGCACCGTGATCTCCACCGGCGACAAGGACCTCGCGCAGCTCGTCAACGAGCATGTCACGCTGGTCAACACGATGAGCAACGAAAAGCTCGACGTTGCCGGCGTAGTTGCCAAGTTCGGCGTGCGGCCCGAGCAGATCGTCGACTACCTGACGCTGGTCGGCGACGCGGTCGACAACGTTCCCGGCGTGGACAAGGTCGGGCCCAAGACCGCCGCGAAGTGGCTGCAGGAGTACGGGTCGCTCGACGCGATCATCGCCAACGCCGACAAGATCGGCGGTGTCGTCGGCGAGAACCTGCGCCGCGCGCTGCCGTGGCTGCCGACCGCGAGGAAGCTGGTCACCGTGAAGACCGACGGCGATATCGCCGCGCACCTGCCCGACTTCGAGGCCCTGCAGGCGCAGCCGCCCGACGAGAGCAAGCTGCGCGAGCTGTACACGCGGTGGGAATTCAAGAGCTTTCTGAAGGAACTCGGCGAATCGGCCCAAACCGCGCCGTCGGATCCGCCCGCCGCCGACCCGGCAGGCGGACTCGACTCCGCCGTCGCGCGGCCGCGGACGACGGCGGAGTCGAGCAAGCCTTCGGTCCACTACGAAACGGTGCTGACCGAAGCGCAGCTCGACGCCTGGCTCGCCAGGATCAACGGCGCGGAACTGACCGCGATCGACACCGAAACGACCTCGCTCGATCCGATGGCCGCGAAGCTCGTCGGCATCTCGCTCGCGGTCGAACCGCATCGCGCGTGCTACATCCCGCTCGCACACCGCTATCCCGGCGCGCCCGAGCAGTTGGCGCTCGATGCCACGCTGGCGAAGCTCAAACCGTGGCTGGAAAGCGCGCATCACCGCAAGCTCGGCCAGCACCTGAAGTACGACGCACACGTCTTCGCCAACCACGGCCTGCGGCTGGAGGGCATCGCGCACGACACGCTGCTCGAAAGCTACGTGCTCGAGCCGCACCGCAGCCACGACATGGATTCGCTCGCCGAGCGCCACCTCGGCCGCACGACGATCACCTACGAGCAGGTGTGCGGCAGGGGCGCCAACCAGATCGGCTTCGACGAAGTGCCGATCGAGCGCGCGACCGACTACGCCGCCGAGGACGCGGAAGTCACGCTCGCGCTGCATCACGCGCTGTGGCCGCAGATCGCCGAGGACGCGCGGCTGCGCTACGTGTACGAGGCGATCGAGATCCCCGTCTCGCGCGTGCTGTTCGAGATGGAGCGAACCGGCGTGCTGATCGACCGCGACAAGCTGCTGGCGCAAAGCCGCGAGCTCGCTGCGCGCATGGCCGAGCTGGAAGCGCGCGCGCACGAGCTGGCGGGTCAGCCGTTCAACCTCGGCAGCCCGAAGCAGATCGGCGAAATCCTGTTCGGCAAGCTCAAGCTGCCGGTCGTCAAGAAGACCGCGAGCGGCGCGCCGTCGACCGACGAGGAAGTGCTGGAAAAGCTTGCACTGGACTACCCGCTGCCGAAGACGCTGCTCGAATACCGCGCGCTGGCCAAGCTCAAGTCGACCTATTGCGACAAGCTGCCGGCCAGTGTCGACCCGCGCACCGGGCGCGTGCACACGAGCTACGGGCAGGCGGTCGCGGTCACCGGGCGCCTGTCGTCGTCGGAGCCCAATCTGCAGAACATCCCGATCCGCACGCCGGAGGGCCGCCGCATCCGCGAGGCCTTTATCGCGCCGCCGAACGCGCGCATCGTCTCGGCGGACTACTCGCAGATCGAGCTGCGCATCATGGCGCATCTGAGCGGCGACGAAGGCCTGCTCGCCGCGTTCGCCGCCGGCGAGGACGTGCACCGCGCCACCGCGAGCGAGATCTTCGGCGTTCCGGTGAGCGAGGTGACGAGCGAGCAGCGCCGCTATGCCAAGGTGATCAACTTCGGCCTGATCTACGGCATGAGCGCGTTCGGCCTGGCGGCGAACCTCGGCATCGACAAGGACGCCGCGCGCAACTACATCGACCGCTACTTCACGCGCTATCCGGGTGTCGCGCGCTACATGGAAACCACCCGCGCGCTCGCCCGGCGGCAGGGCTACGTCGAAACCGTATTCGGCCGTCGGCTGTGGCTGCCCGAGATCAACTCGCCCAACGGCCCGCGCCGCGCCGCCGCCGAGCGCGCCGCGATCAACGCGCCGATGCAAGGCACGGCGGCCGACCTGATCAAGCTCGCGATGATCGCGGTCGCCGACTGGCTGCATCGCGAGCGGCTCGCCACCAAGCTGATCATGCAGGTGCACGACGAGCTGGTGTTCGAGGTCCCCGAGGCCGAGGTCGAACGGGTGAAGACCAAGGTGCCCGAGCTGATGTCGGGCGTGGCCGATCTGAAGGTCAGGCTCGTCGCCGAGGTCGGCGTGGGCAGCAACTGGGACGAGGCGCACTGAACGTGCGCTCGACACGTTGGAGGCGGCTGAGGATCGCTCGTAGACTTTGTGCGCCGGCGAATCGTGCTGCCGGGGCAACGGC
The DNA here is from genome assembly GCA_040752195.1 of Pseudomonadota bacterium. GTDB lineage: Bacteria > Pseudomonadota > Gammaproteobacteria > Burkholderiales > Burkholderiaceae_F > DSNY01. Next base: position 79,689 of record JBFMFC010000003.1, on the reverse strand, counting down.
GGATGTGGCGGCTTCGGGCGGGCGAGGCGAGGGTCGGGCGCCTGGTCCGGCGGTTCCCGGTTCGTGTTCGGGAAAGCCGAGCTGCCCGGGCGGAGAGCGAGACGTGGCGGGGTTCTCCGACGAACTGGCGCGCGAGGTCGTCGGTCGCCTCGCCGGGCTATCCGTCCCCCGGCATCGCCCGACTCGAGGTTGTGCGCTCGAGACAGGAGATCCGCAGTGATCCAGTTTCAGGAAGAAACCGTCGTCAGTGCAAGGCCGGAGACCATCTATGCGATCTACGAAGACGTTGATGGTTGGTGTCAATGGGACCCCGATGTGCAGAAGTCCGGCATCGCCGGCGCTTTCGTAGCTGGGACTGAAGGAAAGCTGAAGCCCCGGAATGGCCCATTGGTCAAGATGCGGCTAACCCATGTCGAGAAGAATCGCTCATTCGCGATCGAAACGGCATTGCCACTGTGCAGGATGCAGTTCGAGCACCGGTTGATCCCGGACGGAGGAGCGACGCGAGTACTGCACCGTGTTTCATTTTCCGGCCCACTTGCATTCTTCTTCGGTCGTGTAATCGGGAAACAAGTCAAGCACGGGTTGCCCGAAGCCTTGAGAGGCTTGAAGGCGAAGGCAGAGGAACGTTCAGGCACACAGCGACCGGCTTGATGCGACCGGCTACGCCGTCGCTCGAACCGGAGCGCGTGTGCGATCGACTCAAGGAACCCCTATGCGTTCGATCGGCAATGGCTTGCTCTACCTGCTCACACTCGGCGTCGCCGCGTATGCGGCGATCGCCTATGGCTTTCTGCCGTTGGGATCGCTCGTGCATCCTGACATGAAGGCGAACTTTCTGGCGCATTCCACCGGCATCTATACGCACGCCTTCGCTTCCATAGTCGCTTTGACCGTCGGCCCGTTCCAGTTTTCTATGCGTCTCAGGCAGAACAACGTCAACGTGCACCGTTGGCTCGGTCGTACCTATCTGGCAGTGGGCGTCCTTGTCGGCGGCCTATCAGGCCTTTACATGTCCCAGTACGCGTTCGGCGGTTCGGTGGCCCGGCTTGGCTTTGCCGCGCTTGCGGTGCTCTGGCTCTACACCGGCTTGCGCGCCTACCTCGCTATCCGCCGGGGTGCTATCGCGGAACATCGGAAGTGGATGGTACGAAACTTCTCTCTTACGTTTGCCGCGGTAACGTTGCGCCTCTACCTGCCGGCCTCCATGGCCGCCGGCGTCGAGTTTTCGGTGGCCTATCCCATCATTGCATGGCTGTGTTGGGCGCCCAACCTGGCGCTCGCCGAGTGGCTGTACAACACCGCGCATGGCAACGCGGTCAACGCGGACGCACTTGGGCGGCGCGCCGGGTAGGGCGCGCGTTCGGCGACATGACGAATCAGGTTTTCCGCTGGCCGTCCTTTGGCCTGCGGTTTGCGCGGCTTGTGCGCCAGACAGCGTCGCCGCGACGAACGCCGAAGCGCTTCCTGCGCCGCGGGGATCAGCCCCGGCGCCCCATCAGCGGCTACTCGCAGCGGATCGGTCAGGCCGCGCGCGTTCAGCCCCTGCAGAGGGTCGGAAAGTCGCGGCACGGTTGGTTCGGCGCCTTCGTGGGTCCCGGGCCGCAGGCCCGGCAGATGCTTGGCGCCGCCTGCGTCGATCCCGCAAGCGCCCAGCACCGCCTTGATGTCGCGCATCGACAACCCGCGCGTACGTCAAGATGGCGGGCGTTCCAACGCTTCGGATATGGACGCCCCGCAACGCAAGCTGACTGATCGACCGGTCTGACGCTCTGGGCAAGCGTGCCGTCGCGTATCCGGCATCTGACGTGGACTGGCGGCGGTCCGCGCAGACATGGAATCTGCGCGCCGAGGGCCAATCGCGACAAACGCCGGACGTGAAGTCGCTGGAGGAGTTGTCGGTGTCAAGCGGTGCAGCACGGGCGCTCGGTGCCATGATGCGGCCGTCAGTCTCGGTGCGAGGCTCAGGCGAAGTCGAGCCGTGCAGTGCGTGGTCAGGCCGGCCGCACAGACGTTTCGCGGCTGAGTCTTCTGTACACGCGCGCGGCGCGGCTATCGGCGCCTCGCGCAGCGCCGCGAGGCAGATGCGCCGCAGTCTGTCGGACAGTGCCGAGGCGGGGCTGTGTTGTCGTGCGAGCAGCCGGGTGCGGGCGCCGCCCCGCTGGCGCCCGCCCGCCGCTTGCGCCAGACTTGTCGCGCTCGAACACCATCGCGGGAGGTGCGCCATGTACAAACGCGTGCTGTTGGCCTACGACGGCTCGGAGGCCGGGCAGAAGGCGCTGCTCGACGCGCTCGACATCGCGCAGTGGAGCCACGCGGAGCTGCATCTGGTCGCCGTGATGCCGCCGGCGGCGCCGCTGGTGGCGATCGAGGGCGCGTTCTATGACGCCGAGATGGAGGCCGAGGAGCGCAAGCGCTACGAGGCGATCCTGGCCGACGGCTTGCGCCGGCTGAAGGAGGCCGGCTATCCGGCGCGCGGCGAAGTGCTGGTCGGCGACCAGGTCGAGACGATCACCCGATACGCGCGCGACATCGGCGCCGATCTGATCGTCGTCGGCCACAAGCACCTGGAGGGCTGGGCCGCGCGCTGGTGGCGCGGCTCGCAGTCGCCGGCACTGATCGAGCGGGCGCACTGCAATGTCTTGGTGGTGATCACGCACTGAGCCGTAGCAAGAAGCAAAACGCCGCGCGCCCGACAGGGCCGCGCGGCGTTTGCGCGTGAACGACGCGACGACTACTTGCGCGCTGCGATCGACCGCTCGGCGCGGGTCACGAGGTCCGCGCCGATCTGCTTCTTCCACTGCTCGTAGACCGCTCGCGTGGCCTTGACGAACTGCTCGCGCTCGGCCGGCGTGAGCTGCGTGACCTTGACGCCGAGGGCCTCGATTTCCTTCAGCAACGGCTGCCCTGGCTCGTCGAGCCCCTTGCGCGCGATCGCGATCTCCTGCTTGCCGGCGTCGATCGCGGCCTGCCGCACGATCTCGCGGTCCGCCGGCGTCCAGCGCTCCCAGACCTCCTTGTTCACGACGAAGATCAGCGGGTCGGCGACGTAGCCCCACATCGTCACGAACTTCCGGCCGACCGCGCAGACGAACGGCACCGGCGGCCCGACCACCTGCGCCCAGTTCAGCCCTTCGAGGAACGGCCCGCGGTTGATCGCGCCGTCGCCGAGGAAGCAGGCGACGATGTGCGGCCGCCGTTGGATCTTCAGCGCGTGCGCCGCGCCGCTGGCGATCAGGATGCCGGCGGCGACGACACCGTTGGCGCCGAGCATGCCGACCGTGAAGTTGGCGATGCGCATCGACCCGCCTTGCCCTTGTTGTAGCCGGTGGCGCGGCCGAACAGCTCGCACATCATGCGCGTCGTGTCCGCGCCCTTGGCGAGCGTGTGGCCGTGTCCGCGATGCGTGGAGGTGAGCAGGTCCTCGTGCTGCAGGTGGATGCACACGCCGGCGGCAACCGCTTCCTGCCCGGTCGAAAGGTGCAGCGGCCCGCGCACGCGCGCGGGCGTGTTGGACGCCTCCATGCCCCAGACCTGGACGCCGCCCCGGCTTGCCTCGTCGGCAGCGTCTTCGAACGCGCGGATGCGCGCCATCGTGCGATACAGCGCCAGCAGGCGCTCGGCGCGCAGGACTGCGCGGCGGGGGCCGCGCCGTTCGGGCGAGGGACGCGCTCAGCGCGCCAATTCGCGCCAGGAGATGCGGCGCGCGGACGTGGAGCCGGCGCCGATGCGCAGCGCCAGCGTGTCCTTCTGCCCCGATGCGCCGGTGGTGATGAGCTTCATCGAACCGTCCGGCAGCCGTACGACGGTGTTGCCGACCGTCAACGTGTCGGAACGCAGCTCGCCCACCACCGCGCCGGCGCTGCTGACCGCCGAACCGGTGCGCGCGTCGAACTGGTAGATCCAGCTCGTTCCGCCTGCCGTGCACGCATCCTGGTCGGGAATGTTGGTCGTGACGACCAGCGTTCCCAGCACGAGCTGCGGGTCCAGGTTGACGCGTTCGCCCGGCGTCGGGAAGTCGGCGACCCATCCGTCCTTCAAACCCCAGTCGACGGCGTTGCTCGTGACCGTGCGCTGCGTGGCGTTGAGCGTGGAGATCGTCTGCGCGACCAGCTTGCCGGTGGCGCGCGGATCGCCGAGGCTCGTGCCGCTGTCCTTCAGCGCGTAGATCGCGCTCAGGTACGACCAGCCGCCCGGCGGCGTCAGCGTCGCCGGGTCCGCGAGGTCGGTGACACCGAGATAGCGCCCGGTGCCGACGTAGACGATCCGCTGACCGTTGATCTGCCCGAGCTCCGGCCGCGTGGTCACCGGCTGCGGCTTGCCGGCGGCGTCGCGCAGTGTCGCCATCTTCAGCAGCGCGGGCGGTGACTGCGACAGGTCGAAGCGCCAGACGTTGCCCTGCAGATCGCCGCCGTACACGTAGGTCGACGTGTTGTCGGTGTCGGGATTGTTCGCGTACGCCGAGATGCGCGCGAAGCCCGACGGCGTCGCCGTCGAGCCCACGCCCGTCGACACGCGGTTCAGCACCGAACCGGTGGCCAGATCGACGACGAACAGCCAGCCCTGGCCGTCGCCGGGCGTCACGTTGTTGTAGCCCGAGGTCAGCAGCGCGACCCACTTGCCGTCGGACGCGCGCTTGGTCACGACCGGGTTGCCGAACGACAGTCCGAGGTTGGGTTCGCTGTTGACGCACAGCGCCGAGTCGGCGCAGATCTCCCACAGCAGCTTGGGCGCCGTCGGCACCGTGACGTCGAGGGCGTAGTAGCCGCGGCCGCCGGCGTTGAACCCGGCGACCAGGACCGTGTGCCAGGTGCCGCCGAAGTACGCGTCGGCGATCGCCGGTGTGCCGTCGGCGAAGAACTCGTGCGCGTTGCCGTAAGCCTTGTCGGCGAGCCTGTGCAGTCGCGGCAGCACCGTGCGCGGCACGAACGCCCACAACTCGGCGCCGGTGGCCGCGTCGAACGCGTGCAGCATGCCGTCGTTGCCGCCGACGTAGATCACCGCCTGGCGCGACTTGTTCGCGTTCTTGAAGTCGAAGTACGAAGGCGTCACACCGTCGCCGTAGTTGCGGCGCGGCTCGCGGACGAAAGCCGGGCGCGACCCGACCAGATCGCCGAGCACGAACTCGCGCAGCCGGAAGGCGCCGTTTTCGTTGCCGCGCTGGCCGCGCAGATAGTTGACGAGCGCTGTGCCGCTGTTGGCGATCGCTGCGTCGGACGCCGCGAGGGAGGCGCAGTGCGAGAGTTTCGCGCACTGGTTGTCGAAGTACGCGCGCGCGCCCGCGTCGAGATCGGCGTAGGCGAACGGTTTGAGCGCGCCGCCGACGTTGGTGTAGATCGTGCGGCTGTCGCTCGCCGGCCCCACCGCAGCGTTCAGTTGCGTCGCCGCCGACCAGACGACCGTCGGCAGGACCTTGCCGGTGATGATGTCGATCGACTGCTTGACCAGCTCGCCGTCCCACTTCACGGTGCGATAGGTCGAGCTGAAGATCGCGTTGTCGGTCGAGCTGACGTTCGGGCTGCTGGTCGCCGACGCCGCCGCGGCGCCCGTCACCGTCTTGATCTCGGCGAGCGCGCTGGCGATGCCCTGGTACAGCGAACGGGCGTCCTGCGCGTTGACGTAACGGCCGCGGCCGTTGACGGCGGCGTGCCACAGGTCGTCGATCGCGGTCGGACTGTTGGCGGCGGGCTTCGGCCAGTTGCAGGTGCCGTTCGTCCACGGGCACGTGTTGTTGCCGCTCTTGATGTTGTAGAAGTCGCCGACCGTCGCCGTCTCGTAGTCGGGCCGGTACTTCATGATCCCGTCCACGCCGAGGCCGACGGTGAACGTGACCATGTGCTGGGCCGGGTTCGTGTCCTTCGTCGTCGTCGGCACGTTGTTGGCGCTGACGTCGGTGCCGAGTGCGCCCTTCGCCCCGGCCGGGCGCAGGTCCGTCTGGTAGTAGTACAGCGCCACGTCGGCGAGGGTGTCGCTCGCGTTGGTGGCGCTGCCGCCGTCGTACGCGCCGTACGCGCGCGTCGAGTAGCCGCTGTCGACGTTGTCGACGTTGCCGATCGGCGATCCGTCGAGACGCTGCCCGGCGTTGTTGTTCCAGTAGCCGTCGGTCGTCAGCAGCGCGATGTTCGGCTGGCACGAGTACTGCACCGGATCCTCGTTCATCCCGTCGTTGATGCCCGACGTGATCCCGGCGAAGTGGCGTCCGACGCGCGACAGCGCTTCGCGCAGCGGCGTGTAGCCGGACGGCGCCATCTTGTAGAAGGTCTTGTACCAGTCGACGCGCTGCATGCCGTCGAACGTGTCGATCGGCACGTAGTTCGATCCCTTGACGCGCGTGCCCGGGCTGATCGTGATCGCGCCGACGCGGTAGCGGCCGTCGATCGACTTGAACGCCTGGCCCACGCCGGTCTTCATCGTCTGCAGCCGGGTGCTGTAGTACGCATACCAGTTGGCGAAGTTGGTCATCTCCTCGGCATAGGTGCAGACGGGCCGCGCAGCGCAGTCGGTGCGGTTCGGCCGGTTGCCGTACGTGGAAACGGTTGGCTTGATGTCGACGCGCTGGAACTTGCCGTAGCGGGGCCGCGTGTGCGCGCTGTCGTACTTCTCCTGGCAGCGCGGCGAACCGCCAACGTTGCCGCTGACGGCCGACGCACTGCTCGCGTCGGAGGCGCTCTGGCAGAAGCGCACCGGCGCCGGGTAGGGGTACGCCGCGGACGGAGCGGACGCAAGGACGCAACTCGTCAGCCGCTCGTCGCTGCAGTATTCGACCGGAACGATGTCGAAGTAGTAGGGGCTGCCGAGCCGCGTGACCGGGAAGCGGTAGCCGCCGCTGGCGGTCGAATCGGGATAGCCGTTGGCCGCGGAAGCCGTGTTGTAGAGGAACGGGTTGGCCGTGTCGATGCCGTTGCGCCGGCAGTTGGCCGACGAAGGATCGTCGTTGGCGTTCTTGCAGTAGACCAGTTCCGGGTACGCGCTCGCGAGGTTGATCGTCGCGGACGGCGTCTCGTACGCGTTGACCGGGACCGCCGTCCACGGCGCGCCGTAGCTGGGCATCGACGCGCCGGTCGCGTCGACCGCCGGGCTGTAGGTGACCTGCGGGTCGTAGTAGAGGCGGTTGAATCCGGACGCGTACCAGGGCGGATTGCCTTCGACGCCGGTCGACGTGGTCGAACTGCACGTCGAGTCGCTGCAGCGTGGCTTGTCGACGTTGGTGTCGTTGACGTAGTCGGGCATGTGCCGCCAGCCCATGCTGCCCGAATCGTCGACGATCAGCATCACGTTCGGCTTGACGCTGCTCGACTGCGAGCGCGCCAGCGGATCCGTTGCGATGTCCGTCGTCGCCGCCGCTGCGGCCGATGCAGACAGCAGCAGCACCGCTGCGACAACCGTTGCGCTTGAACGACTCGGCATGGCGTTCACCTCACAGCACCACGAAGCTCTGCGCCAGCGTGCTCGTGTTGCGCGGCCCCAGCACGCGCACCGTGACCCGGTAGTAGTGCTGGGCCGTGCCGCTGAAGTTCGTCGCATCGCTGGAAAAGCTGCCGCCGCTCGCGCCGGGCGAACTCGCGCTGAGCCGCGAACACAGGTTGTTCGGGTCGTTCGGGTCGAGCTGCGCCGTGCACATTCGATGCACGACCCAGCTGATCGTGTTGCCCGCCGCGTCGCCGGCGGCCGGCGTCACGGTGCAGCTCGCGCACTGCGCCCAGTAGGCGCTGTCGTCCCAGTTCGGTTCGATCGCCACGGCGTAGTAACCGCTCGCGGGCGCGTTCGAGTTCAGCACCGCCGATCCCGCATTCGCGGTCAGCCACGCGACCGCGCTCTGTACGCCGACGTCGGCCGAGTGAACGGTCGCGTTGCGGAACGCCAGGTTGCCGGTGATCAGCGTGTTGGTGTCCATCGAACGCACCAGCGCGATGCCGGAGACCAGCATCGCCACCAGCGCGACCAGCACCACCGGCACCATATAGCCGCGCTGCCGCGATGCGCGTGGCGCCCCGCTCATGCCGGCCTCCAGATCAGGTTGCGCAGGCTCGTCGTCGACTCGAACACGCGGTAGCGGTAGCAGCGCCAGTCGGGCAGCGTCGTCACGTCGAGCGTTCCGCCGGCCCAGGTCGGCGCGGCGGTCGTCGTCGTGCACACGCCGGCGGCGTCTCGTTCGCGTTCGGGCAGCGCCGAACGCGCGACGATCGCGAAGCGCAGCGCCAGCGTGCGCGACCATTCGACCGGCGTGGCCGGCGTCGCCTCGGTCCACGTGTCGACGATGCCGTCGCCGTCGGTGTCGCGGCCGTACTGCGCCTGGAGCTGGACGATCTCGGGCGCGACCCGCGCGCCGGTCGTGTTGCTGATCAGCTGGTCGACCCGCAGCTCGTTGCCGGCGACGTAGTAGCGGCTGACGATCGGCGCCGGGCCCAGGTTGTAGAGGATCGCGTTCCTCGTGTAGTTCGGTCCCAGCCCGCCGGGCTTGTTGTAGCGCGCCGCGACCCGCCTGCCGTAAGCGTCGGTGTAGTTGCCGCTGTTGTGGATGATGATGTCCTGGTTGCCGGGCGCGGCGAGGCTCGGCGTATTGGTCGCCTCCGACAGCGTGCAGTCGAGACCGCCCTCGGCCAACACGAGCAGGTTGCCGGCGGCGACACCGAAGGCGTTCTTGACGTGATAGTTCGCCGCGGGCGTCGGCAGGTCCTGCGTCAGCTCGATCGGCGCCGGCAGCGTGTCGGTGCTGCTGTAGGTGATCGTGATCTCGTCCGGCGCCGTGCCGGCGCCCTGCGTGATGACGACCGGTGCGAGAAAGAAGTTGAAGGTGCGGGGCGGCGACACGCCTTCGTCGTACGCGAGGATCTTGCAGCCGAGCAGCACCGGATGGTTGATGCCGTAGCCGGCCATGCGGGCGTCGCGCTGGATCGTGTACTGCGCGAGCGCGCCGTTGAACGTGGCGTCGCCGCCGCTGGTCGCCGTGCGGCGATGCGCTTCCGAGATCGCGAACGACTGCGTGATCGCCAGCGTGGCGAACAGCCCGATCGTCACCGCGACCAGCAGCTCGATCAGCGACACGCCCGATTGTTTGCGCCGGCGAAGCGTCATGCTCACGGCTCCTGGATCGTGGCCACCGCGACGTGGCTGCGCGGCTGAGCCGCGCCCGGCGGCACCCACGTGATCGTGACGGTGACCCGGGAGCCGGCGACCGCGACGACGGCATCGGCCGCGGGCAGCGCGGCCTTCACGGCGTTCGTGACCCACGCGCTGACCGCGGCGCCGCCGCTGCCGCCGCTGTACGCGTACGCGGGCAGGTTGACGCGATCGATCCAGATCTGGTTGATCAGGCTGTCGGCGAGCAGCGCCGCGTCGGCGCGGTACTTGGCGTCGCTGAACGTCGCGAGCGCCGTCGCGTGCATGCCCAGCAGTCCGAGCACGCCGAACGCGAAGATCGTCAGCGCGACCAGCACCTCGACCAGCGAGAGTCCTTTCTGCAGTCGTTTCGTCGGCATCGTTTAACTCCGGAGCTTGCGTGGCGCTTCAGCAGGCGCGCGGGTCCGACGGCGGCAGTGCGGGGTCGCACATGCGGACGCCGCCGCCGGCGTCGATCGTGACCCGCAGCGGCCGCGCCTGCGTCGGGTCCAGATCGGGGTCGGTGAGGTCGATGCGCGCGAGCGTCGGCGAGGCGTCGGCGTTGGCGCGCACGCGGCCGATCGAATCGAAGGTCACGACGCGCGCGCCCGCCGGTACGGCGGCCGCCGTCGAGCGCTCGCTGCCGTCGGCCGCCGCGCGCGCCTGGATCGTCGCGAGGCAATCGCCCGGATCCTCGACGCCGGCCGTGCCGCTGTCGACGGGGTTGACGCAGCCGACCGTCCAGCCGGTGGCCGGTGCGTCGACGAGCGCGAACTGGACGCTGCGGTTGCGGCGGATCGCTTCGGCGCGCGCCAACTGCAGCCCGTTCTGCATCGACTCGGCCGCCGTCCGGATCTGCGTGTTGCGCAGCCATGTCGAGTATGTCGGAACGGCCCGCGTCAGCAGCAGCGCGAGGATCGCGAGAACGACCGCGATCTCGACCAGACTGATGCCACGCTGCCGGCACAGCGCAGCAGGGCGCGACCAACGCTTCATCGTGTCACCCAGCGCGTCCCCGCGTCGGGCGGCAGCGCGCCCCAGCTCGCCGGCAGCGAGGTGGTCGCGCGCACGTTGGCCTGGTTGATCGTGTAGACGAAACCCGCGACGGGTCCGTTGCCGGTCATCGTCGCGGTGTAGGCCAGGCCGCCGGCGTTGACCACGCAGGCGAATCCGAAGTTCTGCAGCCCCGTGGGCGCCGCTGCGCCGCAGGCGCCGCCTGCGTTCTGGTAGGTGCGGTTGTCCTGGAAGAACTGCTCCATCCGCACGCGGTACTCCGACAGCGCCTGCGTGGCCTCGACCAGTTGCCCGCGCTGCACGTAGCGCGAGTACATCGGGATCGCGATGCTCGCCAGGATCGCGAGCACGGTCATCACGATCAGGACTTCGATCAAGGTAAATGCCCGGCTGCGATTCATTGCTTCTCCGACTCGGCCGACGATGGCTGTGAGTTCCGCACCATCGGCCTTCATGTCATCGGCACGCTGCGCGGGTGTGCTGACCCCCGGCAATCCGAACGGCGGCGAAACGTCGACCAACGGTCGACGAGCTGCGCTCGGAAGCCGGGCGGCAGTGCGTCCGCGCCGAGGCCGCCACGAGTCGATCGTGCATGCGCATCGTCGCCGTGAAAACGGCGAAAAGCGGCGCGATTTCCGGCACCGGAGCGCTTGCCAAACGCGCAGCGCGGCGAGCCGGTGCGGTCGCCCCAAAAAGCGGCGACTGATCGCGGGCGTTGTGGAGGCGACGACGCTAACGGTCGTCCCGCATTTCGGCGATTCGGACGATCGGCTCTTGACGCGCAGCGAACGATCGCCCTGCGCTTAGTCGACGACCGTCACGCTCTCCGGCGGCGCCGCGCGCTTGCCGCGCGGAGCGAACTGCGCCAGCGCGACGCCGCCGAGCGTGACCGCTGCGCCGAAGAGTTTGATCGGCGTGTAACCCTCGCCGGTGGCGAGCCACGCAACCACGCCCGCGACCGGCGGCATCAGGTACAGCAGCGGCGCCGTGCGCGCCACGCCGCGCACGCCGTTGACCCAGCCCCAGACGATCCAGCCGACGAAGGCCGAGACGATCACCGCCCACAAGAGTCCGGCCCAGATCGCCGGCGTCACCGCCGACCAGTCGACCGCCAGACCGGCCGGCGCCGACAGCAGCACCAGCGGCACCGAACCGATCAGCGTCGTATACGCCATCACTACGACGCCGCCGTGCCGCTCGAACACGGGCTTGGCGGCGACCGTGTACGCGGAGAAGAACGCGGCGGCGACGAGCAGCACGAGGTCGCCGCCGCTCGCGCGCCACTGCGCGCCGAGCAGCTTGTCGGAAAGAAACACGAGCACCCCGGCGCACGCGACCGCCACCCCTGCAACCTGCGCGCGCGTCAGCCGCTCGGTGCCGGCGAACCGCAGGATCAGCAGCGTGAACACAGGGCCGCACGCCAGGATCAGCGAGCTGGAAAATGCCGTCGACCAGTGGATGCCGAAAGTCACCAGCCCGACGTGCAGTACGTGTCCGAGCAGCGCGAGCCGCGCGAGCGCCCACCACTCGTCGCGTGACGGGCGCGGCCAGCGCCGGCCGTAGCGCTGCCACAGCAGCGCCACCGCGCACAGCGGCATGATCAGGTAGCGCGCGAACAGAAACCCGCCGGGACTCAGCGCCGTGAACACGGCCTTCTGCACCGAGAAGTTGGCGCCCCACACGAGGATCAGCGCGAGCGCGAGCAGCAGCGCGGCGCGCTGGCGGGCGTCGGGCGCGGGTTCAGACGCCACTTCGGCGCCGGCGGCGGAGTTCGGCATCGACGATGAGGGTCGGCGCACGCGGTCGTTGATCGTGTGTCGGCTTCCCGGCGGATCCGCGATCTGACACGCTGCGCGTCGCGATGAGTCGCATCGACGGCGCGGCCGACGGCAGGTGTCTACAGCGTGAACGCCATGCGGGTCAGCAGCGCCCCCGGCACGCGGCTGGTCTGCACCGAGCGCGCGCCGTAAGTGCGCGTATCCATCGTCCACTGCGGCTCGCGCGTCAGCGCTTCGAGGTGGGAGCCGAGCATCCGGTACAGCGTGTCGTCGAAGCGCATCACGTTGACCGGCGCGACGATCTGCCCCTTCTCCACCCAGAACGTCGCGAAGCGCGTCAGCCCCGTGACGCGGCCGCCCGGACGGTCGGAGAAATTCAGATAGTGCAGGTTGCCGATCGCCAGGCCCGTGTCGAGCGCCGACAACGCGTGCGCCTCGGGCAGCAGGCCGCCGTCCATCGCCATCGACTGCATCGCTTCGTCTTCGCCTGCGCCGTTGGTGGCGATGCCGTACTCCTTGGCGGTGCGAGGGCTGACGAGACTGCCGGCATGGCGCCCCTGCTCGATCAGCGTGACCGACTGCGGACGCGTGAAGCCGGCTTCGTCGAACGCGGGCGCGAGCCCGCCGGCGGTATCTTCGCGCACCGTGGCGAGCGGCGACAGCGTCGCTTCGCCGTCGACGAGCTTCTGCAGGCAGCTCTGCTTGGTGCGCTGCGCTTTCGCCGACACGCCGCCCCAGTTGAGCATCTGCGTTAGTTCGTCGACCGCGGCGGGCGCCAGGTAGACGCGGTACTCGCCGGGTTCGATCGTGCGCGCCGGTCGGGCCAGGTGCGCGAGCTGCGCGCGCCCTTCATCGATGCGGCGCGCGAGCTCCGCGGTGTCCCAGCGGCTGGTTGCCCACGCGCACTTCACGGCCTTGTCGGCCTCGTGATACAGAGACCAGTCGAACAGCACCGCGTCGACCGCGTGCCAGTGCCGGCTGCCGATCGAACTGGCGAAGCCGCGGTAGATCGGACCGCTCGCAAGCAGCCCGACCAGGTCGGTGCCGCGTGCGGCGGCGGTGATCTGCTCGATCGCCTCGGCCGGCGAGGGCAGGCGGCCGCGGTCCTCGCGGTTGGATACGGTCGACGCGGTCGAATACAGCAGATACGGATCCGCGGGCAGCACGTCGAGTTCGCTGCGCAGTGCGCCGATCGCGTCGGTGACGCGCGCACGGTCCTGTGACGGGTCGCCGCTGAGCGTGAGCGTCACGTTGTTGCGGCGGCCGGACTCGATCAGCGACAGCGTCAACTGCGCCTGGCGCACGCTCATCGGCTGCCGCACCTGCGCGCGGTTGAAGCGCACGAAGTCGGTTTCCTCGCCGGCGAAGTTGGCGAGCAGCACCTCGTCGCCGCGCAGCTGCGCGATCGCGTGGTCGGCGAGTTCAAGGAAGAGTTGCTTCATCGGCTGATCGAGAGTCGGTGGTTGACCATGGGGAGCACCGGGCGAGTCGGCGAGTCCTCGACGCTGCGGCGGCGGGCGCGCGGTTACTTCTCCGCGCCGAAGACGTCGACGTTCGTGAAACGGCACACCGGGCTCGCGTGGCCGACCCGGATCGCCTGATTCGGTTCGCCCTTGCCGCAGTACGGCGTGCCCATCACTTCGACCGTCTCCGGGCGGCCGACCATCGCGAGCGAGCGCCAGAACGTGGCGCTCACGCCGCGGTAGTTCGGATCGCGAACGACTTCGGCGAGCCGGCCGTTGCGGATCATTCGCCCCCATTCGCAGCCGAACTGGAACTTGTTGCGCGAATCGTCGATCGACCACGAGCGGTTGGTTTTCATCAGCACGCCGAGTTCGGTCACGGCGATCATCTCGTCGAGCGTGCTCATGCCCGGTTCGACGTTGACGTTGCTCATGCGGTCGATCGGTGGCCGGTTCCAGCTGCACGCGCGCGTGGTCGCCACGCCGCCGATGTCGGCGCGGCGGCGGCGCGCGCGCTGCTGCGAGCTGGTTCCGCCGAGCGGACGGAGCAGCACGCCGTCGCGGATGAGGTACTCGCGCCGCGCGGGCGTTCCTTCGTCGTCGAACGCGAAGGTGGCGAACTCCTCGGCGCGCGTGGGGTCGTAGGTCACGTTCAGCAGCGGCGAGCCGTATCGATAGCTGCCGAACATGTCGAGCGTGACGAAGCTCGTTCCCGCGTAGTTGCGCTCGTCGCCGAGGATGCGGTCGAGCTCGAGCGGGTGCCCGATCGACTCGTGGATCTGCAGCATCATCTGGTCGGGCATCAGCACCACGTCCATCGTGCCGCTCGGGCAGTTGGGCGCGGCGACGAGTTGCAGCGCTTCCTCGGCGGTGAGACGCCCGCTGCCGACGAAGCCCGAGCGCTCGACGATCTCGAAACCGCCCTGCTGGCAGTAGCCGTTGTAGCGGCCGCCCCACGAGCGCGTCTGCGTCACGCCGTCCGCGTGCGCGGTGACGTGCAGCCCCGGCACGGTGAACTCCCACTCCTGCAACGTCTCGCCGCCGTCGGCCGTGGCGAGGAGCTGGCGAGTGCGCGTGGTCCACAGCATCGCCGCCCAGTCGACGATGCGGCTGTCGATCTTGCATGCGGTCGATTCGCGCATCAGCAGATCGAGCCGCTCGGCCTTGCTCATGCGCAGCGGCTTGGCGACCGGCGTGGCGTAGCGGCCGATCGGCCGCGGCAGCGCGGGCGACGCGCCCTCGAAGACCGAGCGGCCGCGCGCGAGCCGCGCCCACTCGTGGGCGCGCGCGATCGCGTCCTTCAGCCCCGCGTCCGACAGATCGCTCGTCGCCGCGTAGCCGACGCCATCGCCGACGGCGATGGTGATCATCGCGCCGCGATCGCGCGATGCCTGCACCGGCTCGGCAACGTCCTGCCGCACCGAGACGATCTCGGTGTCTTCGTCGACCACGCGGATCGAGCAGTAGTCGACCGCCGGCACGAGCGATCGGAAGCGGGCGACGAGCTGTTCCATGCACACCCCTCAGACCTGCGAAAACGAAAGCGCGAATTTGAGCACACAGATCGATGTGCCGCGAGATAGGCCCTGGCTTGCCGTGGCGCTTTTCGCGGCGAAGCCGCGATCGCGCCTCGTGCCCGGCGCCGCGCGTTGCGCCCGCCAGACGGCTACAGCGCGGCCGGAAGCGCGACGCCGAAGCGGTCGGCCCAAGGTGCCAGCGCGGCCAGGATCTCGGCGTTCAACGCCACGCCGTGCGCAAGCTGCTCGCGCCGGCGCGCGAGCCCGCGCTCGCCGGGCAAACGGACGCGGTCGACACCCGGCCGCGGCGGGTTCGAGCGGCACGCTTCGCGCAGCCACTCGGCCTGGCGAACGAATTCGTTTGCCCCACCGAACGCGGCGGGATCGAGTGCCTGGACGAACACTGTCGCTCCCCAGCCTTCTTTGGGATCGGCGCGGCCGAAGCCGGCCAGCCCCGCGGTCAGCGCCTCGATGGTCAACGCAAGGCCGTAGCCCTTGTGTCCGGCCTCCAGCCCGCCGAGCGGCAGGATCGTGCCGGGCGGATCGGCGAACAGCGTTGCCGGATCGTCGGTTGCGTCGCCGTTCGCATCGATCAGCCACGGATGCGCAAACCTGCGACCCTGTCGGTGCAGCCGCGCGCTCATTCCGTTGGTCGTGACCGAAGCCGAGATGTCGATCAGCACCGGGTCGCCCGCGGTCGGAAAGCCGCAAGCGAGCGGGTTCGGTGTGACGAAGGCGCGCGTGCCGCCGAACGGCGCCACGCTTGCCGCGTTCGGGTCGGAGCACGCGAGCAACAGCACCAGTCCTTGTTCGGTCGCGCGCGGCAGATACGCGGCGAGGCAGCCGATGTGGTGGCTGCGCCGGACGACGACCGTTGCGGTGCCGTAGGTCCGCGCGCGCTCGATGGCCGCATCGACGGCACGCCGCGTGAGCCATTGGCCGGGCAGCCGCTGCCCGTCCCATGTCGCCACGGCGGCGCGCTCGGCGACGACGACATGGCTGCCCTCGCGCCGCATCGCCCCGCGCTCGATCTCGCCGAGATACGGCGCGAGCAGCGCGAGGCCGTGCGTGTCGTGACCGAGGAGATCGCCTTCGAGCAGCACCTCGGCGACGTCGCGGGCGAGCGGCTCGGCCATGCCGGCGCGCAAAAGCAGCGCCCGCGCGCACTCGAGCAGCGCGTTTGCGGCGTAGCGCGGCGCGTGATCCGTCGCTGAATCGGTTCGCTGCATCTACGGTCCTTGAAGGAACGAACGATGTCCTCGCCGTACTTCGCGTGCGGGTCGGCGACGGCTCAATACACCGCCCGGCCGCCCGACAGATCGAACACCGCGCCCGTCGAGAACGAGCACTCGTCGGTGCACAGCCAGCCGACCAGCGCGGCGATCTCGTCGACCTCGCCGAAGCGGCCCAGCGGGATCTTCGACAGCATGTAGTCGATGTGCGACTGCGTCATCTGGCTGAACATGCCGGTTTTCACCGCCGCCGGCGTCACGCAGTTCACGCGGATGCCGGTGCTCGCCAGTTCCTTGCCGAGCGACTTGGTGAGCGCGATGACCGCGGCCTTCGATGCGCTGTACGCGCTCGCATTCGGATTGCCTTCCTTGCCCGCGATCGACGCGATGTTGACGATGCGGCCGTAACCCTTTCCGCCATCGTGCGAGCGCATGTGCGCGACGAGCGCGCGGTTGCACAGGAAAACGCCGGTCAGATTGATGTCGATCACCTGCCGCCAGGCCGCGAGCGGATAGCTCTCGACCGTCGTGTTCGGACCGGTGATCCCCGCGCTGCAGACCAGCGCGTCGACGCGGCCGAGCGCGGCGATGCTCGCGTCGCGAGCGGCGCCGACGGCGGCCTCGTCGGTCACGTCGAGGACGTGCCCGTGATGGCCGCCGCCGAGTTCCTGCAGCGCGCGGTCGAGCGCGCCGGCGTCGCGGTCCCAGATGGACACGCGCGCGCCCGAGTCGGCGAGTCGCCGCGCGATGGCCAGTCCGATGCCGGCGGCGCCGCCGGTGACGATCGCGCCGCGACCTTGCATGTCGAGTCGATTCACGCTTCCTCCTGTCCCGGAATCCGACCGGCGCGACTATACCGGGCATCCGCGCCGGTTGCGCAAAATTGGCCTGACCACTTGACCGCCGAGCCTTGACCCGCGCGGCGGCCGCACGCTACAGTGCGTGCGCGCCGCGCCACCGCGGCGACAACATCACGACGACACGAGGAGACAGCGCGATGTCCGGAGGATCGGACTCGAACGGCGGCAGCTCGAACCGCAAAGGCGCGAAACCGCGCCGCAGCCAGGCCTGGTTCGGCCGGCTCGACCGCGACGGCTTCATCTACCGCTCGTGGATGAAGAACCGCGGGGTGCCGCACGACCAGTTCGACGGCCGTCCGGTCATCGGCATCTGCAATACATGGTCGGAGCTGACGCCGTGCAACACGCACTTCCGCGTGCTGGCGGAGCACGTCAAGCACGGCGTGCTCGAAGCGGGCGGCTTCCCGCTCGAGTTTCCGGTGATGTCGCTCGGCGAAACCTTGATGCGGCCGACGACGATGCTGTTCCGCAACCTCGTCAGCATGGACGTCGAGGAGTCGATCCGCGCCAATCCGCTCGACGGCGTCGTCCTGCTGATGGGTTGCGACAAGACCACGCCCGCGCTGCTGATGGGCGCTGCGAGCGTGGACCTGCCGACGATCGGCGTCTCCGGCGGGCCGATGCTGTCCGGCAAGTACCGCGGCGGTGAGCTGGGCTCGGGCACGGGCGTGTGGCAGATGAGCGAGGCGGTGCGCGCCGGCGCGATGTCGCAGGCGGATTTCTTCGAGGCCGAAAGCTGCATGCATCGGTCGCACGGGCACTGCATGACGATGGGCACCGCATCGACGATGGCGTCGATGGTCGAGGCGCTCGGCATGGGGCTGCCCGGCAACGCAGCGATCCCCGCGGTCGATGCGCGGCGCAACGTGCTTGCGCGGATGGCGGGCCGCCGCATCGTGCAGATGGTCGAAGAGGATCTCGTGATGTCGAAGATCCTGACGCGGGCGGCTTTCGAGAACGCGATCCGCGTCAACGCCGCCATCGGCGGCTCGACCAATGCGGTGATCCACCTTCTCGCGCTGGCGGGCCGCGTCGGCGTGCGGCTCTCGCTCGACGACTGGGACGCGCTCGGCCACGACCTGCCGTGCCTCGTGGACCTGCAGCCGTCGGGCAAGTACCTGATGGAGGACTTCTATTACGCGGGGGGGCTACCCGCGGTGATTCGCGAGCTGGGCCCTGTGCTGAACAAGGATGCGCTGACCGTCAACGGCAGAACGATCTGGGAAAACAACAAGGATGCGCCGCGCTGGGATCTGGACGGGACCCGGCGCGTGATCCGGCCGCTGTCGGATCCGTTCAAGGCGCAGGCCGGCATTGCGGTGCTGCGCGGCAATCTGTGTCCGGACGGCGCCGTGATCAAGCCATCGGCCGCCACGCCCGCGCTGATGAAGCACCGCGGCCGCGCGGTGGTCTTCGAAACGAGCGACGACATGCACGCGAAGGTCGAAGACGAGCGACTCGACGTGAAACCCGACGACATCCTCGTGCTGAAGAACTGCGGCCCGAAGGGCTACCCGGGCATGGCCGAGGTCGGCAACATGCCGATTCCGAAGAAGCTCGTTCGCCAGGGCGTCACCGACATGGTGCGCATCTCGGATGCGCGCATGAGCGGCACCGCGTACGGCACCGTCGTGCTGCACATCGCGCCGGAGGCGTCGGCCGGCGGCAATCTCGCGCTGGTGAAAAACGGCGACATGATCGAGCTGGACGTCGAGCGGCGCCGGCTGCACCTCGAAGTGAGCGACGAAGAGCTCGCGCGGCGCAGGGCGGCATGGAAGCCGCCGCAGGCGCCGATGAGCCGCGGCTACGTGAAGCTTTACTTCGATCACGTGCAGCAGGCCGACCGCGGCGCCGATCTCGACTTCCTGGTCGGAGCGAGCGGTGCGGACGTGCCGAAGGACAATCACTGAGATCGCCGTGTCTTGCGGCATCAACGGAGCGACTGCCGACACACGGACAGCGGCATCGAGTCGTCCTTGCGCCGCGTCTCGGCGGTGAACCCAGCATCTTCCTCGATGAAAGCCCTGATCACCGACTTCGACTTTCCGACGCTCGTGCTCGAGCAGTCGATCTTCGCCGAGGCCGGCTTGACGCTGGAGTCGGCGCAGTGCAGGACCGAGGACGACGTGATCGCCGCCGCACGCGACTGCGACGCGCTGCTCGTCCAGTACGCGCCGGTGACCGAGCGCGTGCTCGCGGCGCTGCCAAGGTTGGGCATCGTCAGCCGGTATGGCGCCGGCTACGACACGGTCGACCCGGCGGCGTGCGCGCGGCACGGGGTCTGGCTCGCCAACTCGCCCGACTACGGCGTGGGCGAAGTCGCCACACACGCACTGGCGATGGCGCTCGCGCTGCTGCGGCATCTGACCATTTACGACCGCGACGTCCGTGCGGGCCGCTGGAGCTACCTGTCGCCGGGGGCGATCCGGCGCGCGTCGAACCTGACCGTCGGCATCCTCGGGCTTGGCCGCATCGGCAAGCGCTTTGCGCACCTGGCGCGCGACTGCTTCGCGCGCGTGCTCGCGTGCGATCCGTACATCATCGACGGCGACTTCCCGGCGTACGTCGAGCGCGCGGGGCTCGACGAACTGTTCGAGCGCAGCGACGTCGTGTCGCTGCACGTGCCGCTGACCCACGAGACGCGCGGGCTGGTCGGCGCGCGGCTGCTCGCCCGGATGCGGCGCGGCAGCGTGCTGGTCAATACCGCGCGCGGCGCGGTCGTCGACATCGACGCGCTGCTCGCCGCGCTCGACGACGGGACGCTCGACGGCGCCGCGCTCGACGTGCTGCCGGTCGAGCCGCTCGCGACCGATCATCCGCTCGCCCGCCATCCGCGCGTGCTGCTGACACCGCACAGCGCGTTTTATTCGGCCGAAGCCGAAGTCGAGCTGCGGCGCAAGGCTGCGCTGAACATCGTGCAGTGGGCGAAGACGGGGCGCCCCATGTATCCTGTGATCGAAGGGACGAAGAGCCCGCAGCGGTAGAAGTGCACAACGACAGACACGGCGCGCGCAGCGCCGGCAGAGGAGACAGAGCTACATGGCCAAGGTCGCGATACGCAGCGTCGTGAAGCGTTTCGGCGCAACGACCGTGATCCACGGCGTCGACGTCGACATCGCCGACGGCGAGTTCGCGGTGCTCGTCGGGCCGTCGGGCTGCGGCAAGACGACGCTGCTGCGGATGATCGCCGGGCTGGAGGAGATCTCCGGCGGCGAGATCGCCATCGGCGAGCGCGTCGTCAACCGCGTCCCGCCCAAGGAACGCGACATCGCGATGGTGTTCCAGAACTACGCGCTGTATCCGCACATGACGGTGCGCGACAACATGTCGTTCGCGCTGCGGCTGGCGGGCGCCGACCGCGCGAAGATCGACGCGCAGGTGGGCCGCGCGGCCGAGATCCTCGGGCTCGGCAAGCTGCTCGACCGCTATCCGCGCCAGCTTTCCGGCGGGCAGCGCCAGCGCGTCGCGATGGGGCGCGCGATCGTGCGCGATCCGCAGGTGTTCCTGTTCGACGAACCGCTGTCGAACCTCGACGCCAAGCTGCGGGTGCAGATGCGCACCGAGATCAAGGAACTGCATCAGCGGCTGAAGACGACGTCGATCTACGTCACGCACGACCAGATCGAGGCGATGACGATGGCCGACAAGATCGTCGTGATGCGCGACGGCATCGTCGAGCAGACCGGCGGCCCGCTCGAGCTGTACGACCGGCCCGTCAACACCTTCGTCGCGGGCTTCATCGGTTCGCCCGCGATGAACCTGCTGCCCGGCACCGTGCGGCGCAACGGCGGCGCCGTTTCGATCGCGTTCGCCGACGGCGGGCGCGTGCCGCTCGCGGGCGACGTCGCCGCCGCGGAGGGGCATCCGGTGCTGTACGGAATCCGGCCCGAGCACCTGGCGGTCGGCGGCGGCGAGGGGCTCGCGGCCGAGGTCGTCGTCGTCGAGCCGACCGGCGCCGACACGCAGATCTACTGCCGTTGCAACGGCCAGGAAATCACCGCGACCATCCGCGACCGGACGAACGTGCGTCCCGGCGACCGCATCGTGCTCGTGCCCGACCGGGCGCGCGCCCACGTTTTCGATGCCGCGAGCGGCAAACGCCTCGCGGCCTGAACCCCCGACGGCTCACACCCACCCAAAGGAGGAGACATGAGCAGATCCATCCGCACGAGCAAGCGGCGCGATTTCCTGAAGACCACGGCGGGCGTCGCGGCGGCGGCGACCGTCGGCCCGATGATCTGGATCAAGGATGCCGAGGCGCAGTGGAGCAATCAGCCCGAGAAGGGCGCCAAGCTGCGCGTGCTGCGCTGGAGCCGGTTCGTGCAGGGCGACATCGACCAGTACATGAAGAACGTACAGGCGTTCTCGGCGAAGTACGGCGTCGAGGTGCGCGTCGACAACGAGAGCTGGGAGGACGTGCGGCCGAAAGCGGCGGTGGCGGCCAACACCGGCGCCGGTCCCGACATCATCCTGTCGACGCACGACGACGCGAACCTGTATCCGGAAAAACTCGTCGACGTCACCGACCTGTGCACGTACCTCGGCAAGAAGTACGGCGGCTGGTACCCGGTGTGCGAGGCGTATCTGCGGCCGAACGGCAAGAACTGGATCGGCGTGCCGCTCGGCTGCGCGGGCAACGCGCTCGTCTATCGCGAAAGCCAGGTCAAGGCGGCCGGCTTCGACAAGTTCCCGCGCGACACCGACGGCTTCCTGAAGCTGATGAAGGCGCTGAAGGAGAAGGGCACGCCGGGCGGGTTCGCGCTCGGCAACGCCACCGGCGACGGCAACGTCTGGACGCACTGGCTGATCTGGGCGCACGGCGCGAAGCTCGTCGACGAGAAGAACAACGTCGTGATCAACAGCCCGCAGACGATCAAGGCGCTCGAGTACGCGCGCGAGCTGTACCAGACCTTCGTGCCGGGAACGCTGTCGTGGCTCGACCCGAACAACAACAAGGCGTTCCTCGACGGCCAGTGCAGCGTCACCGCCAACGGCATCTCGATCTACTACGCGGCCAAGACGTCCAAGGATCCGAAGCTGCAGGAGATGGCGGCCGACATCAACCACGCCAACATGCCGATCGGCCCGGCCGGCGTGCCCACGGAGCTCAATCTGTTCTTCAACCAGATGATCTTCAAGCACACCAAGTATCCGCGCGCGGCGAAGGAGTTCATCCGCTTCATGATGGAGGAGGAGCAGTACGGCCCGTGGATGCAGGCCGCGATCGGCTACGTGACGCAGCCGCTGGTCGCATACGAGAAACATCCGATCTGGACCGTCGATCCGAAGCACACGCCGTATCGCGACGCGATGAAGATCATGCGGCCGATCGGCTACGCGGGGCGGCTCGGCTACGCGTCGGCCGGCGCGGCGGCCGACTTCATCGTCGTCAACATGGTCGCCGAGGCCGCGTCGGGCGCGCGCAGTCCGCAGGAAGCCGCCGAGCGCGCGCAGAAGCGGGCGGAGCGCTACTACAAGGTGTGATCGAACGCCCCTCGCCGCTCGCGGGGAGAGGGCGGGGCGGGGGTCTTCGCATCGCGCGTAGACCTTCGCCCTGACCCACTCCCCCGCTCCGGGCAGAGGGGACGCTCCGCCAAGCATCCGTGGCAAGACACGTGAACTCGCTCCTGAATCGCTTACAGAACAACCGCAACGCGCTCGGCCTGCTGTTCATCCTGCCGGCCGGCGCCTTGCTGCTGTTCTTTCTCACGTATCCGCTCGGCCTGGGCGTATGGCTCGGCTTCACCGACACAAAGGTCGGCCGCGGCGGCCACTGGGTCGGGCTGGAGAACTACGTCTTCCTGTTCGGCGATTCGGTGGCGCGGCTGTCGCTGTTCAACACGCTTTTTTATACGGTCGTCGCGAGCGTCATCAAGTTCGCGCTCGGCCTGTGGCTGGCGCTGCTGCTGAACAAGCATCTGCCGTTCAAGGCGCTGATCCGCGCGGTCGTGCTGCTGCCGTTCATCGTGCCGACCGCGTTGAGCGCGATCGCGTTCTGGTGGATCTACGACGCGCAGTTCTCGGTCATCAGCTGGACGCTCACCAAGCTCGGGCTGATCGACCGCTACATCGACTTTCTCGGCGATCCGTGGAACGCGCGCTTTTCGACCATCGCGGCCAACATCTGGCGCGGCGTGCCTTTCATCGCGATCTGCCTGCTCGCCGGGTTGCAGACGATCTCGCCGTCGTACTACGAAGCGGCGAGCTTGGACGGCGCCACGCCGTGGCAGCAGTTTCGCTACGTGACGCTGCCGCTGCTCACGCCGATCATCGCGGTCGTGATGACGTTCTCGGTGCTGTTCACGTTCACCGACTTCCAGTTGATCTACGTGCTGACGCGCGGCGGGCCGCTGAACGCCACGCATCTGATGGCCACGCTTTCGTTCCAGCGCGCGATCCCCGGGGGGGCGCTCGGCGAGGGCGCCGCGCTCGCGGTCGCGATGGTGCCGTTCCTGCTGGCGGCGATCCTGTTCTCGTACTTCGGCCTGCAGCGGCGCGCGTGGCAGCAGGGCGGAAAGGATTGATTCGATGAGTGCGCAGGCGAGCAGCGAGCAGGTCGTCGACACGCAGGGCATGCGCTACCTCGAGTCGGTGCCGCGGCGCGTGGTGACCGTCTACGTACCGCTCGCGCTGTTCCTGTTCGTGCTGCTGTTCCCGTTCTACTGGATGGGCATCACGACGTTCAAGCCGAACGAGGAACTGCTGTCGCGCGAGGGCAATCCCTTCTGGGTGTCCAACCCGACGCTCGCGCACATCAAGAAGCTGCTGTTCGACACCGCCTATCCGGACTGGCTGTGGAACACGATGCTGGTCGCGGTCGTCTCGACCTTCCTGTCGATCGTGTGCAGCCTGCTCGCCGCGTACGCGATCGAGCGGCTGCGTTTTCGCGGGTCGCGCTACGTCGGCGTCAGCGTGTTCCTCGCCTACCTCGTGCCGCCGTCGATCCTGTTCATCCCGCTCGCCAAAGTGGTGTTCGAGCTGGGGCTGTTCGACACGCGACTGGCGCTGATCCTCACCTATCCGACGTTCCTGATCCCCTTCTGCACGTGGCTGCTGATGGGCTACTTCCGCTCGATCCCGTTCGAGCTGGAGGAGTGCGCGCTGATCGACGGCGCGTCGCGCTGGCAGATCCTCACGAAGATCGTGCTTCCGCTCGCGGTGCCGGGGCTGATCTCGGCCGGCATCTTCGCGTTCACGCTGTCGTGGAACGAGTTCATCTACGCGCTGACGTTCATCTCCTCGTCCGAGGTGAAGACGGTGCCGGTCGGCGTGGTGACCGAGCTCGTCGAGGGCGACGTCTATCACTGGGGTTCGCTGATGGCCGGCGCGCTGCTCGGTTCGCTGCCGGTGGCGATCCTGTATTCGTTCTTCGTCGAGTACTACGTGTCCGGGCTGACCGGGGCGGTCAAGGAGTAGGGCGCGGCGATGCCGGTCGGCGTTGCGATCGTCACCGGCGCCGGCAGCGGCATCGGCCGCGCGGTCGCGCTGACGCTGCTGCGCGCGGGCTGGCGGGTCGCGCTCGCCGGCCGCCGCGCCGCCGCGCTCGACGAGACGATCCGGCTCGCCGGCGAGGGCGCCGAGCGCGCGTTGGCGGTGCCGACGGACGTGACCCAGTCCGACTCGGTGCGTGCGCTGTTCGACGCGGCGGTCGCGCGCTTCGGCCGGGTCGACCTGCTGTTCAACAACGCGGGCGCCAATGCGCCGGGTGTTCCGCTCGAGGATCTGTCGGTCGGCCAGTGGCGGCAGGTGATCGACGTGAACCTGACCGGCGCCTTCTTCTGCCTGCAGCAGGCGTTCCGCGTGATGAGGGATCAGTCACCGCGCGGCGGGCGGATCATCAACAACGGCTCGATCTCGGCGCACGCGCCGCGGCCGAACTCGGCGCCGTACACCGCGAGCAAGCACGCGATCGCCGGGCTGACGAAGGCTGCTTCGCTCGACGGACGCAAGTACGACATCGCCGTCGGCCAGATCGACATCGGCAACGCGCTGACGCCGATGGCCGCGCGCATGACGCAGGGCGTGCCGCAGGCCGACGGCCGGCTTGCGCCCGAACCGGTGATCGACGTGCAGATCGTCGCCGATGCCGTGCTGCACATGGCGAGCCTGCCGCTCGAGGCGAACGTCTTCTCGATGACCGTGATGGCGACCAAGATGCCGTTCGTCGGCCGCGGCTGATCGCAACCGCCGCGGCAGCGGTCAGGGCATCAGTTGCCCGCCGTTGACCTCGATGATCTGCCCGGTCACGTAGCTGCTCGCCGCGTCGGAAGCGAGATACAGGAACGCACCGGCGCACTCTTCGGGCGTGCCCAGCCGCCCCATCGGGATCGTCGCGCGCAGCGCGTCGAGCGTGGCCGGCGGCGTGTGCCGGTCGTGCAGCGGCGTGATGATCACGCCGGGTGCCACGCCGTTGACGCGGACGTTGTCGCCGACCAGTTCCTTGGCGAGCCCGCGCGTCAGCGTGCTGACGAAGCCCTTGGTCGCCGCGTACAGCGCCACCCCCGGCCCGCCGCCGTTGCGCGCGGCGATCGACGTGACGTTGATGATGTTGCCGCTTCTTTGCTTTCGGAACACCGGCACGATCGCGCGGCACAGCGTGACGACCGAACGCACGTTCAGTTGCAGGATCTCGTCGACGAAGGTCTCGTCGCAGTCGACGAAGGGTTTGCGCCCGAATACGTTGCCGGCGTTGTTGATCAGCACGTCGATGCGGCCGTAGTGCCGCAGCACTTCGTCGACCAGCCGGACCAGCTCGTCGCGCTGCATGGCGTTGGCGCGGAAAAGCGCCGCGGCGCCGCCCGCGGCGGTGATGTCGGCGGCGACCTGGCGCGCCTGCGCTTCGCTCGCGTGGTAGTGCACCGCCACGCGCGCGCCGGCCTGACCGAACGCGCGCGCCGCGGCCGCGCCGATACCGGTGCTGGCACCCGTGATCAGCACGACCTTGCCTTTCAGATCGGCGAACATCGCACCTCCTCCATGTTCAGGTCACCGGCGTCCGCAGCGGCCGCCCGGCGAAAAAGGCCTCGACGTTGTCGAGGACGAGTTGTCCCATCGCGCCGCGCGTGGCGTGCGTGGCGCTGCCCTGATGCGGCTGCAGCACGACGTTGTCGAGCGCGAGCAGCGCGGCCGGCACGCGCGGCTCGTCGGCGAACACGTCGAGTCCGGCGCCGCCCAGGCGTCCGCTCGCGAGCGCGGCCACGAGCGCGTCCTCGTCGACGACCGAGCCGCGCGCGATGTTGACCAGGATGCCCGCCGGGCCGAGCGCGTCGAGCACCGCGCGGCCGATCAGCCCGCGAGTCGACTCGCCGCCGGGGCACGCGACGACCAGCACCGCGCATTCGCGCGCGAGGGCGACCAGATCCGCTTCGTAACGCCACGGCACGGGCTTCGGATTCGGGCCGAAGTAGGCGATGTCCATGCCGAAGACCGCCGCGCGCTGGGCGATCGCCTGCCCGATGCGGCCCATGCCGACGATGCCGAGGCGGGTGCCTTTCATGCGGCCGGTCAGCGCCATCGGCCCCTTGAGCCAGCGTCCTTCGCGCACGTAGCGGTCGGCTGCGACGATGCGCCGGACGGTCGCGAGGATCAGCCCGAGCGCGAGGTCGGCGACGTCGTCGGTCAGCACGTCCGGCGTGTTGGTGACACGGATGCCGCGTGCGCGGGCGGCGGCCAGGTCGATCGCGTCCACGCCCACGCCGAAGCAGGCAATCAGCTCGAGCCGGGGCAGCGCATCGATCAGTTCGGCCTTCATCCCGGCGCCGCCGCTCGTGACCGCCACCCGCGCCTCGGGCGCGGCCCGTTCGAGCAGCGCCGCGCGGTCCGGCGCGTCGTACCAGCGCATCACGCGGTAATCGCTCTCGAGCCGCGCCTGCGTCGGCGCATGGATCGGCGAAACCAGCAGCAGTGCGGGCTTCATCGCAGCGGTGCGACGCCGAGGCGTCGCGCCCAATCGTCGAACTCGGCGCGCAGCCCGGGTTCGATCGGAATGCCTTCGCCGCGCCGTTGCGCTTCGGCGCGTTCCTCGGGTTCGCCGGGATAGAGCACGTCGCCGGGCTGGCGGCGGATGGCGTCGACCACCTCGGCCACGCGCTGTGCGAGCGTCGCGCCGCCGGCGAACCGCGCGGGGTCGAGCGCGATCATCAACCCGCCCAGACGGCGCCGCTGCGTCAGGTCGCCGAACATCGGCGCGATGCGGTCGGCGAAAGCCATGCCGTTGAGCGGCCCGCACAGTAGGTCGATCATCAGCGCGAGCGCATAGCCCTTGTGGCCGTAGGATGCGCCGCCGAGCGGAACGAGCGCGGCGGCCGCATGCGCGTCCTGCGTCGGATGCCCGTGCTCGTCGAGGGCGACGTCGGCGGGCAACCGCTGGCCTTCGCGGCGCGCGTTCATCACGCGGTTCCACGGGATCGCGCTGGTGGCCATGTCCAGGCACAGCGGCGCGCCGCCGGCGCGCGGGAAAGCGATCGAGATCGGGTTGGTGCCGAGGAATTTGCGCGTGCCGCGTGCCGGCGCGACGATCGAATCGGCGTGCGTGAACGCGATCCCGACGAGCCCGTCGCGCGCCGCCTGCCGCGTGTACAGGCCGATCGCGCCGCAGTGCGTCGATTCGCACAGACCGACCGCGCCGACGCCCGCCTCGCGCGCGAGCGTCTGCGCCAGCGCCATCGCGGCGAATGCCGCGGCGATGCCGAGCCCGTGGCCGCCGTCGAACTGCGCCGTGCCCGGCGCGGTTCGCGTGACCGTGTAGCGCGGACGCGGTTCGATCGAGCCGGCGCGGATGCGCGCGAGGTAGTGCGGCAGCCGCGCGACGCCGTGCGAGTCGATTCCCCACAGGCTCGTCTGCACGAGCGCATCGGCGACCGTGCGTGCGTCCTCGTCGCCGCAACCGACCGCGCGCAGGCACGCTGCGCCCCAGTTCGCGAGCGATGCGTGATCGACTTTTTCCACGGCGCGCATCGCTCACCCGCCTGTACGAAAGAGGGGCTCGAAGCGGCGAGCGGTCATTGCCCGTACGCGGCGACCTTCTGCCGCTGCTCGCCGAGCCCGGCGATGCCCAGCCGGACCTCGTCGCCCGGGCGCAGGAAGCGCGGTGGCTTCATCGCCATGCCCACGCCGGGCGGCGTGCCGGTCGTGATGATGTCGCCGGGCAGCAGCGTCATGAACTGGCTCAGATACGAAACCAGATATGCGACGCCGAAGATCATCGTCTTCGTGTTGCCGGTCTGCATGCGCTCGCCGTTGACGTCGAGCCACATGTCGAGATTCTGCGGGTCGGCGATCTCGTCCGAGGTGACCAGGTACGGGCCGATCGGACCGAAGGTGTCGCAGCCCTTGCCGCGGTCCCACTGGCTGCCGCGCTCGAGCTGGAAGTTGCGCTCCGACACGTCGTTGACGACGCAGTAGCCGGCGACGTGCTTCAGCGCATCGCGCTCGTCGACGTATTGCGCTTTCGTGCCGATCACCACGCCGAGCTCGACCTCCCAGTCGGTCTTGTGCGAATTCTTCGGGATCACGATGCCGTCGTTCGGCCCCGTGATGCAGGTCGTCCACTTGTTGAAGACGATCGGCTCGCTCGGGATCGGCATGTTGCTTTCGGCGGCGTGGTCCGAGTAGTTCAGCCCGATCGCGACGAACTTGCCGATGCCGACATAGGGCACGCCGAGCCGCGGCCTGCCCCTGACCAGCGGCAGCTTGGCCGGATCGAACTTGCGCAGGTGCGCCAGACGCTTCGGCGCGAGCACGCACGAGTCGATGTCGCTGACGATGCCCGACAGATCACGGATGTTGCCGTCGGCGTCGAGCAGTCCGGGCTTCTCATGGCCGTTCGGGCCGTAGCGGAGCAGTTTCATTCGCAATTCCTCGCAGTTGAATTCCCTCTCCCTGGAAACCGGGAGAGGGTCAGGGGAGAGAGGGTTCGCTACAGACTCATCCCGCCGTCGACGAAGATCGCCTGTCCGGTCATGAACGACGACTCGTCGGAGACGAGGTAGACGAAGGTTTCGGCGATCTCCTCGGCGGTGGCGAGCCGTCCCATCGGCTGGCGCGCGATGAAGTCGCGGCGCGCCTGCGCCGGGTCGGCGAAGGCGCGGATCCGTTCTTCGAGCGAAGGCGTGTCGACGGTGCCGGGGCAGACGCAGTTGACGCGGATCCCCTGCTTGACGTGGTCGATCGCGAGTGCGCGAGTGAAGCCCGCGACCGCGGCCTTGCTCGCCGAATACGCGAGCCGGTTCGGCGCGGCTTTCTGCGCGCCGAGCACCGAGGCCATGTTCAGGATGACGCCGCCGCCGGCCGCGATCATCTTCGGCAGCATCGCCTTGGTCATCACGAACATGCTGCGCACGTTCAGATCGAAGCTGTAGTCCCAGTCCTCGACGCGGCAGTCGAGGATCGTTCCCTGGTGCACGTAGCCGGCGCAGTTGAACAGAATGTCGACCGCTCCGACTTCGTCGACGCAGGCCTGCACCGCGCGGTCGTCGAGCACGTCGAGCACGCGCGTCGACACCGGCATCGTTGCCGCCGCATCGCGCAGCGACTGCAGCAGGTCGGGCTTGACGTCGGTCGCGATCACGCGCGCGCCTTCGCGCGCGAAGGCGAGCACGCCGGCGCGCCCCATCCCCTGTCCCGCTGCCGTAACGAGTGCGGTCTTGCCCGCGAGTCGACCTGCCATGAAGCGCCCCCTTTCGCCATCTTGTCGTTGCGCGACCGACCTTGACACCGCCGGGTCGCGTGTGTGAAGCTGCCGGCCAATTGGCCTGACCACTTTACCAATGCGAAGCGCGGCCAGTGTAAGGGCTGCGTTCGGCACTTGTCCAGAAAACGACGCGAACCCGGCCGAATCACGTAGTCAAAGCGACGACGATCCGCATGCCGATCCAGGCCCTCGAACCGCGCCGTCTGTACCGCCAGATCGCTGACCAGATCGCGGCGCTGATCAGGCGCGGCGAGTTCAAGCCGGGATCGCGGCTGCCGCCGGAGCGCGATCTGGCCAAACAACTCGGCGTCAGCCGCCCGTCGGTGCGCGAGGCGCTGATCGCGCTCGAGGTCGAGGGCTTCGTCGAGGTTCGCATCGGCTCCGGCGTGTACGTGACGAGCGCGCAGTCGCGCCGCTCCGGCGGCCGCGCCGGCAAACCGGCGCTGCCGCCCGACTCGGGCCCGTTCGAGTTGATCGACGCGCGCCGCCTGGTCGAGTCCGAATGCGCGGCGCAGGCGGCGCGCCACGCGAGCGCGGCGCAGGTGCGGCAGATGAAGGCGGCGCTCGCGTCGATGCGCATCGACGGCAGGCGCAACGTCGTCCCGCTCGAAGGCGATCAGCGCTTCCACGAGTGCGTCGCCGACGCGAGCGGCAACAGCGCGCTGGCGATGCTGGTGCGCACGCTGTGGGCGCAGCGGACGGGCCCGCTGTTCCTGAGACTCGAGCACCACTTCGACACGCCGGCGCTGTGGCGGGCGGCGATCGCCGAGCATGAGGCGATCCTGGCGGCGATCGAGTCGGGCGATCCCGCCGCGGCGCGCGCTGCGATGCGCAGGCATCTCGACATGGCCGCCAAGCGTTTCAAGGTGAGCTTCAATCGGAACCGGGGGCCGGGTTCACGGGCCGCCGGACGGGGGAGTAGAGGTGAGTGAGAAGACGGGCGTGACCGACAAACACGTGCTGGCAGCCGACGGCACGTTCGACGTGCATGACCAGCCGGTCGATCTGCGGATCTACCGCTTCGAGGACTGGATCGCGCTCGCGTTCTTCTGGCTGCTCGCCGCGGTGGTGTTCCTGCAGTTCTTCACGCGCTACGCGCTGAACGATTCGGCGTCGTGGACCGAGGAGATCGCGCGCTACCTGCTGATCTGCACGGTGTTCGTCGGCGCGGCGATCGCGGTGCGCAAGAACAACCACGTCCAGGTCGACTTCTTCTACCGCGTGCTGCCGAAGCCGCTGACGCGGGTGCTGGCCACGCTCGTCGACGTCGTGCGGATCGCCTTCTTCGCGTACGCGGTGTACCTGACCGCGGCGCTGATGATGCGAATCGGCGGGCAGCCGATGTCGGTCGTCGACTGGCCGATCGGGGTCGTCTATGCCGTCGTGCTGTTCGGCTTCGCGCTGATGACCTGGCGCGCGGCGCAGGTCGCGCTGGCCAACTGGCGGCGCGGTGCATCGGTGCTCGAACGCCCCGAACTGCACGAAACCCCCGAGGCGACCGCGTGACGGCGGGCGAAAGACGGGAGCGACGATGACACCGGCCGGGTTCAAGCTGACCTTCCTCGCGCTGATGGGCGCGGGCGTTCCCGTCGCGATCGCGATGGCGGGTTCGTCGCTGATCTACGTGCTGGTGTCGGGCAACGTGCCCGACTTCGTCGTGATCCACCGCATGGTCAACGGCATCGATTCGTTTCCGCTGCTCGCGGTGCCGTTTTTCGTGCTGGCCGGCAACCTGATGAACTCGGCCGGTATCACCAACCGGATCTACAACTTCGCGCTCGCGCTCGTCGGCTGGCTCAAAGGCGGGCTCGGCCACGTCAACGTCGTCGGGTCGATGGTGTTCGCCGGCATGTCGGGCACGGCGATCGCCGACGCGGCGGGGCTCGGCACGATCGAGATCAAGGCGATGCGCGATCACGGCTACTCGGCCGAATTCGCGGTCGGCGTGACCGCGGCGTCGGCCACGCTCGGCCCGATCATTCCGCCGTCGCTGCCGTTCGTGATCTATGCGATGTTCGCCAACGTGTCGGTCGGCGCGCTCTTTCTGGCGGGCCTGCTTCCCGGGCTTGTGATGGCGTTGCTGATGATGGCGACCGTCGCTTACTACGCGCACACGCGCGGGTTTGGCAGCGACACGCGGTTCCAGTGGGCGAAGCTCGGCAAGGCAGTGCTGGAGCTTGCGATCGTCGCGGCGTTTCCGGTGGCGATCTGGGCCGCCACCCAGGCCGGTGCGATGCCAAGCGCCGCGGTCGCGGCCGCGCTGGCGCTGCTGCTGGTCGCCGACCGGAAGTTCCGCTTCAACGCGGTGCTGCCGATCCTCACGCCGGTGCTGCTGATCGGCGGGATGACCTCGGGCGTGTTCACCGCGACCGAGGGCGCGATCGCCGCGTGCGTATGGGCGCTGTTCCTCGGGCTGGTGTGGTACCGCACGATGAGCGCGCGCACGCTCGTCAAGGTGTCGATGGACACGATCGAGACGACGGCGACCGTGCTGCTGATCGTCGCCGCGGCGTCGATCTTCGGCTGGATGCTGACGGTCACGCGGACGACCGAGTCGATCGCCGCATGGGTGCTCGCGTTCACCAGCGATCCGTGGATGTTCCTGCTGCTCGCGAATCTGCTGATGCTGTTCGTCGGCTGCTTCCTGGAGCCCACGGCCGCGATCACGATCCTGGTTCCGGTGCTGCTGCCGATCGTGCATCAGCTCGGGATCGACCCGGTGCACTTCGGGTTGGTCATGGTGCTGAACCTGATGATCGGCCTGCTGCACCCGCCGATGGGGCTCGTGCTGTTCGTGCTCGCGCGCGTTTCGAAGCTTTCGTTCGAGCGCACCACGATGGCGATTTTGCCGTGGCTGCTGCCGCTGCTGGCGAGCCTGATCCTCGTGACGTACGTGCCGTCGATCAGCCTGTGGCTGCCCAGGGTGCTGATGTAAGGAAACCTCTCCCTTTCGCCATCGCCGGCGAGAGGGAACGCAAAAGGTGTGAACATGTCCGCAGTCGTCGCCGCCCCGGAAGTCTCGCCCGTCCTTCGCCTTCATCCGAACGACGACGTCGTGATCGCGCGCCGGCAGCTCGTGTCGGGAACGCCGTTGCCGGGCGAGGGCGTCACCGTGATCGGGCTCGTGCCGGCGGGGCACAAGGTGGCGGCGCGCGCGATCCGCGCGGGCGCCGCCGTGCGCCGCTACAACCAGATCATCGGCTTCGCCACGCGCGACATCCGCGCGGGCGAGCACGTCCACCTGCACAACCTCGGCATCGGCGAGCAGCACGGCGCTTTCGAGCGCGACTATGCGTTCTGCGCCGACGTCAAGCCGACCCGGTACGTCGAGCGGCCCGCGACTTTCGACGGCATCGTCCGCGCCGACGGGCGCGTGGCCACGCGCAACTACATCGGCATCCTGTCGACGGTGAACTGCTCGGCCACGGTCGCGCGCGCGATCGCTGACCGCTTCCGCCGCGAAGTGTTTCCCGAGGCGCTCGCTGACTTCCCGAACGTCGACGGCGTCGTCGCGCTGACGCACGGAACGGGCTGCGGCATGGACATGGACGAGGCGATGACGATTTTGCGCCGCACGCTCGGCGGTTACGCGCGGCATGCGAACTTCGGCGCGGTGCTCGTCGTCGGGCTCGGCTGCGAAGCCAACCAGGTCAGCGCCTTGCTCGGCGCGCAGAACCTGCGCGAAGGCGACGCGCTGCGCACGTACAACCTGCAGGATGTCGGCGGCACCGCCAGCGCGATCACGCGCGGCGTGGCGCTCGTGCGCGAGATGCTTCCGGCCGTCAATCGCGTTCGCCGGCAGCCCGTTGCCGCGAGCCACCTGATGCTCGGGCTGCAATGCGGCGGCTCGGACGGTTATTCGGGCATCACCGCGAACCCCGCGCTCGGCAACGCGGTCGACCGGCTGGTCGCGCACGGCGGCACCGCGATCCTGTCGGAGACGCCCGAGATCTACGGCGCCGAGCACCTGCTGACGCGGCGCGCGGTCACGCGCGAGGTCGGCGAGAAGCTCGTCGCGCGGATCAGGTGGTGGGAGGACTACTGCGCGCGCAACCGCGGCGAGATGAACAACAACCCGTCGCCCGGCAACAAGGCCGGCGGACTGACCACGATCCTGGAGAAGTCGCTCGGCGCGGTTGCCAAGGGCGGGACGACCAACCTGGTCGAGGTGTACGAGTACGCGCAGCCCGTGACCGCGAAAGGATTCGTCTACATGGACACGCCCGGCTACGACCCGGTGTCCGCCACCGGCCAGGTCGCGGGCGGCGCGAACATGATCGTCTTCACGACCGGCCGCGGCTCGGCCTACGGCTGCGCACCGGCGCCGTCGCTGAAGCTGGCGACCAACAGCGAGCTCGCGCGCCGGCAGCCGGAGGACATCGACCTCAACTGCGGCGAGATCGCCGACGGGCAGGCGACGATCGAGGAGGTCGGCGCGCGCATCTTCGACCTGATCCTCGAGACCGCGTCGGGCCGCAGAAGCAAGAGCGAACTGCACGGCTACGGTCAGCAGGAGTTCGTGCCGTGGCAGGTCGGCGCGGTGATGTGACTCGGCTTCTCGCCGTCGGCGGGGGCGGGCAGGAAGATCTTTTTGCAGGCCACACAGGAGGAGACATCCGATGAGATCCAGGCTGTTCACGACATTCGCCGCGCTGGCGCTCGCCGCCGGAATCGCGCAGGCGCAGACCAAGCTCAAGTTCGCGCACGTCTACGAAGTGTCCGAGCCGTATCACACGGCCGCGCTGTGGGCCGCGGGCGAAATCGCCAAGCGCACGAACAACCGCTACCAGATCGAGGTGTTCCCGGCGTCCACGCTCGGCAAGGAGACCGATATCAACCAGGGACTCACGCTCGGCACGGTCGACATCATCTACACGGGACAGCTCTTCGCCGGCCGCACGTATGGACCGATCGCCATCGGCGGCGCGCCGTACATGTTCCGCGACTTCAGTCACTGGAAGGCGTTCTCCACCAGCCCGCTGTTCGCCGAACTGGCCGACGGCTACCAGAAGAAGAGCGGCCACAAGGTCGTCGCCATCACCTACTACGGCGAGCGGCACGTGACGTCGAACAAGCCGATCAACAAGCCCGAGGACATGAAGGGGCTGAAGATCCGCGTGCCGGACGCGCCGCTGTACACGATGTTCCCGCGCGCGGTCGGCGCCAATCCGACGCCGATCGCGTTCGCCGAGGTGTATCTGGCGCTGCAAAACGGCACGGTCGATGCGCAGGAGAACCCGCTGCCGACGATCGAAGCGAAGAAGTTCTACGAGGTGCAGAAGTACATCGTGCTGACCGGTCACATCACCGACGCGCTGATCACGATCATCGGCGGCCCGACCTGGAACAAGCTGTCCGACGGCGACAAGAAGATCTTCGAGGCCGTGCTGAAGGAGGCCGCTGCACGTGCGACGGGCGAGATCATCGAGATCGAGAAGAGGCTCGGCGCCGAGTTCGAGAAACGCGGCAAGACCGTGATTCGCGTCGACCGCGCGCCGTTCCGCGCGGCGGTGGTCAAGCTGCACAACGGGCCGGACGCGACCTGGGACAAGGCGACCTACGACAAGCTGCAGGCGCTGAAGTAGCCACCGGGTAAACCCGCACCCGCGGAGCCGCCACGCCGATCGACCGGCGCGCCGGCTCCGCGTTTCGCATTCGCGCGCGCCCCCCGTTCAGGGGATCGGGGGATTCTCGGGCCGCCACTCGGCGATTGCCCGCTGGCATACTGCCGCGCCGCTTCCCGACAACACCCGCTGACTGCAGGAGGTTACATGGACGACGCAAAGACGCCCGTGCGCGGCGCTCGCGAAGAGCTCGACAGCCTGAACCCCTCGCTTGAACTGACCCGCCGCGGGTTCGTCAAGACTTCGCTCGCGGCCGGATTTGCCGCTGCAGTGACCCCCGTTGCCGCCCAGACCATGATCACCACCGACACGCAAGGCCTGACCGCAGGCGAAGTGAAGATCCCGACCAAGGACGGTGAGATGCCCGCCTACCGCGCGATGCCCGCCGGCAAGACCGGGCTCGCGACGGTGCTCGTCGTGCAGGAGATCTTCGGCGTTCACGAGCACATCAAGGACGTGTGCCGCCGTCTCGCGAAGCAGGGCTACCTCGCGGTCGCCCCCGAGTTGTACGCGCGCCAAGGCGATCCGTCGAAGTACACCGACATCCCCAGGCTCGTGAGCGAAGTCGTCGCCAAGGTGCCCGACGCGCAGGTGATGGGCGATCTGGACGCGACGGCTGCATGGGCCGCGAAGAACGGCGGTGCGGCCGGCAAGCTCGGCATAACCGGGTTCTGCTGGGGCGGGCGCATCGTATGGATGTACGCCGCGCACAACCCGCAGCTCACCGCCGGCGTGGCCTGGTACGGGCCGGTCGCGCACGCCTATCACGCCGGCGACAAGACGCCGCTCGATGTCGTCGCGCAGATCAAGGCGCCGATCCTCGGCCTGTACGGAGGCGCCGACGGCGGCATCCCGAACGACACTGTCGAGAAGATGCGCGAAGCGCTGAAGGCCGCCGGCAACACGAAGTGCGAGTTCGTCATCTATCCGGACACGCCGCACGCGTTCCACGCGGACTACCGGCCGAGCTATCGCAAGCAAGCGGCAGAGGACGGCTGGAAGCGACTGCTCGCCTGGTTCAGGCAGTACGGCCTGACTTGAGCGACGCGGGGCTTGACGAGCCCGCTACACTGGTTGCAGTACCCGCGGGGTGCGGCGATTGCCGCGCCCCTTTGTTTTGCCGCGCCGAACCAGGACCATGCAGACACTGAGCTACATCGTCATCGCCACCGTCCTGTCGACCGTCTGTTCGATCGCGCTGGCCGCGGCATTGAGCTTCCGGCTGCTTTCGTCGCTGGTCGACAAGCTCGTGTGCGTTTCGGCCGGGCTGCTGCTGACGGTGGCAACGACGCATTTGCTGCCCGAGTCGTTCCACAGCGGCGCCGACCCCGCCGCACTCGGCTGGGTGCTGCTGGTGGCCGTGCTCGGCTTCTTCGTTCTCGAAAAAATGGCGCTGATCCATCACACGCACCATCACGAAGGCGACGCGCACGATCACGTCCAAGGCCACGACGCGCACGAGGCGCGGCGCGGCGGGGTGCCGATCCTCATCGGCGACGCGTTTCACAACTTCGCCGACGGCGTGGTGATCGCCGCCGCGTTCCTGCTCGATCCGGCGGCCGGCGTGCTCGCCACGCTCGCGGTGCTCGCGCACGAGATTCCGCACGAGGTCGGCGACTTCATGATCCTGCTGAACGCCGGCTTCACCAAGCGGCGCGCGTTCGTCTTTCAGCTTCTTTCCGGCGCTTCGGCCGTGGCGGGCGGCGTGACCGGCTACTTCGTGCTCGACGCCGCGCAGTCGCTGCTGCCGTTCGCGCTCGCGATCGCCGCGGCGAGCTTCATGTACATCGCGCTGTCGGATCTGCTGCCCGAGATGATGCGCCGGCAGTCGCTGGCGCGCTCGCTTCCCGAAGTGGGCCTGGTGCTGGTCGGCGTGGCGGTCGCGGCCGTCGTCACCGGTGCGCTGCGCGCGCACTGAACGGGCGCCGAACCCGCAGCGCGCGGCGCGGTCGGGCTAAGGACCTCTGGCCACCGGTCTGGACGGATCCGCGATCCACTCGCTCCACGAGCCCACGTACAGGCGCGCGCCGGGCAGCCCGGCATGCTCCAGCGCGAGCAGATGGTGGCAGCTCGTCACGCCCGAGCCGCAGTAGACGATCATCTGCCGCGGGGCCCTGCCTGCGAGGAGTTGCTCGAACTCGGCGCGCAACTGCTGCGGCGGTTTGAGTCGGCCGCCGGCCGGGTCGGCGAGGTTGGCCTGCCAGAAGCGGTTGACCGCGCCTGGAATGTGTCCGGCAACTGGATCGATCGGCTCGACGCGCCCTTCGAAGCGCTCCGGTGCGCGTGCGTCGACGAGCAGCGTCGACGGATCGTCACATGCGGCGACCACTTCGTCGACGGTCGCGACGGAGACCAGCGGCGCGCGCGCCTCGAACGTGCCGCGCGCGCGTTGCGGCAGCGCCGTGCTCGACTCGTTGGTCGTCGCCAGCCACGCCTGCCATCCACCGTCGAGCACCGCGACTCGCGCGTGGCCGAGCCAGCGCGCGAGCCACC
The DNA here is from genome assembly GCA_040752195.1 of Pseudomonadota bacterium. Taxonomy (GTDB): domain Bacteria; phylum Pseudomonadota; class Gammaproteobacteria; order Burkholderiales; family Burkholderiaceae_F; genus DSNY01. The sequence continues at coordinate 41,918 of JBFMFC010000003.1, read as the reverse complement.
ACAGCCGCACGGCGAACTGCCCGCCGTGCGCGTCGTAGGCGACGATCTGAGTGCCGTTGTCGATTCCCCATCGGCGAAACACGTCGACGAGATCTTCGCGTTTCGGCAGCGGATGGCGGCCGCTGGCGCCGGTCTTGTCGCCGGACAGATCGTCTTCGAGGTTCGCGAAGGTCGCGCCCGGGATGTGTCCCGCCTCGTACGCGCGCCGCCCCGCGGCGAAGTCCATCAGGTCGTGGCGGCAGTCGACGACGCACCAGTCGCGGTCGGCGAGATGCGCCCGCAGTTCGGCGACGGTGACGAGTGTGGCGTTCACTTTTCAGTGCTCGGTTCGGCGACGGGCGCGCGCGGCGCCGGATGCGCCGGTCGCGCCGAAACGAACGTGGCCAGCACACCGCTGGCGACGATCACGGCGATCCCCAGGTAGCCGACCGTCGGAATGCGGTCGGCAAAGACGACTTCGCCGAGCAGCGCCGCGAAGACGACCGCGGAGAACTGCAGGTTCGCGGTGAGGAGCGTGCGTCCCCGGCCGTACGCACGCGTCATCGCGAGTTGCGCTGCGGTCGCGGTGATGCCGACGGCGGCGAGCAGCGCGGCGCCGCGCCACGAATGCGACGAGAAACCCGTGACGACCGTGCCGGCGAGCCCCAGCGCGACTCCCGACAGCGAGAAATAGAACACCGTGCGCCATTCGGGTTCGCCGAGGCGGCCCAGTTCCCTGACGTGCCAATAGGCGGCCGCCGACAGCACGCCGGAGACGAGGCCGGCCATGCCGGCGACCGCCTGGTCGGCGCGAAAGCTCGGCTGTAGCACGAGGACGACGCCGACGAAACCCGCAGCCACCGCGATCGCGAGCGGCCAGCGCACGCTGCGGCCCGCGAGCAGCGCTGCCAGCACCGCGAACGCGGCGAGGAACAGCGGCGACGAGAAATTCAGCGTCATCGCGGTGCCGAGCGGCAGCACCGTGGTCGCGAAGAACCACAGCGCCAGCGCCAACGTGCCGACCGCGCCGCGGCTCACGTGCATCCACGGCACGTGCGTTCGCAACGACCCGCCGCTGGCGCGGACGAAGGCGAACAGGATCACCGCGCCGATCGCTGAACGGTAAAAGACGATCTCGGCGACGCTGTAGTGCTGTGAAGCCAGCTTGACGCACGCCCCCATCACCGAGAACAGGGCGGACGCGAACACCATCCAGAGCGACTGCATAGTCGGCGGCAGTCTAGCGGATCGTCTCCGGAGGCCGCGCGACGCTGCTCTACAATGGCGCCGGTTCTCGCTGCGTGAACTCCCGCCGATGGCGCGCGTGTCCTCACCCAAACCTGTCACGGAACTCACCTTCGAACAGGCGCTCGACGAGCTCGACGCGCTCGTGCGCCGGATGGAAGCGGGCGATCTCGCCCTCGACGATTCGATCGCTGCGTACCGCCGCGGCGCCGAGCTGGCGCGCTACTGCCAAGGCAAGCTCGCCGCGGCCGAGCAGGAGATCAAGAAGCTCGACGGCGAACTGCTCAAGCCGCTCGAGCCGTCCGAACTCAGGGGCGGCGGCCAGTGAGCGCAGCCGCGGCGGTGCGGCACGCCGCCGACCCGCTTTCCTTCGACGCGTGGATGCAGTCGATGCTCGCGCGCTTCGAGCGCGCTGCGGATCTGCAGCTGCCCGCGCCGAGCTGCGTTCCGACGCGGCTGCACCAGGCGATGCGCTACGCAGCGCTGGACGGCGGCAAGCGCGTGCGGCCGCTGCTCGTGTACGCGGCGGGACAGGTGAGCGACGCCGACGTGGCTGCGCTCGACTGCGCAGCGCTCGCCGTCGAGTACGTGCACGCGTATTCGTTGATCCACGACGATCTGCCGTGCATGGACGACGACGTGCTCCGGCGCGGCAAGCCGACGGTGCACATCGCCTTCGACGAGGCGACCGCAATGCTCGCCGGCGACGCGCTGCAGGCCGAGGCGTTCAAGGTGCTCGCCGACGCGCCGCTGCCGCCCGCCACGCGCGCCGCGCTGATGCGCGAGCTGGCGCACGCGGCGGGCACCGAGGGCATGTGCGGCGGGCAGGCGATCGATCTGGCCGCGGTCGGACAGACGATGAGCGCCGAGGAGCTGGAACGGATGCACCGGATGAAGACCGGCGCGCTGCTGCGGGCTTCGGTCCGGATGGGCGCGCTCGCCGGCCGCTGCGACGAACCGACGCTTGCCGCGATCGACGCATACGGTCGCGCGATCGGGCTCGCGTTCCAGATCGTCGACGACGTGCTCGACGTCGAGGGCTCGTCCGAGGTCCTCGGCAAGACCGCAGGCAAGGACGCGCGTCAGGCGAAGCCGACCTACGTGTCGGTCCTCGGGCTCGCCGAGGCGAAGTCGCGCGCCGAGCGTCTGCGCGCGGAAGCGCTCGCTGCGGTCGCCGGTCTGGGCGCGCCGGCGCTGCGTCTGCGACAATTGGCCGACTTCATCGTGCTGCGTTCGCATTGAGGGCGGTGCGGGGTCCCGCGATGGAAGCGCTCCTGCCGACGATCGAATCGCCCGCCGACCTGCGGCGGCTCGATCGCGCGCAACTGAAGCAACTCGCCGACGAGTTGCGCTCGTTCGTGCTCGAATCGGTGTCGCAGACCGGCGGGCACCTGTCGTCGAATCTGGGCACCGTCGAGCTCGCCATCGCGCTGCACTACGTTTTCGACACGCCGAACGACCGCATCGTCTGGGACGTCGGCCATCAGACCTATCCGCACAAGATCCTCACGGGCCGGCGCGAGGCGATGAAGACGTTGCGCCAGTTCGGCGGCATATCGGGGTTCCCGCGCCGCAGCGAGTCCGAGTACGACACGTTCGGAACCGCGCACTCATCGACGTCGATCTCGGCTGCGCTCGGCATGGCCGTGGCGGCGCGCAACCTCGGCGAGAAGCGGCACGCGATCGCGGTGATCGGCGACGGCGCGATGACCGCGGGGCAGGCGTTCGAGGCGCTGAACAACGCGGGCGTCGTCGAGAACATCCGGCTGCTGGTGATCCTGAACGACAACGACATGTCGATCTCGCCGCCGGTGGGCGCGCTGAATCGTTATCTGGCGCGGCTGATGAGCGGCAAGTTCTACGCGGCGGCCAAGAACGTCGGCAAGCAGATGCTCAAGCCGGTGCCGCCGCTGTTCGAGCTCGCCCGCAAGATCGAGGAGCACGCCAAGGGCATGGTCGTGCCCGGCACGTTGTTCGAGGAGTTCGGCTTCAACTACATCGGGCCGATCGACGGTCACGATCTCGACTCGCTGATCCCGACGCTCGCGAACCTGCGTGCGCTCGACGGCCCGCAGTTCCTGCACGTCGTGACGAAGAAGGGGCACGGCTACAAGCTCGCCGAAGCCGATCCGGTGCTGTATCACGGCCCCGGCAAGTTCGACCCCAGGGAGGGAATCAAGAAGGCTGCTGCCGGCAAGCCGACGTACACGCAGGTCTTCGGCGACTGGCTGTGCGATATGGCCGCTGCCGATCCGCGGCTCGTCGGCATCACGCCGGCGATGCGCGAAGGCTCGGGGCTCGCGCGCTTCGAGCAGGAGTTTCCGAACCGCTACTTCGATGTTGGCATCGCCGAGCAGCACGCGGTGACCTTCGCGGCGGGGCTCGCGTGCGAGGGCATGAGACCGGTGGTCGCGATCTATTCGACCTTCCTGCAGCGCGCGTACGACCAGTTGATTCACGACGTGGCGATCCAGAATCTGCCGGTCGTCTTCGCGCTCGATCGCGGCGGGCTGGTCGGCGCCGACGGCGCCACGCATCACGGCGCGTTCGACCTTTCGTATCTGCGTTGCATTCCGAACCTGGTCGTGATGGCGCCGAGCGACGAAAACGAGTGCCGCCGGATGCTGACGACCGCGTTTCGCCACGACGGACCGGCCGCCGTGCGCTATCCGCGCGGCAGCGGACCGGGTGCCGCGATCGAACGCACCCTGGAGACGCTGCCGATCGGGCAGGGCGTCATTCGGCGCGAGTCGGCGGCGCGTCCCGGTGCGCGGATCGCAATCCTCGCGTTCGGCTCGATGGTTCAGCCCGCCCTCGCAGCCGCCGAAGCGATCGACGCGACGGTCGCCGACATGCGCTTCGTCAAGCCGATCGACCGCGCTTTGATCGAAAAGCTCGCGCGGTCACACGATGCGCTGGTCACGGCGGAGGAGAACGTCGTGCAGGGCGGCGCCGGCAGTGCGTGCCGCGAGGTGCTCGACGAGCTGGGCATCGAGCGGCCGATGCTGCATCTGGGGCTGCCGGATCGCTTCGTCGATCACGGTGACCCGGCCCGGCTGCTCGCATCCGTCGGCCTCGACGCCGCGGGCGTCGAGGCGTCGATCCGTGCGCGCTTCGGCGAGGTGCTGCGCGAGACGCGCCGCGTCCGCCCCGCCGCGTGATTCCGGCGATGAACGGCGGAGCGCGGCCGGTCGCGATCTTCCAGCACGATCGCGACGTCGGTCCGGGTTACTTTGAAACCTGGCTGCGCGAGCGCGCGCTGCCGTACGCGCTGATCCGCATCGACCGCGGCGATCCGGTTCCCGCCGATCCGCGCGAGTTCGCCGGGCTGTGCTTCATGGGCGGCCCGATGAGCGTCAACGATCCGCTGCCGTGGATCGAGCCTGTCTGTGCACTGATTCGCGCCGCCGATACGGCTGGCGTGCCGGTGATCGGACACTGCCTAGGCGGACAACTCCTCGCCAAGGCGCTCGGCGCGCGCGTGACGCGCAGTGCATTCAAGGAGATCGGCTGGGGCGCGCTGCGCGTGACCGACACGCGGATGGCCGCCGAGTGGCTGGGCATCGAGTCGCTCGAAGGGGTCGAGTTCTTCCAGTGGCACGGCGACGCGTTCGAGCTGCCGCCGGGCGCGCGCAATTTCCTTGCGAGCGAGTTCTGCGGACGTCAGGCCTTCGTGGTCGACCGCGGCGGTTTCGCCCATCTCGGCATGCAGTTTCACTGCGAGATGACGCCGGCGCTCGTGCGCTCGTGGCTCGCCGACGAGACGTGGATCGCCGAAGTCGAACACGAGCGGCGAACCAACGGGGGGCCGGCGGTGCAGGACGCCGCCGCGATGCTGCGCGACGTGCACGCGCGAACGGCCCGAATGAATGCGCTGGCGGCGCGGCTGTACGACCGTTGGAGCAAGGGCCTCGCGACCGCGCCGCGTCGCTGACTGCTCAGCGGCGCCAGCTCACGTCTTCCCACACGTCGCGCTTGGCCGGCGTGTCGTAAGCGGTCCCGTAGATCGATGCCAATGTGCGTTGCGGCTTTTGCGGAACGAGGTGCAGATGCACCTGCGCGAGCAGCATCAGCTCCGACATCGCATCCGGCTCGATGGGCGTCTGGTTGTCGTCGGCGAGCCAGAGCTTGCGGAAGTAGTCGTTCATCTCCGGGTAGCCCCACATCAGCGTGATCGCTTGCGCGATCCCGGGATAACGCGTTTCGAGCACCGAGCGCTCGCGCGCATCGGTTGCGCGGCGGACGGGTTGGCTTGGCGTACTCGTCCGCGCCGAAGGCGAAAGCGTCGGCAGGCGCGCGAACGGGTCGTACGAACGAAGACGCGGTTTCATTTTTCTCTCGTCATGCGTATACCATGTTAACGGTAGGCCATCCGAATAGCAACGTACATGCCGCACAGTTCGTTGCTTCGGCGCGGATCGGCCGACGGCCGGTCCTTGACATGCTGCGTGGGCGGTCGCCTCGCTCTGCCGAGAGCGGCTATGGAGGGGCGCTTCCTATAATCCGCGCGTGCCCATCGAGCTCGAAGAGAACGTCGCGCTCCGCGCGCTCAATGCCTTCGGGGTCGACGCGCGGGCGCGCTACTTCGCCCGCGTGTGCAGTGCCGCCGACCTCGCGATGCTCGAGGACGATCCGCGGCTGCGCGGCGTTCCGCGGCTGATCCTGGGCGGCGGCAGCAACATCCTGTTCACGCGCGACGTCGACGGCGTCGTCGTCAAGGTGGACGTGCCTGGCTTGCGCGAGGTCGGCGAGGACGAGCGGGCGTGGTTCGTCGAGGTCGGCGCCGGCGAGAACTGGCATGCGACCGTGCGGCGTTTGCTCGACGCGGGCCGACCCGGCCTCGAAAACCTCGCGTTGATCCCCGGGCAGACGGGGGCGGCGCCGATCCAGAACATCGGCGCCTACGGCCTGGAGCTGGCGGAGCGCTTTCATGCGCTTTACGCCTGGGACATCGAGGCGCGCGACGTGGTGACGATGTCGTCGGCCGATTGCAACTTCGGCTACCGCGACAGCGCGTTCAAGACCGCGCTCGCCGGCCGCCGCGTGATCTTGTCGGTGACGCTGGCGTTGCCGAAGCGCTGGACGCCGGTGACCGGCTATGCCGAACTCGCCAGCGAGTTGAAAGCGCGCGGCGTCGCAGCGCCGGCCGCGCGCGACATCTTCGACGCGGTGTGCGCGATCCGGCGCCGCAAGCTGCCCGACCCGGCCGCGCTCGGCAACGCCGGCAGTTTCTTCAAGAACCCGATCGTCTCGCGCGAGCAGCATCATCATCTGCTCGCGCATCATCCGTCGCTCGTCAGCTACCCGATGCCGGGCGGCCGCTACAAGCTTGCCGCCGGCTGGCTGATCGAAGCGGCGGGGCTGAAGGGCGTCACCCGCGGCCGCGCCGGCGTCTACGAGAAGCAGGCGCTCGTGCTGGTCAACCGCGGCGGCGCCACCGGCGCCGAGATCCTCGCGCTCGCGCGCGAAGTGCAGGACAAGGTGCGCGAGAAGTTCGGCGTGTCGCTGGAGCCCGAGCCGCTGATCGTCTAGTCGCCGCCCGCGGGGCGCTTGCGCCCGGGCTCGTGCGGGTCTCCCTCAAGCTGGGGCAGCGCCGTGCCCGTGCCGGCGGAAAGCAGCCCGGCCTTCGCGTACACGAGCAACTTGTCGCGCGTATCGGCGATGTCGAGGTTGCGCATGGTGAGCTGCCCGATGCGGTCCTGCGGCGTGAAGAAGGCTTCGCCTTTCTCCATCGTCAGGCGCTCGGGCTTGTACGTGAGGTTGGGCGAACGGGTGTCGAGGATCGAGTAGTCGTTGCCGCGTCTGAGCTCGATCGTGACTTCTCCGGTGATCGCGCGCGCGACCCAACGTTGTGCGCCGTCGCGCAGCAGGATCGCCTGCGGGTCGAACCAGCGGCCCTGGTACAGCAGGCGGCCGAGCTTGCGGCCGTTCTCGCGGTACAGCTCGATCGTGTCCTCGTTGTGGATGCCGGTGACGAGCCGCTCGTACGCGATGAACAGCAGCGCCATCCCGGGCGCTTCGTAGATGCCTCGGCTCTTGGCTTCGATGATGCGGTTTTCGATCTGGTCCGACATGCCCAGGCCGTGCCGGCCGCCGATGCGGTTGGCCTCGGCCATCAGCTCGACCTGGCTGGCGAAAGTCGCGCCGTTCAGCGCCACCGGCTGGCCCTCCTCGAAACGCACCGTCACTTCCTCGCGCCGGATCGGGACGTCGTCGCGCCAGAACGCCACGCCCATGATCGGCTGCACGATGTGCACGCTGCTCGACAGCAGCTCGAGGTCCTTCGCTTCGTGCGTCGCGCCGAGCATGTTGGAGTCGGTCGAGTACGCCTTCTCCACGCTCATCTTGTAGTCGAAGCCGTTGGCGATCAGGAACTCGCTCATCTCCTTGCGGCCGCCCAGCTCGTCGATGAACGCCTGGTCGAGCCATGGCTTGTAGATCTTCAGCGCCGGGTTGGCGAGCAGCCCGTAGCGGTAGAAGCGCTCGATGTCGTTGCCCTTGAAGGTGCTGCCGTCGCCCCAGATGTTGACGTCGTCTTCCTTCATCGCGGCGACGAGCATCGTCCCGGTGACCGCGCGGCCGATCGGCGTGGTGTTGAAGTAGGTCAGTCCCGCAGTCGAGATGTGAAACGCGCCGCACTGCAGGGCGGAGATGCCTTCGGCGACGAGCTGTGCGCGGCAGTCGATCAGCCGCGCACGCTCGGCGCCGTATTGCAGCGCGCGGCGCGGAATGTCTTCGTAGTCCGGTTCGTCGGGCTGTCCGAGGTTCGCGGTGTACGCGTAGGGAACCGCGCCTTTCTTGCGCATCCACAAGAGCGCGGCGCTCGTGTCGAGTCCGCCGGAAAAGGCGATGCCGACCTTCTGGCCGACGGGGAGATTCTGCAGGATCGTTGCCATGATGGGCTGAAGGCGGCGCTCGCGAAGCGCACGCGCAGGATCAGGGGCCGACCCCGCATCGTGCACAGCAGGCGAGAGTCCGGGCCGATGCGGGCGACTTCGCGGGGCGCGCGAATTATACGGGCGCCCCTGCGAGCCGATCCGCCGCGTCGCGTGAATGGTCGATTGCTGCGATCGGGCCGGGCGTGCCACCGTAGGCGCGTCGCAAGCGGATGCCGGAACGCCGATGGGAACGCTGAACTTCGCGTGGTGGAACCTGCAGAACCTGTTCGACACCGACGACGACCCGATCTCGCGCGACTTCGAGTACACGCCCGCGCACGGCTGGACCGAGGCGGCGCTCACCGCCAAGCTCGCCAACCTGGGCGCCGCGCTCGACGCGTTGCACGGCGCGCAGCCGCTCGACCTGCTCGCGGTGTGCGAGATCGAAAAGGAATCGCTGCTGGCGCGGCTGCTGCGAACGACGGCGAGGCAGCGCCACCTTACCGTGGCCAGCGACCCGATGGGCACGTCGGATCTGCGCGGCATCGACGTGGCGTTGGCGTTCAACGAGGCCGCGCTCGAGCTGCGTGCGATCCGCTCGCATGTGGTGCACCTGCGCTACCGCACGCGCGACATCCTCGAAGCGGAGTTCCTGGTGCGCGCCAGCGGCGAGCCGCTCGTCGTGATCGCGTCGCACTGGCCGTCGCGGTCGCAGGGGCGCTGGGAGAGCGAGCCGGCGCGCATCACCGTCGCCGAGAACATCGCCTATCTGATCGAGGGGCAGCTCAAGTTCGACGCGGTGCGCTACGAGGCGCTGCGCGCAGCGAACGATCTGGCGACGTTGCGGGCGCGCTGGGACACGCCGCTGCTCGTGTGCGGAGACTTCAATGACGAGCCCGCCGATCGCAGCGTCGTCGAGCACCTGAAGGCTTCGCGCGAGCGCGAGCGCGTGGCCGGTGACACGAACGACCTGGACCGCTTCACGCCCGAAGTCGCGGACTACCGGGCGCGCGACATCTTCGTGTTCAACGCGACGGCGCGCTTCGGCGCGGCCGGCGTGGGTTCGTACTTCTTTGAGGCAGGCGAATCGGGCCGCGCGACCAACCGCCATCAGGCGCTCGATCAGCTCGTCGTCAGCCGTGGACTGCTCAAACCGGCCGGGCTGCGGCTGATCGAGGACTCGGTGCGCTATGTCAACGATGCGACAGTGGCCACCCGTAGCGGGCGGCCGCGGCCCTTCGATCGCAAGACCGGCAAGGGGACGTCGGACCATTTGCCGTTGCTCGCGCAACTTGCGTTCTGACCTCGCCCCCGATCGCTCGACGACCGTTGTCGGCACCGGGCGGGGCGGCTCGCGTCAGCCCGCGTCTGTCGTCTCGAATCGGCCGACGTTTGTCAATGCCGCACAGTATGCGGCTTGCGCGCGACGTAGAGCCGCCGTAAATTGCACACCGTAACACCAAGGAGATCGCGCAATGATCAACAATCACAATCGTTTCCTCGGCTTGTCGATGGTTCTGTCCGCGGTCGTTCTCGCGGCCGGTTGCGCCACGACCGGCGACGTCGAGCGGGTGCAAGGCGAAGCGGCAGCAGCGAGAAAGCTCGCGCAGGAGGCGAAGTCGGCGGCCGATCAGGCCGGTGGCACCGCGAGCGCGGCCGCCGCCGATGCTCGCGCCGCGCGAGAGGCCGCAGCCGCCGCTCAACGTTCGGCCGACGAAGCCAAGGCCGCGGCGCAGGAAGCCAAGCGCGCGGCCGACGAAGCCAAGGCGGCCACGCAGGCGCTCAACGAGAAGCTGGAGCGCGCCTTCAAGCAGTCGCAGAAGAAGTGAGTTGCCCGGACGCGGAGTCCGGCTCAGCGTGAAACGGGAACCGGCACGCCGCGGCGCTCGTGCGCGGCGCGCGTGACGGCATCCCAGTCGATCACCGCAGTGCGGCTCTTCGTGGCCGCGATCACCGCGCGCACGGCCGCAGTGACTCCGGACTCAGACCGGCTTTCGGCCAGCGGCGCGTGCACTTCGAGGTAAAGCACGCCGCCGTCCCAGCCGGCCTTGATCGGTTGGTCGACGATTCGCACCGGCGTTCCAACCGGCAGTTCGTCATATAGCCGCGCAATGTGCTCCGGATACAGGCGCACGCAGCCGTGCGTGACCCGCATGCCGATGCCGTACGGCTTGTTGGTCCCGTGGATGAGGTAGCCGCCCGGCACGGCCAGACGGAGCGCGAATTCGCCGAGCGGATTGTCCGGGCCCGGCGGCACGACCGCGGGTAGGGGCGTCCCGTTACGCGCATGCTCCGCGCGGATCGACGCGGGCGGGTACCACGAAGGGCGCTTCACCTTGGACGTGACGCGCGTGAGCCCGAGCGGCGTGCGCCAGTCGACGTCACCGATGCTCACCGGATACGTCGATACCTTGGCGGGTTCGCCGCGTGCGGGAACGTGGAAGTGGTAGAGGCGGAACTCCGGCAGGTTCAGCACGACCCCGGTCCGGGGCGCGTCCGGCAGGATGTGGCGCGTCGGTACGAGAACCGACGTTCCGGCGCCGGGCACCCACGGGTCCACGCCCGGGTTGGCTGCAACGATCGCCTCGAAGCCGACTTCGTGCGCTCGGGCGATGTCCGACAGCGTGTCTTCATACCGTGCGGAAACCGTCGTGATCGACCCGATCAGGGCGTCTTCTGCCGGCGGCAGCGCGAGCGTGCGGGCGTCGGCGGCGCCGTGCGCCGCCCAGACGGATCCGCACACGAGCCACGCCGCAAAGGCGCCGCGCGCGAACTTCATGGCCGATTGGCGGGACCGGCGAGGAGCATCGGCAGCGGAAACAGGCGCGGCATCGGCACGGTCCAGTGCGCAGCGCTTTCCCGGGCCCGCTTCAGTCGATGCGGGCGCCGGCGCGCTTGACGATCGGCGCCCACCGGGTGCGCTCCGCTCTCAGGTAAGCGGCGAACTGCTCAGGCGTTCCGCCGACGGGATCCCAGCCTGCCGCTTCGATGCGGCGTCGCGCCTCCGGCGTCTGCAGGATCGCGTTGATCTCGAGACTCAGCCGCTCGACCACTTCGCGCGGTGTACCGGCCGGCGCGACGAAGCCGTTCCACGCGATCGCCTCGAACCCCGGGTAGCCGAGTTCGGCGATCGTCGGCAGGTCTTGCATACCGGGCCAGCGCTGTGCGCTCGTCACGGCAAGCGGGCGGATGCGGCCTGCGCGGATCAGAGGCATCAGCGAGGTCGGGTTCGACATGATCGCCTGGACGTCGCCCGCCGCGGCCGCCTGCACCGCGGGCGGCGCGCCGTTGTACGGGATGTGCACGAGGTACAGGCCCGCTTGCGCCTTCAGCAGTTCCATCGCCAGGTGCGAGCTGCTGCCGTTGCCGACGGAGGCGTAGTTCAACTGCCCCGGGCGGCGCCGGACGTACTCGATGAACTCGCGCGCGTTCTGCACGGGCAGCGCGCTGTTGACCGCGAGCAGGTTCGGCGCCGAGCCGACCAGCACGATCGGCGCGAGATCGCGCTCGGGGTCATACGGCAGCTTGGCGTACAGCAGCGGCGCGAGCGCAAGCGGGCCGGTGAACGACAGCCCGATCGTATAGCCGTCGCGCTCGGCCTTCGCAACCGCGTCGGTGCCGACGGTGCCGCCCGCTTGCGGACGATTGTCCGCAACGACCGGCTGGCCAAGCCGTTCGCGCAGTTGCTCGGCGATCAGACGACCGAGCACGTCGATCGACGACCCGGGCGGCGCGGTCAGGATCATGCGGATCGGCTTTGCAGGCCACGCCTGCGCTGCCGCCGGGCGCGCGGAGCCGAGCAGCGCGAGGCTGCCGGCAAGTGCGAGAACGGTTCGTCGCTTGGACATCATCGCAATGTTCCGGTGGGTGCGGTCTGCCGCGTCAGCGGCCGGCGCTACGCGCTTTGACTTCGCTTGCGCGAAGTCGGCCCGCGACGAGGTCGCCGGCCGTGCCTTCGTCAATGAACCTCCCGACCAAGGAGCAGGTACTCCATCAGCGCCTTCTGCACGTGCAGCCTGTTTTCCGCTTCGTCCCAGACGACCGACTGCGGGCCCTCGAGAACTTCTTCGGTGACCTCTTCGCCGCGGTGCGCGGGCAGGCAGTGCATGAACAGCGCGTCGGGCCCGGCGAACTTCATCAGTGCGGCGTCGACGCGCCAGTGCGTGAAAGCCTGCCGGCGCGCCTCATTCTCGGCCTCGTAACCCATGCTGGTCCACACGTCGGTCGTGACCAGGTGCGCCCCGCGCGCCGCGTCACGCGGATTGTCGAACACCTTGAAGTGCGGTCCGGGCGGCGCGAGCTTCGCGTCGAGCGCATAGGCCGGCGGTGTGGAGACATGCACGTTGAAGCCCAGAAGCTTCGCGGCCTGCAGCCACGTGTACGCCATGTTGTTGGCATCGCCGATCCACGCCACCGTGCGGCCGGCGATCGGACCGCGATGCTCGATGAACGTGAAGATGTCGGCGAGGACCTGGCACGGATGGTACTCGTTGGTCAGCCCGTTGATCACCGGCACGCGCGAGTACGCGGCAAAGCGCTCGATCTTCGTCTGCTCGTAGGTTCGGATCATCACGAGGTCGACCATCCGCGAGATCACGCGCGCCGTGTCTTCGATCGGCTCGGCACGCCCGAGCTGCGAGTCGCCGGTCGTGATGTGGATGACCGAGCCGCCCATCTGGTACATGCCGGCTTCGAAGCTCACGCGCGTGCGCGTGCTCGCCTTCTCGAAGACCATCGCGAGCGTACGGTCGCGCAGCGGCTGGTAGAACTCGTAGCGCTTGAAACGATCCTTGATCACGCGCGAGCGTTCGAACACGTGCTCGATCTCGTCGCGCGTGAAGTCGGCCAGCTGCAGGAAGTGCCGGATCGCCGTTTCCGTCATGGCGACTCCTAGGCGGCCTTCGGTGCCGCTTCGGCCAGGAACGCGCGCACCAGCGGCGCCAGCCGGCCGACGATCTCGTCGGCTTCGTTCACGTCGATCACCAGCGGCGGCAGCAGCCGGATCACGCGCTCCTGGGTCACGTTGATCAGCAACCGCGCGTCGAGCGCGCGGCGGGCGAGGTCGCCGCACGGCCGATCCAGCTCGATTCCGATCATCAGCCCCTCGCCGCGGATCGCGACCACGCCGCGCACGCCGCCCAGTTCACGCGCGAATCCCGCACGAATGCGTTCGCCCTGCGTAGCGGCGTTGGCCATCAGATTCTCTTCCTCGATGATCGCCAGTGTCTCCAGGCCTGCGCGGCACGCGAGCGGACCGCCGCCGAACGTCGATCCGTGATTGCCCGGTCCGAGCACGCCCGCGGCGCGTCCCCGCGCCACGAGCGCGCCGATGGGCACGCCCGAACCCAGTCCCTTCGCGAGCGTGATCACGTCGGGCCGGATGTCCGCCCACTGGTAGCCGAACCACTTGCCGGTCCGGCCGATGCCGGACTGCACTTCGTCGATCATCAGCAGCCAGCCGCGCTCGTCGCACAGGCGGCGCAGCGCGCGAACGTAGTCGCGATCGGCCACGCGGATGCCGCCTTCACCTTGCAGCACCTCGAGCCACACGGCCTGCACGCGCCCGTCCCGCGCGGCGGCGCGCTCGATCGCCGCGAGATCGTTGTACGGCACGCGGATGAAGCCCGAAGGCAGCGGGTCGAACCCCTTGCGCGCCTTCTCGCTGCCGGTGGCGGCGAGCGTGGCGAGCGTGCGGCCGTGCCACGCGTGCTCCATCACGATCGTTTGCGCCTCGGGATTGCCGTGCATGTGTCCGTAGAAGCGCACCAGCTTCAGCGCGCCTTCGTTCGCCTCGGAACCCGAGTTGGCGAAGAAAACCTCGTCCATGTCCGACAGCGCGCAGATGCGGTCCGCCAGGGCCTCCTGCTCGAGGACGCGATAGACGTTCGAGGTATGGATCAGCCTGCCGACCTGATCGGTGAGCGCGCGCACGAGTCGCGGGTGCGCGTGGCCGAGCCCGTTGACCGCGATGCCCGCGAGCGCGTCGAGGTACGCGTCGCCGCGCTCGTCGTACAGCCATGCCCCCTTGCCGTGCGTGAAGGCGATCGGCAGGCGGTTGTAGGTATTCATCAGGTGCGACGACATGGGGGCTCCGGCACGAAAAACGAAATCGCGGCGCGAAACGCGCCGCGATGAGCGGATTATAGAAAGGCGCGCCGCGGCCGGCGCCGGTCGATGTCCTCGTCCGTGCAGGCGGCGTCGCGGCGGGCTACGCCGCCTTCTGGCGCGGCAACTCGCGCAGCGACAACAGGCGCCGCTCCTCGGCGGCGCTGAGCACGCGGATGCTGGGGAAGTAGCCCTGATAGGCGACGCCGTGCAGCTCGACCTTGTTCTGCACGCGCAGGTAGCGGATCAGGTACTCGACGATGTTTTCGGTGATCAACTGGCCCGGGACGAGCACCGGGATGCCGGGCGGGTACGGCACGATCTGGTCGGCGCAGATGCGACCGGCGAGCGAGGCGTTGGCCTGGTCGTTCTCGTCGAGCAGCGGCACCAGCTCGCCGCCGCAGTAGTACGCGTCGCGCGGCAGGTACACGAGCTCGGTGAAGGGCGGCAGATCGGGCGTGCGGTACAGCCGCCGCGGCGCGCGCTTTTCGCGTGCGATCCGCATCAGCGCGTCATACAGCCGCGAGCACTTCGAGCGCGTGGTGCCGACCGTCAGCAGCAGCGTGATCGTGTTGAAGGTCGATTTCTCGATCGTGATGTTGAAGCGCGTGTACAGCTCGGCCTGCAGCTCGTCGACCGTCATGCCGCACGAGGAGATGTCGACCGTGATCTTGGTCGGGTCGAGGCGGATGTCGTCGTTCTTGACTTCGTCGGGCAGCAGATCGTCCAGCTCGAGCACGCGGAACGCGCCGGTCGAGTTGATGTGCTGGCGCAGCTCGCCCGCAAGCATCAGCGTGCGCTCGAGCAGCTTGTACCCCTCCATCATCATCTGCTTGCGGCTCACGTCGAGGCTCGCGATCATGCTGTACATCGGGCTCGTCGACGTGTGCATGTTGAAGTTCTCGCGGAACAGGTGCTCCTTGAAGGTCGGGTCGTTGACATGGATGAAAGCGGCCTGCGAGAACGCCGACAGCGTCTTGTGCGCCGACTGCGTCGCATAGTCGGCGCCCGCTTCGAGCGCGGTCGGTCGCAGGTCGGGGTGGAAGCGCGCGTGCGAGAACCACGCCTCGTCGATCAGCACCTTGATGTTGCGCGCGTGCGCCGCGTCGATGATCGGTTTCAGGTCGTATCGCAAGCCGTCGTAGGTGCACGAGGTCAGCACCAGCAGCTGCGCGTCGGGATGCTCTTCGATCGCACGCAGCAGCGTCTTCTTCGGCACGGGCCCGAAGACGCCGTACTTGCGGTTGACGCTGGAGTCGAGATACACCGGCCGCGCGCCGGACAGCACGACGCCGTGATGGACGCTCTTGTGACAGTTGCGATCCAGCAGGAGTTTCTCGCCGGGCGCGATCAGCGTCTGCAGGATCACCTTGTTCGCCGTCGACGTGCCGTTGGTCGCGAAGAAGGTTTTTCTCGCGCCGAACGCCTTGGCCGCCATCTGCTGCGCTTCGGCGATCACGCCGGTCGGCTCCATCAGCGAGTCGAGCGCCTTGACCGACACCGACAGATCGGCGTCGAACACGTGTTCGCCCATGAACTCGTAGAACTCGTTGACCCACGGACTGCCGCGCAGCGAGTCGCCCGACGAGTGCCCCGGCGTGTGCCACGCGTCCTTGGCCGACAGCACGTACGCGCGCAGCGCGTCGTAGAAGGGCGTGCGCGCGCGCTCGGCGATCTGCGCGTTGAGGATGCGATACATGCCGCGATAGTCGCGCTCCTCGCGGTAAAAGTAGCCGTCGACCGCCTCGGCGAACAGCACGTCGACGACCTGATCCTCCTTCTCTTTCTCGATCAGGATGTAGATATCGAGCTCGGGGCGCAATGCGGTGATCTTCTGCACGAGCTTCAGCGCGCTGACCTGCAGGCTGCGCGGCGGCTCCTTGCCGCCGTTGCGCGCAGGCGGCATCTTGCGCGGACCCTCCTGCACCGCGTACAGCTTGTCGTCGACGATGACGGTCTGGATGTCGCCGTCCTTCTCGATCAACTGCAGGCCTTCGCGCGCGGTCAGCGCGCCGATGAACGTGAGGCCGAAGGGATTGTCGAGTGTCCGCGCCGCCGCGTTCAGTCCTTTGAGCAGATCCTTCAGGATCAACGGCTCGTCGTTGATGACGAGCACCTTCGATGTGGGTTTGGACATGCGGTCGTGGGCTCGGGCAGCGTTTTTATCGTGATCGGAATTGCGCGCGACGGGATTTATGCGTGAATTGCGAGGTGAACGCAAGCGCAGGCAACGGACCGAATGCCGCCGCGGTTGACCGGTACGACGCGGCGATCCGCTCCGGGCGGGCGTCGCAACCCCGGCTGCCGTCGGTGTCTCCTCGCTTGACGTGCGTCAGTCGGCGAAGGCGTCAGCGCCCGGCCGATCGCCAAGTCTTATATAAGATACGCCTTTGCTCGCACCGGCGCGCCGACCCCGGCGCCGGAAGCCGCACCGCCTCCGAGCCCCCGCGCGAGCCATTGCGGAGTCACTCGCTGTGGCCGATCAGAAGGCCAAACCCAGGGAGTTCTTCATCCACGGCATCACCGCTCACGGCAAAGCGTTCCGCCCGAGCGACTGGGCCGAGCGTCTGTGCGGCGTGATGTCGTGCTATCGGCCCGGTGGCGTCGGCGCCGGGCGCGACGCCCTGATCGGCTACTCGCCGTACGCACGGCCCGTGACGATCGGCGGTGTGAAGTGCGTCGTCATCGATGAGCGGCTCAAGGACATCGACGCGATGGCGTTCAACTTCGTGATCAATTTCGCCCGCGACAACGACCTGCCCGTGTACGAAGGCTGTTCGCTGCCGGAACGGGAGCAGAGGTAGAAAAACACGGGCCCGCTCGCGCGGGCCCGTGTGCAGGTGACATCGTCCGGACGCGGACTAGGCCATCGCCTTGATCGCGGCGGCGAGCCGGCTCTTGTTGCGCGCGGCGGTGTTCTTGTGGATGACCTTCTTGTCGGCGATCGAATCGATCACGCTGGTGGCTTTGCGGAAGATCTCGGCAGCGGCCTTCTTGTCGCCTGCGGCGACCGCCTTGCGCACCGACTTGATCGCGGTACGCACTTTCGAGCGTTGCGAGGACGCGAGCGCATTGCGCGCGTTGGCCTGGCGGGCGCGCTTGCGGGCTTGTTTGGTGTTTGCCATGGTTCGGATCCTGTGGCGGTGCCGTCGATGAGACAATAGGGCGCCGAATGGCGGCGAACTATAGCAAAACGCGCCTGCGCGAACAAACGCGCGGCCACGTCTTTCCCCATCTACGAAGCCCTTTCCGTCCGGTGAATCTCCTACGCGCAGCGGCGACGGTGAGCAGCATGACGCTGCTGTCGCGTGTCACGGGGCTCGTACGCGAGCTGATCGTCGCGCGCGCTTTCGGCGCGGGCGCCGAGATGGACGCGTTCAACGTGGCGTTCCGGCTGCCGAACCTGCTGCGTCGGATGTTCGCCGAGGGCGCGTTCTCGCAGGCCTTCGTGCCGGTCCTCGCCGAGGTACGCAGCCGGCACGGCGACACGCGCACGCACGGCCTGCTCACACACGTGGCTTCGGCGCTGTTCTGGACGCTGCTTGCGGTATCGATCGCCGGCGCGATCGGCGCGCCGGCGCTCGTGTGGCTGATCGCCAGCGGATTCTCGAAGAACCCCGCAGCGTTCGATCTGGCCACCGCGATGACGCGCTGGATGTTCCCGTACATCCTGTTCATGTCGCTGGTGGCGTTTTCCGCCGGCGTGCTGAACACGTTCAACCGCTACGCGGTCCCGGCGCTGACGCCGGTGTTGCTCAACCTCAGCTTCATCGTGTTCGCCGGGCTGCTCGCGCAGCGCTTCGATCCGCCGATCTTCGCGCTCGCCGCGGCGGTGGTCGTCGGCGGCGCGCTGCAGCTCGCGGTGCAGCTTCCGGCGCTCGCGCGCATCGGCAAGCTGCCGCGACTGACCGGGCTGCGCGCGGCGCTGCGCGACGACGCGGTGCGCCGCATCCTGCGACTGATGCTGCCGGCGATCTTCGCGGTATCGGTCGCGCAGGTGAGCCTGATCATCAACACGAACATCGCGTCGCATCTGGCAACCGGCAGCGTCTCGTGGCTCGCGTATGCCGACCGGCTCATGGAGTTTCCGACCGCGCTGCTGGGGGTTGCGCTCGGCACGGTGCTGCTGCCCAACCTGGCGCGCGCCAACGCCGAGCGGCGCGCCGATGACTACAGCGCTCTGCTCGACTGGGGGCTACGGCTCACCTGCCTGGTCGCGCTGCCCGCCTCGCTGGGGCTCGGGCTGCTGGCCGAAGGCGTGACCGCCGTGCTGTTCCAGGGCGGGCGTTTCGGTGCGCAGGACGTCGCGCAGACCGCGGCCGCGCTCGTCGGCTACGCGGTCGGCCTGTTCGGGCTGATCGCCGTGAAGATCCTCGCGCCGGGCTTCTACGCGCAGCAGGACATCAAGACGCCGGTGAAGATCGCGCTGGTCGTGCTGGTCGCCACCCAGCTCGCCAACGTGGTGCTGGTGCCCTGGCTCGCGCACGCCGGGCTGGCGCTTGCGATCAGCCTGGGGGCGCTGGCCAATGCGACGATGCTGCTGGTCGGGCTCAAGCGCCGAGGAATCTACCGCCCGCGTCCCGGCTGGGGTGCCTTCGCCGCCAGGCTCGCCGTTGCGCTGGCGCTGCTCGCAGTGCTACTTTGGGCCGTGGATCGGCGCATCGACTGGATCGCTTTGCACGCGCAGTGGCCCGTGCGCGCGGGTCTGCTCGCCGCGGTGATCGCGGGCGCGGTGGTCGTGTACTTCGGCGCGCTGTGGCTGATGGGTTTCCGCCCGCGCGACTTCCAGCTTCGGTTCAAGTGAACGCGCTTGAGTCCTTCGAGCGGCTCGTCGCCGCGCGCTGCGAGGCGCCGCTGGCGCTGCTCGAAGCCGCCGCCAGCGTCGCGCTGTACGCCCGTCAGGACTTCGATCCCGCGCAGGTCGTGCAGACGGTTCGGGGGTGGGGCGAGCGGTTGCGTGCGCGTATCGCATCCGACGCTTCGACCGTCAGCCGGTTGCGCATGCTGAACCACTTCTACTTCGACGAGCTGGGTTTCGGTCCGGACGAGGACGACTACTACTGCGTCGACAACAGCTACCTGCATCGTGTGGTCGAGCGCCGCGCGGGCATTCCGATCACCCTGTCGCTGCTGTACATCGAGATCGGGCGGGCGATCGGACTGAAGCTCGCCGGAGTCGGTTTCCCGGGCCACTTTCTGGTAAAGCTGGCGATGAGCGAGGGGGCGCTGTTCATCGATGTCTTCGGCCGCGGGCAGACGCTTTCGGCCGAGGCGCTTCGCGCCCGGCTCAAAGCCGTGCTGCGCGTCAGCACCGAGCCGCCGCTCGCGCCGTACCTGCGCGCCGCGAGCGAGCGCGAGGTGCTCGCTCGCCTGCTGCGCAACCTCAAGGCGATCCACGCAGACGACGAGGACTGGTCGGCGCTGCTGGAGATCCAGCATCGACTCGTCGCGCTGCTGCCGGATGTTCCGGAAGAGCGCCGCGACCGTGCGTTCGTGTTCGAGCGTCTGCAGTGCCCTCGAGCCGCTGCGGAGGACTTGAGCGCCTACCTCGCCGCGCGCCCGGAACCGTGCGATGCGCGGCAACTGCGCTCGCGGCTGGCGGCGCTGAGGGAGGCGGCGAAGCGCCTCAACTGACGCGGTCGAGCGCGCCCGCCGGCGCGCTCAAAGCTGTTTGAGCATCGTTTCCGCGTCGCTGACCTCGAACTTGCCCGGCGCTTCGATGTTCAGCGACTTGACGACGCCGTCCTCGACCAGCATCGAAAAGCGCTGGCAGCGCACACCCATGCCGCGGGCCGTGAGGTCCAGCTCGAGTCCGAGCTTTTTCGTGTAAGCGGCCGAGCCGTCGGCCATCATGCGGATCTTGCCGCCGACCTTCTGGTCGCGGCCCCATGCGCCCATCACGAACGCGTCGTTGACCGCCATGCACCAGATCTCGTCCACGCCCTTGCTCTTCAGCGCGTCGTAGTGCCGCAGGTAGCCGGGCACGTGCTTGGCCGAGCAAGTCGGCGTGTAGGCGCCGGGCAAACCGAAGATCACGATCTTCTTGCCCTTGACCAGATCGGCCACGTTGAAGGTATTCGGACCGACCGAGCAGCCGGCCGTCTCGACTTCGATGTATTCCTGCAGTTGCCCGTCGGGCAACCGGTCTCCGACCTTGATCGTCATGGCTTATTGCCTCCTTCGCCGATGAGCGGCAAGTCTATCAATCGCCGAGCGCGACACCTTCGCGCCGGGGATCGGCGCCGCCGCTCCAGCCGCTGCGTTCGT
This sequence comes from Pseudomonadota bacterium, assembly GCA_040752195.1. Taxonomy (GTDB): domain Bacteria; phylum Pseudomonadota; class Gammaproteobacteria; order Burkholderiales; family Burkholderiaceae_F; genus DSNY01. The sequence goes on along the minus strand of JBFMFC010000003.1, from coordinate 21,444 downwards.
CGGGAAGCCGCGCGCGCACGATGGCCTGCACCCCGCTCGTCATCGGGATCGCGCGCACGTCGTGGCCACGCGCCTTCAGCCCTTCGATCAGGCGTGCGCTGACCCGCCCCTCCTCGACCTCGGTGGGCCCGTTGCGGCTGCCGAAGTTCGGCAGCGCGATCGCCTGCTGCACGTCGAGCTGCCAGTCGAGCAGCCCGACGAGCGTCTTGGCGACGTAGTTGATGATCAGCGAGCCGCCCGGCGAACCCAGCGTGGCGACGAGCTGATTCGTCCGGCGGTCGAACACCAGCGTCGGTGCCATCGAAGAACGTGGCCGCTTGCCCGGCTGCACGCGATTGGCGACGAGCGTGCCGTCGGGTTTCATCGCGCCGTCGCCGTCGGACTCGCGCGGCAGGAACGAGAAGTCGGTGAGCTGATTGTTCAGCAGGAAGCCGCGCACCATCAGGCGCGCGCCGAACGCGTCCTCGATCGACGTCGTCATCGACACGGCGTTGCCGAAGCCGTCGACCACGGAGATGTGCGACGTCGCGATGCGGTCCGGCGACACGTCGTCCGCCCATGCGACCTTCGCGCCGGCCGGCGCGCCGGGCGAAGCACGCCCCATGCTGCGATCGCCGATCAGCTTCGCGCGCCCGGCGAGGTACGCGGGGCTCGTCAGCGCGGCCACGTCGACGGGCACGAAGTCGCTGTCGGCTACGTACCGGTTGCGGTCGGCAAAAGCGAGCCGCCCCGCTTCGCTGAACAGATGGACCGCGTCCGCCTGCGGCTCGAGTCGGCCGTCGACTTCGATCGGCGGCGCGACTGCGATGTTGCGGAAGCCGAGCATCCCCATCATCTGCGCGACCGCGATGCCGCCGGACGAGGGCGGGCCCATGCCGCAGATTCGCCAGCGCTGGTAGTCGGTGCACACCGGCGCGCGTTCCTTGGCGCGGTAGGCCGCAAGATCGGCTTCGGCAAGCCGCCCCGGGTTGGTCGCGTGGCCGCGCACGGCAGCGACGATGTCGGCGGCGATCGGTCCGCGGTACAACGCATCGGCGCCGCCGTGCGCGATCGCGCGCAGCGTGGCGGCCAGTTCGGGGTTCTTCAGCAGCGTGCCGACGGCTTTCGGCGTGCCGTCGGCGTTGTAGAAATACGCGCGCGCGGCGTCGTTCTTCGCGAGGTGCTTTTCCGCGGCGAGCAGCGTATGCAGGCGCGGCGATACGGGAAAGCCGTCTTCGGCAAGGCCGATTGCGGGCTCGAACAGGCGGGCCCACGGCAGCTTGCCGTGCTGGCTGTGCGCGAGCTCGAGCATGCGCAGCAGCCCCGGTGTGCCGACCGAGCGCCCACCGACGACGGCGTCGACGAACCCCATCGCTCGGCCTTGCGGCGTCAAGAACAGATTCTCGTCGGCCGCCAGCGGCGCGGTCTCACGGCCGTCGAAGGACTGCACGCGCTGCCCGTTCCAGTGCAGCAGGAACGCACCGCCGCCGAGGCCGGAACTCTGCGGCTCGACCAGCGTCAGCACCATCTGCATCGCGATCGCGGCATCGACCGCCGAGCCCCCTGCTCGAAGGATTTCGCGGCCCGCCGCCGCTGCGAGCGGGTTCGCCGCAGTGGCCATGTGCCGTTCGGCGGTGGCGGTACCCAGTCCTGTGCGAAACCCGGATGGCGCTTCGGGCTGTCGCGGCGCCGATCCGGTGCTGGACGGCGATCGCGTCGCGCAGCCGACGACCGCGACGACCAGCGCGGCGGCACAGGCGGCGAAGCGGAGCGCGCGCGATCGCTTCATGTCGTTGCACAGGCTTTCGGACCCGGACGCGGCGCGCTCACTGCGAACCGGCGAGGCGATGCCGTATCGAAGCGCTGCGAGCGACCCACGGGCGGTCGCGCGGAGATCGCGGTCACTTCGGCTGCATGCGGATCGCGCCGTCGAGGCGGATCACTTCGCCGTTCAACATCACGTTCTCGATGATGTGGCGGACGAGGGCGGCGTATTCGGCGGGTTTGCCGAGACGCTGCGGGAACGGCACCATCTTCCCGAGCGACTGCTGCACCTCGGGCGGCATGCCGAGCAGCATCGGCGTCTCGAAGATACCGGGCGCGATCGTCATGCAGCGGATGCCCGCGCGTGACAGGTCGCGCGCGATCGGCAGCGTCATGCCGACGATGCCGCCTTTCGACGCCGAATAGGCCGCCTGCCCGATCTGGCCGTCGAACGCAGCCACCGACGCGGTATTGATCAGCACACCGCGCTCGCCGTCGGCGACGGCATCCTGCCTGGCCATCGCGTCGGCTGCAAGACGGATCATGTTGAAGGTGCCGATCAGATTGACGTTGATCACGCGCGCGAAAGTGTCGAGCCGGTGCGGCCCATCCTTGCCGACCGTCTTTTCGCCGATGGCGATGCCGGCGCAGTTGACCAGTCCCCGCAGCGGTCCCAGCGCGAGCGCCGCGGCGACGGCGGCTTTGCCGTCCGCCTCGCTGGTCACGTCGCACTGGACGAAGGTTGCGTTGCCCAGTTCCTTCGCCAGCGCCTCGCCTTTGTCCGCCTGCACGTCGGCGATGACGACCTTGCCCCCGAGCGCCGCGAGCGTGCGCGAAGTCGCGCCGCCGAGCCCCGACGCGCCGCCGGTGACGATGAACGCGTTGTTACGGATTTCCATGGCCTCTCCGCTTCGTCGAAAGCGGGGATTCTAGAGGCGGGTCCGTCGGTCAACGCAGTGCGCAGCGCGCGTAGACCCAAAACGAACCGCTGGCGCCTCCCGAACTGGACAGCTTGGTGTGCAGCCGAACGAGCGGCAGAAAGCAGTTGCTCGCGTCAATGCCGTGCTCGTGCAGCCACGACTCGGCGGCGGAGGAACGGAACCCCAACGCGTGGTGGGGCCGCTGGTAGCCCGCACCGGGCGGGCCGTCGCGCGGCAGCTCCATCAACGCCATGCTCGAGGTGCGGTCCGCGAACGGTCGATGCAGTGGGAACGCACTGGCCGTGCCGCGCGAATCGGCTTGGGCGGCGCCGTGCACGACCGACGGGTCGGCGTGCGGTGCGGTGTAGATCGGCGGGTCGGGCAGGCGTTCGGATGCCTCCGCCGCCGCGACTGCGAGCGCGAGCCCGCCGCCGAGCATGACGCCGACGATCGAATCGAACGAGAGTCGCGACCGGAACACAGCGCGTGCACTCTACATCAGGATGCGCCGACCGTAGCGCGCCGGGGTGCCGTCGATGCGGGGTCGATCACCCGTTGCGCACATCGCGACGCCGGCGGACGGCGCGGATCAGCGGAACGAGCAGCGCGCGTACAGCCAGAGCGCGCCGGTGAGATCGCCTTGGCTGGACAGCTTGGTGCGCAGCCGAAGCATGGGCGCGATACAGGTGTGAGCATCGACGCCAGCTTCCTTAAGCCAGCTGCGCAGCGCTTCCGATCGAAAGCCGAGCGCGTAATGCGGGCGCTGGTACGTGCCCGGTACGGCGTCGCGCGGCAACTCGACGAGGGTCGCAGAGCTCCACCGCTTGGCGCGTAGCGCCGGCAGCGCATCGCGGTCGCCCTGGGCGGCCGGCAGCGCGTACGTGCCGACCCGGGACGCAGCGGGGGCGGCGTACGCGAAGCGCTGCGGCATCAGCGGGTCCGGGTCGGCCGGCGCTTTCAGCTGGGCGCTGGTTGCCAGCGGCAGCCCCAGCAGCGCAAGGCCGGCGAGGCTGGAAAGAGGCTGGAGTCCGAGCAAGAACCGGCTGGGGCGCATACAGATCCGCGCAGCGATGACGACGAACCCACTATCGCGCCGAAACCGGTCGCCGGGCAAGCATGCGAACGCATGATCTGCGGCGTCCGGAACGCATGATTTGCCGGGTCGATGCTGCTCAATCTTGCGCAACCGCAAGGCGCGGCTAGAGTCGACGCAGCGAGACTTGATGCTCGGCGCGGACGGGGGACAGAAAGACGATGAGCGCACGTGGACGCGAGCTGCTCGATGCGTTTCTGACGCCCCGGCAGGGCAGGACCGTCACCACAAACGCCGCGGTGCGGCTCGCTCAGGACGGCGCCGAGTTCGACACAGAGGCGATCATCGGCCCGCCGTGCCGGTTCGACTTCAAGGACGGCGGCAGCCGCGGTCCGGCGGTTTTCGCGCGTGCGCGGGCCAACCGCGAAGGTGGCCCGCACATCGTCAGCCTCGGCCCGCGCGCTGTCTGAGCCCGGTCGAGCGTGGCCGTCAGGGAGTGCAGCGCATGGGTCCCGACGAAATCCGCAGCAACGTGCTGGCGGCGATCGCCTCGATCGCTCCGGAAGCGGACCTTCGGCAACTCCGATCGGACCGACCGCTGCGCGAGCAGATCGATCTCGACTCGATCGATTGGCTGAACGTCGTCGCCGCGCTGTGCGAGCGGCTTGCGGTCGACATACCCGAAGCCGACTACGGGGGACTCGCGACCCTCGACGCCATCGTCGCGTATCTCGCAGCGCGCCAGGAGCAGCGCGGGCGTGCGCCCGCCGTGGCGGCAGAGTTGCCGACGCTGCATCACGTCATCGGAGGCAAGCGGGTGACCGTTCGTCCATTGCGCGCCGCCGACACGGCGCTCGAGCCGGAGTTCGTACGGCATCTGTCGATGGACGCACGCTACAAGCGTTTCATGGTCACGGTGCGGGACCTGCCCGAATCGAAGCTGAGGTATCTGACCGACGTCGACCAGCGGCGCCACGTCGCGCTGGGGCCACGGTCGAGCAGGACGGGCGAGAGGTGCTGGTGGGTGCGGCGCGCTACGTCGTCGATGCATCCGGCGGGGGATGTGAGTTCGCGATCGCGGTCGACGACGCGTGGCAGGGGAGCGGTCTGGCCGGCGTCCTGATGCACGCGCTGATCGACGTGGCGCGTGCCCGCGGTCTCGCGACGATGGAAGGCAGCGTGCTCGCGACCAACACGCGGATGTTGAAGTTCGCGCGCCAGCTCGGGTTCCGCTTGGAGCACGATCCCGAGGATCGAAGCACGGTGCGCGTCGTGCGCGCGTTGTGAGCAGCGTTCGCGCGCGCGGGGGTGTGCGGTGCGGACTCAGGCGCGCGCCGATCCACGGTCGGGGGCCGTCCGGTCGCCGTCGCCGAGCGCGCGCTGCATCAGCACGCTGTCGACCCAGCGGCCGAACTTGAAGCCGACCGACCGCAGCACACCCGCCTGCGCGAATCCGCACGCGCGGTGCAGTTCGATCGAAGGCGCGTTGGCCGAATCGCCGATCACCGCGAGCATCTGGCGGAAGCCGCGCTGCTCGCAGGCGGCGATCAACTCGCGCAGAAGCCGTCTGCCCAGCCCGCGACCGACCGCGTCCGCTGCCACGTAGATCGAGTCTTCGACCGCGTAGCGGTACGCCGGCCGAGTTCGATACGGGCCGGCGTACGCGTAGCCCAGCACGCGGTCGTCGGCCACGGCGACGAGGTAGGGAAAGCCGCTAGCGACGATCGCGTCGAAGCGTCGGCGCATCTCGGCTTCGTCGGGCGGTTCGATCTCGAAGCTCGCGAGCCCGTGCAACACGTGATGCGCGTAGATCGCGCGGATCTGCGGCAGATCGGCAAGTGTCGCGGGGCGCAGGGTCGCGTTCATGAGAAAAAGGGCGGCGCGCATGG
>JBFMFC010000003.1:0-15759 GCA_040752195.1 Pseudomonadota bacterium | reverse complement strand
GGTTCGATCTCGAAGCTCGCGAGCCCGTGCAACACGTGATGCGCGTAGATCGCGCGGATCTGCGGCAGATCGGCAAGTGTCGCGGGGCGCAGGGTCGCGTTCATGAGAAAAAGGGCGGCGCGCATGGCTGCGCGTCGCCCCGATTGTGGCCGACTTTCCGGCGCTGCTGCAGCGTCGCCCGCCGCCCTGCTAATCGGCCTTCTTGTCGACCGGCGCCGCCGCAGCCGCCGGCGCGACGACGGCCACCGGCGCCGCTTCGGCCGCGGCCTTCGCCGGCGTGCCGCCGTGGATCGTCGCGATGATCGGCACGATCAGCAGCGCGACGATGTTGATGATCTTGATCAGCGGGTTGACGGCCGGGCCGGCGGTGTCTTTGTACGGATCGCCGACCGTGTCGCCGGTCACCGCCGCCTTGTGCGCGTCCGAGCCCTTGCCGCCGTGGTGGCCTTCCTCGATGTACTTCTTGGCGTTGTCCCACGCGCCGCCGCCGGTGGTCATCGAGATCGCGACGAACAGGCCCGTGACGATCGTTCCCATCAGCACGCCGCCGAGCGCGGCGGGGCCCAGGAAGACGCCGACCAGAATCGGAACGATCACCGGCAGGATCGACGGGATCATCATCTCCTTGATCGCCGCCGTGGTCAGCATGTCGACCGCGCGCGAGTAGTCGGGCTTGGCCTTGTGCTCCATGATGCCCTTGATCTCGCGGAACTGGCGGCGGACTTCCTCGACCACGCTGCCCGCCGCGCGGCCGACCGCTTCCATCGCCATCGAGCCGAACAGGAACGGGATCAGGCCGCCGATGAACAGTCCGATGATCACCATGTGGTTCGAAAGGTCGAACGTCACCTTGATGCCGGCCTGCTCGAGCCCGCCGGTGTAATCGGCAAAGAGCACGAGCGCAGCGAGACCCGCCGAACCGATCGCGTAACCCTTGGTCACGGCCTTGGTGGTGTTGCCGACCGCGTCGAGCGGGTCGGTGATGTTGCGGACTTCCTTCGGCAGCTCCGCCATCTCGGCGATACCGCCGGCGTTGTCGGTGATCGGACCGTAGGCGTCGAGCGCGACGATGATGCCGGTCATCGACAGCATCGCGGTGGCCGCGACGGCGATGCCGTACAGGCCCGCGAGCGAGTACGAGGCGAGGATCGCCGCGCAGATCGCGATCACGGGCCACGCTGTCGCCTTCATCGACACGGCCAGCCCGGCGATGATGTTGGTCGCGTGGCCGGTCGTCGAGGCCTGAGCGACGTGCCGTACCGGAGCGAACTGGGTGCCGGTGTAGTACTCGGTGATCCACACCAGTGCCGCGGTCAGCGCCAGCCCGACCACCGCCGACAGATACAGGTTCATCACCGTGACGCCGCCGCTCGCGGCCACCGGCCCGAGGATCCAGCTGGTCACCGGATAGAACAGCACCAGCGAAATCACGCCGGCGACGATCAGCCCGCGGTACAGCGCGTTCATGATCTTGCCGCCTTCGCTCGCCTTGACGAAGAAGCAGCCGATGATCGACGCGATGATCGACACGCCCGAGATCGCGAGCGGGTAGACGATGCCGGCGTCGCCGCCGGCCTTGAAGAAGAAGCCGCCGATCAGCATCGTCGCGACGACCGTGACGGCGAAGGTCTCGAACAGGTCCGCAGCCATGCCGGCGCAGTCACCGACGTTGTCGCCGACGTTGTCGGCGATGACCGCCGGGTTGCGCGGATCGTCCTCGGGAATGCCCGCTTCGACCTTGCCGACGAGGTCGGCGCCGACGTCCGCACCCTTGGTGAAGATGCCGCCGCCGAGTCGCGCGAAGATCGAGATCAGCGATGCGCCGAACGCGAAACCGATCATCGGGTGCAGCAGCTCGCGCGCGTTGGTGGTGGCATGCGTGGCGGTCAGCAGCCAGTAGAAGCCGGCAACGCCGATCAGGCCGAGCCCGACCACCAGCAGCCCGGTGATGGCGCCACCTCGGAACGCGATGTTCAGCGCCGCGTTCAGCCCCTGCGTGGCGGCCTGCGCGGTGCGCACGTTGGCGCGCACCGACACGTTCATGCCGATGTAGCCGGCCGCGCCTGACAGCACCGCGCCGAGGACGAAGCCGATCGCCGTCCACAGCCCGAGCTGCGGCACGACGGCGATGATGATCGCCAGCACGACACCGACGATTGCGATGGTGCGGTACTGGCGGTTCAGATAGGCCTGCGCGCCGGTCTGCACGGCTGCGGCGATCTCCTGCATCCGCGGGCTGCCCGCGGGCTGCTTCAGGATCCAGGAAATCGACCACGCGCCGAAGACCACGGCCGCGAGGCCGCAGAGCAGGGCGAGCGTCAATCCAGACATGGGTCTTCTCCTCTCAGTGAAACGACGGTTGGTTTGTTGTCATTCAGTGTTCGAGGGCGTCGAACACTCGATCGCGGATCTCCTCGACGCTGCCGACGCCGAAGACCTTGCGGTAGCGCGGCGCGAGCGGATCGCCGCTCGCGGCCCACTTCGTGTAGTAGTCGACCAGCACGCGGGTCTGCGCGTGGTACACCTCGAGCCGCTTGCGCACGACGTCCTCGCGGTCGTCGTCGCGCTGGATCAAGGGATCTCCCGTCACGTCGTCGCGACCGGGCACCTTGGGCGGGTTGAACTTGACGTGGTAGGTGCGGCCGCTCGCCGGATGCACGCGACGGCCGCTCAGCCGTTCGATGATCTCGGCGTCGGGCACGTCGATCTCGAGCACGACGTCGACCCTGATGCCAGCCGTCTTGAGCGCCTCGGCCTGCGGGAGCGTTCGTGGGAATCCGTCGAACAGGTACCCGGCGGCGCAGTCCGGCTCTTTCAGCCGTTCCTTGACCAGCGCGATGATGATGTCGTCGGATACGAGCTGGCCGGCGTCCATCACTTTCTTTGCAGCCAGGCCGAGCGGTGTTGCCGCCTTGACCGCCGCGCGCAGCATGTCGCCGGTCGAGATCTGCGGAATGCCGTAGCGCTCCGCGATGAACGCCGCTTGGGTTCCCTTGCCGGCGCCTGGCGGCCCGAGCAGTATGACTCGCATCCCCCGTGTTCCCTGCGCGTTTCTTCTGGCTGTCGACGCGATCGAAGGGTGGGGCCCGGCCGACAGGAGCGCGGATTCTAGCGGCAAAGGACGGCGTGCTCGCGCGCTGCGTTCGTGCGAGCGCAGGCGACCGGCGCACCACGCACGACGATGTCAGCTTCGCGTAAGCAATCCGCGATCGGGCTCGCCGGCCTCTGCCCCAGCGGGCAGAGGCTGCGGCGAGGGTCTCTCGAGGTCTTACGCGCTGTGTCTCCGGCGGCCTGTCGCGAGGCGCCGAGTGCCGGCCGCGACTCGGCCTTCGACGCTGCCTGTTGAACCGGAATCAGTCGATCCTGACCGATTCCATGTTCAAGACGTTGTCGGCCCGATGCACGACGTGGATGTTGGCGCGCATCGCCCACGGGATCATCTGCCGGTGGAGCGGCACGTGATGCACCTGGGCGTTGTGTTCGGCGAGCGCCTGGCGGATCAACTCGCGACGTTTTTCCGCGTCCATTTCGGTGCCGGCAGCGTCGATCAGGGCGTCGAGCTTCGGGTTGACGTAGCGGCCGTAGTTGAAGCTGCCGTTGCCGGTTTTGTCGTCCTTCGAGCGCAACACCGGCCACAGCGTCGTTTGCGCGTCGGTGATTGCGCCTCCCCAACCCAGCATGAAGAAGCTCGTGTCGTACTTCTCCAGCTTCGGAAAGTAGGTCGCGCGCGGCATCGCGGTCACCCTGGTCCCGATGCCGACCTTGGTCAGCATCGCCGCCACCGCGATGCAGATTTCCTCGTCGTTGACATACCGGTTGTTCGGACAGTCGAGCGTGACCTCGAAGCCGTTCGGGTAGCCGGCTTCGGCCAGCAGACGCCGCGCGCGCTGCGGGTCGTAGGGCAGCCGCTTTTCCGCATCCGGGTTGGACGCGAGGATCGATGGCGTGATGCCGCCGGTCGGTAGCGCCGATCCGCGCATCGTGCGCGTGCGGATCGCCTCGATGTCGATCGCGTGATACACGGCCTGGCGCACGCGCACGTCCTTGAACGGGTTGCGGCCCTTGACGTTCGAATACAGCAGCTCGTCGCGGTGCTGGTCGAAACCGAAGAACACGACCCGGTTCTCCTGTCCGCGAACCACCTTGGTGTCCTTGTTGTTCTCCAGCCGCGCGAGGTCCTGCGGCGGCGGGTCGAGAACGAAGTCGATCTGCCCGCCGAGCAGCGCGGCGGTGCGGGTGGCGTCGGCGCTGACTTGCGTATAGACGACTTCGGTCACGTTGCCCGGCGCGCGTCCCTCCTTGATGCCCCACCAGTCCGGATTGCGCTTCAGCACGGTCTTCACGCCCGGCTCGCGCGACACGAGGATCCACGCGCCGGTGCCGTTGGCGTTGCGCGATGCGTAGGTCTCTTCCTTCGCTTTGAAGTCCAGCGGCCGCTCGACCTTGTGCTTCTCCGCCCACGTCTTGCTCATGATGTAGATCGTCGTGGCGTGCTCGAGCGTGATCGGGTTCGGCTTGTCCTGCGTGAACTCGACGGTGTACTCGTCGACCTTGCGCGGCTTGCCGACCGCGTTCGCGTACTGGCGAAGCTGGGAGTTCGGATGCTGCGCACGTTCGAAGCTGAACACGACGTCGTCGGCGGTGAACGGCGAGCCGTCGTGGAACTTCACGCCGCGCCTGAGCGTGAAGCGCCAGGTCGTCGGATTGACCTGCGCCCACGACGTCGCCAGCCCCGGTACGAGCTTCAGCGCGTTGTCGCGCATTACGAGCGTGTCGTGGATCGACTGCGAGAACATGTTGGTGAGACCTTCGTTCTGCGAGTACGGATCCGCGGTCTGCGGGTCGCCCTGCGAGGCCCAGCGCAGTGTCTTGGCGCCCGCGGGGCCGCAGGCGAGCGCCGCGGTGAGCGCGGCGACGGCCATCAGTCGCTTCATTTCCTGTCCTCCTCCGGGAAGAGGCGCGCAGTCTAGCTTTGCCCGGCGATCGCGGCGCGCGCGCGTTCGAGGTCCTCGGGCGTGTCGACACCGGGCGGCAGTGCCCCCTCGAGCATGAGCACGGCGATGCGGTAGCCGTGCGCGAGCGCCCGCAGTTGCTCGAGGCTCTCGAAGATTTCGAGCGGGTCGCGTTCGAGCCGCGGGTAGGCGCGCAGGAAGGCGGCCCGATAGGCGTACAGCCCGACGTGCCGCAGGGCCGGAAGCCCGGCCGGCAGCGTTTCGCGATCGGCGGCGAATGCATCGCGTGCCCACGGGATCGGCGCGCGCGAAAACAGCAGCGCGCAATTCGCGCGGTCGACGACCACCTTGACGACGTTCGCGCTGAAGAACTCGGCGGCGTCGTGCAGCGGATGCGCGGCGGTGGCGATCGCGCAATCCGGCGCACGCGCGAGCAGCGCCGCCACGTCGGCGATCACCGTGGGCGGGATCAGCGGCTCGTCGCCCTGCACGTTGACGACGATCGTATCGTCGGCCAGGCCGAGCAGCGCGCAGGCTTCGGCGAGGCGGTCGGTTCCGGTCGGGTGTTCGGGTGAGGTCAGTACGGCCTCGATGCCGTACCCGCGACACGCGCCGGCGATCTCTTCGCTGTCGGCGGCGACGACGACCCGCTGCGCGCCTGCGGCCGCCGCCCGCCGCGCGACGCGGACGACCATCGGTACGCCGCCGAGATCGGCGAGCGGCTTGCGCGGCAGCCGCGTCGACGCCAGCCGCGCCGGCACGATCGCGACGAACCGCGGGACGGTCATCGGCGTTAAACGGCTCGGTACCGCGGCACGGTCACTTTGGCGGCGCAGGCTCGTCGAGCCGGCGCGCCTCGCTTTCGAGCATCACCGGAATCCCGTCGCGAATCGGATAGGCCAGTCCGGCGGAGCGTGAGATGAGTTCCTGCCGCTCCTTGTCGTACTCGAGCGGGCCCTTGGTGACCGGGCAAACGAGGATTTCAAGCAGTCGGTGATCCATCGGCAACCTTCGCTTTGCTGAACTCTTCCGCGCGCGCTGCGTGCGCTCCTTCCGCGTGCGCAACCGCGCGGATGCGTTGTTCGATCAGGTCGATCAGCGCTGCGTGCACCGTCGTCTGCAGCGGCACGACGCAGATGCGGCCGTCGGCCGCGAGCGCCGGATTGGCGCGGCATTTTACGGCGTCCTTTTCGGTGATCAGCGCGCAGTCGAAGTGGCGGTTGGCGAACGGGTTGGCGGCGTAGTCGTAGTGGTCGGGCAGCGGCAGCTCGTCGAACTGCAGCCCGTGCGCGCGCAGCATCGCGAAGAAACGGTCCGGCATGCCGATGCCGGCGGCGGCGAGCAGGCGCACGCCCTTGTCGCGCTGCTCGCTCGCCAGCTCGGCCAGCTCGATCCTGCGCGACGGATCCTTCAGCGCGTAAACCGTGCCGAGCTGTGTCCGCATGAAGAAGTGCGGCGAATAGATGCGTACCGGCAGGATGTCGCCGTGGAAAACGACTGCGCTCACGTCCTGCAGCCGCTCGGGCGGGTCGCGCAGCGGACCCGCGGGCAGCAGCCAGCCGTTGCCCAGACCGCGGTAATGGATTACCGCGATCTCCACGTCGCGCGCGAGCCGGCGGTGCTGCAGGCCGTCGTCGGTGACGATCACGTCGACGCGCGGGTGCAGGTTGCGCAACAGTCTGGCGGCGGCGACGCGATCGCGACCGACCGCGACCGGAACGCCTGCGGCATTGGCCATCAGCAACGGCTCGTCGCCGAAGTCGCGCGCCGAGCCGCGCGGGTCGACTTCGCGCGCTTCACGCGCGGCTGCTCCGTAGCCGCGCGCGACGATGCCCGGGTGCCAGCCGCGCGACTTCAGCTCGCGCACGATCTCGATCGCCAGCGGCGTCTTGCCGGTGCCGCCGACGTACAGATTGCCGACCACGACGACCGGCACGCCGACGCGATGGGCACGCGCCAGCCCGGTGCGATAACGCCAATCGTCGAATGCGCGCCAGGCGCGGTGCAGCAGGGTCAGCGGATAGAGCAGCCGCGCACCGAGACCGCGCTTCTGCCACAGCCGGATCAGCGCTCGCTGCAGATGCGCGCGGATCGGCATGGCCCGCGCGCCTACTTGCCAGCGGCCGCGGACTGCCGCTGCGTTGCGAAGCTGATGCGCGGCAAGCCGGCGAGCCGCGCCGCCTCCATCACGTTGATCACCGCCTGGTGCGGCGCCTGCGCGTCGGCGTTGATGACCAGCAGGGGGCTCGTCCGTCCCTTGGCGGCGCGCTGCAGTACCTCGGCGAACGCGGCGGCGTCGGTGAACGGTGTCAGCGCGCGATCGATCGCGACGCGGCCGTCGGCCGTGATGCCGATCTGGATCTCGTTGGGCCGGTTTTGTGTCTGGGTCGCGTCGGCGCGCGGCAGCTCGATCTGCAACTCGGCGAAACGGGCGTAGGTCGTGCTGACCGCGAGGAAGATCAGAACGATCAGCATGACGTCGATCAGAGGAATCAGGTTCACTTCCGGTTCCTCGTTCAGCGGGCGGCGGAAGCGCATCAGCCGCCCCGGGCGAGCAACCGCTCGTTGTACAGCGTGTCGAGCAGGCGCTGCGCCTGATCCTCCATGTCGACCAGCATGTCCTCGACGCGAGTCCGGAAGTGGCGGTAAAACAGCACCGCGGGGACGGCGACGATGATGCCGAACGCGGTGCAGTAAAGCGCGATCGAGATGCCGTGCGCGAGCTGCTGCGGGTTGGAACCCGCCTGCTGCGAGGCGAAGATCTCGATCATGCCGATCACCGTCCCGAGCAGCCCGAGCAGCGGAGCGATCGATCCGATCGAACCGAGCAGCGTCAGGTAGCGCGACAGGTCGTGCGCGACGTGGCTGCCCGCGTTGGCGACCGCCTCGCCCGCGATGTCGCGCGGTGCGCGCTCGTTGCGCAACGCCGCCGCGAGAACGCGGCCGAGCGGCGAGTTCTGCTCGAGCTTGGCGATCACGTCCGGCGTGACCTGGCGCCGTGCGTGCAGGGACAGCACGTCCTGTAGCAAGGTGGCGGGAACGACCCGCGCGCGCCGCAACGCGGCGCTGCGCTCGATGATCAGCGCGAGCGCGACGATCGAGGCGATGATGAGCGGCCAGATCGGCCAGCCGATGGCTTGTACGATCGCAAACAAAAGCGGAGTCCTTCCCGATGCAAGTGCGGCGAACAAAGCCGGCAGTTTAGTGGCTCGCAAAGGGTGGGCAAATTTCCACAGAACCTGTGGACAAGGATGTGAACAACCCGTGCCGACGCGCGGCAAGCCCGCGTCAGCGCGCGTTTTCGGCGCCCTGCACGGTGCTTAGGCAAGGACAGAAACGCATGAAAATCAAAGAGTTGTCTGAAGGGATGAGGGGCGCCTGCCGCCTCCGCGGGACCGCGCGAGCAGCGGCGCGGTGGTGTGGATAGCTTCGTCCCGGAAACCCGCATGGCGCTTGAATCCGGCCAAGAAAATTCAGCAACGGCGCGGGAAACGCTGACGGTTTCCCTGCTCAACCGCGCCGTTGCTGGGTTCCTGTCGCGGAGTTTCCCGCTGGTGCGGGTCCGCGGCGAGATCGCCAACTTCATGCGGGCCGCGAGCGGGCACTGGTACCTGACCCTGAAGGACGACGCTGCGCAGGTGCGCTGCGTGATGTTCCGCGGCCGTAACGCGCTCGTGGACTTCGCGCCGCGCGACGGCGACGCGGTCGAAGTGCTCGCGCAAGTCGGGCTGTACGAGCCACGCGGCGAGTATCAGCTCACGCTCGAGTCGATGCGCCGCGGCGGGGCGGGCCGGCTGTTCGAGGAGTTTCTACGGCTCAAGGCACGGCTTGCCGCCGAGGGACTGTTCGACGAGGCGCGCAAGCGCGAGCTGCCGCGGTTCCCGCGCGCGATCGGCGTCGTCACCTCGCTGCAGGCAGCCGCATTGCGCGACGTGGTGACCACGCTCGTCCGGCGCGCGCCGTACCTGCGAGTGATCGTCTATCCGGTCCCGGTGCAAGGCGCGGGTGCGGGCGAACGCATCGCGGCGATGATCGAGACCGTGAGCCGGCGTGCCGAGGTCGATGCGCTGCTGCTGGTGCGCGGCGGCGGATCGATCGAGGATCTCTGGGCGTTCAACGAGGAGTCCGTCGCGCGCGCGATCCGCGCCTGCCGCGTTCCCGTGATCGTCGGTGTCGGCCACGAGTCGGACTACACGATCGCCGACTTCGCCGCCGATCTGCGCGCGGCGACGCCGACTGCGGCGGCCGAACTCGTGGCGCCCGAGCGCGACGCGCTGCTCGCTGCGCTCGCCGAACGCGTCGCCGCGCTGCGCAGACGGCTCGTCTCGGCCTTCGAGCGCGCGCAGCAGCGTCTGGACTACGCGCAGCGCGCGCTCGGCGCGCCGCGCGCACCGTTGCGCGGGCTCGAGCTGCGCGTGTTCGAGAGCCGCACCCGTCTGGCGAATGCCGCAGCCCGGATCGCCGAGGCGCGTCGCCAGCGCCTGGCCGGCGCCTTGCGGCGGCTGGCGCAGGCCACACCCGCGCCGTTGCGCTCGGTGCAGCGGGTGCAGGCGATCGTCGGCCGCCTGACCGCGGCGGCGACGGCGCGCGTACACGCCGACCGGATCAGACTCGCACGGCTCGAAGCACGGTTGCAGGCGCTCGATCCGCTTGCCGTGCTGGCGCGCGGCTACAGCGTCGTGCGCGACGCCTCGGGCCGGGTCGTGCGCGACGGCCGCTCGCTCGCTCGCGGCGAACGACTCGACATCCGCTTCGCCGAGGGCGGCGCGCGCGCGCGCGTCGAGGACAGCTACTGAGGCAACGCGCTGAGAATTCGCGGGCAAGCCTGTGCTAGATTCGCGGCCCTTGATCGGGTGGCCGCAGACAACACGCAGCGCAGGCGCGGCCGCGGGTGTTTTTACGAGGGGAGTCGCAGATGGGAGCCATCTTTCAATCGCTGGGCCGCACGGTGACGGCCGGGGTCGTTCTGCTCGTGATCATCGTGCTGCTGACCGGTGCGTTAACGGGTCAGTACATTGCGCTCGACATGGGGTGGTCGCGCTTTTTCATGCGCTGGCTGCACGTGCTGTCGGGCGTGATGTGGATCGGACTGCTGTGGTACTTCAATTTCGTGCAGACACCGTCGATGCCGAAGATCCCCGACGAGCAGAAGCCGGCGGTCAGCAAGGTGATCGCGCCGGCCGCGCTGTTCTGGTTCCGCTGGGCGGCGCTCGCGACGGTGGTGACTGGCCTGCTGCTGGCGTGGATGAACGGTTATCTGCTGCAGGCGCTGGCTTTCACCAAGGGGGTGCATCCGATCGGCATCGGCATGTGGCTCGCGCTGATCATGGCTTTCAACGTATGGTTCATCATCTGGCCGAACCAGAAGAAGGCGCTTGGCATCGTGCAGGTCGACGCCGACACGAAAGCGAAGGCCGCGCGCATCGGGATGCTGACCTCGCGATTCAACACGATGCTGTCGATTCCGATGCTTTACTGCATGGTGGCGCAGCAGAACGGCGGGCTGTAAGGCGCCGCTCGCTGGCGGTGAGCGCGAAGGGGCCGGCATGGCCCCTTTTTTCTGCACAGCGCGGCTGCGCCGCTAGCGCGGGCGCGGCAGTCCCGTGAGCTTTGCGCCCGGGCCGATACCGCGCTTGGCGAACCAGCCCTTTTCCATTTCGAGTGCGAAGCGCACCGGGCGCTGCGCGCAGTGACTGGTTTCGGTGCGCGGCGCCATGTCCTCGATGTTGACGACCGCGCCGTCGTCGTCGATGAACGCGACCGACAGCGGGATCAGCGTGTTGCGCATCCACATGCAATGGATCGCCTTCTGATCGAACACGAACAGCATTCCGTGGTTTGGTGCGAGCGACTCGCGGAACATCAGACCGCGCATGCGGCCCGGATCCGTGGCGGCGACCTCGGCGGTGATCAGGTGAATGCCGGCGCTCAGTTTGGTCGTCGGAAGCGGCGGTTGCGGTCCCTGGCCGGCTGCCGGCGCGATGCAGGCCAGCGTCAGTGCAAAGGTGAACAGGCGGTTGCGAAGCGCGGTGAACTTCATCGGGGGCGACGGTAGCGAGGCGCACGCATTGTAAGGAAGCGGGCTGGCGCTATAGCGATGAAGCGGCGGCGCTGGAACGAAAAAGGCAGGGTCGCCCCTGCCTTCGCCGATCGCGCGGCTCGATTACTTCTTGGCTTCGGCCGGCTTGGCGTCGCCGGACTTCTTGGCTTTCGCCTTGGCCTTGGTCTTCTTGGTGACCTTCTTGGTTTCGCCCTTGGCCTCGCCCTTGGCTTCCGCCTTGGCGGGCGCGGCCGGCTGCGCGGGCGTTGCAGGGGTGGCTGGCTGGGCCTGCGCGAACACGGCACCGGCGAACAGCGTCGAGACGATGGCAGCAAGCAGTTTGGTCATGCGGTTTCTCCCTGTGTGACCTGACTTGAAGCGTGACGACGATGGCCCGAGCGGGCGATCGCGGACGAGGACTCGTCGAGACGATAACGGCGCCGCCGCCGGCCGGGTTGACCCGTTCGCTCGCACCCGGCGAGTAAACTCGCCGGACCGGGCGGGGCAACGGACGAGAGAGCCGGTTGACCGGAACGGAGAACAACGAGCGAAAGACCAGCGGAGACCTCATGTACCAGCACATCAAGGTGCCGACCTCAGGCCAGAAGATCACGGTCAACAAGGATTACACGCTGAACGTCCCCGACCAGCCGATCATCCCGTACATCGAGGGCGACGGCACGGGCATCGACATCACGCCGGTCATGATCAGGGTGGTCGACGCGGCGGTCGCCAAGGCCTACGGCGGCAAGCGCAAGATCGTGTGGATGGAGATCTACGCGGGCGAGAAGTCGACCAAGATCTACGGCCCTGACGTGTGGCTTCCCGACGAGACGCTGCAGGTGCTCAAGGACTATGTCGTGTCGATCAAGGGCCCCCTGACCACGCCCGTCGGCGGCGGCATCCGCTCGATCAACGTCGCGCTGCGTCAGGAACTCGACCTGTACGTCTGCCTGCGCCCGGTGCGCTACTTCAAGGGCGTGCCCAGCCCGGTCAAGGAGCCGGAGAAGACCGACATGGTGATCTTCCGCGAGAACTCGGAGGACATCTATGCCGGCATCGAATACGAAGCCGAGAGCGACAAGGCGCGCAAGCTGATCAAGTTTTTGCAGGACGAGCTGGGGGTCAGGAAGATCCGCTTCCCCAACACCTCGGGCATCGGCATCAAGCCGATCTCGCGCGAAGGCACCGAACGGCTCGTACGCAAGGCGATCCAGTACGCGATCGACAACAGGCGCAAGAGCCTGACCTTCGTGCACAAAGGCAACATCATGAAGTTCACCGAGGGCGCGTTCGCCAAGTGGGGCTACGCGCTGGCGCAGCGCGAGTTCGGCGCCGAGCTGCTCGACGGCGGGCCGTGGATGAAGATCAAGGCCAGCCATGGGGACATCGTGGTCAAGGACGTGATCGCCGACGCGTTCCTGCAGCAGATCCTTCTACGCCCGGCCGAGTACGACGTGATCGCGACGATGAATCTGAACGGCGACTACATCTCCGACGCGCTCGCCGCGCAGGTCGGGGGGATCGGCATCGCGCCGGGGGCGAACCTGTCGGACTCGGTCGCCATGTTCGAGGCGACCCACGGCACGGCGCCGAAGTACGCCGGCAAGGACTACGTGAACCCGGGCTCGGAGATCCTGTCGGCCGAGATGATGCTGCGGCACATGGGCTGGACCGAAGCGGCCGACCTGATCATCAAGTCGATGGAACGCGCGATTCTGAGCAAGAAGGTGACGTACGACTTCGCACGGCTGATGGAGGGCGCCACGCAGGTCAGCTGCTCGGGTTTCGGCCAGGTCATGATCGATCACATGTAGTCGAGCGGCCGACCGCTCAAAGAAAAACCCCGCCGAGGCGGGGTTTTTCGTCGACGAATCGGACCCGATCCATGATCGGGTCGGCGCCGGGCGCTAGCTGCCGGTCGTGATGTTCGACGCCTGCTTGCCCTTTGGACCCTGGACGACTTCGAAAACGACCTTTTGACCCTCCTTCAGCGTCTTGAAGCCGTTCATCTGGATCGCCGAAAAATGGGCGAACAGATCTTCGCCGCCGTCGTCCGGCGTGATGAAGCCGTACCCCTTCGCGTCGTTGAACCACTTGACGGTACCTGTTGCCATAGAGCCTTCCTCTTCCTGCATCCTCACGCGAGGGGTCATGGCGCGCCGCGGCACGCGGCTGCGGTGTTTCCTCGACTCCTCTCCACGCCAGCAGTGCGCGGGAGACGCAAACCCGCCGACGATCCGTCGTTCGCCTTGTTGCTCTTGCGGACGGACGCTGCATTCTTCGAGGTCGGTTGCCGCGCGTCAAGGCCTTGGACCACCGGGAACCGGGGGGCCGCGGTCCCGGTCGTAGCGCCCGAGCGACAGCGCAGCGGAAACCGCCCGGCTGCGGGCGGGCGGCACGCGGATCCGCCCGCGCGGGGGCGGGAACACAAACCCCCGGGCACGTCCGCGATGACGCGGCAACGCGGGGCGCGTCGCGTTGCACCGGACGGGGGTGCGGCGGAAGCGGATCGGCGGACGGGACCGGGCGCCGCCCGCGCTCCGACAGGTCGCCGAGATAACTTATGATTGGCACGCTTATCGGATCCCGTGAGGGGCGAGCGAATTTTCTAGAATGGCCTCATGACTGAGCGGATCGGCGAAGGCACGGTCGTCGAGAAGCAGGCTTCTCGCGTCAAGCCACCACCGATGTATCAGGTGGTCCTGCTCAACGACGATTTCACACCGATGGAGTTCGTCGTGGGCGTTCTGCAGAAGTTCTTCGGCAAAGGGCGCGAGCAGGCGACCCAGATCATGCTGAAGGTGCATCATGAGGGCCGCGGTGTGTGCGGGGTCTACCCGCGCGACATCGCCGCCAGCAAGGTCGAGCAGGTTTGCAGTTATTCACGCCAGCATCAGCATCCGCTGCAGTGCGTGATGGAGGAAGCATGATCGCGCAGGAACTGGAAGTCAGCTTGCACATGGCCTTTGTCGAGGCCAGACAGGCGAGACACGAATTCATCACCGTCGAGCACCTGCTGCTGGCGCTGCTGGACAATCCGTCCGCCGCCGAGGTGCTGCGCGCCTGCGCGTGCAACATCGAGGACTTGCGCAAGAGTCTGCAGAACTTCATCGCCGACAACACCCCCGTGTTGCCGCCGAACTCCGAGGCCGACACGCAGCCGACGCTCGGCTTCCAGCGTGTGATCCAGCGGGCCATCATGCACGTGCAGTCGACGAGCAACGGCAAGAAGGAGGTCACCGGGGCCAACGTGCTGGTGGCGATCTTCGGCGAGAAGGACTCGCATGCGGTGTACTACCTGCACCAGCAGGGCGTCACTCGTCTGGATGTCGTCAACTTCATCAGCCACGGGATCACCAAGGCGCCGCAGGACAGCGAGAAGTCCGGCAAGGGGCACGGCGGCGAGCAGGAGGAGCAGCAAAGCGAAGGGCGCGAGCAGGCGTCTGCGCTCGAGCAGTACACGATGAACCTCAACGCGCTCGCCCGCGACGGCAAGATCGATCCGCTGATCGGCCGCGAACCCGAGGTCGAGCGAGTGATCCAGGTGCTGTGCCGGCGGCGCAAGAACAACCCGCTGCTGGTGGGCGAGGCCGGCGTGGGCAAGACCGCGATCGCCGAGGGCCTGGCGTGGCGCATCGTCAAGGGCGACGTTCCCGAGATCCTCGACAAGTCGACCGTCTACTCGCTCGACATGGGCGCGCTGCTGGCCGGGACGAAGTATCGCGGCGACTTCGAGCAGCGGCTCAAGGCGGTGCTCAAGCAGCTGAAGAGCAACACGAATGCGATCCTTTTCATCGACGAGATCCACACGCTGATCGGCGCCGGCTCGGCCTCGGGCGGCACGCTCGACGCGTCGAACCTGCTGAAACCGGCCCTTGCAAGCGGGCAGTTGAAGTGCATCGGTGCCACGACCTACAACGAGTATCGCGGCATCTTCGAAAAGGATCACGCGCTGTCGCGCCGGTTCCAGAAGATCGACGTCACCGAGCCGACGGTCGCGCAGACGATCGAGATCCTGAAGGGGCTGAAGTCGCGCTTCGAGGAGCACCACGGCGTCAAGTACTCGGCCGGCGCGATCACCGCTGCGGCGGAGCTTTCGGCCAAGTACATCAACGACCGCCACTTGCCCGACAAGGCGATCGACGTGATCGACGAAGCCGGTGCGGCACAGCGGATCCTGCCGCTGTCCAAGCGCAAGAAGACGATCGGCAAGAACGAGGTCGAGGACATCATCGCCAAGATCGCGCGCATCCCGCCGCAGACCGTTTCGAGCGACGACCGCGCGCAATTGAAGAACCTCGAGCGCAACCTGAAGAACGTCGTGTTCGGGCAGGATCCGGCGATCGACGCGCTCGCCGCGGCGATCAAGATGGCGCGGTCGGGTCTTGGCAAGCCGGACAAGCCGATCGGCAGTTTCCTGTTTTCGGGGCCGACCGGTGTCGGCAAGACCGAGGTCGCCAAGCAGCTCGCGTTCACGCTCGGCATCGAGCTGATCCGCTTCGATATGTCCGAGTACATGGAGCGCCACGCGGTGAGCCGCCTGATCGGCGCGCCGCCGGGGTATGTCGGCTTCGATCAGGGCGGGCTGCTGACCGAAGCGATCAGCAAGAAGCCGCACGCGGTGCTGCTGCTCGACGAGATCGAGAAGGCGCACCCGGACATTTTCAACATCCTGCTGCAGGTGATGGACCACGGCACGCTGACCGACAACAACGGTCGCAAGGCGGACTTCCGCAACGTGATCATCATCATGACGACCAACGC
>JBFMFC010000002.1:39008-134512 GCA_040752195.1 Pseudomonadota bacterium | reverse complement strand
ACGAGTTGTAGCGGAAGGCCGTCTGCACGCAACTCGCGTGGACGTCGGCCGGCGGCCGCGCGAGCCGCGCGGCGAAACCCAGCGCCACCGCGCACAGGAACGCGGCGACGGCTGCGCCGAGCGCCTTGGCTTCGCCGCTGAGCGTGAACTGCGCCGAGTTGATCGAGACGAACAGCAGTCCCGGGAACATCAAGTAGTAGACGAGCTTCTCCGCACCGTTCCAGAAGCCGCGCTCGTAGCCGAAGCGGCGCGCCAGCAGCAGCCCGAGCAGGATCAGCGCAAAGTCGGGCAGGATCAGCAGGATCGTCTGGATCATCGGTTCGAGGCAAAAGCCGGGGGCGATGGATTGGCCGCAACCGCGCTCCGGCCTATAATCGCGCCCCTGCGTTGCTGCTGTAGCTCAGTTGGTAGAGCAACTGATTCGTAATCAGTAGGTCGGTGGTTCGAGTCCACTCAGCAGCACCAAGCCCTTGATTCGTCGCCACTCTCACGGTTGATCAGGGCAGGGCCCACCGATGGTCTTGCGCTGACGGAAAGCGATAGCCGGACCGTTCATCAACTGGCCGTCGCGGGTCGGGCGGTGAGCTTCCCGGCCCCAAAGGGCGGCGAGAGTCTAACCGCGCATCGGCTCGCGGAAGCCTAGTCCGGACGCCTGCGCGGGGCGCGACAACTGGCTGCCGTGGCTGGCTGGGCCGGTCGGTATGACGACGGGCGCTCGCAAAGCCGACCCCCCTGTCGCTGCCGGGTGCGATCTCGACCCGATGCTGCGTAACGCCTTGGCTCGCGATGTGGGGCCAGTTGGCGGCAGAATCCTTCCGACATGATCGAGCTTGCGAGGTCTTGGTCGGGATGGAGCTGGTCGAGCGCGAGGCGACATTGCAGACGTTGCGCGCCTGCCTGCAGACGGCAGCGATGCGCGGCAACGTCGCGCTCGTCAGCGGCGAAGCGGGCATCGGCAAGACGAGCGTGCTGCGCGCACTGGCTGCGGAGCACGACACCGTGTGGTGGGGCGCGTGTGATGCGCTGCAGACGCCGCACCCGCTGGCGCCGCTGCTCGACATCGCACGCGACCGGCGCGCACGGTTCGCGACGCACCTGAACGGCCCGCGGTCCGCGCTTTTCGAGGCGGTGCTCGACGAGCTGCGGGTGGCGGTCGGCGCGGTACTGGTCGTGATCGAGGACGCGCATTGGGCCGACGACGCCACGCTCGACCTGCTGAAGTTCCTTGGTCGACGCATTGAGCGCACGCACGCGCTGCTGGCGGTCAGCTTCCGCGACGACGAGGTGTCTCCGTCGCATCCGCTGCGCCGTGTGCTCGGCGAACTGCCGGCGGCGGCAGTCACACGCGTCGACCTCGAGCGGTTGTCGCCGCAGGCGGTCGAGACGCTTGCGCGCCGCGCACGGCGCTCGGCCACCGGCGTATTCGACGCCACGCGCGGCAATCCGTTCTTCGTGGTCGAAGTACTGCGCGAAGGCGGCACGGTGGTGCCGCGCAGCGTGCAGGACCTGGTGCTGGGGCGCTTTGCGCGCCTGCCACCGCCGGCGCAGGAGCTGGTGCGTCTGGTCGCGGTGGTGCCGGCGCGCGTCGAACGCTGGGTCGCCGATGAGCTGCTTGCTCCCCCGCCGGCCACGGTCGCCGCTTGCATCGATATCGGGCTGCTGGTCGCCGACGGCGCCACGCTTGCGTTCCGCCACGAGCTCGCGCGGGTGGCGATCGAGGCGTCGTTGTCGCCGCCGCTGGCACAGGCGGTGCACGCGCGTGTGCTCGCCACGTTGATCGCGTCCGGCCGCGAAATCGCGCCGGCACGGCTCGTGCACCATGCCGAACATGCGCACGACGTCGCGGCGGTCAATCGTTACGCGCCACTCGCCGCGGAGCAGGCGCGCAGCCGCGGTGCGCACCGCGAAGCTGCCGCGCAGTGGGCGCGCGCGTTGCGCGCCGGCGCGCCGGCCGACGAAGCACAGCGCCAGCAATGGCTCGAGGGCTACGCGTTCAAATGCCAGCTCACCGATCAGCTCGTCGAGGCAATCGAGGCGCGCCGCGCGCTCGATGCCTCCTACGCGCGCGGCGGGCAGACGGTGCGGCAGGCGCACAACCTGAGCCGCATGGCGCTTGTGCAAGTGCTGGCGCTGCGCAACGCGCAGGCGGACGCTGACAGCCGCCGCGCGATCGAGCTGCTCGAGCTGCTGCCGCCGTCGCAGGAGCGTGCCTACGCGTACTGGGTGCAGGCGCAACTGCGGATGCTCAACCGCGATTGCGCGGAGAGCGTCGAATGGGCGCGGCGTTCGCTGGCGCTGGCGCAGGAGCTCGGCACTGCGGAGACGCACGCTGCCGCGCTCGGCACGCTCGGCACTGCACTGCTCTTCATCGAGTACGACGACGGCTGCCGTTGTCTGCAGCAGGCGCTGCAGCTTGCAATCGCGGAGCAACTGCACTGGGTCGCCGCCAACGCGTACTCGAACCTCGGCTCGGGTTCGGGCGAGCAGTGGCGGCTCGCCGAAGCCGAGCCGTGGCTGCGCGAGGCGATCCGATTCTCCAAGCAGCACGAGATCGACTTCTATCTGCACTACGCGACCGCCTGGCTGGCGTTGGTGGAGCTGTACACCGGCCGCTGGGACGAGGCGGCCGCGCACGCGGCCGATGCGCTCGGCGATGCGTCGTCCGCGACGACGAGCCGCGTTATGGCGTTGGTCGCGCTCGGTCGGCTGCGCGTTCGGCGCGGCGACCCGGGCGCCGACGCCTTGCTCGACGAGGCGCTGCGACTGGCAGAAGCGACCGGAACGTTGCAGCGGATCGCGCCGGTGCGCGCAGCGCGCGCCGAGGCCGCCATTGCACGCGGCGACGCCGTCTGCGCCGACGCCGAGGCGGCGGTCGCCCTTCCGCTCGCGCAACGGCACGGCCATCCGTGGTTCATCGGCGAGCTGGCGATGTGGCGCTGGCGCGCCGGCGGCATCGAGCGCGCACCCGAGGGCTGCGCGGAACCTTTTGCGCACGAGATGGCCGGGCGCTGGCGTGAAGCGGCGGCGGCATGGGAGGCAATCGGCGCCCGGTATGAACAAGCACGCGCGCTGGCCGACGGCGACAGCGCAGCACAGCGACAAGCGCTCGGAATCTTCGATGCGCTCGGCGCGCGGCCCGCCGCCGAACAGTTGCGCCGCCGGCTGCGCGCAGCCGGCGTGCGCGACGTGCCGCGCGGTGCGCGCGCAATGACGCGCGAGAACCCATACGGCCTGACGCGGCGCGAAGTCGAGGTGCTGCGGCTGCTGTGCGCGGGCCTGCGCAACGCCGAGATCGCACGTCGGTTGAGTCGCTCGGTGCGTACCGTCGATCACCACGTCGCCGCGCTGATCGCCAAGCTCGGCGTGACCACGCGCATCGAGGCGGTCCAGCGCGCGCAGCGCAGCGGGCTCGTCGAACCCGCGCCGAAAAAATAGGCAGGCGCGGCGGCCAATTTGGGCAGCGCTGCCGACGCGTGCGCACGCGTGCAGTGCGAACCTTGTCGGCGACGGCGGCGTGCCGTCGCAAGCAAGGAGACTCTCATGCCTCGCTATCTGATCGAACGTACCTTCCCCGATGGACTGGCGATCCCACTGAGCGACGACGGCCGCAAGATCGTCGCCGGAGTGGTCGCCAACAACGCCGAGCGCAACGTCACCTGGGTTCACTCGTACGTGACGCCGGACCGCAAACGGACTTACTGCGTCTACGACGGGCCGACCCCCGAAGCGATCCGCAAGGTTGCGGAGCGCAATGGCCTGCCAGTCGATCGGATCACCGAAGTCAGCGTGCTCGATCCCTACTTCTACCTGCCGTGATGGCGTCGGGGAGCACAACCATGAAACGAGTGAATGCGACATGCGCCGGCATCGCGCTGGCGACAGCGTTGGCCCAGCAGACGCCCGTGTTTGCGCACGGCGAAGCGGCGGCGAGAGGAGACCTGGAGCAGGCCATCGCGCAGGTGCGGCTCGCCACCCGGCCGTTTCTGGACGTGCGCGCCGCACAGGATGCCGGCTACGGCCAGTTCCTGAACTGCGTCGAACAGCCGGGCCAAGGGGCGATGGGTATCCACTACCTGAATAGCGCGCTCGTCGGCGACGCGGTGCTCGATCCGCTGCGTCCGGAGGCGCTGATGTACGAGCCTGGCAACGACGGCAGGCTGCAGCTCGTCGGCGTCGAGTACATCGTGTTCCAGGATGCGTGGGACGCGCTGCATCCGCAGCCGCCCGTACTGTTCGGCCATCCGTTTCACCTGGTGCGCGCGCCGAACCGCTATGGCGTGCCGGCGTTCTACGAGCTGCACCTGTGGGTGTGGAAGATCAACCGCGACGGCATCTTCAACGATTGGAATCCGGCGGTGCGCTGCCCGTAAGCGCCAGGCCGCGGCGCCGGGGGTCTGCGCACCGCGCGTGGGCGGTGCGCAGTTCGTCCATGACCTGTCCGACCGGAGCTGCACGCAAGCGAACGACGGCATAATCCCCGCGCCATGACTGACATCGTCCTGGAGCGGGTGTCCAAGCGCTACGGCGCTGTGCACGCGGTCGACGGCGTGAGCCTGCGCGCCGAATCGGGCAAGTTCCTGGTCCTGCTCGGTCCGTCGGGCTGCGGCAAGTCCACGATCCTGCGGCTGATCGCGGGACTCGAGGATCCCAACGCGGGAAGAGTTTTCATCGGCGGACGTGACGTGACGCGGCTCGCCCCCGACAAGCGCAGCGTCTCGATGGTGTTCCAGTCGTATGCGCTCTTCCCGCACCTGTCGGTGGCGGAGAACATCGTCTTCGGGCTGAAGGTGCGGCGCCTGCCGAAGGCCGAGCGCGAAGCGCGGCTGGCGCGCGTGGCCGAGCTGGTCGGCCTGTCGGAGCAGCTCGCACGCAAGCCCGCACAGCTTTCCGGCGGACAGCGCCAGCGCGTTGCGCTCGCGCGCGCGATCGTCGCCGAGAACAAGATCTGCCTGATGGACGAGCCCTTGTCCAACCTGGACGCGCAACTGCGCCACGGCATGCGGGTCGAAATCCGCGCGCTGCAGCAGCGGCTCGGCATGACGGTCGTCTATGTCACTCACGATCAGATCGAGGCGATGAGCATGGCCGACCGCGTTGTGTTGATGCGCGACGGGCACATCGAGCAGGAGGGCACGCCGGATGAGCTGTATTCGCGGCCGGCGACGACGTTTGCTGCGCGCTTCATCGGTACGCCGGCGATGAACCTCGTCGCGCTGGAGGACGGACCGGACGGTGCGGTGATCCGCGGCGCCAAGGAACCCGTGCTGGTCGGACGCGGCGCCGGACTCACGTTGGGCGTGCGGCCGGAACACGTTCGGCTGGTCGACGCGGGCGGCGTGGCGGCGCAAGTGACGAGCGCCGAGTATCACGGCGCCGACACGATCATCACCGCGCGGGTCGGCCGGGAGTCGGTTCTGGCGCGCGCCCCCGGACACCTGCGCCTTGCCGCCGGCGCGATCGTGCGGCTAGCATGGGACCGGAATTCGGTTCACGTCTTCGATGCGGCAACCGGCGCGCGGGCTGACCTGGGCCAATCGCTGGTGCTCGCCGCGTGACTGGCGTGGGCACGTCGTTCGATCACTCACCGGAGGGACGTTGACCATGAAATGGCTGTCCGCTTTCGTGCTTTCGTTGCTGTTTGCGGCCGCGGGCCCGGTGCGCGCGGAGACGCAACTGACCTTTTACTACCCGATCGCCGTCGGCGGGCCGCTGACCAAGGTGATCGACGGCTATGCGCGCGAGTTCGAGAGGGCGCACCCGGGGATCAAGGTCAATCCGATCTACGCCGGCAACTATGACGACGCGCGCATCAAGGCGCTCGCTGCGCTGAAGGCCGGCCAGTCCGCGCCGCTGTCGGTGCTGTTCTCGATCGACCTCTACGAGCTGCTCGAACAGGACGCAATCGTCGCTTGGGACGACGTGGCCACGTCGCCCGAGGACAAGGCGTGGCTGAAGTCGTTCTATCCGGCGCTGATGATGAATGGCATGTACAAGGGCAAGGTGTACGGAATCCCGTTCCAGCGCTCGACCATCGTGCTGTACTGGAACAAGGAGGCGTTCAAGGAAGCCGGGCTCGACCCCGAGCGGCCGCCCGCGAACTGGGACGAGATGGTCCAGATGGCGGGCAAGCTGGTGAAGAAGGACGCCGCCGGCAATGTGGCGCGCTGGGGCGTGATGGTGCCGTCGACCGGATACCCGTACTGGATGTTCCAGGCCTTCGCGCGGCAAAACGGCCACGACCTGATGAACCGCGATGGCAACGCGGTGAACTTCGCACACCCCGACGTGATCTCCGCGCTTCAGTACTGGCGCGATCTGGGCGCGAAACACAAGGTGATGCCGGAGGGCACGGTCGAGTGGGGCACGCTGCGACAAGCGTTCACCGAGGGCAAGACCGCGATGATGTGGCATACGACCGGCAACCTCACCGCGGTGCGCGACACCGCGAAGTTCCCGTTCGGCGTCGCGATGCTGCCGGCGTCGAAGCAGCGCGGTTCTCCGACGGGCGGCGGCAACTTCTATCTGTTCAAGAAGACGACCCCCGAGGAGCGCAAGGCCGCGCTCGCATTCGTCAAGTGGATGACGCAACCCGAGCGCGCGGCCGACTGGAGCATCGCTACCGGCTACGTCGCCGTGCGCGCCGACGCGTATGAGACGCCGAAACTGAAGTCTTACGCGGCGAGCTTTCCGCAGGCCGTCGTTGCACGCGACCAGTTCCAGTATGCGACGCCGGAACTGTCGACGTTCCAGACCGGCCGCGTCAGGAAGCTCCTCGACGATGCGATCCAGGCCGCGCTGACCGGGCAGAAATCGCCGGCCGACGCGCTGAAAGCGGCACAACAGGAAGCCGATCGGCTGCTCAGGCCTTACCGGTGATCGCGACCGGATGAAGCACGTCTACGGCTGGCTGCTGCTGACGCCGGCCGCGATCCTGCTCGTCGCGTTCACGCACTACCCGGCAGCGGCGACCTTCATCGACAGCTTCTTTTCCACCGGGACGGCGATCCGGCCGTCCCGGTTCGTCGGCTTTGCCAACTACGCTGCGCTCGCCGACGACCCGGTCTTCTGGCAGGTGCTGGGCAACAACTTCTGGTTTGCGCTCGGCACGATTCCCACCGCGATGGCGATCGCGCTGGTGATGGCGCTGTGGGTCAACGACAAGCTGCCGGCACGGGCGCTGGTTCGGCTCGCGTACTTCACGCCGACGATCTTGCCGATGATCGCCGTGGCGAACATCTGGCTGTTCTTCTACACGCCGCAGATCGGCCTGCTCGATCAGGTCGGCGCGTTGTTCGGCGCGCCGGGCCGAAACTGGCTCGGCGACCAGCGCACGGTGCTCGGTGCGACGATGGTGATGGCGGTATGGAAGGAAGCCGGCTTCTTCATGATCTTCTACCTGGCCGCGCTGCAATCGCTGCCGCCGGAGCTCGAGGAAGCAGCCAAGATCGAGGGCGCGTCGCGCTGGTACTACTTCTGGCGCGTGACGTTCCCGCTGCTGATGCCGACTACGCTGTTCGTTCTGGTCAACGCGACGATCAATTCGTTCAAGCTGGTCGATCACCTGTTCATCCTGACCAAGGGCGGGCCGGACAACGCATCGAGCCTGCTCCTCTACTACATTTACCAGGTCGCGTTCAGCTACTTCGACACGGCGTACGCGGCAACCCTGACGGTCGTGCTGTTGCTGCTGCTCGCGAGCTTCGCCGTGCTGCAGTTCGTGCTGATCGAGAGGCGGGTGCACTACCGATGAGGGGGCTCGGCACGCGCGCACCGATGCTCGAGTCCGGCGCCGCATGGCTGCTCGCGGTGCTGTGGGTCGCGCCGCTCGCTTACGCGTTCTGGGCCGCGTTCCACCCGGCCGAGTTGGCCACACGCTTTCAGCTCTTCGCGCCGCTGACACTGGAGAACTTCGCCAAGGCGTGGTCGCACGCGCCGTTCCCGCGCCACTTGCTGAACACAGTGATCCTGGTGACGATGATCCTGGCCGCGCAGTTCGTGTTGTGCACGCTCGCCGGGTACGCGTTCGCGCGCTTCGACTTCGCCGGACGCGACCTCGCGTTCGGCCTGGTGCTGGTGCAACTGATGGTGATGCCGGAAGTGCTGATCGTCGAGAACTACCGCACGATGAGCCGGCTCGGCCTGGTCGACACGATCGTCGGCATCGGCCTGCCTTACATGGCGAGCGCGTTCGGCATCTTCCTGCTGCGGCAAACGTTCAAGACCGTGCCGCGCGAGCTGGAGGACGCCGCGCGCGTCGAAGGATGCGGCTTCCTCGGCGTGTTGTGGCGCGTGTATGTGCCGCTTGCGCGACCCACCTACCTCGCATACGGGCTCGTGTCGGTCAGCTACCACTGGAACAACTTCCTCTGGCCGCTGGTGATCACCAACTCGGTCGAGACGCGGCCGCTGACGGTGGGGCTGGCGATCTTCGGCGCTCCGGAGTCGGGTGTGGACTGGGCGGTCATCAGCGCCGGAACGATCATCGCGGTCGGGCCGCTGCTGGTCGCCTTCCTGCTGTTTCAGCGGCAGTTCATGCAATCGTTCATGCAGGCTGGCATCAAGTAGGGGAACGTGACGGCGATCCTGACCTGGAACATCCAGTGCGGACTGGGCTGCGACGGCCTGGTCGATCTCACGCGCATCGCGCGCGTCGTGCGGGCGATGGGTGAGGCGGACGTTCTGTGCTTCCAGGAGGTCGCGCGCAACGATCCGCAGATCGCCGCCGGCGCCGATCAAGTTGCTCAGCTGCAGGCGCTCTTTCCGCGGCACGCCGCGCACTTCGGCGCCGCGCTCGACCGGCGGGGGCATGGGGACGCGCGGCGGCAGTTCGGCAACCTCGTCCTGTCGCGTCTGCCAGTTCTGCAGATCTTCCGCCATCTCTTGCCGCATCCAGCGCAAGGCGGCATCAAGCACATGCAGCGGCAGGCGGTCGAGGTCGTGGTCGAGACCCGCGCCGGTCCGCTGCGTGTCGTCACGACCCACCTCGAGTACTACTCGTCCGTGCATCGGGCGGCGCAGATCGAGCGGCTGCGGGCGCTACAGTCCGAGGTCGCCGACAACGAATCGCACCCGCCGAAGGCGGCCGCGAGCCCGTACGATGCGGTGCCGCGCCCCGCGTCGCTCGTCCTGTGCGGCGACCTGAATTTTCTTCCGCGTGAGCCCGAGTACGAAATGCTGTTCGCGCCCCCGCTGCTCGACGCGTGGCGCGTTGCGCGCGGTGCCGAGCCGCACCCGCCGAGCACGGGACTGTACGATCGCAGGCAATGGCCGATGGGAGGACACTGTCGCGACTACTTCGCGGTGACAGCGGACGTCGCGCGGCGCGTCGCCGAAGTCACCGTCGATACGGCCACCGATGCTTCGGATCATCAACCACTGCGGCTCGTGCTGCGGGATTGAGTCATGGAGTCGATGATGTTCGCGAGATGCGTCGTTCCTCTTTTCGCACTGACTTTGCTCGTCGGCTGCCAGACGGGCCCGGTCACGAAGTCCGAGATGGACCTGTTCGACTACGGTCCGCGGCCGGTGCGCTGGAAGGAGACGATCCAGGCGTATCTGAAGGACAAGCTCACCGACGCGAACCGGGCGGTCGTCGAATTCCGGACCGAACCGAAGATCCTGTTGCAGCGTTCGACCGGCGTGCGAACGACGCAGTACGGCTGGGCCGTATGCGTGTGGGTCAACGACGTGGACTGGGCGGGCAAGCACGAAGGCTTCTACCCGATGACCTTCTTCATCCGCGACGAGAAGATCGTCGCGGTCAACAACGGGCCGGAGGACTTCGGCGCGATCGGCGCCACCTACGCACGCCGGCAGTGCGAACAGCTCGGCGCGCCGTTCACGCGTTGAGGACGTTGTCACCGCCGCGCGTCGATGCCGTGTGCGGCAAGCGCATCGGCGACCGTCGGATGACGCAGCCGCACGCGCAGCTCGCGCTTGATGCGCTCGTTGCGCAGCCGCCTCGATTCGCGCATGAACGAGTACATCGCTGGCGAGACGGCCGCCCGCAGCTCGTCGCGCGGCAGCCGGGGCGGACGCGGCAGACCGAATCGGTCGGCGACGAGATCGAAGTATTCGCCCATCTTCAGTTGCGAGTCGTCGACCGCGTTGTAGACGCGTTGCGGTGCTCTGCGGTGGAGCGCGGCGATCGCGATGCGTGCGAGATCGTCGGCGTGGATGTGGTTCGTGTACACGTCGTCCGCCGCCGCGAGCGCGGGCAGCCCCTGGCGCAGCCGCTGCAGCGGCAGGCGTTCGCGCTCGTCGTAGATGCCGGGTGCGCGCAGGATCGACACGCGCAGGGCGCCGCGGGCGCACGCGCGGCGCAACGCGCGCTCCGCATCGACCCGGCGAAACGCGCGGTCGCTGGCCGGAGCGAGCGGCGCCGTCTCGTCGAGCCATGCGCCGCGCGCGTCGCCGTAGACACCGGTGGTGCTGACGTAGACGAGGCGCGCGCTGCGGCCGGCGAGCGCGGCGATCAGACGGCGCGTACGCGGGTCGCGGCGGCCGCGCTCCGGCGGCGGCGCGAGGTGGATCACGCGCTCAGCGAAAGGCGCGCAGCGCGCGAGCGTGGCGTGCGCGTCGAGATCGCCGACGATCGGCAGCGCGCCTGCGGCGCGCAGTTCGGGCACGCGCGTCGGTGTCGACGTCAGCGCGATCACGCGGTAGCGGTCGCGCAGCCGTGCGAGAATCCGCAGACCGATGTCGCCGCAGCCGACGATCAGCAGGCGCGGCCGACCGAATCTGCGTCCGCGGCGGACCGGGGCAACACGCGACATCCCCGCGGGTGCTTCCTTGTGCATGCAGCGATTGTATGAGCCACCGCGTCATCGTTCGGCCGTCGGGCCGGGAGTTCACCGTCGAAGGCGACGAAACCGTGCTGGCCGCGGCGCTGCGCGCAGGCATCGGCCTTCCATACGGGTGCAAGAACGGCGCCTGCGGGACCTGCAAGGGCAAGGTGATCGAAGGCCGCGTCGTGCACGGCCCGCACGCGCGCTCGGCCCTGTCGCCGGAGGAGGAGGCGAAGGGCTACGCGCTGTTCTGCTCCGCGCGGCCGCAGACCGACCTGGTGATCGAAGCGCGCGAACTGACCGGCTTCGGCGATATTCCGATCCGCAAGATGCCCTGCCGGATCGCGAAGATCGAACGGCCGGCGGCGGACGTGGCGATCGTTTCGTTGCAGCTTCCGGCGAACGAGCGTCTGCAGTACCGGGCCGGGCAGTTCATCGAATTCATCCTGAAGGACGGCTCGCGCCGCAGCTATTCGATCGCGACACCGCCGCACGCGGACGAGCAGATCCAGCTTCACATCCGCCACATGCCCGGCGGCAAGTTCACCGACGCGCTGTTTGGCATCGCGAAGGACGGCTTCCCGGCACTCAAAGAGCGCGACATCTTGCGCATGGAGGGGCCGCTCGGCGCGTTCTTCCTGCGCGAGGACAACGCGCGCCCGATCATCCTGCTCGCCAGCGGCACGGGTTTCGCGCCGATCAAGGCGATCGCCGAGCACATCTTTTACAAGCGCATCAATCACGAAGAGCCGGGCAAGCCGGCACGCCCGGTCGCGCTGTATTGGGGCTGCCGCACGCGCGCCGATCTGTACATGCACGAACTGCCCGAACGGTGGGCACGCGAGCAGCCCAACTTCACGTACGTTCCCGTGCTGTCGGATGCGAGGCCGGAGGACCGGTGGACGGGGCGCACGGGTTTCGTGCATCGCGCGGTGATGGAAGATTTCCCCGACCTGTCGGCGCACCAGGTGTATGCGTGCGGCGCGCCGGCGATGGTCGAGGCGGCCAAGCGCGACTTCATCGAGCGCTGCGGGCTGCCCGAAGACCAGTTCTTCGCCGACGCGTTCACGTCGCAGGCGGACCTCGTCGGGTAGGGCTCAACGCGGGTGCGCTTGCATCGTCGCCCCGAACGCCAATGCGCGACTCGAACCCGTCACGGCTCGAGGTTCCTCGCTGACACGCTGCGCGGCCGCCGCATCGATCCGCCCAACCCGCAATCCGCGAGCCGAAAGTGATCTATCTGACGAACCACTTCGCCGTCACCGAACGCACGCAGTTGTGCGCGGTGATGGCACAGCATCCGTTCGCGACGCTGGTCTCGGCGGCCGACGGCGAGCCGTGCTTCACGCATCTGCCGCTGGTCGCGCGCGAAAGCGGCGATGCGCTCACGCTGCTCGGCCATATCGCGCGCGCCAATCCGCACGGCGACCGCCTGCGCGACGGCGATCCGGTCATCGCGATCTTCCACGGACCGAACGGCTACGTTTCGCCGCGCTGGTACACGACGCGCGAAGCGGTGCCGACGTGGAACTACGTCGTCGTTCACGCGCACGGACGGGTCAACCGCGTCGACGACAGCGCGGGCAAGGAGCGCATCCTCAAGGCGCTGATCGACGCGCACGATCCGGCCTACCGCGCGCAGTGGGACGTCGAGCTGAGCGAGGCCTTCCGCGAGCGGATGAAAGGCGCGATCGTCGGGCTGCAGATCGCTGTGGAGCGCCTCGAAGGCAAGTTCAAGCTCAGCCAGAACCGGCCCGCGCAGGACCGCGCGAACGTGCTCGCCGCGATGGGCGCCGGCGGCGAAGACGAGCGCGCGCTGGCCGCCTGGATGCGCAGGCTCGGGATCGCCGGCGACGCCGCCTGACGCGAGGCGCGGCCGGACTCAGGCCGCGGCTTCGCCGAGATAGGCTTCGCGCACCTTCGGGTCGTTCAGCAGCGACTTCGCGTCGCCGGCCAGCGTGATCAGCCCGGAGTCCATCACGTAAGCGCGGTGCGCGGCCTCGAGAGCGAGCCGCGCGTTCTGCTCGACCAGCAGGATCGGGATCTTCTGCGCCGAGACCGTGCGCACGACCTCGAAGATTTTCTCGACCATGATCGGCGCCAGCCCCATCGACGGCTCGTCCATCAGCAACAGCTTGGGCCGGCTCATCAGCGCGCGCGCCATTGCCAGCATCTGCTGCTCGCCGCCGGACAGCGTGCCGGCGAGCTGTTTGGAACGTTCCTTCAGCCGCGGAAAGGTCTCGAACATGCGCTCCATGTCGGCCTTGATGCCGGCGTCGTCGTTGCGCGAGAACGCGCCCATTTGCAGGTTCTCCGTGACCGTCATGCGCGCGAACACGCCGCGGCCCTCGGGCACCATCGCCAGACCGGCCTGCAGCAGCCGGTACGGTGCCATGCCGTGCGTCGAGCGGCCCATGTACTCGATCGCGCCGCTCCACGCCTGCGTTCCGGTGATCGCCTTCAGTGTCGTCGTCTTGCCGGCACCGTTGGCGCCGATCAGCGTGACGAGTTCGCCTTCGCGGATCTCGAGGTCGATGCCCTTGACCGCCTGAATTCCACCGTAAGCCACCTTGAGTCCGGAGACTTTCAGAACGACCCCGCTCATGCAACCTCCTTCGTCGCCACGCTCCGGTGCGTGCCGCCGAGATAGGCCTCGATCACCGCCGGATTGCGCTGCACATCGGCCGGCGTACCTTCGGCGATCATCTTGCCGTAGTCGAGCACGGTCACGCGGTCGCACAGGCCCATCACGAGCTTCACGTCGTGTTCGATCAGCAGGATCGTGACGCCGTCCTTGCGGATGTTCTCGATCAGCGAGCGCAGCGACATCTTCTCGGTCGCGTTCATGCCGGCGGCCGGCTCGTCGAGCGCGAGCAGCTTGGGGTCGGTCGCGAGCGCGCGGGCGATCTCGAGCCGGCGCTGGTCGCCGTACGCGAGCGTGCGCGCCTGATAGTCGGCGTATCGGGCGATGCCGACGTACTCGAGCAGTTCGAGCGAGCGGCGCCGGATCGCCGCCTCTTCCTCGCGCGTGCGCTTGGTTCGCAGCACCGCGCCGAGCGCGGTCGCCTTCGTTCGCACGTGGCGGCCGACCATCACGTTCTCCAGCGCGGTCATCTCGGGAAACAGGCGGATGTTCTGGAACGTGCGCGCGATGCCGGCTTCGGCGACCTTGTGCGGTTCGGTCGGCGAATACGGCTTGCCGTCCAGCTCGAACGTGCCCGAGTCGGGCTGGTACAGGCCCGTGATCACGTTGAAGAAGGTCGTCTTGCCGGCGCCGTTCGGACCGATCAGCCCGTAGATCTGCCCGCGCTCGATCACGAGCCCCACGTCCGACAGCGCCTGCAGTCCGCCGAAGCGCTTGTTGACGCCGCTCACCCTGAGCATTGGATGACTCATCGCGACCTCACGCGGTTTGCGCTTTGGCGTCGCCGCGGCCGCGCCGGGTGGTCGGGTTCAGGCCGTGCTCGGGCGCAGGCCACAGGCCCTTCGGCCGGTACAGCATGATCACGACCATCGCCAGCCCGTACAGCAGCATTCGCAGCACCTCGGCGTCGATCAGCACCTTGCCGAAGAGCTGCTGCTGCACCGGAACGACCGTGTGGCGCAGCACCTCGGGGAAGATCGCCAGCAGCAGCGCACCGAGCACCACACCCGGGATGTGGCCGAGGCCGCCGAGCACGACCATCGCGAGCACGATGATCGACTCCATCAGCGAGAACGACTCCGGCGACACGAAGCCCTGGAACGCCGCAAACATCGCGCCGGCGACGCCGCCAAAGGTCGCTCCGAGCGCGAACGCGAGCAGTTTGACGTTGCGCACGTTGATGCCCATCGCCTTGGCCGCGATGTCGTCCTCGCGGATCGCCATCCACGCGCGGCCGAGCCGGGAGTCCTGCAGGCGGATGCACACGACGATCGTGACGATCGCGAGCACCAGAAACAGGTAGTAGTACAGGTAGACCGACGGCAGCTCGATGCCGAAGAGGTTCTGCGTACGGCCGAAGTTGACCCCGAGGATGCGGACCGGATCGATCAGCGTGATGCCCTGCGGGCCGTTGGTCAGGTTCAGCGGCGCGTTCAGGTTGTTCAGAAAGATGCGGATGATCTCGCCGAAGCCGAGCGTGACGATCGCGAGGTAGTCGCCCCGCAGCTTGAGCACCGGCGCGCCGAGAATCACGCCGAAGAAAGCCGCCAGCGCGGCGCCGAGCGGGATCACCATCCAGATCGAGCTGTGGAAGCCCTGCGGGAACATCGCGGCGAGCGCCGGGAAGTTGCTCGTCAGGTGCGGCGAAGCGAGCAGCGCGTACATGTAGGCGCCGACCGCGTAGAACGCGATGTAGCCGAGGTCGAGCAGCCCGGCAAAGCCGACGACGATGTTCAGCCCGAGCGCGAGCATCACGTACAGCAGCGCGAACGCGAGTGCGCGCACGCCGGCGTTGGCGAGCGGCGTCTGCGCGACGACGAAGGGCAGGGCGATCAGCACGGCGCCGACGACGAACGTCGCCGCGATCGCGCCGGCGGCACTGTTGCGCAGGCTTGGAATCAGAAGCGTCATTGGGCGCTCCTACGCGCGGTCGGCGACGCGTTCGCCCAGCAGCCCCGACGGCCGCAGGATCAGCACCGCGCATAGCACGATGAACGCGAACACGTCCTGGTAGTGCGAACCGAGCACGCCGCCGGTCAACTGGCCGATGTAGCCTGCGCCGAGCGCCTCGATCAGGCCCAGCAGCAGCCCGCCGACCATCGCGCCCGGGATGTTGCCGATACCGCCGAGCACCGCAGCGGTGAACGCTTTCAGTCCCGGCAGAAAGCCCATGTAGAAGTGCGCGACCGTGTAGGTCGCCGCCAGCATCACGCCGGCCACCGCGGCGAGCCCCGCGCCGATCGCGAAGGTCACGGCGATCACGTAGTTCGGGTTGACGCCCATCAGCCCGGCCACGCGGGGGTTCTCCGCGGTCGCGCGCATCGCTCGACCGAGCTTGCTGCGGTTCACCAGCACCATCAGCGCGGCCATGATCAGCGCCGACAGCACGATGACGAGCAGCTTCGTGACGGTGACCGTCGCGCCGAGAAACTGCAGCGGGTCCGGCGGCAGCAGCTGCGGGAAAGTCATGTAGTTGCGGCCCCAGACGATCATCGCCAGGGTCTGCAGCACGATCGAGACGCCGATCGCGGTGATCAGCGGCGCCAGGCGCGGGGCGTTGCGCAGCGGGCGGTACGCGACGCGCTCGATGATCAGGCTCGTGACGACGCAGGTCGGGATCGCGACCGCCATTCCCGCGACGAGCAGCAGCCAGCCGGGCATGCCCGGGAACTGCGCCTGCAGCAGCAGGATCACGCTCAGCGCGGTCAGCGCGCCGACCATCAGCACGTCCCCATGCGCGAAGTTGATCAGATTCAGGATCCCGTAGACCATCGTGTAGCCGAGTGCGATCAGCGAATACAGGCTGCCGAGGACGAGCCCGTTGAGGATCTGCTGGAGGAAAGTTTCCATCGTTGTGTCTCCGGCGCGCCGGGGCGCGCCCGCATCCTACAGCGCGCCTGCCGCCCCCTTCTAAAAAAAACGGCACCCGAAGGTGCCGTTCGTTCCGGCCTCGCCGCTTAACGCGAGGTCGAGATGTACTCGAGCTTGCCGTCCTTGACC
Organism: Pseudomonadota bacterium; assembly: GCA_040752195.1. GTDB lineage: Bacteria > Pseudomonadota > Gammaproteobacteria > Burkholderiales > Burkholderiaceae_F > DSNY01. Next base: position 118,081 of record JBFMFC010000002.1, on the reverse strand, counting down.
CGGAACATCGAGATGGCGCCGTTCTTGATGTCGCCTTTCTCGTCGAACTGGATCTGGCCGGTGACGCCGGTGTAGTTGGTCGCGGGCATCGCGGCGACGATCGCGGCCTTGTCGACCTTGCCGGCGCGCTTGATCGCGTCGGCGATCACGTAGACGGCGTCGTAGCTGTAGGGCGAGTAGATCTGCACGTCGGTGTTGAACTTGGCCTTGTACTTCGCCTTGAATTCCTCGCCCTTGGCCAGCTTCTCGACCGCTTCGCCGGCCATCGAGCAGGTCAGGATGTCGGCGGCGTCGCCGGCGAGCTTGATGAACTCCGGCGAGCACACGCCGTCGCCGGCGAGCAGCTTGGCTTTGACGCCGAGCTGTTTCATCTGCTTGGCCAACGGGCCGGCGGTGGCGTCCATGCCGCCGTACATCACGACGTCGGGCTTGGCCGCACGGATCTTGGTCAGGATCGCGTTGAAGTCGGTCGTCTTGTCGGTCGCGAACTCGCGCGCGACGACTTTCAGGCCTTTCTCTTTGGCGACCTTCTCGACCACGTCGGCCAACCCCTGGCCGTAGGCGGTGCGGTCATCGATGATCGCGATCGTCTTGGCCTTCATCTCGGTCGCCGCGTAGTTCGCGAGGACCGCACCCTGCTGGTTGTCGTTGGCGACGACGCGGAAGGTCGTCTTGAACCCCTGCTCGGTCAGCTTGGGGTTGGTCGCCGACGGCGACACCTGCACGACGTTGGCGTCGGCGTAGATCTTCGACGCGGGGATCGAGGTGCCGGAGTTCAGGTGGCCGACCACGGCGACCACGCCGGCGTCGACGAGTTTCTGCGCGGCGAGCGTGCCTTCCTTCGGGTCGGCCTTGTCGTCCTCGGCGAGCAGCTCGAGCTTGTACTTCTTGCCGCCGACCTCGAGTCCGCTGGCGGCGTTGATTTCGTCGACCGCGAGGCGTGCCCCGTTCTCATTGTCCTTGCCCAAGTGGGCGATGCCGCCGGTCAACGGCGCAACGTGGCCGATCTTGATCACTTCGGCGGGCGCTGCGGCGGGGGCTTTGGCCGCCTCGGCCTTGGCCGGCGCCTCTTCCTTCTTGCCGCACGCGGCAAGCGCAACCGCCGCCGCGATGGCCAGCGGAGCGATCTTCAACAGGTGGTTCATGAACCTTTCTCCTCGAGGTGTTTCGACCAACTACGACGGAACCGTTGTCCTTTCGCCCGGAACGCCGACAGCCGGTCCCGGCTCGAAAGCCGCGGATTGTACTAGCTGTAGCCGCGGGCCCTCGCGTCGCGGTGGCATCGAAGGCTCGCGCCGATCCACCCGTGTTGCGCGTCCGCATCGCGCACTTGCGGGGTCACTAGAATCCATTGACCCGGTTGGCGACACGGCGACATGCGCGTTCTGGTTCTGGGCGGCGGCATTATCGGCACCAGCAGTGCATGGTTCCTGCGTGCCGCCGGGCACGACGTCGCGCTGGTCGAGCGCGCGCCCGGAGTCGCGCGCGAAACCAGCTTCGCCAACGGCGGGCAGATCTCCGTCAGCCACGCGGAGCCGTGGGCCAATCCCGGCGCGCCGCTGAAGGTCCTGAAGTGGCTCGGCCGTGCCGACGCGCCGCTGCTGTTCCGGCTACGACCCGAACTGCACCAGTGGACGTGGGCGCTCGGGTTCCTGCGCGAATGCCTGCCGTCGCGCACCGCGCGCAACATCCGGCACATCGTCCGGCTCGCGCTCTACAGCCGCACGATGCTGCGTTCGCTGCGGCAGGAACTGGCGCTCGAGTACGACCAGTTGTCGCGCGGAATCATGCACTTCTACACCAGTGCGGCCGAGTACGAGGCGTCGCTCGCGCCGGCGGCGCTGATGCGCGAACTGGGCTGCGATCGGCGCCCGATCGACGCCGACGAGGCCGTGCGGATCGAACCGGCGCTTGCGGCGTTGCGCAGCCGGATCGTCGGCGCCGACTACTGCGCGCAGGACGAGTCCGGCGATGCCGCCCGCTTCACCGAGGCGCTTGCGCGCGCCGCCGAGCAACGCGGCGTGCGGTTCGTTTTCGGTACCCAGATCACGCGGCTGATCCACGAGGCCGGTCGCGTTTGCGGCGTCGAAGCGATCGGCGGCGACGGCCGCTATCGCGTGCTGCGGGCCGACGCGGTCGTCGTCGCGCTCGGCGTGTACTCGCGCGCGCTGCTGGCGCCGCTCGGCATCCGGCTGCCGCTGTACCCGGCCAAGGGCTACTCGGCGACGTATGACGTTGTCGACGACGCACGCGCGCCGACGGTCAGCCTGACCGACGACGAGCACAAGCTCGTGTTCTCGCGGCTCGGCGCGCGTCTGCGCGTGGCGGGGACGGCCGAATTGAACGGCTACGACCGCAGCCTGAACGACGTGCGCTGCGCTGCGATCACCCGGCGGGTGCAGGCGCTGTTTCCCGGCGCGTGCGACTACGCATGGCCGAACTACTGGGCCGGGCTGCGGCCGGCGACGCCATCGGGCACGCCGCTGATCGGTGCGACGCCGATGGCAGGCCTATACGTCAATACGGGGCACGGAACGCTCGGCTGGACGATGGGCGTCGGGTCCGGCAAGTTGATCGCCGATCTCGTCGGTGGGGGTGCAACCGACATCGAACCGCCACCGCTGCCGTGGAAATGAAACGGGGCGCCACAGGCGCCCCGAAGAGTGTCGGCGCACGCGCCCGTCGGGCGCTGCGTGATGGCCCGACTACTTGTGCGTCAGAACCCACTTGGCCAGCGTCTGAGCTTCCGCTTCGCTGACCTGCGGGTTGGCGGGCATCGGCACCTGACCCCAGACGCCCACGCCGCCCTCGCGGATTTTCTTCGCGAGCTTGGCCACCGCGTCCTTGTCGCTGGCGTACTTGGCGGCGACGTCCTTGTACGAAGGTCCGACCAGTTTCTTGTCGGTCGTGTGACAGGCGAGGCAGTTCTTGGCTTTGGCCAGTTCGGCGTTGGCGAACGCGGTGCCGCTCACGAACGTCAGTCCGATCGCGGCGACAAACAGGGCTTTCTTCATCACGGGCTCCATCATGGCGGGGACGTATCGGGTTGCGGATTCTAACGGCTCGGGGCACGTCCGGTTGACGGGTCGACGCGGTCCACGCGTGCGCATCGCCGCGTCCGGCGGCATCGGCGGGTCGCGCTCGCGGCTAAGATGTGCGCCGGACCCACGACGCGAGGCGGTGGTTGCAATGTGGCTTCTTTGGCTCGGTGTCGCACTGCTCGTCTTGAAGCTCGCCGGTGTGTCCGTCTTCGCCGAGCTGTCTTGGTGGTGGGTTTCAGCGCCGTTCGTGCTGGCGCTGATCTGGTTCGAGCTGTTCGAGAGACGCCTCGGTCTGGACAAGAAGAAAGCGTTCGACGAACTCGATCGCGCCAAGAAGGAGCGCATCAAGCGCGCGCTGGAGCGCGACAAGCGCGGCCGGCGCTGAGCGTCGGCCGCGCCCGCCCGAATCAGCCGAACAGACGCTCGTCGGTGATCGCGCCCTTGCTGGCGGTCGAAACCAGCTTGGCGAACTTCGCCAGCACGCCGCGCGTGTAGCGCGGCGGCGGCTGTTTCCACGCGGCGCGCCGCCGCGCCAGTTCCTCGTCCGACACGTTCAACTGCAGCAGCAGCTTGTTGGCGTCGATCGTGATCGAGTCGCCCTCGCGGATCAGCGCGATCGCGCCGCCGACAAACGCCTCGGGTGCGACGTGGCCGACGACCATGCCCCAGGTGCCGCCCGAGAAGCGGCCGTCGGTGATCAGCCCCACGGACTCGCCCAGACCCTTGCCGATGAGCGCCGACGTCGGACTCAACATCTCGCGCATGCCGGGGCCGCCTTGCGGGCCCTCGTAGCGGATCACGACCACATCGCCCGGTTTGATGCGGTCGGCGAGGATCGCTTCCATCGCCGCGTCCTCGGAGTCGAACACGCGCGCCGGCCCGGTGATCGCCGGGTTCTTCAGGCCCGTGATCTTCGCCACGCAGCCTTCGGGCGCGAGGTTGCCTTTCAGGATCGCCAGATGGCCGTGCGGATAAAGCGGCTTGTCGAACGGGCGGATCACGTCCTGATCGGCGCGCGGCTGCGCCGGCACGTCTTGCAACATCTCGGCCATCGTCTTGCCGGTGATCGTCATGCAGTCGCCGTGCAGCAGACCGTTCGCGAGCAGCATCTTCAGCACCTGCGGGATGCCGCCGGCGGCGTGCAGATCGGTGGCGACGTACTTGCCCGAGGGCTTCAGGTCGCACAGCACCGGCACCTTGCGGCGGATGCGCTCGAAGTCGTCGATCGTCCACTCGACGCCGGCGGCGTGCGCGATCGCCAGGTAGTGCAGCACCGCGTTGGTCGACCCGCCGACCGCCATGATCAGGGCGACCGCGTTCTCGATCGACTTGCGCGTGATGATGTCGCGCGGCTTCAACCCCTTCTTGATCGCTTCGACCAGCACGCGCGCCGCCTCGGCCGTCGAGTCGACTTTCTCCTGATCGGGGTTGGCCTGCGTCGACGAGTACAGCAGCGACATGCCGAGCGCCTCGAACGACGAGCTCATCGTGTTGGCCGTGTACATGCCGCCGCACGAGCCCGAGCCGGGTATGCAGCGCCGCTCGATTTCCTTGAAGTCGGTTTCCGACAGCCGGCCCGCGGTGAACTCGCCGACCGCCTCGAACGCCGAGACGATCGTCAGGTCCTTGCCTTTGTAGTGGCCGGGCTTGACCGTGCCGCCGTACACGTAGATCGCCGGCACGTTGCAGCGGGCGATCGCCATCATTCCGCCCGGCATGTTCTTGTCGCAACCGCCGATCACGATCACGCCGTCCATCCACTGGCCGTTGACGCAGGTCTCGATGCAGTCGGCGATCACCTCGCGGCTGACCAGCGAATACTTCATGCCCTCGGTGCCCATGCCGATGCCGTCGGAGACGGTCGGAACGCCGAACACCTGCGAATTGGCTCCGCACCTGGCGATCTCGGCGATCGCCGCATCGGCGAGCCGCTGCAGGCCCGAGTTGCACGGCGTGATCGTCGAGTGCCCGTTGGCCACGCCGACCATCGGCTTGTCGAAGTCTTCGTCCTTGTAGCCCATCGCGTAATACATCGCGCGATTGGGCGAGCGCGCCACGCCCTGCGTGACGTTCTTGCTGCGTTCGTTGTACGGCATGGGATGGGGGATTGCAGGTTGAGGAATGCGGACGGTGTATCCGATACGGCTCACAGGCGGCGCGCCCGCGATACTATCGCAGCGCGCCGCCGACGGCTTTGCCGTGTCGCAAGCGGTTCCGTGTCCGCGCAATCCGCCATCCTCGACCCGCCCTCCGATGCCTCTCGTCCACCCGCAGTTCGACCCCGTGGCCATCTCGATCGGACCGCTCGCGATCCGCTGGTACGGGCTGATGTACCTGGTCGGCTTCGCGCTGTTCATGCTGCTCGGCCGCTATCGAGCGCGCGAAGCGTGGCGCGGGATGAGCAAGCAGGATGTCGACGATCTGCTGTTTTACGGCGTGCTTGGCGTGATCCTCGGCGGTCGTCTCGGCTACGTGTTGTTCTACAAGCCGGGCTACTACCTGCAGCACCCGCTCGAGATCTTCGCGATCTGGCAGGGCGGGATGGCGTCGCACGGCGGCATCATCGGCGTGATCGTCGTGATGTGGCTGTTCGCCCGCGCGCGCGGCAAGTCGTTCCTGCGCGTCGCCGACTTCGTCGTTCCGCTGGTGCCGCTGGGGCTCGCCGCCGGGCGAATCGGCAACTTCATCAACGGCGAGCTGTGGGGCCGACCGGCCGATCCCGCGATCTGGCCGTGGGCGATGATCTTCCCGCAGGCGGGCGACAACGTGCCGCGCCATCCTTCGCAGCTGTACCAGTTCGCGCTCGAAGGGGTGCTGTTGTTCGTAATCCTGTGGCTGTACTCGCGGCGCGAAAGGCCGGCCGGTGCAGTCGGCTCGATGTTCCTGCTCGGCTACGGCACGCTGAGATTCATCGCCGAGTTCGGTCGCGAACCGGACAGCTTCCTCGGGCTGCTCGCTTTCCGGCTGTCGATGGGGCAATGGCTGTCGATCCCGATGATCGTGCTCGGCGCCGCGCTGCTGTGGCTTTTCCACCGGCGCACCCGCACCTGAATGCGGAGCCGCCGGCCGGGGGGTGTGGTTTCGGACGTCTGCCTGTACGATCCGTGCCGCTCCGCGACACGGTGTCTTCTTGCACCGCGAGCGGGGCGCGGAAACGCCGCGAGATCGGCCACCGGCACCGGTGCGAGCAGGGCACTCAGCCGCGGGCAGGCCCGCGGGGTGCCCCGTATTTGAGGGTGTTTCCGGGCGGCGGGCCTGGGGCAGACTTCGCGGTCTGCCGGCAGTGTTTCTGCCAGCAAGCAACTCGACAGCACAGCAAGGAGACGACATGAATCGACGTTCCCTGATCCTCGCGCTTGCCGCTGCCGCCGGTGCCGGTGCGCCGTTTTTCGCGCACGCGCAGGCGGCTTCGACCGGCGCCGCGCAAGGCTGGCCGGCCAAGCCGGTCACGCTGATCGTTCCGTTCCCGCCGGGCGGCGGCACGGACGCTTTTGCCCGGCCGCTCGCGGCGCAGTTGACCAAGCAACTCGGCCGCCAGGTCGTCATCGACAACCGCGGCGGCGCCGGCGGTACCGTGGGCGCCTCGGTCGCTGCCAAGGCCGCGCCCGACGGCTACACGTTCTTCATCGGCGCCGTGCATCATGCGATCGCGCCGAGCTTCTACAAGCTCGACTACGACATCGAGCGCGACCTGATTCCGATGACGCCGATCGCGCAGCCGCCGCAGGTCATCGTGGTCAATCCGAAGCGCGTTCAGGCGACCGACATGAAGTCGTTTCTCGATCATGCGCGCGCCAATCCCGGCAAGCTGAACTACGCCTCCGCCGGGAACGGCACGTCGCACCACCTCGCGGGCGAACTGTTCAAGCAGCAGACCAAGACCTTCATCGTTCACATCCCGTACCGTGGCGCGGGCCCAGCGCTGCAAGACTTGGTCGCGGGCAACGTCGACGTGATGTTCGACGGACTGGGCTCTTCGGCGCAGCACATCCGCGCCGGTTCGATCCGCCCGCTCGCGGTCGCTGCACCCAAGCGTGTCGCCGCCTTTCCGAATGTGCCGACGACCGCCGAGGTCGGTCTGCCGGACTACCAGGTGTCGACCTGGTACGGGATCTGGGCGGTCAAGGGCACGCCGAAGGAGATCGTCGACCGCATGTACGACGAGGTCGTCAAGGCGCTCAACAGCCAGGAAATCCGCGACATCTGGGCAACGCAGGGCTCCGAGATCGCGGTGATGAAGCAGGCCGACTTCGCGCGCTTCCTCAACAGCGAGATCAAACGCTGGGCGCAGGTCACGAAGGCGAGCGGGGCGAGACTCGACTGATCTTTCGCGTCGCCGACCGCGGGCTGCGCAGCCCGCGGCGCGGTCCGCGGCTGCGCGACCGTTTCCGCAACGACGCCATGCCGGGCACGATCCACGTCGCCACCGAGCGCCACGTCGCCACCGTCACGCTCGACTCGCCGGGCAAGCTCAACGCGATCGGCGTCGCGATGTGGCTCGAGCTGCGCCGCGCGTTCGAGTCGTTCGCGACCGCGCCCGTGCGCTGCGTGGTCGTTCGTGGCGCCGGCGGCAACTTCGCGGCGGGTGCGGACATCGAGGAATTCCGCGAGGTCCGCCATGACGAAGCGTCCGGGCGGCGCTTCCACCTCGAACTGCTCGCGCCCGCACTCGAGGCGATCCGCGCCGCGCCGCAGCCGGTGATCGCCGCGATCGAAGGCGTCTGCGTCGGCGGGGGGCTGGAGATCGCGCTCGCGTGCGACGTGCGGATCGCCGCCGACGGCGCCCGCTTCGGCGCGCCGGTCGGGCGGCTCGGATTCCCTTTCGCGCTGCCCGAGTTGCGTCCGCTGCTCGAGCTGGTCGGCCCCGGCGTGGCGGCCGAGCTGCTGCTCACCGGCAGGCTCTACGACGCGCAGGAAGCGTTCGCGAAGGGGCTGATCCAGCGCGTGGTCACGGCCGACGGGCTCGCCGCGGCCGTCGAAGAGACGGTCGGCGGCGTGCTCGCGGGGTCGCCGCTTGCCGCGCGACTGAACAAGTCGCAGATCCGTTTGCTGCTCGCGCGCGGCATGCAGTACACGCAGCACGATCTGGATTCGAGCTTCGGCTTTTTCGGCTCGAACGACTACAGGGAAGGAGTGAGCGCGTTTCTCGACAAACGCCCGCCGCGCTTTACCGGAACATGAAGAACGAAAACCTCTACGCATTGATCGAGTCGCGCCTGCCGCGCGACCTGTCCGCCCCGTGCATTGAAACGCACGACGGGCTCGTCTACTCGTGGCGCGACATGCACTTCGCCTCCGCCCGGCTGGCGGGCTGGCTCGCGAGCCTCGATCTGCCGCGCGATGCGGACGGTTCGGCCGCGCGCATCGTCGTTCAGGTCGAGAAGTCGCCGGAGGCGCTGATGCTGTATCTGGCTGCGCTGCGCGCCGGCCTGATCTACGTGCCGCTGAACACGGCGTACCAGCGCGCGGAACTCGAGTACTTCCTGAACGACGCGCGACCGGCCGTCGTCGTCTGCACACCGTCGCGCGCGCCGGAGATCGAGCCGCTGGCGCGGGCAGCCGGCGTGCGGCACGTGCTGACGCTGGGCGAGCGGCGCGACGGCACGTTGCTCGCCGCGGCCGCGCCGTTTGGCGATTCCTTCGCCACCGCGCGGCGCGAGGCCGACGATCTGGCGGTGATCGTGTACACGTCGGGGACGACCGGCCGCAGCAAGGGCGCCATGCTCACGCACGGCAACCTCGCATCCAACGCGCTCGTGCTCGACGAGTTCTGGGGGTTCAAGGAGGAGCGCGAAACCGGGGGACACGACGTGCTGCTGCACGCGCTGCCGCTGTTTCATGTGCACGGCCTGTTCGTCGCTTCGCATGCGGCGCTGCTCGCGGGCGCGACGATGCTGTTCCTGCCCAAGTTCGACGTGCGGCAGGTGCTCGAACGGCTGCCGCGCTCGACGGTGTTCATGGGTGTGCCGACGTACTACACGCGGCTGCTGGCCGAGCCGAGCTTCGACCGCCACGTCTGCCGCAACATGCGACTTTTCATCTCGGGATCGGCACCGCTGCTCGCGGAGACTTTCAACGAATTCCGCAAGCGCACCGGCCACACGATCCTCGAGCGTTACGGGATGTCCGAGACCATCATGCTGGTGTCGAACCCGTACTTCGGCACGCCGCGCGACCGGCTGGCCGGCACCGTCGGCGTGCCGCTGCCGGGGGTCGAGGTGCGCGTGGTCAAGGCGGGCAACGCGCTGTGCGCGATCGGCGAGGTCGGCGACGTGCAGGTGCGGGGGCCGAACGTCTTCAAGGGCTACTGGCGCATGCCCGAGAAAACGCGCGAGGAATTCACCGCCGACGGCTGGTTCAGGACCGGCGACGTCGGCGCGTTCGGCGGGCCCGGCAAGCCCGACCACTACCTCACGCTGGTCGGGCGTTCGAAGGACCTGATCATTTCCGGCGGCTACAACGTCTATCCCAAAGAGGTCGAAAGCTTCATCGACGAGATGGCCGGCGTCGCCGAGTCGGCGGTGATCGGCCTGCCGCATCCGGACTTCGGCGAGGCGGTCGCGGCGGTCATCGTCGCACGGCCCGGGGCCACCGTCGACGCGGCGCAGGTGATCGCCGCGCTGAAGGGCAGGATCGCGAACTACAAGGTCCCCAAGCGCGTGTGGATCGTCGACGAACTGCCGCGCAACGCGATGGGCAAGGTGCAGAAGAACCGGCTGCGCGAACGCTACGCCGGTGCGTTTGCGGCCTGACCGCCGTCGGCCGCTCCGGCGCGGGCGCGCATCAGTCGTCGTCTTCGGCTGCGCCGGGCAGCTTCGGGTTCGACAGCGGGCTGCAGAAGCGGCCCGGCACCTTCGATGCCGCCACGCGCGCGGCGATCTGCCGCGCGATCTCCGGCAACATCAGTCCGAAAGGCGAAGCGGCGAGCGCTTCGGTCGAGTCCGTTGCTTCCGCCGTGGTCTGGGCCATGTCTTCCTCTGTGCCGGTTCGTCGCGAAGTGGTGTCCATCATGCAACTACGCACGGGCGAACTTGAGTCGGCAGGCTCCGCGACGTGGTGTCGGAAATTCGCTTACAGGATCGGCCGCAACGGGGTCTCACCGGCGGTCCAGCGCGGTCTTGAGGTCGGCCCACAAGGCCTCGCGCGGCTCGCAGCCGACCGACAGGCGGACGAAGCCCTCGGCGACGGCGTCGCCCCAGCGCGCGCGCCGCTCGGCCGACGTGTGCAATCCGCCGAAGCTCGTCGCCGGACGAACGAAGCGACAGCCGGCGATGAAGCGCTCGGCCGCATCGCGATCGGCGAGCGTCAATCCGATCAGCGCGCCGAAGCGCCGCATCTGCCGGCCGGCGAGCGCGTGCGCCGGATGCGCGGCGAGCCCGGGATAGGCGACGCGCTGCACGCGGGGATGGTCGGCGAGCCGCGCCGCGAGCGTTTCCGCGTTACTGCACATGCGGTCGAAGCGCACCTCGAGCGTCTCCAGCCCGCGGTGCACCAGCCACGTTTCGAACGGCCCGGGGATGCAACCGGCGCAGCGACGCCAGTCGCGGATCTGCGCGATCAAGCCCGCGTCGCGCGCCGCCACGTGCCCGAGGAGCACGTCCGAATGGCCCGCGACGGCTTTCGTGTCGGCCGACACGACGACGTCCGCGCCGAGCTCGAGCGGGCGCTGCCCGAGCGGCGTCATCGTCGTGTTGTCGACCGCAACGAGCGCGCCGGCCGCGTGCGCGCGCGCCGCCACCGCCGCGATGTCGGCGATGTCGAGCCCGGGGTTCGACGGCGTCTCGAGCCAGACGAGCCGGTAACCGTCGAGCGGCGCGCGTTCGACTGCGGCGGTCGGGCAGGCGTCGAAGTTCACCCCGAGCGGCGCGAGAAACTTCTCGGCCAGCGCGCGCGTCGTGTAGTAGCCGTCGGAAGGCAGCAGCACGCGGTCGCCCTGACGCAGCGTCGCGTAGAACACCGCGGCGATCGCCGCCATCCCCGACGGCAGCGTCACGACCTCGGCATCCTCGAGCTCGGCCAGCGCGCCTTCGAGCGCTGTCCAGGTCGGATTCGTCCAGCGGCCGTACTGGTACTCGCCCGCGGGCTCGCCGGGCAGCCAGTACGCGCTGGCGGGCACGATCGGCGGTGCGAGGGGATCGCCCGCGGCGAGCGATGCGTTGCGATGGTGCAGGGTTTGCGCGAAGCGCTCGTCGAGATCGGGAGAGGCCATCGGGAAAGCGGCGCGCCGGCGCCGAAGCTCCGGCGGCGGGACGGTGCCTACCAGCGTGCCGGCGGCTTGCGATTGATCGTGATCTGGCGGTCGACGACGGTGATGTATCCGCCGACGGTCAGGTCCTTGAAGATGCGGCTGATCATGTCGCGCGAAGCGCCGACCCGGTCGGCGATGTCCTGCTGCGTCATGCGCTCGGGCACCACGAGTTTGCCGTCGGGCTGTTCCTTCGCGAGCGACAGCAGCAGCCGCGCCACGCGACCGTAGACGTCCATCAACGCCAGGTTCTTGACGTTGTCGGTAGCGATCCGCGCGCGGTCGATCAACGTCGAGATCAGCGCCATCGCGACGTCCGGGTTGTTCGCGATCGCTTCGCGCAGCGCATCGCGCGTGACCACCGCGCACGTGCTCGGCTCCAGCGTCATCACCGACGCCGAACGCGGTCGGCCATCGAGCGACATCTCGCCCACATAGTCGCCCGGGCCGTGGATGTCGAGGACCATCTCGCGGCCGTCGTCGTCCGACACGTACACCTTGACCTTGCCGGACAGGATCACGAACAGCGAGTCGCCGCGATCGCCTTCGTTGATGATCACCGTGTTCTTCGGAAAGGCGCGCGTCTGGCCGCGCGCGGCGAGCTCGCGCACCATCGGATCGCCGATCGCCGCAATCAGTTGCTCGGTGCCGCCCACGCCGTCCCCCGCTTCATCCTTGTTCGTGACGGCATTATCCGTGGTCGAGCGCGCGAGGCAAGCCCGGGTACGCGGTGCGACAATGGCTGCCGGTTCGCGCCAGCGCGGAGGGCGTAGCGTGGAGCGAGTGGAGGCTGCGGCCGCACGGCGTGCGCGGCTGCGGACCGGCGTCGCGTCGGCTTGCGGCGCGCTCGCTGCGACGGCCGCGTTTGCGACGTTGCCGTGGACGTCGCGCTGGGCGGACTACGTCGACGTCGCCGCCTTCGACGCTCAGGTGCGCTGGATCCGGCTGCGCGGCGCACCGGAGGCGATCCGCTTCGAGCCGGACGTCGCGATCGTCGGCGTCGACGCAGCGAGCCTGAACGCGATCGGTGCGATGCGGGTCGCGGATCGGCAGGCCGTCGAAGCGCTGGGTGCCGCGCTGGCCGGAGTCGCATCGGCTGCGCCGCGCGCGATCGTCATCGACCTGACTTGGCCCGCCGATGGTGCCGGCGACGCGCTGCGCGACGGCGTTGCCCGGGCGAGCGCGATCGCGCCGGTGGTGTTCGTCGTGCAGCGCGACGCGTCCGGCCGCTCCGTGTTGCCGCCGGCCGACGCGCTCGAGGCCGTTCGCCACGCCGCCGCACCTGCGCTCGGTGCGCCGCTCGATGCGGTCGATGTCGACGGCGTGCTGCGCCGCGCGCCGGCCGGCGACGCGACGCTGCCGACCGTGGTCGAAGCGGTCGCGCGCGGGATTGGCCGCACGGGCGTGACCGAAGGCTGGATCGACTTCACGCGCGGCGCGCCGCTTGCCTACGTACCGCTGGAGTACGTCGCGCGCTGGCGGCGGACCGGAGATGCAGAGCGATTGCGCGCGGTGTTCGGCGATCGCATCGTGCTGGTCGGCGACGTGTTGCCCGGCGCGCAGCGCGTCGCGCTCCCGGTGCGACTCGCGGCCTGGGAGTCGGGAAGACGAGCGTCGCGCGTCGTCGCGCACGCGCAGGCACTGCGTTCGCTGGTCGGGACCGGATTCGTTCGCCGAGCGGCGGGCTGGATCGAGCTCGGACTCGCGTTCGCCTTCGCGCTGGCCGCATTGCCGGCAAGCGCGCTGCTGCGGTGGTCGCTGCTCGCCGGCGGCGCGGTCGCAGTGTTCGTCTGGACGGCGGCGCTGCACGCCGAGGGCCGTTTCGTGCCGCTCGGGAACGCGGCGATCGCCGGCGCGGCGGCAGCCGTGCTGCGGGCGGCGCTCGAACGTCGGCGCGGATCCGGCTCGGCAGCGCGATGAGCGCGCCGCCTCAGATCACGCCGAAAGCGCGCAGCGCCTTGTGCAGCATGTAGGCGGCCAGCGCATACAGCATCAGCGCGAAGATCCGCTTCAGCGGTTTGGTGTCGAGCGCGTGCGCCACGCGCGCGCCGAGCGGCGCCGTCAGAACGCTCGTTGCCGCGATCGACACCAGCGCGGGCAGATAGATGAAGCCGACGCTGCCTTTCGGCAGTCCGCTCGCATCCAGGCCCGAGATGATGTAGCCGACCGTCCCCGCCGCCGCGATCGGGAAGCCGAGAGCGGCCGAAGTCGCGACCGCGTTCTGGATGCGCACGTTGCACCAGACCATGAACGGCACCGAAACGAAACCGCCGCCGGCGCCGACGAAGCTCGACAGCAGTCCGATGAAGCCGCCGGCCGCGAACATGCCTGCGGGCTTCGGCAGTTCGCGATGCGGTTTCGGTTTGCGGTCGAGCAGCATCTGGGTCGCCGAGAAGCCGACAAACGCCGCGAAACCGAGCGCAAGCCAGGCGGTCGGCAGCCGCCCTGCGATCTGCGCGCCAACGAGCGATCCAACCAGGATGCCGGGCGCGAACGACCTGACGACGGGCCACAGCACCGCGCCTGCACGGTGGTGCGCGCGCACCGACGACACCGACGTGAACAGGATCGTCGCGAGCGACGTGGCGACCGCCATGTGCACCACGTGCTGCAGCGGCACCTGCTGTGCGGTCAGGATCATCGTGAGAAACGGCACCAGCAGCATGCCGCCGCCGATGCCGAGCAAGCCGGCCGCGAAGCCGACGGCCGCGCCGACCGCGAGCAGCAGCGCGATGAAAGTCCAGTCCATCAGTCGCCTTTCAACACGGTGCCGGTGATGAAGCGCCACTCGTCGGCGGTCACCGGCGTGATCGACAGCCGGTTGCCCCGGCGCAGCACCGCCATGTTCGCGAGCTCGCGGTGCGCACGAAGCTCGGCCAGCGGCACGAGCCGCGTCTTTCGCAGCGCGCGGATGTCGACGAGCACCCAGCGCGGTGCGTCGGGTTTCGACGCCGGATCAAAGTAGTCGCTCGCGCGGTCGAACTGGGTCGGATCCGGATACGGGCCGCTCGCGACTTCGGCGAGCCCCGCGATGCCGGGTTCGTCGCAGCTCGAGTGATAGAACAGCACGCCGTCGCCGATCCGCATCTGGTCGCGCATGAAGTTGCGCGCCTGGAAGTTGCGCACGCCGGTCCATGGAACGATGCAGCCGGGCGCGGCGAGCGCGTCGTCGATCGAGCACTCGTCGGGCTCGGACTTCATCAGCCAGTAGCGCATGGGAGGGCAGGCCGGGGAAAGAAGAACGCGGCCCGGCAAGACCGGGCCGCGTCCATGAGCAAAAGGCCCCCGCGCGTGCCGCCCGGCCCATGTCCTGAACCATCGGTTCAGGGTGGTCGCCGTCCGCGGCGTTTAGGTTCAGCAGACGCGTGCCGATCGCACCACGACGCGAGCGCGGCAACCTAGCGCATTGCGCATCGGTTCAAGGAACTCAAGGCCTTTGCGCGAGCACCGCAGGGTGAAGCAAGTTTAACGTGCCTCGACGCACGGCGCTCGCCCTTTCGCGTCGCAGGGGTTCGCTGGCGCCTCTGCGCCGGCGCCGGCGGCGCAATTCATGGAAACAGTTTCTCCTGCGGCGCGAGCATTTCGTCGGCGAGCGCGTTCAGGTCGCGCAGCCGGCGGCGGATGTCGCCGAGCGCGAGGCCGTCGCCCGTCTTCGCGTTGAACAGCTCCTGCGCGATCTGCAGCGCCGCCATCACGGCGATGCGGTCCGCACCCATCACCTTGCCGGTGTCGCGGATCGCGGCCATCTTCTGGTCCAAGTACCGCGCGCAGCGCAGCAGATCGTCCTTTTCCTCGGGCGCGCAAGCGACGCGGTACTCGCGGCCGAGAATCGTCACGGTCAGCGTCTCGGCAGACACGGATCACTCCTGCGCGTTCTCCGGCACCTCCGCCGGCAGGCGCTCGATCAGCGCGTCGATCCGCTGCATCGCGTTCGCCACGCGGCTGCGCATCTGCTCGAGCTCGTTCGAAGCAGCCAGAATCTGCGCGCGAAGCTGCTGGTTCTCCTCGCGCAACGCGCGCACGCGTCCCGCCAGTTCGGTGAGCTTCGCCGTCAGCGCGTCGAGTTCTTCCTGCATGCGGCGATGGTAGCACCGCGTTCGCCGATGCTAGACTCGCGCCGCCTTCGGTGCCGGCGGAGCGATCCGCCGGTGAAACGGGAAACAGGAGGGCGCGCGTGTGAACGACGCCCGAACCTGTGCTGCCCCCGCAACGGTAAGCAGGCTCCGAGTCGAACTCGGCACCTGTCGCACTGGCCACTGCGTCGACGCCCGATCCAACGGCGAACGCGGGAAGGCGCGACAGCGGACCTGCAGCCCGGAGACCGGCCGACGGCCGCGCGAATCGCGCCGTAACGCTGCGGCGCGAATTCCGCGGGGTGGACCTGCCGCGGGGAGGCGGCGGATGCGGGCCGCGATCGCCGCCTGACCCGGGCGGCGCGGCTTCGGTTCCCGATTCCTCGCGCAGATCCGTACGACAACGCCGGCGGTGGGCCGGCACTCGCGTGAGGTCTTCATGTTCCTTCACTTCGTTCCCCGGCGGCGCGCGCTCGCGTCCGCCGGCCTGTCGCTGTTCGTCTTCGGCGCCGCGTCGGCGCAGGTGCAGCCGCAGCAGCTCGAAACGGTCGTGGTCACCGCGGCGCGCAGCGAGCAGCGCCTGCGCGATGCGCTGCCGAGTGTGACCGTGATCCAGCGCAGCGAAATCGAACAGCGTCAGGCGACCGATCTGGTCGAACTGCTCGCCCGCTACGCGGGCATCGAGTTCGCACGTGCCGGCGGTGCGGGCGGACAGGCGTCGCTGTTCGTTCGCGGCGCCAACTCGAGCCAGGTGCTGGTGCTCGTCGACGGTGTGCGGCTGAACACCGCCGTCGGGGGAGCGGCCGCGCTCGGCGGCATCACGCTCGATGCGGTCGAACGCATCGAGATCGTGCGCGGCAACCTGTCGAGCCTGTACGGCTCGGAGGCGATCGGCGGCGTCGTGCAGATCTTCACGCGCGGCGGCGCGCGCACCGGCGTGGCACTCGACGCCGAAGCAGGCGGCGGTCGCACGCGCGCGGCGAGCGCATCGGCCGGCTGGGCCGACGCCGGCACGCGGCTGTCGGCGACACTCGGCACGCGCCGCAGCCGTCCGTTTTCGGCGATCGACACGACGCAAGTGATCCCGGGGCCGTTTGCGCCCGGCGCCAATCCGGATCTCGACGGCACGCGCAACCGTTCGGCGGCGCTGCGGGCGAGCGGGTCGCTCGGCGCCGCCGAGGTCGGCGCGAGCGCATGGACGAGCCGCAGCGATACCGACTTCGACAGCACCGCGGACGGCCCCGCGGCGACGCACGTCGAGCGCTCGGAGTTGACGGCGTGGCAGGCGTATCTGCGCGGTGCGCTCGGCGAACGTTGGGCCGCGCGGCTTGCCGCGGGCGAGTCGCGCGACGAGAGCCGAAACGCCGCCAGCGATCCGTTTTCGTTCAACAACGGCGAGTTTCGCGCGCGCAATCGCCAGGTCGCCTGGCAGAACGACGTCGCGGTTGCCGAGTCGGTCAGCGCGTCGCTCGCGCTCGAATACCTCGACCAGCGCGGCGCTTCGACGGCGTACGACCCGACGTTCGCGCGCGTGCTCACCGCATTCGAGCGGCGCGTCGCGTCCGGCTGGCTCGGCGTCAATGCCGCGGCCGGCGCGCAGCGCGTGCAGGTCAACGTGCGACACGACGACTATTCGGATGTCGGCGCTGCGACCACCGGGCTCGTCGCGTACGGCTACGCGCTGACGCCTTCGTTGCGCGCCACGTTGCAGGTTTCGACCGCGTTTCGCGCGCCGAGCTTCAACGATCTGCACTTTCCGTTTTTCGGCAACCCGGACCTGCGGCCTGAGAAGGCGCGCAGCGTCGAGGCGGGGCTGCGCTACGCGACCGCCGATACGCAGTTGCGGGCGGCGGTGTACCGGACGCGCACGCGCGATCTGATCGTGTTCAGCACGGCGAGCAGCCGCGCGGAGAACATCGCGCGCGCGCAGTCCGAAGGACTCGAGCTTGCCGCAGCGACGGTCTGGCGCGGCGTCCGCCTCGACGCCAACGCCAGCCTGTCGCGCCCGGTCGATGCGGACACCGGCCAGCGGCTGCTGCGGCGCGCGCCGTACACGCTGAACGCAGGCGCGTACCGCGACTTCGGTGCGTGGACGCTCGGTGCCGAGGTCGGTCGAGTCGGTGCCCGCTACGACGGCGACATCAACACCTTTGCGCGCACACGGCTCGCTCCATACACGCTCGCACGCGCAACCGCCGCGTGGCGCGTGACGCCCGCGGTGAAGCTGAAGCTGCGTATCGAAAACCTGACCGACGCGAAGTACGAAACCGTCGACGGCTACAACACGCAGCGCCGCACCGCCTTCGCCGGCGTCGAGATCCGGCTGTAGTCATGCGGCGCGGCGCGGCGAAGCCGTCGGCAGCGCTGCCCGCGCTCGTCGCGGCCGCGGCGGCGGCCATCGTCGCCGCGCTGTTCGTCGGCAGCTTCGATGCGCCGGCGGCCGACGTGCTCACCGCGTTGGCGGGCGATCGGTCGTCGCCGCTCGCCGCCGTCGTGCTCGATCTGCGGCTGCCGCGCGCGTTGTCGGCGTTCGCGGTCGGCGGACTGCTCGCGCTCGCGGGCGCGATCCTGCAGGCGCTGCTGCGCAATCCGCTCGCCGACCCTTACGTGCTCGGCGTGTCGGGCGGGGCCGCGGTCGCGGCGCTGGCCGCGCTCGCCGCGGGCGCGGGGCTGGCGACGATGCAGGCGGCGAGCGCGGCGGGCGCGCTGGCGACGCTCGCGCTGCTGTTCCTGCTCGCGCGGCGCGCGTTCTTCACGCGCGATGCGCTGCGCGGCGAGTCCTCGACGACCGGCGTGCTGCTGACCGGCGTGATGATCGCCGCTTTCGCGGCGGCGATCCTGAGCCTCGCGTTGACGCTGGCGACCGACACGCAGCTGCGGACGATGGTGTTCTGGCTGCTCGGTGATCTGGCCGGCGCGACCGACCTGCGGACAGCGCTCGTCGCGCTCGCGCTGCTCGCCGCGGGAGTCGCCGTCGCGTTGAAGCGGGCACGCGCGCTGGACCTGATGCTGCGCGGCGACGTGCTGGCGTACACGCAGGGCGTCGACGTCGAGCGCACGCGGCGCGCGCTGGTGCTCGTCGCGGCGATCGCCACCGGTGCGGCGGTCACGCTTGCGGGCGCGGTCGGCTTCGTCGGCTTCGTGGCGCCGCACCTCGTGCGCATGGCCATCGGCAATGATCAGCGCACGCTGCTGCCGGGTGCGGCCGTCGCGGGCGGGCTGCTCGTCGTCGTCGCCGACACGGCGGCGCGGACGGTCGCGGCACCCGTGCAGCTTCCCGTCGGCGTCGTCACGGCGTTGGTCGGCGTGCCGGTCTTTCTGTGGCTTCTGCGGCGGGTATGAGCCGGTTGCTGGAGTGCCGCGGACTGACGCTGCGCGCGGGCGCGCGCGAGTTCGTCGCGGACCTGTCGTTCGTGGTCAACGCGGGCGAGCGATGGGCCGTGCTCGGGCCGAACGGCGCCGGCAAGACCACGCTGCTGCTCGCGCTGGCCGGTGTGCGGCGCGCCGACGCCGGTCGCGTCGAGCTGGCGGGGCGTCCGCTCGGTGGCTGGCGCGTCGACGCGCTGGCCGAGCGGCGCGCGCTGGTGACCGACCGCTGGATCGACCCGTTCGCGGCGAGCGTGCTCGACACCGTGCTCACCGCGCGCTACCGCTACGACGGCGCCGACCACGACGGCGAGCGGCTCGCGCGCGAAGCGCTCGCAGCGGTCGACTGCGCCGAGCTGGCCGAACGCGATGTGCGAACGCTTTCGCGCGGCGAGCGCCAGCGTGTGGCGATCGCCACCGCGATCGCGCAGGCCACGCCGCTCGTGCTGCTCGACGAGCCGATCGCGCACCAGGATCCGCGGCATCAGGCGCTGGTGCTCGCGCGGCTCGCGCAGCTCGCGGACCGGACGCTGATCGCGTCGATGCACGACGTGAATGCCGCGGCGGCTTTTGCGACGCACGCACTGCTGCTGTCGGGCCGCGGCGCCTGGCGCGCCGGCACGGCGCGCGAGATGCTGCGCCCGGAACTGCTGTCCGACCTGTTCGGGACGCGCATCGAGGTCGTCCGCGCCGACGGCCGCTGCCTGTTCTTCGCCGCCGGGCCGCACTGACGCAGCGGCGTTCGCTATATTGGACGCGTTGCCGCGCCGCATCCGCGCGAACCACAAGACGCAAGCAGCGAGGAGACCATGCCCGTTTTCCTGATCGCCAACCCCAAGGGCGGCGTCGGCAAGAGCACCGTCGCGACCAACCTCGCCGGCTACTTCGCGTGTCGCGGACGGCGCACGATGTTGGGCGACCTCGATCGCCAGCAGTCGGCGCGGGCGTGGCTGAAGCTGCGGCCGTCGACGCTGCCCAGGATCGAAACCTGGGAGGTCGACGCCGATGCGATCGCGCGGCCGCCGAAGGGCGTGACACACGTCGTCCTCGACTCGCCGGCCGGAATCCACGGGCACGGGCTGAAGGAGGCGCTGCGCGCGGCCGACCGCGTGATCGTGCCGCTGCTGCCGTCGCTGTTCGACATCTATGCGACGCAGGCATTTCTCGCGCGGCTCGGCGAACGCGGCGTGCTGAAGGACTCGGGGCGCGTCGGCGTGCTCGGCGTGCGGGTCGATGGACGAACGCGCGCGGCCGAACAGCTGCAGCGCTTCGTCGAGGGGCTCGGGCTGCCGGTGCTCGGTTTCCTGCGCGACACGCAGAACTACGTGCAGCTCGCCGCGCACGGACTGACGCTGTGGGACGTCGCGCCGAGTCGGGTCGAGAAGGACTTGCCGCAATGGCAGGCGTTGATCGAATGGGCCGAACGATGATCGAACCCGGATACTGTCAGACCTTCGCCGCGTACAACGCGTGGATGAACGAGACGCTGTACGCGTGCGCCGCGCAGCTTTCCGACGAGGAGCGCAAGCGCGACCGCGGCGCGTTCTTCCGCTCGCTGCATTCGACGCTGAACCACCTGCTGTGGGGCGACCGCGTGTGGCTCGGCCGCTTCAACGGACGGAAGTACGAGATCGGCCCGATCGGTGTGGACCTGTACGACGACTTCGAGCACCTGCGGCTTGCGCGCGTCGAGATGGACGCCGACCTCACCGCGTGGGCGCTTCAGGTCACGCGCGAACAGCTCGCCGGCGACCTCACGTGGTACTCGGGCGTGGCCGGACGGCAGATGACGCGGCCGAAGTGGCTGTGCGTCGCGCAGATGTTCAATCACCAGACGCACCATCGCGGACAGGCGACGACGCTGCTGAAACAGGCCGGCATCGACCCCGGCATCACCGACCTGCCGTGGCTGCCGCTCGCGCGCGACGAGCACGGCCGCATCGTGCTCGGCGACGAGTACGCGCTCTGACCTACCGCGGCGAACGCGCCTCGTCGAGCCGCTCGCACAGCACGGCGAGCTCGTCGAGCAGGCGCGGCGTGTGACGGTTGATGCGGTCGGCGTCGAGCGTGACGAGCCGGCCCGCGCGCACCGCGCGCAACGCCGGCCAGCGCTTCCAGCTATCGAGGGCCCCGGTCGCCCTGCCGCCGGTTTCGGCGGTGACGATGACCTCGGGGTCCGCGGCGAGCACGGCTTCGACGGAAACGTGCGGCGCGATCGGCGCCAGGCGCTCGAACACGTTGCGGCCGCCGCAGACGCGGATCGCCTCGTTCAACACATGCTTCCCCGACAGCGTCATCAGCGGCTGCGCCCAGACCTGGTAGAAGACGGTGACGGGCCGGCGGTCGGCGTAACGCGCGCGCAGCGCGTCGAGCCGCGCGCGGAACGCCGAAGCGACTGCGCCGGCGCCGGTGCTCGCCGTCAAGGCGCCGAGCCGTTCGAGCGAGCTTGCGATGTCGGCGAGCGATCTCGGTTCGCTGACGAACACCGGCGCGCCGAGCCGGCGCAGCGCCTCGATCACGGCGGGAGGATAGCCGGAGCCCCACGCCGCGATCAGGTCGGGCGCGAGCGCCGCGACGCGCTCGAGGTCGACGCTGTGCGCGCGCGCCACGCGCGGGATGCGTTTCGCTTCGTCCGGATAGTCGGCGAAGTCGGTCGTGCCGACGATGCGATCGCCGACACCGATCGCGAAGAGCTGCTCGGTCAGATGCGGCGCGAGGCTCGCGATCCGTTGCGCCGGCCGCGCCAGTTCGACGCGGTTGCCGGCATCGTCGGTCGCGGCGACCGGGCGCGCGTGCGCGCCGAGCGCGACGCACGCGAGCAGCGCGGCCGCCAGCCCGCGCGCGGCGGCGATCACTTTGCCGGCGCCGGCGCGGCGCGGCCCGCGGCGGGCGACTGCGGCGGCTCGGTGACGAAGCCGATCCGCGCGAGCCCCGCTTCCTGCGCGGCGGACAGCAGCGCCGCGATGCGTTCGTAGCGCGCGTCCTTGTCCGCGCGCAGATGCAGCTCAGGCTGCGGCGACCGGCGCGCCGCGGCGGCGAGCCGCGGCGCCAGCTCGTCCTCGCCGAGCGCCTCGTCGTTCCAGAAGACGCGGCCGTCGGCGTCGATCGAAAGCTTGATCGCGTCGGACGCGGCGTTGGCGGCCGGCGCCTTGGCGTCGGGCAGGTCGAGCTTGATCGCGTACGACAGCAGCGGCGCGGTGATGATGAAGATCACCAGCAGCACCAGCATCACGTCCACGAGCGGCGTGACGTTGATCTCCGCCATCGGCTGCGACGGCGAGGTGCCGCGCTCGAATCCGCCGAAAGCCACGGCTAACTCGCCTCGGGCCGGGCGCCCAGCGTGAGAAACGAATGCAGGTCGTGCGCGAAGCCGTCGAGCTGCGCGAGCACGACGCGGTTGACGCGCGTGAACGCGTTGTACGCGAGCACCGCCGGGATCGCGACCGCCAGGCCGAACGCGGTCATGATCAGCGCCTCGCCGACGGGACCGGCGACCTTGTCGATCGAGATCGTCCCGGTCGCCGCGATCGAAAGCAGCGCGTGGTAGATGCCCCAGACCGTGCCGAACAGCCCGACGAAGGGCGCGGTGCTGCCGACCGATGCAAGGAACGTGAGCCCCGCTTCGAGCCGTGCCGCCGCCTCGTTGATCCGCTGGCGCAGCGCGCGCGTGATCAACTCGGAGCGGTCGACGCGCGCAGCGAGGCTTTCTTCGGCCACCGGCGCGTGCGCGGCCGCAGCGCCGCCCGCGGCGATCGGCACGAAGATGCCTTCGCTGTCGAACGGGCGCAGCAGCGCGATCGCCTCGTCGATCGACTTGGCCGACCAGAACTGGTCGAGCCGCAGCGACGCGCGCCGCGTCCTCCACCATGACCAGCTCTTCCACAGGATCAGGAACCAGCTCGCCACCGACATCGCGATCAGGATGTATGCCGTGGCGCGAATGATGGCGTCGGCCTGCGACCAGAAGTGCGCGACGCCGACCGAGGTCTCCGCGTCCATCAGCGCAGGCCGAGCACGTCGTGCATGTCGAACAGCCCTTTCGACTTGCCGGCGAGGAACCGCGCCGCGCGCAGCGCGCCGAGCGCATACGTCATGCGGCTGGCGGACTTGTGGGTGATCTCGATGCGTTCGCCGAGCCCGGCGAAGAGCACCGTATGGTCGCCGACGATGTCACCGCCGCGGATCGCGGAAAAGCCGATCGTGCCCGGCTTGCGCTCGCCGGTGATGCCATGGCGCGCGTAGACGGCAACGTCGTCGAGCCTGGCGCCGAGCGCGCGCGCGATCGTCTCGCCCATCGCGAGCGCGGTTCCGCTCGGCGCGTCGACCTTGTGCCGGTGATGCGCTTCGATGATCTCGATGTCGTAGCCCGCCGACAGGATCTTCGCGGCGACCTCGAGCAGCTTGAGCGTGGCGTTGACGCCGACGCTCATGTTCGGCGCGAAAACGATCGGAATCCGCTCCGCCGCGGCGCCGATCGCCGCCTTGCCGGCGGCGTCGAACCCGGTCGTACCGATCACCATCGCCACGCCGTTCGCGACGCACTGCTTCAGGTGCTCGAGCGTGCCCTCGGGCCGCGTGAAG
Source organism: Pseudomonadota bacterium (assembly GCA_040752195.1). Taxonomy (GTDB): domain Bacteria; phylum Pseudomonadota; class Gammaproteobacteria; order Burkholderiales; family Burkholderiaceae_F; genus DSNY01. The sequence continues at coordinate 94,775 of JBFMFC010000002.1, read as the reverse complement.
TCGATCAGCACCTGCGCTTCGCGCGCGCGCGCCAGGTCGTCGGTGATGGTGACGCCGGTCTTGCGGCCGAGGAACTCGGCGCAGTCGCGGCCCAGATCCGGGCTGCCCGCGCGATCCAGCGCGGCGCCGATGCGAATGTCGTCGGCGGCGAGCGCGGCTTCGACCAGCATCCGCCCCATGCGTCCGCCGGCGCCGGCGATGGCCACGGTGATCGTCATCGCTCACTTCGCAGGCAAGTTGACCGGCGGCACGGGCTCTCTCGGCGGCGGCTTCGGCGCGGTCTTCGGCGTGCGGCCGAGGATCAGGTTGTCGGCGAGCGCTTCGCTCGGCATCTCGTCGGACTCGAAGCGCTCGAGCCGATTGTCCTTGAAGAACACCACGAGCTTGCGTTCCTGGACCTCGCCGGAGCCGCGGGCGAGGCGGTAGACGTAGTCCCACCGATCCTGGTGAAAGACGCTGGTCAGCAGCGGCGTGCCGAGCAGGAAGCGCACCTGTTCGCGCGACATGCCGGGCCGCAGTTGATCGACCATTTCCTTGGTCACGACATTGCCTTGTTGAACGTCCGGCCGGTACGGCTTCAGGAAGGTCGGCGTCCAGGTGCGAACCGATTCGCAGCCGGCGAGGGTCAGGACCGCGGCGGCGGCGAGCAGCGCGCGCGCGAACGATGTGAGCAGCATCACGGGACCGGTTCGATGGAAAGCGAGCGCTATGATACCGACGCGTCGATGCCGACCGAGATCCCGCACGAGACTGCCATCATGCCCAGCCGTGGCGCACCGTCCCTGGAAGCGAAGCCGAACGGGCTGAAAAGCACGGGGCTGAAGGCCACGCTGCCCCGTCTGAAGATCCTGGAGATCTTCCAGCGCAACGCGCAGCACGGCAGCGCGCGCCACATGAGCGCGGAGGACGTCTACAAGGCGTTGCTCGCCGATCACCTGGACGTGGGGCTGGCGACCGTGTACCGCGTGCTGACCCAGTTCGAGCAGGCGGGGCTGCTGGCGCGCAGTCACTTCGAGGCCGGCCGCGCCGTGTTCGAGCTGAACGAGGGCGCGCATCACGACCACCTCGTGTGCCTGACCTGCGGCCGCGTCGAGGAATTCGTCGATGCCGAGATCGAGAAGCGCCAGCAGAAAGTCGCTGCCGAACGGGGCTTCCGGCTGCACGACCACGCATTGGCGCTGTACGGCGACTGCGTCAAGCCGGACTGCCCGCATCGCCCGAAGTAGCGGCGCGCCGCGCTAACCCGCAAGCATCTCCCGCGCGTGCTTGCGCGTGGTGTCGGTGATCTCGATCCCGCCGAGCATGCGGGCGAGCTCGTCGACGCGTGCCTTGCGGTCCAGCGGTGCGATGCGCGACACGGGTTTGCCTTCGCCGTCGGCGACCTTGGACACGACGAAGTGCTGATCGCCGCGCGCGGCGACCTGCGGCAGATGGGTGACGCACAGCACCTGCCGCATCTGGCCGAGCTGCTTGAGCAGCCGCCCGACCGTTTCCGCGACCGCCCCGCCGATGCCGGCATCGACCTCGTCGAAGATCAGCGTCGCGACGGGGGTGGCGGTCGCGGCGATGACCGAGATCGCCAGGCTGATGCGGGCGAGCTCGCCGCCCGAGGCGACCTTGACGAGCGGTTTAGGGGCGACGCCGGCATGGCCGGCGACGAGGAACTCGGCGCGTTCCAGCCCGCTCGCAGCGGGCTCGGCGTCGTGCAGCGCGACCTCGAAGCGCCCGCCCGCCATCGACAGATCCTGCATCGCACGGGTGACTTCGGCGCCCATGCGCTTGGCCGCAGCCTTGCGGCTGTGCGACAGCTTCTTCGCCACCGCCATGTAGGCGGCGAGTGTTTCGGCTTCGCGCCGGCGCAGCGCATCGAGGTCGGCCGCGGCCGACAGCGCGGCGAGCTTGTCGCGCGACGCACCGAGCAGCGCAGGCAGTTCGCCGGGCGCGCACTTGAACTTGCGCGCGGCCGAATGCAGCGCCGACACGCGCGCTTCGACATCCGCCAGCCGCGCGGCGTCCAGATCGGCCCTGGCCAGATAACGGCGCAACTCGGAGGTCGCCTCGTCGATCTGGATCCGCGCGGCCTCGAGCGCTTCGAGCACGGGCTTCAGGCGCTCGTCGTAGTTCGCAAGCTGGGCGAGCCGCGCGGCGACGGTGTCGACGCGCGTCAACGCCGAGTCCTCGGCTTCGGACAGCGAATCGACCGCGGTCTGCGCGCCTTCGAGCAGGCTCGCCGCGTGCGACAGGCGCTTGTGCTCGGCTTCGACCTGCTCCCACTCGCCGTCGATCGGGGCGATGTCGCCCAGCTCTTCGACGATCCAGCGCAGGCGATCCTGCTCGGCGAGCGCGCTCGCCGCCATCGCCTCGGCGTCCTCGCGCGCCTTGACCGCGGCGCGGTGCGTCGCGAACGCGGCGGCGACCTCGCGCGCGAGCGGGGTGTGGCCGCCGTGCTCGTCGAGCAGCGCGAGCTGCGCCGCGGGCTTGAGCAGCGACTGGTGCGCGTGCTGGCCGTGGACGTCGACCAGCCGTTCGCCCAGATCGCGAAGCTGCGCGAGCGTGGCCGGCGTGCCGTTGACGAACGCCTTGCTGCGTCCGCCCGCATCGACGGTGCGGCGCACGAGCACCGTGTCGTCGTCACCGGCCAGATCGCTGGCGGCGAGCCATGCGCTGATCTCGGGTGAAACGCGGAATTCGGCCGCGATATCGGCGCGCGCCGCGCCTTCGCGCACGACGTCGGCATCGGCGCGTTCGCCGAGCGCAAGCAGCAGCGCATCGATCAGGATCGACTTGCCCGCGCCCGTCTCGCCGGTGAGCACCGTGAACCCCGGCCCGAACTCCAGCTCGAGCTCGTCGACGATCACGAAGTTGCGGATTGACAGGGACAGCAGCATGGCGAAAGCGGAATGGCGGGTCGCGGGTCGGGCACCGGCGGGCTGAGTGGTGCGATTCTGGCGGATCTTCGGCGCCGCGCAACGCGGTGCAAGACGCTTACTGCGACATCAAGCCCGCGTGTGCGGCTCGCTGGGCATCACGTTCCAGTGCAGCTTCTGGCGCAGCGTGGCGAAGTAGTTGTAGCCGACCGGGTGCAGCAGCGTCGTGACGAGCGCGCTGCGCCGGATCCGGACCACGTCGCCGGGTCTGAGCGCGGAGAACGCCTGCATGTCGAAGTGCGCCGACGCATCGCGAACGTCGGTGATCTCGATCTCGATGACGCAGGTGTCGGGCAGCGCGATCGGGCGGTTCGACAGCGTCTGCGGAGCGACCGGTACCAGCACGAAGCCGGCGAGCGAAGGATGCAGGATCGGCCCGCTCGCGGACAGCGCGTACGCGGTCGACCCGGTCGGCGTGGCGAGGATCACGCCGTCGGCGCGCTGGTTGTACATCGTCACGCCGTCGACCCGCACCGTGAACTCGACCATGCCGCCGGTGACGCCGCGCGCGACGACGACGTCGTTCAGCGCGACCGCGCGGTACGTGCTGCTGCCGGCGCGCAGCACTTCGCCGTCGAGCATGGTGCGCTGGTCGGTCTCGTAGCGGCCGGCCAGCATCGCGGCGAGCACCTCGTGCATCTGCTCGCGCGCGACATCCGTGATGAAGCCGACGCGGCCGTGATTGATGCCGATCAGAGGAATGCGAAACGGCGCGAGCTCGCGCGCCACGCCGAGCATGGTGCCGTCGCCGCCGAGTACGATTGCCACGTCGGCCTGCGCACCGATCTCCGACAGCGCGTAACCCCGGTAGCGCGCGCCGTCCGGCCCGAGCGACGCATGCGTCTCCGCGTCGAACAGCACCTTCGGTCCGGCCGCCTCGACGGCCCGGGCGATTTCCAGCAGCACCGGGGCGATACCCTCCGCCCGGGGCTTGCCGAAGATCGCGACGTGGCGGAAGGGCCGTGCCATGGGGACGCACTTTAGCAAGAGAATCAGTAAGCTAGCGCGCTGGCGCGGGCATCGGCGCCGCCGTTGAAACGACCATGCGAAATGTCCTGGACGAACGCGCACGCGTGCTGTTGAAAGCGCTGATCGAACGCTACATCGCCGAAGGTCAGCCGGTCGGCTCGCGCGCGCTGTCGAAGATCTCCGGCCTCGAGCTGTCGCCGGCGACGATTCGCAACGTGATGGCCGACCTCGAGGAGATGGGCTTCGTCGCGAGCCCGCACACGTCGGCCGGCCGTGTGCCGACGCCGCGCGGGTATCGCTTCTTCGTCGATACGCTACTGACGGTGCAGCCGATCGAGGAGCAGCAGGCGCAGATCATCCAGGGCCAGCTCCAGGTCGCCGAGCCGCAGCGCGCGATCCAGACCGCAGCGCAGCTCCTGTCGCAGCTGTCGCAGTTCGCCGGCGTGGTGGTGACGCCGCGCGGCGCGTCGACGTTCCGCCAGGTCGAGTTTCTGCGGCTGTCCGACAAGCGCGTGCTGATGATCATCGTCACGCCCGAAGGCAACGTGCAGAACCGCATCCTGCTGATGGAGCACCCGTACACGCAGGCGCAGCTGCTCGAGGCCGCCAATCTGCTGAACGAACACTTCGCCGGATTGAGTTTCGAGGAGGCGCGCCGCCGTCTGCACGGCGAGCTGCAGGCGCTGCGCACGGAAATCGCGCAGCTGATGGAGGCGGCGGTGCAGGCCGGCAGCGAAGCGGTCGAGCAGACGGATCCGGTGGTGATCTCCGGCGAGCGCAACCTGCTCGGCGTCAGCGATCTCGCGGCCGACCTCGGCAAGCTGCGCGCCGCGTTCGACCTGTTCGAGCACAAGACGCGGCTGTTGCAGCTGCTCGACGTAACGAGCCGCGCGCACGGTGTGCAGATCTACATCGGCGGCGAGTCGCAGACGGTGCCGCTGGACGACATGAGCCTGGTCGTCGCGCCGTACGAGGTTGACGGACAGGTGGTCGGCACCCTCGGCGTGATCGGGCCGACGCGGATGGCGTACGAGCGAGTCATCCCGATCGTCGACATCACCGCCAAGCTGCTGTCGCACGCGCTGTCGCGCGAGTGACGTCCCGGCGAGCGGTCAGTCCCGCCGCTGGATCCTGCGCGCGGTGAACGCGCCGCCGGCGCCGAAATAGCCGGTGACTTTCACGCTGCTTGCGGCGAGCGTCTGCGGCGTGAGCGGCGCGACGAACAGCGTCGTGTCGGTCCAGGCGACCGCGAGCGCCGCGCCCGAAACGGGGGTCAGCGTGAACGTGCGCGCCGCCGCGTCGACGTTGTCCGCGCGACCGCTGCGTTCGACGACCGCGCCGGTCCCGGGCTCGGGACGGCAGTGCACCTGCGATGCGACAACTCGGCCGGCCTGCAGGCTGCCTTCGATCTGCACGTACCGATCCGCCGCCAGCGCCGCCGCCGGGCAGGCCGTCAGGCGCGCAGCCGAAGCGTCGACCCGTACGCCGCGCACGCGGAAGTCGGCCGCGCTGACGAAGTCGGTGACGGTTCCCCTGAGCTCGATCTCGATGTCGCCCGCGCCCGGCCGGCGGATCTTGACGCGCGACGCCAGCAGCACGCCGTCGCTGCCGAAGCGGCCGCCGGCCACCACGTACTTGCCGTCCGCGAGCGTTTGTGAGGCCGGTTCGATCATCGCCGCGCGGGCGTCCACGCGCACCCCGCCGATCTCGAAGCGGGCGTTGGCCGCGTCGTAGCGGCTCACCGGGCCGGCGATCTGCGCTTCGCGGCCGGAGGTCGCGCGTTCGCGGATCCGGATGAAGCGCGCGTTCAGCGTCCGGCCCGCGGCCGGCAGCGCTTCGCCCCACACGACCACCGACTGCCCGTTCGCGAGGCCGCGGTTGGCCGGGGTGATCAGCGCGGTCCCCGCGGCGACCGTCAGCTCTCCGAGCCGGAAGCGACCCATCGCAGGGTCGTACTCCTGCACCTCGCCGGAGACCCGAATCAGCCCGGCCGGCAGCGCGGCGCGTCGTTCGATGCGCGACGCGACGACGACGCTGCGCCCGGCGACGGCGTCGAAGCGCGGCGTGCCATGGATTTCGACGATGTCGGCGACCGCCAGACCGGCGAGATCCGCGACACCGTCGAACAGCGTGACCGGGCCGGCGAGCGGGTCGGCGTTGACCCGGACGCGCTGACCGGCAACGGTGAATTCATCCGCGGCCGGGCCGATCGACGCGATCGGGCCGATCGCCTCGGGCTCGATACGGATGCGGCGCGCGATGTCGGGCGGTGCGAATTCGATCTCGACGCGCTGTCCGAGCTTGATATCGGCCAGCTCGGCCGGGGCACTCGGATCCGCCTCGACTTCGATCCTCGCATCGCGGTCATCCCAGGGCGCACCGTCGACGATCACGCTGCCGAATCCGGTCGTCGTGCCGATCACGATCCCGGTGCCGCCTTCGCCGACGCCGCCGCTGGCGAGCTGCTGATCGCCGCCGCAGGCCGTCAGTGCGAGGGTCAAGGCCATCAGGGGCGCGAGGATTCCGGGATTCGATTTCATCGTCGTTCCTGCCATCGGTCGCTCAGCCGTCGCCTTCGGCGGGCGGAGGTACCGGCTCGGAGTAGAAGTACATGCCGAACCGCATGCGCCGGTCCGCGTGCTCGGGGGCCGCGCCGGCGTCGCCTTCGACGCGCCGCGCGGCGGCCTCGTACATGCGCCTGGCCGCATCGGTCCAGATCTCGCGCGCGAGCCGGCCGAGCACCTCGATCGAGGCTTCGGTCAGGCCGTCGGCAAAGGTCGCGCGCTCGAGAAAACGCGGCGGCAGATCCCGGCCCGCGCGCAGCAGGTTGTCGGCGCTGGCGGCCGCGTGATCGCGCAGGTTGGCGCCGAAGAAATGCGCCAGGTCCGTGAATGCCTCGGTCGGCACGAAAGCCTCGGCCTTCAGACGCACCGTTTCGCCCTCGACCGCGGCGAGGTTCAGCCGCAGCAGTTCGTCGAGGATCGAGCGCGGGTGAAAGTCCTTCGAGATCGACCAGGTCAGCGTCTCGAACGACAGCTCGTCGGCGGCGCGCGAACGCAGCGGCAGCGGCCGCGGTGCGCCGTCGGCGCCCACGTAGGCCGCGTCGCGGCTCCACTTCGCGAACACCAGCGACGCCATCGACAGCGTGCGGTGGCCGCTGGGCTTGAGCGCGCCGCGTGCGTTGAACGTTCGCACGTCCTTGCGATGCACGCCCGAGCGCAGGCTCAGTGCCGAGTCCGACGGTTTCTTGCCGTCTTGCGCGAGCTCGGCGCGCGCGGCGTCGAGGAAGACCCGCTTCAAGGCCTGCGCGAACTGCGGATACGTGACGCCGTGCGCGATCAGCGCACGCACCAGCGGCGCCATGATCGTCATCGACTCATCGAGCAGAACGTCGGCGCGCGACGGCTGGGCGGGCGGGTTCAAGATGTCGGAGGGCTCGGGCGGTCGAGGGGATTATTTCCCTGTGGTACCGGATCGCGCAAACATGCCATGGGCACCTTGTGTACCCGCAATGCGCTAGGGCGAGCGAGCGACCCCGACGACTTGCCGTCGGACGGTCGGATTCGGGTCGCCAGCGGCGAGGCGATAACATCCCGCCGCCCCCCGAACCTGCGATGTCGTACTTTCCAGAGCCCCCGTACGCCCACGGAACGCCCGGCCGCACCGCCGTGCTGCTGGTCAACCTCGGCACGCCGGAGGCGCCCACCGCGGGCGCCGTGCGCAGGTATCTGCGCGAGTTCCTGTCGGACCCGCGCGTCGTCGAGATCCCGCGCGCCGTGTGGTGGCCGATCCTCTACGGCCTCGTGCTGACGCTGCGTCCCCGCCGGTCGGCGGCCAAGTACGCGGCGATCTGGACGCCGCAGGGGTCTCCGCTGAAGCTGCACTCGGAGCAGCAGGCGCTGCTGCTGCGCGGCTACCTGGGCGAGCAGGGCTTCGATGTCGACGTTCGACTGGCCATGCGCTACGGCGAGCCGTCGATCGCGTCGGTGCTTGCCGAGCTGCGCGGCGCGCGGACCGAGCGCGTCCTGGTCGTTCCGCTTTATCCGCAGTACTCGGGCAGCACGACGGCGTCGGTGTTCGACGCGGTCGGCGCCGTGCTCGCGCGCACGCGCAACGTGCCCGAGTTGCGCACGATCCGGCACTTTCACGACGATCCCGGCTACATCGACGCGCTAAAAAACAGCGTGCTCGCCCACTGGAGCAGGCACGGCCGGGCGCCGGACGAAGGCGGCAAGCTCGTGATGAGCTTCCACGGCGTGCCCAGACGGGTGCTCGACCTCGGCGACCCGTACCACTGCGAATGCCAGAAGACCGCACGTCTGCTCGCCGAAGCGCTCGGGCTGGCGAAAGACGAGTATCGGGTGACGTTCCAGTCGCGCTTCGGCCGCGCCGAGTGGCTGCAGCCGTATACGGCGCCGACGTTGGCCGCGCTGGCGCGGCAGGGCACGGCGCGGGCGGACGTGATCTGCCCGGGCTTCGTCGCCGACTGCCTGGAGACGCTCGAGGAAATCGCGCTGGAAGGAAAGCAAACGTTCCTGTCCGCCGGCGGCAGGCAGTTTCACTACATCGCGTGCCCGAACGACCGGCCCGACTTCATCCGCGCCTTGGCCGATCTGGTGGCTCGCCACCTGCAGGGATGGCCCGTCGCCCGTGCCGACCGCGCGCGGCGCGACGCACAGGCGGAAACAAGCCGCGCCCATGCGCGGCTCCTTGGCGCGGAACGCTGACTACCTGCCGATCGTCAACGCGTTGCCGTTGACGCGGACGCGGTCGCCGACATCGACGCCGCTAGCGGACTGCTTGACCACGCGCAGCGACCCGTCGCTCATCCGCACCTCGACCGCGAATTCACGGTTGGGTCCGGCCACGCCCGGTTCGGCAGCCGAGATCGGCCTGATCGCAACGACCTCGCCGCAGTCCGCGCAGGCGGTCGATCCGGCGGCGGACTGCGATCCCGGCGCGGCAGCGGTAGCGGACGATCCGGGCGCCTCCCGGGAGTTGACCGCCACGATCGCGGCAATGGCGAGGATCGCCACGAGCGCAAGCGGCGTTTGGCTCACGAAGGTCTCGCGCGCCGTCGCGCGGCGCGAGCGCTCGAGCCCAACGGCCTGGGTATCCGGGAAAACGGTCATCGCGGCCGCGATTGTGGGGGCCTCATCCCCAAGCGCGGAAGGTCATCCGATCACGCGTTCCGGCGAGAACGGTTGCTTTAGCCCGAGCGGCCGCGAGAGCGATTTCACCCGGCCCACGGGCATCGTGGTGTTGTACGTACGCGACGCGGGCGTCAGCCGCCGGCGGCGTAGCCCGCCGACGGCTCGATCGGGTCAGGACGTTGCTGCGCGCCGCGAATCAGGCCGCAGGCAGGCTTGAAATCGGCCGTCACGCCCCCAACGTGCCCGAGATCGGTGATGTGCTTCGTCGATAACAAGCAGATGCGGAGGAACCATGGCTGAGCCGGAACGGGCTCCGGAGGTCAAGGATGCGGTCGGCGCGCCGGTCGCTGAGGTCGAGAACGAGCCGGCGGCATTGCCGTCGGCCAGCGTGAGCGAGGTCGAACAGGAGCTGCAAGCCGCTCTCGCCAAGGCGAGCGAGAACTACGAGTTGTTCCTTCGCGCCAAGGCCGAGGCCGAGAACGTGCGCAAGCGCGCGCAGGAGGACATCGCCAAGGCGCACAGGTACGCGATCGAGTCGTTCGCCGCGGATCTCTTGCCGGTCATGGACAGCCTGGAAAAAGCGCTCGAGACCGACAACGCGACGGTCGAGTCGATGCGTCAGGGCATCGAGCTGACGCTGCGGCAGTTGAAGTCCGCTTTCGAGAAGAGCCGGCTCACGGCGATCGACCCCAAGGGCGAGAAGTTCGACCCGTATCGTCACCAGGCGATCTCGACGGTGCCGGCGACAGCCGCTTGTCCGCCCAATCACGTGGCCGCGGTGTTCCAGAAGGGCTGGATGATCGCCGAGCGCGTGCTGCGTCCAGCGATGGTGGCCGTCGCGCGGGGCGAGGACGCGACGAGCGCGTCCGACCGCGGCGCTTGAAAGCGCTGCGCACAGCCTCAAGTAAGCGGCAGTTCGGTTCACCGGCCATTTTCGGATCCAGCAGAGGGGACTTATGGGAAAGATCATCGGCATCGACCTCGGCACCACGAACTCGTGCGTTGCCGTCATGGAGGGCGGCCAAGTCAAGGTCATTGAAAACAGCGAAGGCTCTCGCACGACGCCTTCGGTCGTCGCCTACATGGAGGACGGCGAGATCCTGGTCGGTGCGCCGGCCAAGCGGCAGGCGGTGACCAACGCGAAAAACACGATCTACGCGGTCAAGCGGCTGATCGGGCGCCGCTTCGAGGACAAGGAAGTCCAGAAGGACATCCATCTGATGCCGTACAAGATCGTGCGCGCGCCCAACGGCGACGCCTGGATCGAAGTGCGCGGCAAACAGATCGCGCCGCAGCAAGTCTCCGCCGAGGTGCTGCGCAAGATGAAAAAGACCGCCGAAGACTATCTCGGCGAGCCGGTGACCGAGGCCGTCATCACCGTGCCGGCCTACTTCAACGATTCGCAGCGGCAGGCCACGAAGGACGCCGGGCGCATCGCCGGGCTCGAGGTCAAGCGCATCATCAACGAACCGACCGCGGCGGCGCTGGCGTTCGGCCTGGACAAGGCCGCGAAGGGCGATCGCAAGATCGCGGTCTATGACCTGGGCGGCGGCACGTTCGACATCTCGATCATCGAGATCGCGGACGTGGAAGGCGAAAAGCAGTTCGAGGTGCTGTCCACCAACGGCGACACGTTCCTCGGCGGCGAAGACTTCGACCAGCGCATCATCGACTACGTCGTCACCGAATTCAAGAAAGAGGCGGGCGTCGATCTGTCGAAGGACGTGCTCGCGCTGCAGCGGCTGAAGGACGCGGCCGAAAAGGCGAAGATCGAACTGTCTTCGAGCCAGCAGACCGAGATCAACCTGCCGTACATCACGGCGGATGCCTCGGGTCCGAAGCACCTGAACATGAAGCTCACGCGCGCCAAGCTCGAGGCGCTCGTCGAGGATCTGATCGAACGCACGATCGAGCCGTGCCGGCTGGCGATCAAGGACGCCGGCGTCAAGGTGAGCGAGATCGACGACGTGATCCTCGTCGGCGGCCAGACGCGCATGCCGAAGGTGCAGGAGAAAGTGCGCGAGTTCTTCGGCAAGGAGCCGCGCAAGGACGTCAACCCGGATGAAGCGGTGGCGATCGGCGCTGCGATCCAGGCGGCCGTGCTGTCGGGCGAGCGCAAGGACGTTCTGCTGCTCGACGTGACGCCGCTGACGCTGGGCATCGAGACGTTGGGCGGCGTGATGACGCCGATGATCAAGCGCAACACGACGATCCCGACCAAGTACTCGCAGGTGTTCTCGACCGCCGAAGACAACCAACCGGCGGTGACGATCAAGGTCTACCAGGGCGAGCGCGAGATCGCCGCCGGCAACAAGCTGCTCGGCGAGTTCAACCTCGAGGGCATCCCGCCGGCGCCGCGCGGCGTGCCGCAGATCGAGGTCACGTTCGACATCGACGCCAACGGCATCCTGCACGTGTCGGCGCGCGACAAGGCGACCGGCAAGGAGAACAAGATCACGATCAAGGCCAACTCCGGCTTGACCGAAGAAGAGATCCAGCGCATGGTGCGCGACGCCGAGGAGCACAAGGCCGAAGACCATCGGCGCTTCGAGCTCGCGCAGGCGAGGAACAGCGCCGACGCCGCCGTGCACGCGACGAAGAAAGCGCTCGCCGAGCACGGCGACAAGATCGACGCCGCCGAGAAGGCGAAGATCGAGGCCGCGATCAAAGAGGTCGAGGACGTGCTGAAAAGCGACGACAAGGCCGCAATCGAGGCAAAAACGCAGGCGCTGCTGGCCGTCTCGCAGAAGCTCGGCGAGAAAATGTATGCGAGCATGCAGGGCGCCGAAGCTGCGGCGGGTGGTGCCGCGGGCGCGGCCGCAGGCGGGGCCGAGCCGAAGTCGGCGAAGAACGACGACGTCGTCGACGCCGACTACAAAGAGGTCAAGCGCGGCTGACGCATTGCCTGACCTGCCGGGCGCCGAGTTCGAGCGGGCGATGCCGTCGCCCCCGACTCGGCGTTCTTGCGTAATGAAGTCCTGAGCTGACGATGGCCAAACGCGACTACTACGATGTGCTCGGCGTTGCGAGGAACGCCTCCGAAGAGGAGATCAAGAAGGCGTATCGCAAGCTCGCGATGAAGTATCACCCGGACCGCAATCAGGGCAAGGACGGCGTCGCGGCGAAAGAAGCCGAGGAGAGGTTCAAGGAAGTCAAGGAGGCGTACGAGATCCTGTCGGATGCCTCCAAGCGCGCGGCCTACGACCGCTTCGGGCATGCCGGTGTCGATGCCGGCGCAGCGGGCGCCGGCGGCTTTGCCGGCGCGCAGGGATTCGGCAGCTTTGCCGATGCGTTCGGCGACATCTTCGGCGACATCTTCGGCGCACGCGCGGGCGGCGGTCGCAGCAACGCCTATCGCGGCGCCGACCTTCGCTACAACATGGAGATCACGCTCGAGCAGGCGGCGCAAGGCTTCACCACCGACATCCGCGTGCCGAGTTGGGAGACTTGCGAGACCTGCGACGGCAGCGGCGCCAAGCCCGGAACCAAGCCGCGCACGTGCTCGACCTGCGGCGGGCATGGCGCCGTGCGGATCACGCAGGGCTTTTTCTCGATCCAGCAGACCTGCCCCACGTGTCACGGCAGCGGCCGCGTGATTGCCGAGCCATGCGCCGCGTGCGGCGGCGCCGGGCGTATCAAGACGAACAAGGTGCTCGAGGTCAACATCCCCGCCGGCATCGACGAAGGTCAGCGCATCCGGCTCGCGGGCAAAGGTGAACCGGGCATGAACGGCGGCCCGCCGGGCGATCTGTACGTCGAGATCCGCATCAAGCCGCACGAGGTCTTCCAGCGCGACGGCGACGACCTGCACTGCGAGGTGCCGGTGTCGATCGTCACTGCGGCGCTCGGCGGCGACGTCGAAGTCGCCACCCTCGACGGCAAGATCAGCCTGACGATCCCGGAGGGCACGCAAACCGGCAAGACCTTCCGACTGCGTGGCAAGGGCATCAAGGGCGTGCGCTCGAGCTATCCCGGCGACCTGTACTGCCACATCGTGGTCGAAACGCCGGTAAGGCTCACCGAGAAGCAGAAGAAGCTGTTGCGCGAGTTCGGCGCGTCGCTGCAGGAAGGCGGGTCGAAGCACTCGCCCAAGACGAAGGGCTTCATGGATCGGATGAAGGGGTTCTTCACGGCAGAGTGAAGACGCCCTTCAGCCCGCGACGCCGGTTCCTCGCGCGACCAGGCGGTCGACTGCCACGGCCAGCGCGGCCGCGTCGTTCGTGAAGTAGTGCGTGTGCGCGCCCGCGCCCAGGCAGAACTCGGTGCGGTCTGCCGCGACGCGCGCCGCGCGCTGCCATTCGTCGACGCCGGCGACGCGGAACAGCGAGTCGTCGTCGGCCGGCGTCCAGATCGCGCGGCCGACGTAGTCGCCCGAGCGATACGCGTTGACCCAGTGCGCAACGCCCAGCTCGGCCGCCGCCGGAGCCGCGTTGGCGAACGATCGCGGCGGCTCACCCATCCATCGATACAGCAACGGAAAGCGCGCCGCGTACAGGTCGCGCAGCGGACAGCCCGCGGTCACCAGCGCGATGGGCATGGCCGCGGTCAGCGCTCGCAGTCGGTCTGTGAGTCGCAGGTAGCGCAGCAGGTCGGCGCTGATCACCGTGCCCTGGCTGTGCGCGACGATCACGACGCGCGCGTAGCCGCGCCGGTGGACGTAGTCGAGCAGCGCTGCGTAGCGCGAGAAGATTCGCGCGCGCGGCGGCCGGCGATCGGCCGGATCGCGGAAGTAGTTGTCGACGTCGAGCGCCGCGTCGAGCGCGACGCGCAGCTTGCCGAAGGTCCGCGTGAAGCGCGCGCCGAGCGCGGTGATCGTCACTGCGCCGCCGGCGAGCCACTTGCCGATGGTCACCAGCACCTGGTCGTGCGCGTCGATCCACTCGAACGCGCCGTGCACGCCGAAGAACTTTTCCAGCAGAAACAGCAGGTAGACGACGCCGCCCGCGATCGCGGCGAGCGGGACCGCGGTGCCGAACAGCCAGTCCAGCACACCGCGCGCTGCCGTCCACCAGCGCCCGAGGCGCGCGCTCCGCTCGGGCGAGCGCGCGTCCGCCGCCGGCTCGATCTCCTCGCGCAGCGACGGCGCCAGTGCGACGAGCGCGACGGCGCCGACCAGTCCGGCCAGCGCGAGCAGCGGCGTGAACAGGCCGCCCACGTCCTGCACCTGCCCTTCGAAGAAGATCGCCGCCGACCGGTACCCGGAGCCGAAGACCGCGGGTTCGAACAGCAGATCCTGAAGTGCGAGCCCCGTCACGTAGGCGATCACCGACCACAGCACGACGCTCAACAACGCGAACAGCGCGGTGGATACGACCATGCCGATGCGCGCGGTCACGAGCGAAGCCGCCAGCTCGTGCCTGGCCGAACGCGCGATCGCAAAGCCCAGCAGCAGTGCGCCGAGCTGCACCAGCGCCAGCACCGCCCAGGCGGACAGCAGCGCGGCGAGCAGGTATTCGCCGGTATGCAGCGCCGCGGTCAGCATCCACTCCTCGACCGTGGCGACGTGCGCGCGGATGCGCGCGGCGTCCGTCGCGAGCAGCGCCGCGGTGGCCGCGACGGCGGCGAATCCGAACGAACGAACGCCGCGCACCGTCTCCCCGTAGCGACGCACGAGCAGAAATCCGGCCGCTGCGGTCAGCAGGATCGCCGTGGCGAAGTACAGCTCGACGATCGCGTCGGGTGACACGACCGCGGTGGCGGCGATCGCGGCCGCCGCGGCCGCCGCCGTGGCGCACGGCAGGGCGGCGCGCCACTTCGCCGCGGCGCCGTGCGCGCGCTGCGCGGCGAGCATCGAGAGAACCGCCAGCACGACCGCGGCAACGCCGCCACCGAGCGCGAGCACGAAGCGATGCTGCGACGGCGGCAGCAGCGCGGCGCTTCCGAATGCGACCAGCAGCAACATGGCGAGCTGCAGCAGTGCGGCGGGTCCCTTGAGCAGCCAGGCCGACCAGGCGTGCAGCTTCTGCAGTGCGCGCAACGCGCGGCCGCCGCCGGTGGCGAGCACGGCCTGGTCGACGATGTCGCGCGCGAGCGTGCCGAGATGGAAGAAGAGCTGGTACGACGCCGACAGTGCGCGGATGCCGCCGGGCTGCAGGCGCGAGAAATCGGCCCAGTACAGCTCGTACAGGTCGACCGGGGTGCCGTCCGCGCGCCGCTTGAGCGTTATGCGCGTCGACTCGTACAGCGCATCGCGTTCGGCGGGACGGTAGCGTCGCAACAAGTGATCGGTCAGCGCCAGGCCGAGATCGAAGCCCGGCCCGGCGGCGCGCTGCGCGAGAAAGAAGTCGCTCGGCCGGCCGGGTGTGGGCTTCTGCTCGTCGCCGCGCGCACCCGCGGGCTCGCTCTCGCGCGCCGGCGCCAGCGGGCTCACCGGCACGATGACCTCGTGCAGCTCGCCTTCGACGTAGCGCGGCGGGCCGTCGCCGCCGTGGCACAGCAGCCGCGCCAGCTCGCGCACCGTCTGTCCGGGCCGCTGATCGGCGACGCCGTGCACCGTGATGATCGCGACGCGCTCGGTCGGTCCGGTCATGCGCTCCTCCGCGTCGTGCAGGCAGTGCCGCCATTGGATCCGCGCGCCGCTGCACGTTCAAGCGAATCTTCACGGCGTGACGCGTAGCGCACCGGATCGATCGGTGCGCGCTGCGTCACGTCGGCCGCGCCACGCGCTCGAGCAGCTCGCGCATCCGCCGCCAGTGGCTGCCTTCCCAATAGACGCGCTCGCAGCCGGCGCACGTCCTGAAGCGTGCGTGGGCCTGCGCGACTGTTTCAGGAAGCCGGTGCCGCACCTCGTCCTTGTCGACGTCGGCGAGCGGCAGATTGCAGCGCAGGCACCGCGTGAACGGCGCCATGCTCGCCGCGAGTTGCAGGCGGCCGACGACTTCCGCGAGCTGCGCCGGCGGTTCGAGCGCGCGAACGTAGCAGCCGTGCGTGACGTCGCGGCACTTGAGCAGCGCGCGGTCGCGCGTCAGGATCACGCGCGATTCGGCTGCGGCGAGCCGGCGGATCGCGTCGTCGGCGTACGCGTTGTCGTGCAGCGTGTCGAAGCCGGCCATGCGCAGCAGCCGGGCGAGACCGCCCAAGTGCGCGTCGGCGACGAAGCGCGTGTCGCGCAGGGGTCGCTCGCGCACGCGCACGAGCGGCGCGACGTCGAACGCCTCGAACATCGGATAGACGCTGACGCGGTCGCCGTCGCGCAGCCGGTACGAGAAGTCGACCGAGCGGCCGTCGACGAGGATCAGCTCGACTTCGGTGTGCGGAACGCCGACGGCTTCGATCGCGTTCTTCACCGTCGCCGCGCGCGCGAACGCATAGTCGAACTCGCGCTTGCGCCGCGCCGGCGCCAGGAAGTCGTTCAGCTCCTCGTAGAAGCGCAGACGCGCGACACCCATCGTGTTGGCCGGAAGGACGATCCCGCAAGCGCCTCGATCGCCATCAACGCTCGGTGGTCCCGCCCATGAGGTCGCCGTGCTCGCCGATGCCGCCGCGTTCAGGCGCGGCGCGCCTGCCACCCCAGGTGCAAGGCGGAGTAGGCGAGCAGAGCCGCGAGCATCAGGCTCAGGATGCGTGCGTCGATCCCGCCGAGCAGACGCGCACCGGCGGCTGCGCCCGCGATGCTGCCCGCACCCATCCACGCCAGCAGGCTGCGACTGGTGCGCCACAGCGACCAGTCGCCGCGAGCGTGCCGCCAGCGCGCGAGCGATACCAGCAGCGTCGGCAGGCTGATCGCCAGCGACAGCGTGCCGGCGAGCTTGGTGTCGACGGCGTACAGCAGCACGAGCGTCGGGATCAGCAGTTCGCCGCCTGCCACGCCGAGCAGACTGGCGATGACGCCGATCGCCGCGCCGGCGGTGAGCGCGGCCGCCGCTTGCGCGGCCGGCGGCAACGACAGGCGCAGGCCCTGTTGCGGGTCGGCGGCGTGCGAGCCCATCACGACGGCCAGCAGCACGAGCAGCGCCGCGACGACCCAGGTCAGCGCCGCGCCCGACAGCCTGCGCCCGATCGCGACACCCGCGAACGCGCCGGCGATCGTCCCTGCGGCGAGCGTGACGATCGCGGCAGCGTGCGGCCACAGCGCACCGGCGCCGCTGTCGGCAACGCGAAAGACGAGCGAGAACGCGACCGTCACCAGGCTCAGTGCCACGTTCAGGCCGATCGCCTCGCGCGTCGCGTACGCGAACAGCGCAACCAGCAGCGGCAGCCGGAACTCCGCGCCGCCCAGGCCGATCAAGCCGCCAAGGCAACCGACGACCGCGCCCGCGACGAACGCGAGCACCGGTCGCGGTTGGCGCGCGCGGCCGGGTGAAGCCGCCGGCGCGGGCGAAGCGGGCGTAGGCACGGCAGTCCTATAGCTGTTTGGACACAGGATAAACTCATTCGCGGCAGCGCTGGCAACAGCGCCGCACCCGTTCTTCGACCTACCCTGCCGGACATGCCGCGCCCGATCCATGCGCTGTTGTGCCTGATCGTCCTCGTTGCTCACGTCTCTTCGGCTGCGCGGGACCGGGTGCCCATCGTCGCCGCCGCGAGCGATCTGAAGTTCGCGGTGGCTGAAGTGGCCGCGCGCTTCGAGGCCGACACCGGCCGCAAGGTGCAGCTGAATTTCGGTTCCTCCGGAAACTTCGCGCGGCAGATCCGGCAGGGCGCACCGTTCGAACTGTTCATGTCGGCCGACGAGGACTTTGTTTTCCAACTGGCGGACGCGGGTCTCACGCGTGATCGCGGCGAGCTTTACGCGGTCGGGCGGATCGCGCTGTACGCGCCGAAGGACTCGACGATCCGCCTCGACGCCGACCTCAAGGGCCTGCGCGAAGGGTGGGGCGGCGTGCGCAAGTTCGCGATCGCCAATCCCGAGCACGCGCCGTACGGGCGCGCTGCGCAGCAGGCGTTGCAGGCGCTCGCGCTGTGGGACTTCGTGCAGCCGAAGCTCGTACTCGGCGAGAACATCGCGCAGACCGCTCAGTTCGTGACGACCGGCAATGCGCAGGCCGGCATCATCGCGCTGTCGCTCGCCCTGGCGCCCGAATTGCAGCGGCAGGGAAGCCACGTGCCGCTGCCCGAGCGGCTGCACAGTCCGTTGCGACAGCGCATGGTGCTGACGCGCCGGGCGGGCGAAACTGCGGCCCAGTTTTACGCCTATCTTCAACAGCCGCCGGCCCGCGCGATCCTGAAGCGGTACGGCTTCCTGCTGCCGGGGGAGTGATTGGACTGGGAAGCGACGCGCGTTTCGCTGCTGCTGGCAACCGCCACCTGCGTCCTGCTCGGGCCGATCGGCGTGTGGCTCGGGCGCCGGCTGGCGATCGGCGAAGGGCGCCACCGGGCGCTGGTCGAAGCGGCGCTCACCTTGCCGCTGCTGTTGCCGCCCACCGTGGTGGGCTTTTATCTGCTGGCCGCTTTCGGCGCCGGCTCGCCGGTCGGTCGCTGGCTCGACCGCTTCGCGGGCGTGCAGCTCGTATTCACGTTCGAAGGGCTGCTTGCCGCCAGCGTGCTGATCAACCTGCCGTTCATGGTGCAGCCGGCGCAGCGCGCGTTCGCTGCGATCCCGAACAGCCTGCGCGAAGCGGCGTGGGTGTCGGGGCTGTCGCGCTGGCGCACGCTGTGGCGCATCGAACTGCCGCTGGCGTGGCCGGGCATCCTGGGCGGCGTGGCGCTGACGTTCGCGCACACGCTCGGCGAGTTCGGCGTCGTGCTGATGGTCGGCGGCAGCATCGCCGGCGAAACGAAAACGCTGTCGATCGCCATTTATGACCGCGTGCAGGCGTTCGACACGGCGGGCGCGAACGCGATGTCGCTGGTGCTGGTGGGCTTCACGCTGGCGGCGCTTTGGGTCGTCTTTGCGACCGGCCAGCGCGCGCGTCGCCACCTGCAGGAGCGGTGATGGCGGCGCTCGCGGTGCGACTGCGGCAGCGCACACCGATTCCGCTCGACGCCCGGTTCGACTGCGAAGCCGGCGAGCTGCTGGCGCTGGTCGGCCCGTCGGGCAGCGGCAAGACGACGATCCTGCGCGCGATCGCGGGACTCGTCGGCTGTGCGGAAGGCCGCGTCGAGGTCGGCGGCGAGGTCTGGCTCGACACGGACCGCGGCATTGCGCTGACGGTGCAGCAGCGGCGCGTCGGATTCGTCTTCCAGAGCTACGCGCTGTTTCCGCATCTGTCGGCGCTCGAAAACGTCGCCATCGCGAGCGCTCGCGCGGACGCACCCGCGCACGCGCGCGAGCTGCTGGCGCGCGTGCGGCTCGACGACCTCGGCGCGCGCCGGCCGGCGCAGCTTTCGGGCGGCCAGCAACAACGCGTCGCGCTGGCGCGGGCGCTGGCGCGAGACCCGCAGGTGCTGCTGCTCGACGAGCCGTTTTCGGCCGTCGATCAGGCGGTGCGGCAGGATCTTTACCAGGAGCTCGCGCAGTTGCGGCAGACGCTGTCGATCCCGATCGTGCTGGTCACTCACGATCTGCAGGAAGCGCTGCGGCTCGCCGACAAGATGGCGGTTCTCGACCGCGGCAATGTGGTCGCTGCCGGCACGGTCGACGAAGTGCTCGCGCAGCCCGCCGTCGCGGACATGATGCCCGGCGTGGAAGCCGGTTCGCTGCTGCATTGCCGGGTCAGCGCGCACGACGAACGGTTCGGCTTGACGCTGCTCGACGTCGCCGGCTGCACGCTGCGCGTGCCGCGCGTGGACGTGGCCGTCGGCACGCCGGTGCGCGTTCGCATTCCCGCCCGCGACGTGGCGCTCGCGCTGTCGCAGCCGTCGGATGTCAGCGTGGTCAATCGGCTGCCGGGCCGGATCGAAGCGCTCGCCGCCCGCGATGCGACTTACGTCGATGCGCTCGTGCGGATCGGCACGGCGGTCGCGCTGCGCGCGCGCATCACGCGCGAGGCGGCCGAGCGGCTCGCGCTCGCGCCGGGACTCGCCGTGTGGTGCCTGATCAAGTCGGTGGCGCTGGATTGCGCCACGTCGATGCTGACGGTCGAAACCGTCACGCCGAACGCCGCGCGGTCCGCGCCGGTGTCCGGCGCACCGCAGGACGCGCCGCAGCGGTGAGTTCTGCGATCGGCGCTGCCGCGCCCGCCGCAGCGCCGCGTTCGGCCGCCCGATACAGCGCGACGATGCGCCGGCCGAAAGCCGTCACTTCGGTCGCGCCGGCGGTGTTGCGGCCGGGCTGGGTCGTGACGACCGGCTCGCGGAACAGTTGGTTCATCGTGTCGACGAGCGCCCAGGCGCGCTTGTACGACATGCCCATCGCGCGCGCAGCCGCTGCGATCGAGCGTTCGCGCGCGATGTGCTCCAGCAGTTCGACCTTGCCCGGGCCGAGCCTGCCACCGTCGAAGTCGATGCGGATCGACAGCCGCGGCGACCGGTCTGCCATCGGGCGAAACCGGCGTCAGCTTGGCGTGTATGCGAGCCGCACGTAGATCGGCGCGTAAGGCGCGGCCTGCGTCAGCTCGACGAGGTTCTCGCGGGCGAGTTCGAGCAGCGCGAGGAAGTGCACGATCACGATCGGCGGCCCCTTCGCGAGCAGCCGTGCGTCGAACAGATCCCCGAACTCGACGAACTGGCGCCCCTGCAGCTTGCGCAGCACGATGCTCATGTGCTCGCGAACCGACAGCTCCTCGCGCGCGATGTGATGGTGCGCGTGCAGCCTGGCGCGGTTGAGCACCTCGGCCCACGCCTGCTGCAGGTCGACGACGTTGACCTGCGGCAAGCGCCTGACGACCGACTGCTCGACCGCGACGATCGCGCGCGCGAAGTCGCGCCCGACGCGCGGCAGCTCGTCGAGCCGCGCCGCCGCGAGCTTGATGCGCTCGTACTCGACGAGACGGCGCACGAGCTCGGCGCGCGGGTCCTCGACTTCCTCTCCGGTTTCCGCCTTCTTCACCGGCAGCAGCATCCGGCTCTTGATCTCGATCAGCATCGCCGCCATCAGCAGGTACTCGGCGGCCAGTTCGAGGTTGCTCCTGCGGATCTGCTCGACGTACGCGAGGTACTGCGCCGTGAGCGCCGCCATCGGAATGTCGAGCACGTTGAAGTTCTGCTTGCGGATCAGGTACAGAAGCAGGTCGAGCGGCCCTTCGAAGGCCTCGAGGAACACCTCGAGCGCATCGGGCGGGATGTACAGGTCTTCGGGCAGCTTGAACAGCGGCTCGCCATACAGCCGCGCCAGCGCCACGCCGTCGACGACGTCGGGCGTCGAATCGTCGGCGGCGAGCGCCGCGGAAGCGGCCAGGTCGACCGGCTCGGCCGGATGGGCAAGGCCGCTCACTGCTTGACCTTCGGCTGATACACGTACGGCGGCTGCGGCACCTGCGATTCCTGCCAGCGCTTCAGCTCGTCGAAGTCGACCTGCTTGTCCCACCAGATCGCGCGCCCCTCGCGCTGCTTCTGCTCGAGATCGGGGATCTTCTGCTTCAGCTCGCGGATGAACTTCGTGATGTCGGATTCGTATTGCGTCATGGTGACTCGCAGCGGGCCGCGCGGGGTTTCGGGGCCCAAACGCGGGACCCAACGCCGGGGCCCAACGCCGGACGCGCGATTGTACTGTCGGCGCCGTGCGTCTCAGCGCGTATGGCGCGTGACCGCGGTGAGGATGCCCCGCAGGATGGCGAGCGGCGGCGGCGGACAACCGGGCACGGCGACGTCGACCGGAATCACGTTGGCGACCCTTCCGCAGGTCGCGTAGCTCTCGCCGAAGATGCCGCCGCTCGCGCCACAGTCGCCGACCGCCACCACCAGCTTCGGCGCCGGGGTCGCGTCATACGCGCGCTCGACCGCGATCTTCATGTTGCGCGCGACCGGGCCGGTGACGAGCAGCAGGTCCGCATGGCGCGGGCTGGCGACGAACTTGATGCCGCGACCTTCGATGTTGTAGTAGGGATTGTTCAACGCGTGGATCTCCAGCTCGCAGCCGTTGCACGAACCGGCGTCGATCTGCCGGATCGCCAGCGCGCGGCCGAGCAGCCGCAGCACTTCACCCTGGATGCGTTCGGCTTCGATGCGCCAGTCCTCGTTGGGCGCGGGCAACGGCTCGGTCGGCAGGCCGGCGCGGGCGATCTGCTTCAGCAGGTACAGCATCAGAGGTCGTGCCCCGAGTAACTCAGATTGAACGACTTGTTGATCAGCGGGAAGTCCGGAACGATGTTGCCGATCACCGCGTGCTCGAGCAGCGGCCAGTTCTGCCACGACGGATCGTGGCAATGGCAGCGGCGCACGCGGCCGTCGGCATCGCACTCGAGCGCGACGAGCACGTCGCCGCGCCAGCCCTCGATCCAGCCCAGCCCGAAGCCACCGGCGGTCGAGCGCGGCAGCTCGGCGCGCACCGCGCCCGCGGGAATGCGCTCGACGATCGCCGCGATCAGGCGCAGCGACTCGAACAGTTCGTCGAAGCGCACCGCCACGCGCGCCGCGACATCCCCGGTCTTCGCCGCGGCGACGGCAACCGCGAGCTCGTCGTACGGCTTGCAGGGCGAATCGACGCGCAGATCGCGCGCGATGCCGCTGGCACGCGCGGCCAGGCCGCACAGCCCGAGCCGTCGCGCGAGTTCCGTCGTCACGATGCCGGTCGTCTGGAAGCGATCCTGAAGTCCGGCGTGCTCGTCGTAGATCGCGCGCAGCACGCGCACCTCCTGCCCGATCTCGCCGCACTGGCTGCGCAGCCGCGCCAGCGCCTCGGCGTCGGGGTCGACCGCGACGCCACCGGGAACGATGCGGTCCATCAGCAGACGGTGGCCGAACACCTCGGCGTTGACGCGCAGCCACTGCTCGCGCAGGCGCGAGAATTGCGCCAGCCCGAACGCGAGCGCTGCGTCGTTGCCGAGCGCGCCCAGATCGCCCAAGTGATTGGCCACCCGCTCGCGCTCCGCGAGCAGCGCGCGCAGCCAGGCAGCGCGCGCGGGAATCTCGCAGCCGGTGGCGGCTTCCGCCGCCATCGCATAGGCCCATGCGAAGGCGACGGTCGAGTCGCCCGACACGCGCCCGGCCAGCCGCGCGCCCTCGGCGATCGGCATCCCCTCGAAGCGCTTTTCGATGCCCTTGTGGACGTAGCCCAAGCGCTCCTCGAGGCGCAGCACCTTCTCGCCGACGATCGAAAAGCGAAAGTGCCCCGGCTCGATGATGCCGGCGTGGATGGGTCCCACCGGGATCTCGTGCACGCCGTCGCCGGCGACCGTCACGAACGGATAACGCTCCTGCTCGACGTCGAAGGTGCGCGTGCCGTCGGCATCGCGCCGTAACGGGAAGAAGTCCGCCGGCCAGGCGCCGTGCCGCAGCCAGGGGCGCTCGTCGTCGGCGCCGCTGGCGCGCAACCCGAGCAGATCGAAGATCGCGCGCTGCATCCGTATGGCCGCCGGAAAGTACTTCGAGATGTCCGGATACTCGGTGTCGTCTCCGAGCGGCAGACGCACGCACGCGAGCGCATCGCTGGCGGCATACGCGGCACACATGACGAAGCCCTCGCCCAGGTCGCGCCGGTCCGAGCCCCACAGCGCGACCAGGCGATCGCCGGCGCGCGCAAACGCCTGCGCGGCGGCCGACCATTGCCCTGGGGTCGCGTCGGCCAGCGCCCACGGCGCTGCGCCGGCAGCCGCGCGAAAGGCAAGCGGTGCTTCGGCGATGCGCACGTCAGCCTCCGGCGACCAGACGCGCGGCCTGCTCGTACCAGGCCTGCAAGTACGGCGGCACGTACAGCCCGAGCAGCAGCGCCAGCCCGAGATGCGCGAATACCGGCACGAGCGCCGGCGGATGCGCCAGCGGCTTGACCGTCGTCTCTCCGAACACCATCGGCTGCACCTTCGCCAGCACTGCAGCGAAGGCCACGCCCAGCGCGAGCAGCAGCAGCGGTGTAGTCCACGGGAACTCGCGCATCGCGGTGGTCAGGATCAGGAACTCGCTGGCGAACACGCCGAACGGCGGCATACCGAGGATCGCCAGCGTGCCGACCATCAGGCCCCAGCCGACGGTCGGATTGACGCGGATCAGCCCGCGGATGTCGTCCATGATCTGCGTGCCGGCCTTTTGCGCCGCATGGCCGACCGCGAAGAAGATGGCGGACTTCACCAGCGAATGCACCGTCATGTGCAGCAGTCCGGCGAAGCTGGCGATCGCGCCGCCCATGCCGAAGGCGAACGTGATCAGCCCCATGTGCTCGATCGACGAGTACGCGAACATGCGCTTGATGTCGCGCTGGCGCGAAAGGAAAAACGCCGCGAGCACGACCGACAGCAGGCCGAAGCCCATCATCAGGTCGCCGGCGAAGCGTGTCGCCAGCGCGCCGTCGGCAAGCACCTTGCAGCGCAGGACCGCGTACAGCGCGACGTTCAGCAGCAGCCCCGACAGCACCGCCGAGATCGGCGTCGGCCCCTCGGCATGCGCGTCGGGCAGCCAGTTGTGCAGCGGCGCGAGCCCCACCTTGGTGCCGTAGCCGACCAGCAGGAACACGAAGGCGAGCGCGATCACCGTCGGCTCGAGCTGCGCCTTCACCGCGTCGAGATTCGTCCACAGCAGCCCGCCGCCTTCGGCGCCGATCACACGCTCCGCCGCCAGATACAGCAGGATCGTTCCGAACAGCGCCTGCGCGATGCCCACGCCGCACAGGATGAAGTACTTCCACGCGGCCTCGAGGCTCGCCGGCGTGCGGTACACGGCCACCAGCAGCACGGTCGCCAGTGTCGCCGCTTCCATCGCGACCCACAGCAGCCCCATGTTGTTGGTCGTCAGCGCCAGCAGCATCGTGAAGGTGAACAACTGGTACATGCTGTGATACAGGCGCATGCGCGGCGGCGTCATCTTGCCGTGGTCGCGTTCGATGCGCATGTACGGGCGCGAGAACAGCGCCGTGGTGAGCGCGACGAACGCGGTCAGCGTCACCAGGAAGACGTTCAGCGAATCGACGAAGAACTGCTCGTGCAGCACGAGGATCGGCCCGCCGGCGACGATCTGCGCCGTCAGCGCCGCCGCGGCGAGGAACGTCGCCAGACTGAAGGCGACGTTGATCTCCGAGGCGATGTTGCGATGTCCGGTGGCGCCGAGGACGGCCGCGCCGGCCAGCGGAATGCCGAGGAGGGCGGCGAGCGCTTCCATCGTCACTCCTCTTTCAACTTCTCGAGATGGCGGATGTCGAGGCTGTCGAACTGCTCGCGGATCTGGAACATGAATACGCCGAGGATGATCATGCCGACCAGCACGTCGAGCGCGATCCCGAGCTCGACGACCATCGGCATGCCGTAGGTCGCGCTGGTGGCGGCGAAGAACAGCGCGTTCTCCATCGCCAGGAAGCCGATCACCTGCGGGATCGCCTTGCGGCGCGTGATCATCATCAGAAACGCCAGCAGCACGCAGGCGAGCGCGATGCCGAGCGTGCCGCGCGCGACCGACTCCGACAGCCCCGAAATCGGCAACGCCAGGTTGAACGCGAAGATGACCAGCACGATGCCGGCGAGCATCGTCGTCGGGATGTTGATCAAGGTCTCGACGTCCCACCGCACGTCCAGCCGCTCGATCATCCGGTGCAGCAGCCACGGCATCAGCAGCACCTTCAGCACGAAGGTCAGCGCCGCCGAGTAAAAGAGATGCGGCTGGTCGGTGAAATACGCCATCACCGTGGTCGACGCGGTCAGCGTCGCCCCCTGCAGCGTGAACAGGTGGATCAGCGACAGCACGCGCCGCTGCGACAGCAGCCCGAACGACAGCAGCAGCAACACGGCGGCGAACAGGTTGATCAGTTGCGTGACCAATCCCGGCATGGCCTACGCTCCGAGCAGAAAGTGCACGAGGATGCCGATCACCGCGAGCAGGAACGCGCCGGCCAGAAACTCCGGCACGCGGAAGATCCGCATCTTGGCCGACAGCGTTTCGATCACGGCCAGCAACGCGCCACCGATCGCGAGCTTGCCGACCAGCACCGGCAGTGCGAGCAGGATGCCGACGGGGTCCTGCACCTGCGCGATGCCCCACGGGAAGAAGATCGCCAGGCCGATGCAAGAGTAGGCGAACAGCTTCAGGCTCGCCGCCCACTCGATCAGCGCGAGGTGGCGCCCCGAATACTCGAGGATCATCGCCTCGTGGATCATCGTCAGTTCCAGATGCGTGGCGGGGTTGTCGACCGGCACGCGCGCGTTTTCCGCCAGCGACACCATCGTGAACGCCACGCCGGCGAACGCGAGGCTCGGGTAGATCGCGAATTCCTGGTTGGCGATCGTCTCGACGATGCTGGCGAGCGAGGTCGACTGCGTCATGAACGCCGCCGTGAACAGCACCATCAGCAGTGCCGGCTCGGCGAGAAAGCCGACCAGCATCTCGCGCCGGGCACCGAGCGTGCCGAACGCGGTCCCGATGTCCATCGCCGCCAGCGACATGAACACGCGCGCCAGCGCGAACAGGCCCACCAGCGCGATCGCATCGGCCGCCGGTGCCAGCGGCAGGTCGGTCGACAGGCTCGGCACGATGCCGCAGGCGAGCACCATTGCGCCGAACACGATGTAAGGCGCGGCGCGAAACAGCGGGGTCGCTCCCTCGGCGACCACCGACTCCTTCCAGAACAGCTTGTGCAGCGTGCGATACGGCAGCAGCAGCGGCGGCGCGCTCTTGTTCTGCAGCCACGCGCGGCACTGGTTGACCCAGCCGGTGAGCAGCGGCGCGCCGAGCACGGCGAGCGCCACGGCGACCAGTTGGGCAACGAAGCCTTCCACGGTCATCGGAACACCAGGATCAGCATCACCAGCAGCGTGAGGAAGCTGTAGAGCAGGTAGGTCGCGATGCGGCCCTGCTGCAGCAGGCCGACGACGCGCGAGGCCGCCTCGACCACGCGCGCGATCGGCAGGTACAGCCAGTGCCACAGATGATCGGTCGCCGACATCCGGTACACAGGCTGCTTGTCGAACGGGCTCGGCAACTCGCGCTCGATGCGGAAGAACGGTTCGAAGACCTGCCGGATCGGCTGGCCGAAGCCCTCGGCCGTATCCTGCATGCGGGCACTGAGCAGCGGATACCCGCAGTCCCACGGCGCCGCCCGCCGGATACGCCCGTGATACAGCCGGCGCACCAGCACGAAAGCGAGCGCGAAACTCGCCGCCACCAGCACCAGGAACAACAGCGGGCTGTAGCTCGCGCGCTCCGGTGCTACCGGCGCGAGAAACAGCCAGCCGTGCTCGGCCACGCGCGCACCGACACCGTCGCCGACCAGCACGCGCGTGACCGGGTCGATCAGCGCAATGACCTGCGCCGGCGCCAACCCCAGCGCGACACAACCGGCCGCCAGCCAGGCGAGGCCTGCTCTTTCCCATGCCGCCGCGTCATGTGAGGCCGCGAGCCGCGGCTCGCGTGGCTGGCCGAGGAAGATCACGCCGAAGAACTTCACCATCACGTAGCCGCCGAGTGCGGCGACCAGCGCGACCCCGGCCGCGACGACCGGCACCAGATTGTTGACGAACGTGCTCGGCAGTCCGAGCGTGAACAGGAAGCTCTGCAGCAGCAGCCATTCGGAGACGAAGCCGTTCAGTGGCGGCAGCCCCGCTGCCGCGAGTGTGCCCGTCAGCGCGAGCCAGCCGACCCAAGGCATGTAGCGCAGCAGCCCGCCCAACCTGCCGAGGTTGCGCTCGCCGGTGGCGTGCAGCACGCTGCCTGTGCCGAGGAACAGCAGGCTCTTGAAGAACGCGTGGTTCAGCGCGTGATACAGCACCGCGGTGAGCGCCAGCGCCGCCATCGCGGCCATGCCGTAGCCGGTGAACAACAGCGCCAAGCCGATGCCGACAACGAGCAGCCCGATATTCTCGATCGACGAGTACGCGAGCAGCCGCTTCATGTCGGTCTGTACCGCGGCGAAGACCACACCGAACAGCGCGGTGGCGAGCCCGATCGCCAGCGCCAGCACGCCCCACCACCACAGGTGCGTCTGCAGCAGGTCGAAGGCGACACGCAGCAGCCCGTAGATGGCGGTCTTCAGCATCACGCCGCTCATCAGCGCCGACACCGGCGAGGGCGCCGCAGGGTGCGCCTCCGGCAGCCAGACGTGCAGCGGCAGGATGCCGGCCTTGGCGCCGAAACCAAACAGCGCGAGCAGGAACGCGACCGATGCCCAGAACGGCGACAGCGTCTGCGTACGCATGTTGTCGAACGTGTAGTCGCCGGTATTCGCCTGCAGTACGCCGAAACACAACAGGATCGCGATCGCCCCCAGATGCGCGACCAGCAGGTACAGATAGCCGGCGCGGCGGATGGCCGGGATCACGTGATTCGCGGTGACCAGGAAGAACGAGGCAAGCGCCATCAGTTCCCACATCACCATGAAGACGTACGCGTCGTCGGCCAGCATCACCATCGCCATGCCGGCCAGGAACAGGTGATAAAGCAGGCACAGCAGCCCCGGCGGCGTACCCTCGCCCTTGCGGAAATAGCCGGCGGCGAACGCCGAAACCCCGGCGGCAGCGGTGCCGAGCAGCACCAGGAAAAACGCCGACAGCGCGTCGAGCCGGAGATGAAACGGCAGGCCGGGCAGACCGAGGGGCAGCACCGCCGTCTGCGGGCCCGCGAACGCGGCGACGGTGCCCGCTGCCGCGAGCGCGAGGCTCGCCAGCGCGCCGAGCGGGAACAGGATGCGCGCGACGGTGAAGAAGTCATGCAAGCGCAGCACGCCGATCGCGCCGATCGCGATCCACGCCGCGATCGCGGCGAGCATCCAGTCGATGGCGAGCCAGTCCGTCGGAGCGGTCACTGCGGTCGGCCCCACCTATCGCATCGGCTTCTTGCGCGACGCGGCCAGCAGCCAGGCGGGCAAGGATCGGTTGCCCGCATGTTCGATGATGTATTCGCGGATCAGCTGCCGCACGACCTGCGACGGCGTCAGATCCTGCGCCGCACAGATCTCCTCGAACATCGCCTTCTTGCGCGGGTCGAGCAGCACGGTCAGGCGGGCGGTCTTGTTCTCCGGTCTCGGGGGCATGCGTGCGCGGTGCCGTAACGTTGCAATCACATGTTAATGCCATGCGAACCAAAAGCAAATACACGGCGGCGCCTGTACCGCTTTCGCGTGCCGCGTCGGCTGAGGTTGATCGCCGTCAAGGGCGCCGCTGCCGAGCGCCCGGCCCGCGGCGCGCTACTTCACACGCATTCCGGGCTGCGCGCCGCTGTCGACGTCGAGCAGGTAGATGCCGGGCTGCGCGCGCTCGTCGGCGGCACTCGCCGACAGGATCATCCCTTCGCTGACGCCGAACTTCATCCTGCGCGGCGCGAGATTCGCGACCAGCACGACCAGCCGGCCGACAAGCTTTTTCGGCTCGCTGTACGCCGACTTGATGCCCGAGAAGACGTTGCGGTACCGCCCTTCCCCCGCGTCGAGCGTGAAGCGCAACAGTTTGTCCGAACCTTCGACGAAGTCGCAGTCGACCACGCGGGCAATGCGCAGGTCCAGTCTTGCGAAGTCTTCGATCCTGATCTCGGGTGCGATCGGTTCGATCGCGCCTGCGCTGGCGCCACCCGGCCCAGGCGCAGCGACGGGCCGGGCAGGGGGTTCCCTGGCGGGCGCTTCGAACAGCGCGTCGAGCTGTTTGGTTTCGACGCGCGTCATCAGGTGCCGGTACGGCGCGATGCGCTCGAGCGGCCGGCGCAGGTCGTCCCACACGAACGCGCGCTCCATTCCGAACAGCTCGCGCGCGACGCGCTCGGCGGTGGCGGGCAGCACCGGCGCAAGGTAGATCGTCAACGCGCCAAAGCAGCGCATCACGTCGCTGCACACGCCGTGCAGCAGCCCTCGCTGGGCGTGATCCTTCGCCAGCTCCCACGGCTTGTGTCTGTCGAAGTGCTCGTTCGCGTAGTCGGCGATGCGCATGATCTCGCGCAGTGCCTTGCCGAACTCGCGCTGGTCGAAGTAGTCGGCGATCTCGTCGGCGGAGGCGAGCGCGACCGCGTGGCTGCCTGCCGGCGCGCCCGATGGGTCGGCCGATGGAGTCAGCCGCCCGTCGAACAGCCGCACCAGGAACCCCGCCGCGCGGCTGGCGATGTTGACGTACTTGCCGATCAGATCGCTGTTGACCCGGCTCTGGAAGTCGTCCGGGTTGAAGTCGACGTCTTCGACGCGAGCGTTGAGCTTGGCTGCGACGTAATAGCGGAACCACTCCGGGTTCATGCCGACTTCGAGGTAGCGCAGCGGGTCGATGCCGGTGCCGCGGCTCTTGCTCATCTTCTCGCCGCTAACGGTGATGAAGCCGTGCACGTAGATCGCGTCCGGTACCTTGCGGCCGGAGAACTTCAGCATCGCCGGCCAGAACAGCGTGTGGAAGTAGACGATGTCCTTGCCGATGAAGTGGACCTGCTCGACATCGTCGGCCGAGATGAACTCGTCGAAGCTGCGCTTCTCGCCGTTGGCGCGCGCCTTGCCCTGGTCGAAGTACGCCTTCAGCGACGCGAGATAGCCGATCGGCGCGTCGAGCCAGACGTAGAAGAACTTGTCCTTCGCGTCGGGAATCGGGATCCCGAAGTAAGGCGCGTCACGCGAGATGTCCCAGTCCGCCAGCCCCTTGCCGCCTTCGCCGATCCATTCCTGCGTCTTCGCGTAGACCTCGGGCTGCAGGTGCGGCTCGCCGCGCCGATTGCGGCCAGCGGTCCACTCGCGCAGGAACGCGACGCAGCGCGCGTCCGACAGCCGGAAGAAGTAGTGCTCCGAGGAGCGCAGCTCGGGCTTTGCACCGGTGAGCGCGGAGTACGGGTCCTTCAGGTCTGTCGGTGCGTAGGTCGAACCGCACACCTCGCAGTTGTCGCCGTACTGATCCTTTGCGCCGCACTTGGGGCACGTGCCCTTGATGTAGCGGTCGGGCAGGAACATGCCCTTGACCGGGTCGTAGAACTGCTCGATGCGACGGATGTCGATCAGCTCGTTGGCGCGCAGCGCGCGGTAGATCGACTGCGACAGCTCGACGTTCTCCGGCGAGTCGGTCGTGTGCCAGTGGTCGAAGCCGAGGTGGAAGCCGTCGAGGTACTGCTGCCGCGCCGCCCGCATCTCGGCAATGAACTGCTGCGGCGTCTTTCCCGCCTTCTCGGCCGCGATCATGATCGGCGCGCCGTGCGCGTCCTCGGCGCAGACGAAGTGCACCGCATGCCCGCGCATCCGCTGATACCGCACCCAGATGTCGGCCTGGACGTACTCCATGATGTGGCCGATGTGCGGCTTGCCGTTGGCGTACGGCAGGGCGGTGGTGACGAACAGGTTGCGCGGGTTCATGGGGGCGAGGGTCGGGGTTCGGATCGCGGACTGCGGATGGCGCGGGGATTCTGCGCGCGCCCGGGTTCCGCCAGGCGCGGCCGGTCGCTAGATCGGACGGCGCATTCGCCCGGGCCGCGGAGGGCGGGCCGACGGGATGAGCCTGAAGTGCGACAGCATGGTCGGCGATCGAATGACCGCGAGTTTAACAAGGGCAAGTAGCTCACATGGGGTGGTCCAAGGCAGGCGCAGGCGCGGTCGCGGTCGGATAGACTGCACCGCTGACTTTTCCAGCCATCCTCGATTCGCGATCCCAACATGAGCATCACCGCAGAACGCGTCAACGAAATCCTGAAGACCGTCGTCGATCCCAACACCGGCCGCGACCTCGTGTCCTCGCGCGCGGCGCGCAACGTCAAGGTCAACGGCAACGACGTGAGCGTCGACATCGAGCTCGGCTATCCCGCCGCAAGCCAGATCGACGGCATCCGCGGCCTCGTCGTCGACGCGCTCAAGCGCGCGGGCGCCGGCAACGTCAGCGCCAACGTGACGACGAAGATCGTCGCGCACACGGTGCAGCGCGGGCTGAAGGTGATGCCCAACGTGAAGAACATCGTCGCCGTCTCGTCGGGCAAGGGCGGCGTGGGCAAGAGCACGGTGGCCGTCAATCTGGCGCTGGCGCTCGCGGCCGAAGGCGCGCGCGTCGGCATGCTCGACGCCGACATCTACGGTCCGAGCCAGCCGACGATGCTCGGCATCGAAGGCAAGCCGGAGAGCGTGGACGGCAGGACGCTCGAGCCGCTCGAGAACTACGGCATCCAGGCCAGTTCGATCGGCTTCCTGGTCGACGCCGACCAGCCGATGGTCTGGCGCGGGCCGATGGTCACGCAGGCGCTGCAGCAGTTGCTGGCGCAGACCAACTGGAAGGACCTCGACTACCTGATCGTCGACATGCCGCCGGGAACCGGCGACATCCAGCTCACGCTCGCGCAGCAGGTGCCCGTCACCGGCGCGGTGATCGTCACCACGCCGCAGGACATCGCGCTGCTCGACGCGATCAAGGGCCTGAAGATGTTCGAGAAGGTCGGCGTGCCGATCCTCGGCATCGTCGAGAACATGGCGGTGCACGTGTGCAGCAAGTGCGGGCACGCCGAGCACGTTTTCGGCGCCGGCGGCGCCGAGCGCATGGCCAAGGAATACGGCGTCGAAGTGCTCGGCTCGCTGCCGCTCGACATCCGCATCCGCGAGCAGACCGACGCGGGGCGTCCGACCGTCGTCGCCGAGCCCGACAGCGACATCGCCAGCGCCTACAAGGCCGTCGCGCGCAAGGTCGCGATCCGGATCGCCGAGAAGGCCAAGGACATGTCGCTGAAGATCCCGACGATCAAGGTGACGAACACCTGATATTCCGGACCGCGTTGCGGCCGGAATGTCCCGGCCGGTTCGACGCCGACGGCTGCGCCGCGGGCCGAGCGTCCAGGTGCGGAACCGAAAGCCCGAGCGCTGGCCGTCGTAGTGGTCAGGCCGCGCAGCCCGACTCGACCGCCGCGGCGGGCGCGACCGGCTGCGGCGCGGGAATCTCGTAGCCGTACTTGGCCGCGGTCAGCTCGGCGAGGATCGACACCGCGATCTCCGCGGGCGTGCGCGCGCCGTTCTTGATGCCGACGGGGCCGTGCAGGCGGCCGAGCTGCGACTCGGTGACGCCGAATTCCTTCAGCCGCTCGCGGCGCTTGGCCTGGTTCTTCTTCGAGCCGATCGCGCCGACGTAAAAGGCGTTCGACTTCAGCGCCTCCATCAGCGCCAGGTCGTCGAGCTTCGGGTCGTGCGTCAGCGCGACGATCGCGGTGTTCATGTCGGGCTTGAACTCGACGACGGTGTCGTCGGGCATCGTGCGCACGAGCGTCGTTCCCGGAACGAGCCAGCCGTCGGCGTACTCGTCGCGAGGATCGCAGATCGTGACCGCGTAGTCGCAAGCGAGCGCCATCTGCGCCAGATAATGCGTCAACTGCCCGGCGCCGATCGCCAGCAGCCGCAGCCGCGGCCCGTGCACGCTGACCAGTGCCTCGTCGGTCGCGGACAGCACGTCGCGGCCGGTACCTTCGGCGAGCGTCACGCGCCCCGTCTTCATGTCGAGCCGTCGCACGGTCTGCCGGCCCTCGAGCACGCGTGCGAGCAGCTCGTCGATGCGCGATTCCGCCGTCACCGGCTCGAGCACCAGCTCGAGCGTGCCGCCGCACGGCAGGCCGAACTTGAACGCATCCTCGGCGGTGACGCCGTACTTCACGCGCTGCGGACGGTCGACCGCGAGCGCGCGCGAGCGCACCCGGTCGACCAGATCGTCCTCGATACAGCCGCCGGAGACCGAGCCTGCCACGAGCCCGTCGTCGCGGATCACCACGAGCGACCCGACCGGCCGCGGCGCCGAACCCCACGTGCGCACGATGGTGCCCATCACGGCGCGGTGGCCGGCGCGCACCCATTCGTCGGCCTTCTTCAGCACCTGTACGTCGACGCTGTCCATGCGACCTCCCGACCGCGGAACGGTCTGTCTGGTGCATTCTAGTCACCGCGCGTCCGGCTGTTGCGGCGCGATACACGCGCGATCACAAAAACGCGCGGACATGCGCTTGCGCAGTTCGGCCGTGCGCGACTAAAGTGGCTGCGCGCGCCAGAACCAGAACACGCGACGGCGGCGCGACCGCTTCCCAAGGAGACATGGATGAAAGTCCCGCTTTCCCTGCGGGTCAACGGCAAGGCCGTCACGGCCGAGGTTGAACCCGATACTCTGCTCGTCACCTTCATCCGCGAGCACCTGCGGCTGACCGGAACGCACGTCGGCTGCGACACCGCACAGTGCGGCGCGTGCACCGTTCACGTCAACGGCCGCGCGGTGAAGAGCTGCAACGTGCTCGCCGCGCAACTGCAGGGCGCGGAGGTGACGACCATCGAAGGCATCACGCCGGCGGACGGCTCGATGCACCCGATGCAGGCGGCGTTCAAGGCGTGCCACGGGCTGCAGTGCGGTTTCTGCACGCCGGGCATGGTGATGAGCGCGATCGATCTGGTCACGCACTGGCCGCACGCGACCGAAGAGCAGATCCGCGAAGGGCTCGAAGGCAATTTCTGCCGCTGCACCGGCTACCAGAACATCGTCAAGGCCGTCGCGCAGGGCGCCAAGGCGATGGGTGTCTAGCCGTCGCCCCGGCGCAGGCCGGGGTCCAATGGCCAGAGCCGACAACCTGGGTCCCGGCATGAACCGGGACGACGCGACCTAGGAGCACCGAGATGAACGATCCGAAAGCAGGCTTCATCGGCCGCGCGGTCGAGCGGAAGGAGGACTACCGCTTCCTGACCGGCGCCGGGCAGTACACGGACGACGTGACGCTGCCGAACCAGACCTATGGCTACTTCCTGCGCAGCCCGCACGCGCACGCGAAGATCAAGTCGATCGACACCGGCGCGGCGAAAAAAGCGCCCGGCGTGCTCGGCGTGTTCACCGGCAAGGACGTCGCATCGGTCGGCGGCCTGCCGTGCGGCTGGCTGATCACGTCGATCGACGGCACGCCGATGAAGGAGCCGCGCCATCCGATCATCGCCGAGAACAAGGTGCTGCACGTCGGCGATCAGGTCGCGCTCGTGGTGGCTGAGACGCTGGCGCAGGCCAAGGCCGCCGCCGCGCTGATCGAGGTCGACTACGAGATCCTGCCGGCGGTCGTCGACACCGCGACGGCGGCGAAAGCGAAGACCGCAGTGCACGAGATCGCGCCGGACAACGTCTGCTACACGTGGGCGTGCGGCGACAAGGCGGCGGTCGACGCCGCGTTCGCGAAGGCGGCGCACGTGACGAAGCTCGAGTTCGTCAACAACCGGCTGATCCCGAATGCGATCGAGCCGCGTGCCGCCAACGCCGCCTACAACCGCGCGGACGACTCGTACACGCTGTACGTGACGAGCCAGAACCCGCACGTCGAGCGGCTGCTGATGGCCGCGTTCGTGCTCGGCATCCCCGAGCACAAGCTGCGCGTGATCGCCCCCGACGTGGGCGGCGGTTTCGGCTCGAAGATCTACCTGTACGCGGAGGAAACCGCGCTGGTGTGGGCGAGCCGGCGCATCGGCCGCCCGATCAAGTGGACCGCCGAGCGCAGCGAGTCGTTCCTCACCGACGCGCACGGCCGCGACCACGTGACGATCGCCGAACTGGCGCTGGACCGCGACGGCAAGTTCCTCGCGCTGCGCGAGCACACGACCGCCAACATGGGCGCGTACCTGTCCACCTTCGCGTCGTGCATCCCGACGATCCTGCACTCCACACTGCTCGCCGGGCAGTACACGACGCCGGCGATCTACAGCGAGATCCAGGCGGTGTTCACCAACACCGCGCCGGTCGACGCGTATCGCGGCGCGGGCCGCCCCGAGGCGACGTATCTCGTCGAACGCCTGGTCGAGACCGCCGCGCGCGAGCTGAAGATGGATCCGGCCGAGCTGCGCCGCAAGAACTTCATCCGCACGTTCCCGTACGCGACACCCGTGGGGCTGACCTACGACACCGGCGACTACGAAGCGACGCTCAATCGCGTGCAGGAGATCGCCGACGTCAAGGGCTTCGCGGCGCGCAAGGCCGAAAGCGCGAAGAAGGGGCTGCTGCGCGGACTCGGCTACGCGTGCTACATCGAAGCGTGCGGCATCGCGCCGAGCAACATCGCCGGCGCGCTCGGTGCGCGCGCGGGCCTGTTCGAGGCGGGCGAAGTGCGCGTGCATCCGACCGGAAAGGTGACGATCTACACCGGCTCGCACTCGCATGGGCAGGGGCACGAGACGACGTTCGCGCAGGTCGTCGCCGACAAGCTCGGCATCGCGCTCGACGACATCGACATCCAGCACGGCGACACCGGCAAGATCCTGTTCGGCATGGGCACGTACGGCAGCCGCTCGATCGCGGTCGGCGGCACTGCGATCGTCAAGGCGCTCGACAAGGTGATCGCGAAGGGCAAGAAGATCGCCGCGCACCTGCTTGAGGCGGCCGAAAGCGACATCGAGTTCGCCAACGGCGAATTCCGCGTCGCCGGTACCGACCGCAAGAAGGCGTTCGCCGAGGTGGCGCTCGCCGCGTACGTGCCGCACAACTACCCGCTCGACAAGCTGGAGCCGGGCCTGAACGAAAACGCCTTCTACGATCCGACCAACTTCACGTATCCGGCCGGCTCGTACGTCTGCGAGGTCGAGGTCGATCCGGCGACCGGCCAGGTGCGCATCGACCGCTTCGCGGCCTGCGACGACTTCGGCAACGTGATCAACCCGATGATCGTCGAAGGCCAGGTGCACGGCGGGCTCGCGCAGGGCATCGGCCAGGCGCTGCTCGAGGGCTGCGTCTACAACGAAGACGGCCAGCTCGTGACCGGCAGTTACACCGACTATGCGATGCCCAGGGCCGACGACCTGCCGCACTTCATGGTCGAGACCGCCAAGGGCACGCCCTGCACGCACAATCCGTTGGGCGTGAAGGGGTGCGGCGAGGCGGGCGCGATCGGCGCGCCGCCGGCGGTGATCAACGCGATCGTCGACGCGCTGGCGCACCTGGGCGTGCGCGACGTGCCGATGCCGGCCACACCGCACAACGTGTGGAAGACGATCCAGGCGGCGCAGAAGCACTGAGGAGACGACGATGCATCACATGCACTACCACCGCCCGGCTTCGGTCGCCGAAGCGGCGCAACTGCTGGCGCAGCACGCCGACGACAAGGTGCTCGCCGGCGGGCAATCGGTGCTGCCTTCGATGAAGCTCGGGCTGCTGGCGCCCGAAGGATTCATCGACCTGTCGGGCATCGCCGAGTTAAACGGCATCAAGCTCGCCAACGGCACCGTGACGATCGGCGCGATGACCACGCACTCGGCGGTCGCCGCGTCGAAGGACGTGCAAAAGGCGATCCCGGCGCTCGCCAGGCTTGCCAACGGCATCGGCGACCGCGCGGTACGCAACCGCGGAACGATCGGCGGCTCGCTCGCCAACAGCGATCCGGCCGCCGACTATCCGGCGGCCGTGCTCGGCTTGGGCGCAACGATCCAGACCAACACGCGCACGATTGCCGCCGACGACTACTTCAAGGGCCTGTACGAAACGGCGCTGAAGCCGGGCGAACTGATCACCGCAGTCGCTTTCCCCGCGCCGGAGAAGGCCGCGTATGTGAAGTTCAAGCAGCCGGCGTCGCGCTTCGCACTGGTCGGCGTCTTCGTCGCGAAGACCGCCGGCGGTGTGCGCGTGGCGGTCACCGGCGCGGGCCCCTGCGTGTTTCGCGTCAAGGCGCTGGAGGACGCGCTCGCGAAGAAGTTCGCGCCGGAGTCATGCGACGGCATCAAGGTGCCGGCATCGGGCCTGAACAGCGACATCCACGGCTCGGCCGAGTACCGCGCGCACCTGATTCCGGTGCTCGCCAAGCGCGCCGTCGTCGCCGCGGGCTAGCGACCCGCAGCGATGCGCAAAGGGGCGCCTCCGCGCCCCTTTGTCGCGCCTGGGGTGTGCGTTGCGGCGCGGGTGCCCGTCGACGGCCAGAGAGCAGCGCCTTCAAAGCCCGGCGCGTGCGACGAGCGACAGCAATCTCGCCCGTTCGCCGGGGTCGGTGAGCGGGCAGGTGGCGAGCCAGCGCTGCATCGAAAACTCGCGCTGCAGCGCGCGGATCTCGTCGGCCTCCCACTCGGCGGCGCCGAGCAGCTACAGAACGTCGCAGCGCCTCAGCCGAGTATGCGGCGCGCCCGGCCAGGGCACCCGCCCGCCTTCGGCGGCGCTGCTTACTCGGGCGTGATCTCGATGAAATCGCTCACCGGTGTCCAGCGGCTGTTGATGATCTGGGCCAGCCGGAATTTCTTCTGTCCGAGGCGGTCGGTCTTGGTCACGCGCAGCTCGGGGCTGCCGAACATGTCGCGCGGGAAGGTGGTGTTCTCCATTGCTTCGATGAAGCGGTCGGTCGTCAGGTTCGGACCGGCCTTCTCGGCGGCCTTGGCGAATATGTCCATGATGTAGTGGCCGTACACGGAGAAGATCGTCGGATCCTCGCCGAACTTGGCCTTGTACGCGGCCGCCCAGTTGCGCACGGAAGCGGAGGCGTCGTCCGGGTACGGATGACTGGCCGACTGCACGCCATACAGCCCATCCATCGCCTTGCCGCCGAGCGCGTGGATCAGATGCGTGTACAGCGCAGTGGTGCCGATGAACGCAGGGTTGAAGCCGGTCTTGCGCGCCTCGGCGATGGTGCCGATGGTTTCGCGAATGATCGTGCCGAGCACGACCAGATCGCAGTTGGCCGCCTTCAGCCGCGCCACCTGCGAGGAGAAGTCGGTCGCACCGCGCTTGTACGAGGTGCGTTCGACCATCTGCACGCCGATGGTCTTCAGCCCGGCTTCGGCGCCGCGCAGCACCTCCAGCCCGAATTCGTCGTCCTGATGCAGGCTGCAGACGCGTTTGTAGCCGTTCATCTTCACGAGATGCGGGACCATCATCCGCATCTGGTCGTAATAGGGTGGCGAGAACGCGAACTTCAGCCGATGAAACGGTTCGAACATCTCGCGTGCGCCGGTCAGCGGAAAGAAGTTGATCACGCCGCGCTCGAACTGAAACGGCATCACCGCCATGTTGGTCGGCGTGCCGATGTGGCCGAGGATCGCGAACACCTTGTCCTGCGTGACCAGCTTCTGCGCCGCCAGCAGTGCACGCCGCGGATCGTAGCCGTGGTCTTCGACGATCAGCCTGATCTTGCGACCGTTGACGCCGCCGGCGGCGTTGATCTCGTCGGCGCGCATCACGAGACCGTTGCGCGCCTGCTTGCCGAAGGCGGCGATCGGGCCCGACAGGTCCTGGATCGAGCCGACCACGATCTCGGTCTTGGTGATGCCGGGCGACTGCGCCGCGGCCGTGACAGTGGCGGCAGCGAGTGCCGCCGCCGCAAGCAGCTTCAGTTCCATCGTCGGTCTCCTCGTTGTGCCCGGCGCCAAGCCGAGCGTTGTCGCAATCATCGCACCGCGCCGGCCGTCATGCCGATTCGTACATGTCCTCGATCAGCGCCGCGTATTTCTTCTGTACCAGGGCCCGCTTCAGCTTCATCGTCGGCGTCAGCTCCTCGTCCTCGGCGGTCAGCCGGCGGTCGATCAGCCGGAACTGCTTGATTCTCTCGACGCGCGCGAACTTCTTGTTGACCCGCTCGACCTCGCCGCGGATCAGCTCGACCACGTCGGGCGCGCGCGTCAGGCTCGCGTAGTTCGAGAACGGCACGTCGTGGTCCTGCGCCCACTTCTCGACGTTGTCCTGGTCGATCATAATCAGCGCGGTCAGGTAGGGCTTGCCGTCGCCGATCACCACCGCGTCGGTGATGTAGGGCGAAAACTTCAGCTCGTTTTCGATCTCGCTCGGCGTGACGTTCTTGCCGCCGGCGGTGATGATGATGTCGCGCATGCGGTCGGTGATGCGAAAGTAGCCGTCCGCATCGACCTCGCCGACGTCGCCGGTGTGCAGCCAGCCCGCGGCGTCGATCGTCTCGGCCGTCTTCTCCGGCTGGTTCAGATAGCCCTTGAACACGACCGCACCGCGGATCAGCAGCTCGCCGCGTTCGCCGACCTTCACTTCGCAGAACGGCGCCGCCGGTCCGATGCGGCCCGGCTTGATCCGCTGCGGCGGCGTGGCCGTGGAGGCGCCGCAGCTCTCCGTCTGCCCCCACACCTCGCACATGTGGGCGCCCAGCGCCAGGTACCAGCGCACCAGATCGGGCGAGATCGGCGCCGCACCGGTGATCAGCAGCCGCGCGCGGTCGATTCCGATCGCGCGCCGCACGTTGGCGAGCGCGACGAAGCGCGCGAGACGGAATAGCGTTTTCAACCAAGCCGGAATCGGCTCCCCGGCGACGTAAAGATCGGCGACGCGATGGCCGACGCCGATCGCCCAGCGATAGACGAACTGCTGCAGCGGCGTGGCCTCCTTCAATGCGATCGTGATGCCCGAATAGAACTTCTCCCACACGCGCGGCACCGCCACCATCACGGTGGGCGCGATCTCGCGCACGTTCTCCGGCACCGTGTCCGGGTTCTCGACGAAGTTCAGTTTCGTGCCGGTGTACAGCGCGAAGAACGCGCCGCCGACGCGCTCGGCCACGTGGCACAGCGGCAGGAACGCGATGCGTTCGTCGTTCTCGTCCTGCGTGATGATCGCGTTGTAGCCGCGTACCGTGTAGACGATGTTATGGTGCGTCAGCATCGCACCCTTCGGCTTGCCGGTGGTGCCCGAGGTATAGATGAGCACCGCGACGTCGTCCGGATTCGGAATCGCGATACGCCGCTGCCACTCGTGCGGATCCGGGTGCCGGCGCCCCAGTTCGCGCAGCGCCTCCAGGCTCAACACCTGCGGGTCGCTGAAGCGATGCAACCCCTCCATGTCGAACACGATGATCTTGCGCAGTCGCGGCAGCCGCTCGCGCACCTCCAGCACCTTGTCGAGCTGCTCTTCATCCTCGACAAAGACGTAGACGGAGCCGGAGTCGGCCAGCAGATACTCGACCTGCGCCGGCGCATCGGTCGGGTAGATGCCGTTGCTGATGCCGGCGGCGGTCAGCACGCCGAAGTCGGCGAACACCCATTCGCGGCGGGTGTTCGACAGGATCGAGGCGGTCTCGCCGGGCGCGAAGCCGAGCGCCGCCAGCCCCAGCGCGATCTCGCGCACGATGGTGCCGAACTCGCGCCACGTGGTCGACTGCCAGATGCCCAGTTCTTTCTGCCGCAGCCACACCGCGTCGCCACGGCTGCGCACCGCGTTCGCGCACAGCTGCGTCAGCGTGTCGCCGGGCACCACCACGTCGTGGCGCGGTTTGAAGCGCGACAGATCCCAGAGCACGCTCATCGCCAGGTCTTGCGTTTCTTCCAGCGCCGCTCGCCGCGCGCACCGGCTTCCTTGATGCCGAGGTAGAACTCCTTGACGTCCTCCTTCTCGCGCAGCCGCGCGCAAGTGTCCTCCATCACGATGCGGCCGTTTTCCAGGACGTAGCCGTAGTGCGCAGTGGCGAGCGCCAGATGCGCGTTCTGCTCGACCAGCAGGATCGTCGTCCCCTGCTCGCGGTTGATGCGCTCGATGATGCGGAAGATCTCCTGCGTCAGCCGCGGCGACAGACCCAGGCTCGGTTCGTCGAGCAGCATCAGCGTCGGCCGGCCCATCAGCGCGCGCGAGATCGCCAGCATCTGCTGTTCGCCGCCGGACAGGCGCCCCGCTTCCTGCTGCGCGCGCAGCCGCAGGTTCGGAAAGTAGCCGAACACGGTTTCGAGGTCGCGCGCGATGGCGTCGCGGTCGCTGCGCGTGTACGCGCCCATCATCAGGTTGTCACGCACCGACAGCAGCGGAAACACCTCGCGCCCCTCGGGCACGTGGCAGATGCCGCGGCGTACGATCTCGGCCGGGTCGCGGTTGTGGATCGGCTGCCCCTCGAACAGGATCGAACCCTTCTGGATGTCGAGGATGCCCGAGACCGCTTTCAGCACCGTCGTCTTGCCGGCGCCGTTGGCGCCGAGCACGGTGACGATCGAGCCCTTCCGCACTTCGAGGCTGACGCCGCGGATCGCCTTGACCGGCCCGTAGGCGGCCTCGATGTTGGCGAGTTTCAGGATCGTCTCGCTCACGCCGTCGTCCCCAGGTAGGCCTCGATCACCGCCGGATTGGACTGCACCTCGGCCGGCGTGCCGAGTGCGATCACCTCGCCTTGGTTGAGCGCCAGCACGCGGTCGGAGACGCGGTTGACCAGCCGCATGTCGTGCTCGACCATCAGCACGGTGATGCCCAGATCGTTCCTGATGTCGCCGATCCAGTAGGCCATGTCGTCGGTCTCCTCGACGTTCAGGCCCGAGGAGGGCTCGTCCAGCAGCAGCAGGCGCGGCTCGGTACACAGCGCGCGCGCCAGCTCCACCACCTTGCGCACGCCGTAAGGGAGACCGGCGACGACGGCGTCGCGGTAGTGCTGCAAGTCGAGAAAATCGATCACCCGCTCCACGTGCGCGCGGAACTCGCGCTCGGCGCGCCGGGCGGCGGGCGTGAACAGCACTTCCTGCCACAAACTGGTCGCGCGGTGACGGTGGCGGCCGATCAGCAGGTTGGCGAGCACCGTCGCGTGCTCGAACAGCTCGATGTTCTGGAAGGTGCGCGCGACGCCGAGCCCGGCGATCGCGTGCGGCGGTACCGCCAGCAAGTCGCGCCCATCGAAGGTGAGCGAACCCGCACTCGGGTCGTAGATGCGGCTGATCAGGTTGAACACCGAGGTTTTGCCGGCGCCGTTGGGGCCGATCAGCGTGAACACTTCACCGGCGCGCACCTCGAAGCTGACGCCGTTGACCGCCCGCACGCCGCCGAACGACAGCGACAGGTTGCGCGCCGCCAGCAGGGCGCTCATTTGAGCCGCTCCGTCTTCTGGAACGATTTCTGGCGCCTGAACATGCCGCGCCGGTACAGCGGAAACAGCGCGAAGTAGGTGCGGATCTTGAGCCAGCGGCCGTAGATGCCGTACGGCTCGACCAGCACGATCAGGATCATCATCGCGCCGAAAAGCACGGGCCGCAGGCCGGTGGCGTTGGCGAGCGCCGGCGGCAGGTAAGCCACCAGCCAGGAGATGAACTGCGGCAGCGAGATCACGAACGCGGCGCCGAAGAACGCGCCGTGAATCGAGCCCAGCCCGCCGATCACGATCATCAGCAGCAGTTCGATCGACTGCAGGATCGTGAACTGCTCGGGCGTGATGAAGCGGATCTGGTGCGCGTACAGCGCGCCGGCCACACCGGTCAGGAAGGCCGACGCCGCGAACGCCACCGTCTTGTAGCGGGCGAGCGAGATGCCGATGCTCTGCGCCGAGATCTCCGAGTCGCGAATGGCGACGAATGCGCGCCCGGTCGGGCTGCGCAGCAGATTGAGCACCGCGAGCGTGGCCAGCACCGCGAACGCAAGGCACAGGTAATACAGCGCCGCGGTCGAATCGAACTTGAGGCCGGCGATCGCCGCTGTCGGTACCTGCAAGCCGGAGTTGCCGCCGGTGACCGACTCCCAGCGGGCGGCGACCTCCTCGACGATGAAGCCAAACGCCATGGTCGCGATCGCCAGATAGATGCCGCGCACGCGCAGCGCCGGCAGACCGACGATCACCCCCACTGCCGCCGACAGCGCCGCCGCCGTCAAGACCGCTGGCACGAACGGCCAGCCGGCCGCAAACAGCAGCGTGTGCGTGTATGCGCCCACCGCCATGAAGGCCGCATGCCCGAGCGACACCTGCCCGGTGTAGCCGGTCAGCAGCATCAACCCCAGCCCGACGATGCCGTAGATGGCGACGAACACCATCTGCGACAGCATGTACTCGGACAGCCAGGCCGGCGCGGTCAGAAGCACCGCGCCGAGCACCCCGTACCAGAAGCGCTGCCCCCCGTGCTTGAGGAGCGCGATGTCCTGGTCGTAGCTGGTCTTGAAGACGAAGCGCATCTCAGACCCGCTTGCGCGCCGTCTCGCCGAACAGCCCGGTCGGCTTCACGACCAGCATGATCAGCACCACGATGTAGGCCGCCACGTCCTTGAAGCCCTCCGGCAGATAGAAGCCGGCCAGCGCCTCGACCACGCCGATGATCAGTCCGCCGACGATTGCACCCGGCAGAGAGCCGAAGCCGCCCACCACCGCCGCCGGAAACGCCTTCAGCCCGATGAAGCCCATGTTGACGTGCACGAAGGTGATCGGCGCCAGCAGCAAACCGGCCGCGGCGGCCACCGCTGCCGACAACCCCCACACCACGCCGTTCAACCGCTTGACCGGAATGCCCATGTAGTACGCGGCCAGCTGGTTCTGCGAAGCCGCCTGCATCGCGATGCCGATCTTGGTGTAGCGAAACAGCGCGTACAGCAGCGCGCACAGCAGCGCGGTGGCGCCGATGACGATCAGCTGCGGCACCGACAGCACCAGACCGCCGGCGGCGACGGTGGCGAAGCGGTACGGTACGTCCAGCGCGAAGGTTTCGGTGCCGACGTTCGGCACCATCGTCACCGCGCCGCGTGCGACGTAGCCGAAGCCGATCGTCACCAGCACGATCGCGAACGCCGGCTGCCCGAGAATCGGCCGCAGGATCGCGCGCTCCACCGCCAGGCCCAGCAGCGCCATCGACGCCAGGGCGAAGGCGACGGCGGCCCACATCGGCCAGCCGAAGCCGGCATAGGCGAGCAGCCCGGCGAACGCGCCGAGCATCATCAGTTCGCCCTGCGCGAAGTTGACCGTCTCGGTTGCCTTGTAGATCAGCACGAAGCCGAGCGCGATCAAGCCGTAGATGCAGCCCTGCGCGATGCCACTGAGAAGGATCTGCAACAACTGCACCGGGTCGTCCTCCGCTGCGGGCGATCGGGCGCGCAGTCTATGGTCACGCGCCGCGCGTGACAATCTCGCACAGCAACGAACCGACCAAGCAGTTGCTTTGCCGGGCCGCGGTCACTAGCATGGTTCGCGATGGCCACCGCAGTCGTCCGCCCGTCGCGCCGCGCGCGCTCGCACGCACGCGCCGGCGGCAACGGCGACGCCAACCGGCGTGCCGCCATCGTGCGCGCC
Source organism: Pseudomonadota bacterium (assembly GCA_040752195.1). Taxonomy (GTDB): domain Bacteria; phylum Pseudomonadota; class Gammaproteobacteria; order Burkholderiales; family Burkholderiaceae_F; genus DSNY01. The sequence goes on along the minus strand of JBFMFC010000002.1, from coordinate 49,966 downwards.
GCCGCCCGCCTGTTCCGCGAACGGGGATTCGACGGCACCACCGTGCGCGACATCGCCGCCGCGGTCGGCATGCGCTCCGGCAGCCCGTTTTATCACTTCACCAGCAAGGAAGAGATCCTGTTCGCGGTGATGGAGGAAGGACTGCGTCAGGGTCTGGCGCGCAGCGAAGCGGCGCTCGCCGCCGGCGGCGATGCGCGCGCGCGATTCCACGCGCTCGTGCGCGCGCACTTCGGCATCCTGCTGGAGGACGGTTCGGACTTCATCCCGGTGATGCTGTACGAATGGCGGCGGCTGCCGCCCGCGTACCGGCGTCGGCTGATCGCGGTCAAGGACCGCTACGACGCGTTGTGGCAGGGGCTGATCGGTGAGCTCGCGGCGAGCGGCCAGATGCGCGGTGACATCAAGCTCGCGCGCCTGCTGGTCCTCGGGGCGGTGAACTTCGCCGCCACCTGGTTCAGGCGCGACGGCGAACTGTCGATCGACCAACTGGCGCACGCCAGCGCCGAGTTCTTCCTCACGCCGCGCCGCGCGGGGGCGGCCCGATGAAGTCGGTGCGCATCGGAGCCGGGCTGGGCTTCTACGGCGATTCGTGGCGGCCGATCGAGGCGACGCTGGCGCGCGGCGACGTGCAGTACATCGCCTCCGATCACCTGTCGGAACTGACGCTGGCGATCCTGCGCAAGGACCTGGCGCGCGACCCGACGGCCGGTTACACGCGCGATCTGGTGCCGATGATGACCGCGCTGTGGCCGCGCGCGCGCGGCGTCAAGTTCATCCTGAACGCCGGCGGGCTGAATCCGCTCGGCGCGCGCGACGCGCTCGCGGCGGCGTTCGCGGCGCGCGGCTGGACGGCAACGATCGCGGTCGTCACCGGCGACGACGTGCTGGCGCGGCTGGACGAGCTCAGCGCCGCCGGCGAGCCGCTCGCGCACATGGCGTCCGGCGCACCGCTGGCGGGCGTGCGCAGCCGCATCGTCTTCGCCAATGCCTATCTCGGTGCGGCGCCGATCGTGCAGGCGTTGCAGGCCGGCGCCGACCTCGTGCTGACCGGCCGTGTGGCCGACGCCGCGCTGACGCTGGCGCCGATCGTGCACGAGTTGGGGTGGACGCTGGATGCCCGGACACAGGACGAATGGAACCGCCTGGCGCTCGCGCTCACCATCGGCCACCTGCTGGAATGCTCCGGACAGGGCAGCGGCGGCAACTTCGGTTCCGCCGGCCGCTGGGCCGAGATTCCGGACCTCGGCCACATCGGCTATCCGATCGCCGAGGTGCGCGGAGACGGCACTGCCGTCATCACCAAGGCGCCGGGCACCGGCGGACGCGTCGATTTCGACACCGTGCGGCAGCAGCTGCTGTACGAAGTGCACGATCCGCACGCCTACGTTTCGCCGGACGTGGTGCTGGACATGGGCAGCTTGCGGCTCGACGACCTGGGCGGCGATCGCGTGCAGGTGAGCGGCGCCACCGGTAAACCGCGCCCGCAGAAACTGAAGATCGTCGCCGGCTACGAAGACGGCTGGATGGGGCAGGCGGTGGTCGGCTTCTGCTGGCCGGACGCCTACCGCAAGGCGCAGGCCACGGTCGCGCTGATCGAGCAGCATGTGCGCGAACAGGGGCTGCCGGTGGAGGAGATCTGCGCCGAGTATCTCGGCGTGAGCGCCTTCCTCGGCCCGCACGCGGATTTGTCGCATGTGGAGGAGGTGAACGAAGTGTGGCTGCGCATGGCAGTGCGCGCCCAGGACCAGCGCGTCGCTGCAGCGTTCCCGCGGCTGTTTCCGCCGCTGGCGCTGTCGGGGCCGCCTTACCTGGGCGGCTTCCACGGGGTCGCGCCGCCGAGCCAGTTGTTCGGCCATTGGCCGACGCTCGTGGCGCGCGAGCTGATCGAGCCGCAGGTGAAAGTCGAGATCACGGTGGTGCGATGAGACTGGCCGAGATCGCGCACGCCAGAAGCGGCGACAAGGGCGATTGCGCCGACATCGGCCTCTTCGCCTTCGACGCCGAGGGCTACGCCCGCATCGAGCAGGCGGTCACGCCGGCGCGCCTGCGCGAGCACTTCGCCTGGCTGGGCGTGACCGCGGTGCGCGTCTGGCCGCTGCCCAACCTGCTGGCGGTGAAGATCGTGCTGGACGGGGCGCTGGCCGGCAACGCCGCGCGCAACCTGCGCTCGGACAACCTGGGCAAAACCATCGCTGCTGCGCTGCTGAGGATGGAGCTATGACGGTCCGCGTCGAGAAGGCAGGTGCGGTCACTACGGTCCTGATCGACCGCCCCGAAGTGAAGAACGCGGTCGACGGGCCGACCGCGGAAGCGCTCGCGCGGGTCTTCCGCGACTTCGACGCCGACGACAGCGCGCACGTCGCGGTGCTCGCGGGCACCGGCGGCACGTTCTGCGCCGGTGCGGATCTGAAGGCATTCGCCGATGGGCTGGGTCGCGGCAATCCGCTCGACGACGACATGCAGGCGACCGCGCCGATGGGTCCCACACGGCTGCTGCTGACCAAGCCCGTGATCGCCGCGGTCGCGGGGCACGCGGTGGCCGGCGGAATGGAGCTGGCGCTGTGGTGCGACCTGCGCGTGATGGAGGAAACGGCCGTGTTCGGCATCTTCTGCCGCCGCTTCGGCGTGCCGCTGATCGACGGCGGCACGGTGCGGCTGCCGCGCTTGATCGGCGCCAGCCGCGCGCTCGACTTGATCCTCACCGGCCGCCCGGTCGATGCGCAGGAGGCGCTGGCGATGGGACTTGCCAACCGCGTCGTGCTGCACGGGCAGGCTCTTGCCGAGGCGCAGGCACTGGCCGCGCAGATCGCGAAGTTCCCGCAGACCTGTCTGCGCAACGACCGCGCCAGCGTCTACGAACAGGCCGGCCTGACGCTCGCACAGGCGCTCGCCAACGAGTTCCGCCGCGGTCGGGCCACGCTGGCGAGCGGCGAGGCCGCTGCGGGCGCGCGACGCTTCGCAGGCGGAGCGGGGCGGCACGGTGGGTTCCCTTGAGGCTGCGGGGAACGCACGGCGGGTCGCGGTGCAAGCCCGGCGCGCTGCGAGAGGACGCGCACGAGCTCAGACCGGCGTTGCGCGGGCTCGGCGCGACAGCGCGAGGTCGTCGGCCGCTGTGCGAGATGTCCGGCGCGGAACGGCCGTCGCGTGCTTCCCCGGGCAGGGCCGGACGGCCTCAATCGGTGACGAGCGCGCGTACGCGCGAACGATCGGTCAACGCCAATCGTGCAGAGCGTCCGGTGGCTCGAAGCCCGGACCGTACCGGCTCGCCAGTTCTCGCGCACGCGCGACGAAACGCGCCGGCCCTTCGGCGCGGATGAACTGCAGCGCGCCGCCCGTCCAGGCGGGCAAGCCGATGCCGAAGATCGAACCGATGTTGCCTTCGGCCTTGCTTGCCAGCCCCCCTGCCTGCAGGCAGCGCGCGGCCTTTCGCTTCGGAGCCGATCAGCACGGCCGCGGCGCCGTCGACGGTGCCGGAGGAGTTGCCCGCCGTGTGCACATGCTCGATGCGCTCAAGCGGCGGGTAGTTGCGCAGCGCCACCGCGTCGAAGCCGAGCGCCCCGAGCTCGGCGAACGAAGGCTTGAGCGCGCCGCCAGCGCGGCACGCGTCGTCTGCGGCTTGATGAACTCGTCGCGCGGCAGGCCGGCGAGCAGCGTCACTGGCTTGACCTCGTGCAGCGAACCGTCGCGTTTGCCTCTGCCGCGCGGTGTGCGCAGCGCTGCGAAGAGCATCGCTTCGGCCATGGAGCCACCTCGCCCGCCGGTTGACGGACCATAGTCGGTCGCGCAAACTGAGCAAGCAATTGCTTGGTTCGAAATCTGGCGCGCACGTCGGCGCCGGCCGCGCGGCGGCGTGGGCCGGCGGGCAGCCCCGACATGCCGCGCCACCGACTCGCGATGCCGAAGATCGAATCGTGCCTGGACACCGGCAGCGAGGCTTTCGCGGCCAACCGTGCGCACATGCTGGCGCAGCTCGGCCACCTGCGCGCGGCCGAGGCGCGCACGCGCGCCCGCTCGGCGCACGCCGGGCCGCGCTTCGCGGCGCGCGGGCAGCTGCTGCCGCGCGAGCGGGTCGAGCTGCTGCTCGACCCCGGCGCGCCCTGGCTCGAACTGTCGACGCTCGCCGGCTGGTGCCAGGAAGACGACGCCGCGGCGCGCGCGCCGGACAAGACGGTTGCGGGCGGCGGTTTGATCGCCGGCATCGGCTACGTGGCCGGCTGCCGCTGCATGGTGGTGGCGGACGATGCGGGAATCGACGCCGGCGCCCTGCAGCCGATGGGACTGGAGAAGTTCCAGCGCGCGCAGGAGATCGCGCTCGAAAACAGGTTGCCGTTCGTGCATCTGGTGGAGTCGGCCGGCGCCAACCTGCTCGCCTATCGGGTCGAGCACTTCATCCGCGGCGGCAAGGGCTTTTACAACCTGGCGCGGCTGTCGGCGGCCGGGATGCCGGTGATCGCGGTCGTGCACGGTGCCAGCACCGCCGGCGGCGCCTACATGACGGGGCTGGCCGACACCGTGGTGATGGTGCGCGGCCGCGCGCGCGCCTTCCTCGCCGGCCCGCCGCTCCTGCGCGCGGCCACCGGAGAGATCGCCACCGAAGAGGAGCTCGGCGGCGCGGACATGCATGCGACCGTGTCGGGCACCTGCGAATACCTGGCGCAGGACGACGCTGAGGCGATCGCGCTGGCGCGCGAACATCTGGCGCGCCTGCGCTGGAGCGAGCACAACCTGCCGTTGCCGCGCGGCGCAGCGCCGGCCTACGACGCCGAGGAACTGCTCGGCGTCATGCCGGCGGACCTGAAGAAGCCGGTGGACATGCGCGAGGTGATCGCGCGTATCGTCGACGAATCGGATTTCCTGGAGTTCAAGCCCGGCTACGGGCCTGCCACGGTCTGCGGGCACGCCGCGATCGGCGGCCTGCGCATCGGCATCGTGACCAACAACGGCCCGATCGATCCGGCCGGGGCGACGAAGGCCACGCATTTCATCCAGCACTGCTGCGCGATGGGGCTGCCGATCGTGTACCTGCAGAACACCACCGGCTACCTGGTCGGCACCGGGCCGGAACGCGACGGCATGATCAAGCACGGCTCGAAGATGATCCAGGCGGTTTCCAACGCCACCGTGCCGCAGATCACCCTCCATTGCGGTGCTTCCTACGGCGCCGGCAACTACGGCATGTGTGGCCGCGGTTTCGGCCCGCGCTTCGTGTTCTCGTGGCCGAACGCGAGGACGGCAGTCATGGGCGCCGAGCAGGCAGCGCTGACGATGGCGATCGTCGCCGAGGAGGCGGCGCGCCGGCGCGGCACGGCGGCGCCGGCGGCGATGATCGAGGAACTGAAGACAAAGATCGTCGCAACCTTCGAGCGGCAGATGTCGGCGCTTTACACCTCCGGGCTGCTGCTGGACGACGGCGTGATCGACCCGCGCGACACGCGCGCCGTGCTGATGCTGGCGCTGTCGGTGTGCGAAGAGGCGGCGCGGCGCGCGGTGCGGCCGGTGCAGTTCGGCATCGCACGCCCGTGACGGACGAACGAGGAGGCCGGGATGCAACTGACGCACGAACACGAGGAACTGCGGCGCAACCTGAAGCGCTTCATCGACCACGAGATCAACCCGTTCGTGGACGAATGGGAGGCGGCGGAGATCTTTCCGGCGCACGCACTGTTCCGCAAGATGGGCCGGCTCGGCTTCCTGGGGTTGACCAAGCCGGTCGAGTACGGCGGCAGCGGGCTCGACTGGTCGTACGCGATGGTGATGGCCGAAACCCTCGGCCACATCCGGTGCGGCGCGATCCCGATGGCCATTGGCCTGCAGACCGACATGGCCACCCCGGCGCTGGCGCGCTTCGGCTCCGATGAGGTCAAGCGTGAGTTCCTCGCGCCGTCGATCGCCGGCGAATACGTCGCCTGCCTGGGGGTGAGCGAAGTCGGCGGCGGCTCGGACGTGGCCGCGATCAGGACCACCGCGCGCAAGGACGGCGGCGACTACGTGATCAACGGCGGCAAGATGTGGACCACCAGCGGCACGCAGGCGGACTGGATGTGCCTGCTCGCCAACACCTCCGACGGCCCGGCGCACCGGAACAAGACGCTGATCTGCGTGCCGATGAAAACGCGCGGCGTCACGATTGCGAAGAAGATCCGCAAGGTCGGCATGATGGCGTCCGACACGGCGCAGATCTTCTTCGAGGACGTGCGCGTGCCTCAGCGGCTGCGCATCGGCGAGGAAGGCATGGGCTTCACCTACCAGATGCTGCAGTTCCAGGAAGAACGGCTGTGGGCGGCGGCTTCGGTGATCGAAAGCCTGCTGCGCAACATCGACGAAACCGTCGACTACCTGCGGCGGCGGCGGGCTTTCGGCGCGCCGCTGATCGAACGGCAATGGATCCACTTTCGCCTCGCCGAGCTGAAGACCGAGGTCGAAGCTTTGCGCGCGCTCGTCTACCGGGCGGTGGAGAAGTACGTCGCCGGCGAGGACGTCACCGAACTGGCCTCCATGGCGAAGCTGAAGGCGGGGCGCCTGTCGCGCGAGGTGCCCGATGCCTGCCTGCAGTTCTGGGGCGGCATGGGCTACACGTGGGACAACCCGCTGTCGCGCGCCTGGCGTGACGGGCGCCTGGCCTCCATCGGCGGCGGTGCCGACGAAGTGATGCTCGGCATCATCTGCAAGCACATGGGCACGCTGCCGCGGCAGGGATGAGCTTTACGTCGCTGCTGATCGCCAATCGCGGCGAGATTGCGATCCGCATCGCACGCGCGGCGCGCGCCCTCGGTCTGCGCGCGATCGCGGTCTATTCCGACGCCGACCGCGACGCGCCGCACGTGCTCGCCTGCGATGACGCGGTCGCGATCGGCGGGGCGCAGCCGGCCGACTCCTACCTGCGCATCGACAAGCTGCTCGACGCGGCGCGCGCCAGCGGCGCGCAGGCCGTGCACCCCGGCTACGGCTTCCTCGCCGAGAACGCCGCGTTCGCGCAGGCGGTCATCGATGCGGGTTTGATCTTCGTGGGCCCGCCGCCGGCGGCGATCGCCGCGATGGGCGACAAGGCGGCGGCGCGCGGGCGCGCCGCCGCACTGGGCGTGCCCGTTCTGCCGGGCTACGACGGCGCGGCGCAGGACGATGCGACGTTTGCGCGCGAGGCGCAGCGCATCGGCTATCCGCTGATGATCAAGGCCGTCGCCGGCGGCGGCGGCCGCGGCATGCGGCTCGTGCACGAGCCGGCGCAGCTTGCCGCGGCGCTTGCACAGGCGCGCTCGGAGGCGGGCGCCGCCTTCGGCGACGACCGGCTGCTGGCGGAGCGCGCGCTGCTCGCCCCGCGCCACGTCGAGATCCAGCTGCTCGCCGATGCGCACGGCCGCTGTGTCTTCCTTGGCGAGCGCGACTGCTCGATCCAGCGCCGGCACCAGAAGATCGTGGAGGAGGCGCCGTGTCCGGTGCTCACGGCGGCGCTGCGGCGGACGATGGGCGAGGCCGCGGTGCGGCTGGCGCGCGCGATCGGCTATGTCGGCGCCGGCACGGTGGAGTTCCTGTACGAGGACGGCGAGTTCTACTTCATGGAAATGAACACGCGGCTGCAGGTCGAGCACCCGGTGACCGAAGCCGTCGCCGGCGTGGACCTGGTGCAGTGGCAGTTGCGCGTGGCCGCCGGCGAGCCGCTGCCGCTCGCGCAGGACGAGCTGCTGGCGCGCTTCGAGGCCGGTGGCCACGCGATCGAAGTGCGGCTGTGCGCCGAGGAGCCGGCGGCGGACTTCATGCCGCGCGTCGGGCGGATCGTGCGCTTCGTGCCGCCGGAGGACGTGCGCTTCGACCACGCGCTGCGCGCGGAACTGGCGGTCACGCCCTTTTACGACGCGCTGCTCGGCAAGCTGATCGCGCACGCGCCGACGCGTGCGGCGGCGGCGCAGCGACTGGCGGCGGCGCTCGACCGCACGGCGGTCTTCGGCGTGCCGACCAACCGCGCCTACCTGGCGCGCGTGCTGCGCGAGGCCGACTTCCTCGCCGGCCGCGTCAGCACCGCCTACGTGGCCGCCCACCCGCAGCTGCGGCAGTCGCCGGCGAGCGAAAGGCTGTGGGCGCTGGCGGCTTTCGTCGCCACGCGCGCGAGCGACACCGACTGGCCCGCCGACTGGCTCGGATTCGCCAGTACCGGCGTGCGCGCCACGCCGTACCGGCTCGCCTGCGGCGAGCAGGAACGCAGCGGTACGGTCGAAGGCGATGCACGGCGTGCACGTGTCGGCGCGATCGACATCGCCTGCCCGCAGCCGCTGCGTTCGGACCGCTGGAACCGGGTGTGGCTCGACGGCCGTGGCAGCGCGGTGTATTTCGCTCGCGCGGGTGCCCGGATGTGGCTGCAGGCCGACGGCGAGGAGGCGGTCTTCGACGACTGCAGCCTGCGGGCGGCGCACCGCGCCAGCGTCGCCGGTGCAGGAACGATCGTCGCGTCGATGCACGGCCGTGTGGTGCAGGTGGCCGCGCAACCCGGGCAGCGCGTCGCTGCCGGTGCGGTGCTGCTGACGCTGGAAGCGATGAAAATGGAGCATGCGCTGACCGCGCCGGCCGCCGGCGTGGTGCGAGCGGTGCACGGGCGCGTCGGCGAGCAGGTCGCCGCCGGGCGCGTGCTGGTCGAATTGCAGTTCGAAGGAGATGCGTGATGGGCGCGACGCATGCGGTCTTCAACCAGTCAACGCCATTCGTCGATCGCAATCTGTACGAATGCGATGCCGTCTTGCAGCGGGCGGTGGCGTTCTTCGGCGCCCGCTGGGCGGAGGCCGAACTGCAGGCGCTCGGCGCGCGCGTCGGCGGCGCCGAGGTGCAGGAGTGGGCGCGGCTGGCCAACGCCTACCCGCCGGTGCTGCGCAGCCATGACCGTTTCGGCAACCGCATTGACGAAGTGGAGTTCCATCCGGCGTGGCACGAACTGATGCGGCTGATGATCGGGGCCGGCGTCCATGCCGATCCGTGGGTCGGCGCGCGTGCCGGCGCGCAGGTGGCGCGGGCGGCGAAGTATCTGCTGCTGTCGCAGGCCGAAAACGGCGCGCAGTGCCCGGTGACGATGACCTATGCGGTCGTTCCGGTGATGCAGCGCTTCGCTGCCGAGCGGCGTGCGATCGCGCGCGACTGGCTGCCGAAGATTCTGGCGCACGACTACGACCCGGCCAGCCGGCCGATCGCGGCCAAGCGCGGCGCGCTGCTCGGGATGGGCATGACGGAGAAGCAGGGCGGCTCCGACGTGCGCACGAACACCACGTTCGCCGAGGCGACCGCGGACGAAGACGACTGGGGCCGGCGCTGGCGCATCACCGGCCACAAGTGGTTCTTCTCCGCCCCGCAATGCGACGCGCATCTGGTTCTGGCGCAGACCGAGCGCGACTCGAGCGCCGGCCTTTCGTGCTTCCTGCTGCCGCGCTTCCGCCACGACGGCAGCCGCAACGCGGTGTTCATCCAGCGGCTGAAGGACAAGGTCGGCAACCGATCGAACGCCTCCAGCGAAGTCGAGTTCGAGGGCGCCGACGGCTATCTGGTGGGCGAGATCGGCCGCGGCGTTCCGACGATCCTGGAAATGGGCGTGCACACGCGCCAGGACTGCGCGATCGGCTCTGCGGGCATCCTGCGCGCGGTGCTCGCGCATGCGATCCATCATGCGCGCGGGCGGCGCGCGTTCGGCCGGCTGCTTGCCGAGCAGCCGTTGATGCAGAACGTGCTCGCGGACCTGGCGCTGGAAAGCGAGGCGGCCACCTGGCTCGTGCTGCGGCTGGCGCGCGCCTTCGACGGCCGCCAAGCGCGCGACGAGCACGAAGCGCTGCTCGCGCGCGTGCTCACGCCGGCGGTGAAGTACTGGGTCTGCAAGCGGCTGCCGGCGGCCGCCGCCGAAGCGATGGAGGTGATGGGCGGCAACGGCTACGTTGAGGAAGGGCCGTTCGCGCGCTTCTACCGCGAGGCGCCGCTGAACTCCATCTGGGAGGGCTCGGGCAACGTGATGTGCCTGGATGTGCTGCGCGCCTTCTCCCGCACCCCCGCGGTGCGCGATGCGCTGCTCGTCGAGATCGGCCGCGCGCGCGGACAGAACGCGCAGCTCGACGCCTTCGTCGCCGCGCTCGGTGCGGATCTGGCCCGGCAGCACGTCGACGAGCGCGAAGCGCGGGCGCTCACGGAACGCATCGCGCTCGCGGTGGCCGGTGCGCTGATGCTCGCCGCTGACAGCCCCGCGGCGCACGCGTTCTGCGCGGCGCGCGTGGCGAACGATGGTCGCGGCCACACCTTCGGTACGCTGCCGGGCGCGGTCGATTGCGCGGCGCTGATCGCGCGCGCGCTGCCCGCGTAGCCGATGGTGCCCGCCGGCCCGTTCGAGCCGCAGTTCGTCGAGGCGCTGCGGCAGATGTTCGAGGAGCGCATCGTCTTCAACCGCGTGCTGGGACTGAAGATCACCTCGTTCGACCCGCAGCGGGTGTGCGCGCGCATCGCGATGCGCGAGGAGCTGATCGGGCATTTCCTGCACCGGCGCCTGCACGGCGGCGTCATCAGCGCCACGCTCGACGCGATGGGCGGTCTGGCGGTGATGCTGGCCATCGGTGCGCGGCATCTGCACGAGCCGCCGGAGGCGCGTCTGGCGCGCTTCGCCAAGCTGGGCACCATCGATCTGCGGGTCGACTATCTGCGCCCGGCCAGCGGCCCCCATTTCGATGCCAGCGCCGAGACGATGCGCCTCGGCAGCCGCGTGGCCGGCACCCGTATGGAACTGCACGATGCCGAGGGTCGCCTGGTGGCGGCGGGGGCCGCCGCTTACATCGTCAGCTGAGTCGCCGATGAGCCGCCGTTGCCAGCGGCGTGTCGTTCGCGACCGCGGCGCGGGCGATGCAGGCGCTCGACATCCCGGACGCGGCGCTCGTCTCGGCGCAGCGTGCGCGGCGGCCCGTCTGATGGCCGTCGCGGCGATACTGCGGTAAGGTCGCGGCATGAAC
>JBFMFC010000002.1:0-38908 GCA_040752195.1 Pseudomonadota bacterium | reverse complement strand
TCGCGACCGCGGCGCGGGCGATGCAGGCGCTCGACATCCCGGACGCGGCGCTCGTCTCGGCGCAGCGTGCGCGGCGGCCCGTCTGATGGCCGTCGCGGCGATACTGCGGTAAGGTCGCGGCATGAACACGACCCCCGAGTCCGTCGACGCAACCGCCACGCTGCTGGCCGCGCAGAATTACGTCGCCGAGCGTCAGCTCGCCACCGCGGTGTTTCTCGCGCTCAAGCTGGGTCGGCCGCTGTTCCTCGAAGGCGAGCCCGGCACCGGCAAGACCGAGATCGCCAAGGTGCTCGCCGCCGGGCTCGGCGCCGAGCTGATCCGGCTGCAGTGCTACGAAGGGCTCGACATCAACGCGGCGGCGTACGAGTGGAACTACGCGCGGCAGATGCTGGAGATCCGGCTGACCGAAGCCGCGCACGAAACACGCGAGCAAATGGCGGCGGGGCTGTTTACCGAGCGCTTCCTGATCGAGCGGCCGCTGCTGCGCGCGCTGCTGCCGCACGCGCAGCCGCCGGTGCTGCTGATCGACGAGCTGGACCGCACCGACGAACCGTTCGAGGCCTACCTGCTCGAGGTGCTGTCCGACTTCCAGATCACGATTCCCGAGTGGAAGACCGTGCGCGCCGAAAGGCCGCCGATCGTGGTGATCACGTCCAACCGCACGCGCGAGATCCACGACGCGGTCAAACGCCGCTGCATCTACCACTGGGTCGACTATCCGTCGGCGGCGCGCGAGTTCGAGATCGTCCGCCGCAAGGCGCCGGAAGCGAAGGAGGCGCTGTCGCGCCAGATCGTCGCCTTCGTGCAGTCGCTTCGGACCATGGATCTGTACAAGCTTCCGGGCGTGTCCGAGACGATCGAGTGGACGCGCGCGCTGCTCGCGCTCGACGCGGTCGTGCTCGACCCGGAAACCGTCAACAACACGCTCGGCGTGCTGCTGAAGTACCAGGACGACATCGCGCGGGTGCAGGGCTCCGAGGCCGCGCGGCTGATCGAGCAGGTGCGGCAGGCGGTCGCGGCGTCGGCCTGAAGCGGGGCACGGATGGACATCGGTCACTGCGGCGTCGCACTGGCGGCTACGGCGCGGGCGCCGCGCACCCCGCGCGGCGCGCCGCTCGCTGCCTGCGCTTGAGGACCGCGACGATGCGCGACGACGCTGCCACCGCCCGGCGCCGGCGCAAGCCGGCGAGCCGTCCCGCCGCCGTGCGTTCGCGGTTGGTGCGCGAGGCGATCGTCCGCTGCCGCGCGCTGATCCGTGAGCGCGGCGAGGCGTCCGGCGCAGCGGCCGCGCGCGACGCGCTCGCCGCGTACCGGGCGCTCGACGAAGCCGAGCGCGTACGCTTCTTCGACGCGCTCGCTCGCGACTTCTCGCCCGATCCGGATGCGGTGCTGCAGGCTGCGCAGGCGTATCGCGAGAATCCTTCGCCGCAGACGCTGGCGCGGCTCGAGGAGGTGGTCGAACCGCCGCGCCAGGAACTGTTCCGCCGGCTCAACATGGCGCCGGGCGGCACCGCGGCGCTGGTCGACATGCGGCTGCAGGTACTGCTCGGTCTCGAAGCGCACCCGCAATGGCGGGTGATCGACAGCGACCTGCGGCACCTGCTGCGCTCGTGGTTCAACCGCGGCTTCCTGACGCTCGCGCGGATCGACTGGCGCACCTCCGCGATCGTCCTCGAGAAACTGATCGCCTACGAGGCCGTGCACCAGATCCAGGGTTGGGACGACCTGAGGCGCCGGCTGCAGGCCGACCGGCGCTGCTTCGCCTTTTTCCATCCGCAGCTTCCCGACGATCCGCTGATCTTCATCGAGGTCGCGCTGACGCGCGGCATGAGCGCGAAGGTGCAGCCGCTGCTCGACGTGAACGCGCCGGTCGCCGCGCCGGAACTGGCCAACTGCGCGATGTTCTACTCGATCACCAACTGCCAGGAAGGTTTGCGCGGCATCTCGTTCGGCAACTTCCTGATCAAGCAGGTCGCGGTCGAACTGCGCAGCGAGTTTCCGCGCATCCGCCGCTTCGCGACGCTGTCGCCGATCCCCGGCTTTCGCGCCTGGCTCGGCAGCCAGCGCGAGCGGCTCGTCGCCGGCGCCAACGGTGCGGCGCTGCGCGCGCTGTTCGAGCGGCTCGAGGCGCCCGACTGGCCGGCGCGCGACGGCGCGGCGGCCGACGAGCCGCTGCTCGTGCCGCTGGCCGCGTACTACCTCACGCGCGCCAAGCGGGGCGCGGAGCCGATCGACGCGGTCGCGCGCTTCCATCTCGGCAACGGCGCCGTGCTCGAGCGGCTGAACTGGCTCGGCGACACTTCGCTGCACGGACTGGCGCGCTCGTACGGGCTGATGTGCAACTACGTCTACCGGCTCGGTGAGGTCGAACGCAATCACGAGCTGTTCGTCAACGAGCACCGCGTGCTGGCGTCGAGCGCGGTGGAGCGCGCCGCCGACGCCGCCGCCGCGTGGTTCGGACCCGCGACCGCCTGATGCTGCCCGCTGCATCGGCTGCCGACCTGCCCGGCCGTCTCGCCGACAACGTCGTGCACTTCGCGCGCGTGCTGCGCGCCGCCGGCGTTGCGGTCGGCACCGACCGCGTTTTACTGGCGCTGCAGGCGCTGCGCGTCGCCGGGATCGAATCGCGCGCGGACTTCCACGCGGTGCTCGCATCGTGCCTGATCGACCGCGCCGAGCATCGCGCGCTGTTCGACCAGGCGTTCCACATCTTCTGGAAGGATCCCGATCTGCTCGGGCAGATGCTGCGGCTGCTGCTGCCGCAGGTCAAAGAGAAGCCCGGCGCGCCGCCGCCGCCCGAAAACCGCCGGCTCGGTGAAGCGCTGTTCAAGGGTACGGGGCCCACGCCGCCCGAGCCGACGCGCGAAGAGCGGATCGAGATCGACGCGACGCTGTCGTGGTCGGACCGCGAGCAGCTTCGCAAGGCCGACTTCGAGACGATGAGCACGGCGGAGTGGAACGCTGCCAAGCGCCTGCTCGCCGAACTTGCCCCGTTCCTCGCCGAGCTGGCCACGCGGCGCGACGCGCCTTCGCGCCGCGGGCAGCGCGTCGACCTGCGCGCCTTGCTGCGCGGCGCGGCGCGGCACGGCGGCGACATCGCGGAGCTGCCGCTGCGTCGGCGGCGGACGCGGCCCGAGCCGCTGGTCGTGCTGGTCGACATCTCCGGCTCGGTGTCGCGCTACTCGCGGATGTTCCTGCACTTCGTGCACGCACTGACCGGCATGACGAACGCGGCCGACTATCGCGTGCATGCGTTCGTGTTCGGCACGCGGCTCACGCCGGTGACGCGGCCGATGCGCGCGCGCGATCCGGATCTTGCGGTCGCCGCAGTGGTCGACGCGGTCGAGGACTGGTCCGGCGGAACGCGCATCGCGCAGTGCCTGAAGGAATTCAACCTGCGCTGGGCGCGGCGCGTGCTGTCGGGCAGCCCGACGGTGCTGCTGATGACCGACGGACTCGAGCACGGCGACATCGCGCTGCTCGAAGCGCAGGCCGAGCGGCTTGCGAAGTCGTGCCGCCGCCTCGTCTGGCTCAATCCGTTGCTGCGCTACGACGCGTTCGAGCCGCGCGCGCGCGGCATCCGCGCGCTGCTGCCGCACGTCGATGCGTTCCTGCCCGTGCACAATGTCGACAGCCTGACGGCGCTGGCGCGGACGCTGGCATTGGGGGCAGGCGCGCGTAGCGCTCGGCTGCGCGGCGCTCGCCCGCACTCCGGACAGGCGGCGAACGGCGCTTGATGAGACGCGCTCGGGAGGAGGAGGGACGGAGTTCATGGAGCTCAAAGGCGAACGCATGCTGCCGGCCGACCGCGCGACCGCGTGGGCGGCGCTCAACGACATCGGGATCCTGAAGCAGTGCGTGCCGGGCTGCGAGGAGATCGTTCCGCTCGGCGACAACCGCTACGAGACGACGCTGAACACGGCGATCGGTCCGGTGCGCGCGAAGTTCAAGGGCAAGCTCGAGCTCGCCGACATCGACGCGCCGAACGCGTACACGCTGAAGTTCGAAGGATCGAGCAGCAACGCCGGCTTCGCGCGCGGCGAGGCGCGCGTGACGCTGTCGCAGGTCAGTGCACGCGAAACGAAGCTCACCTTTGTCGCCAACGCGCACGTCGGCGGCAAGCTCGCGCAGGTCGGCTCGCGGCTGGTCGACGCCGCCGCCGGCGCGATGGCCGACAAGTTCTTCGAGGCGTTCGGCGCGCAGCTGGCCGCACGCGCCGCACCGGTGGAAGCGGGCGCACCGCCGCCCGCACCGCCGCCGCAGGCCGCCTTCGGCTTCTGGAGCCTGCTCAAGGCGTTCTTGAGGCGGTTGTTCGGTCGCTAACCCGTCGGCCCGGCCGACGATCAAAACACCGCGCCGCGCGCGTCGACCGGCCACACCGCCTCGACCACGCCCTTGCGAATGGCGACGATCCAATCGTGCAGATTGACCGTCGGGTCGCAGTGGCCGGGGACCAGCAGCGCTTTGTCGCCGAGCCTGACCTGCGGGCCATGCCCCGTCCGATGCAGCACGGTGTGTTCGTCGGAGACCGAACGAACCTGCCAGCCGGGAAAGGTCGGCTGCGCCGGACCGGAGTCGGTCGAAAACGCCTTCAGGCCCGCGTCGAGTGTGGCGCGCTCGTTGCCTTCGGCCGAGCGCAGGCTCATCACGGTCGCGAGCACAAACAGCGCGTGCTCGAAGCGCGGTGCGTTCGGATCGGGTTCGTTGCGCGCGTAATCGACGTCCATCAGCGCAAACGATCCGGGTTGAACCTCGTTGTAGACGCCGCTCGCGGCCTCGTAGGCGAAGGTGCCGGTGCCGCCGCCGGTGATCACCTCGCACGGGATGTCGCTCGCGCGGAACGCCGCGCGCACCTCTTCGGCCTTGCGCGCGGCGGCGAGCACCGCGCTGCGCCGCTCGGGTACGCCGCGCCGGTGCTGCGCCGAGCCGGCGTACGCGTGCAGCCCCATGAAGGTCAACCTGGGCGACGCGACCACCGCCTTGGCGATCGCCACCGCGCTCGACGCGTCGGTCACGCCGCAGCGGTTCTGCCCGACGTCCAGCTCCACGTACACGTCGAGCCGCGCGTCCTCCTTCTGGCAGATCGCGCCGAGCCGGCGCGCGATGCCGGCATCGTCGACGCACACGCCGATGCGCGCGTTCGGATAGCGACGCGCGATACCGGCAAGGCGATACAGCTTCTGCTCGCCAACGACCTCGTTGGTGATCAGCACGTCGGCGATGCCCTCGGCGACGAACACTTCGGCCTCGGACACCTTCTGGCAGCACACCCCGACCGCGCCCGCGGCGATCTGCCGGCGCGCGATCTCGACGCACTTGTGCGACTTCGCGTGCGGCCGCAGGCGCACGCCGGCGGCGCGCGTGGTGCCGATCATCTTTCGAATGTTGGACTCGAACTTGTCGAGATCGAGGATCAACGCCGGCGTGTCGACGTCGGAGAGCGTATCGCCGACGCGCGCGGGGGCGGGGGGCATCCAGCGGGCGTCCATCCGCGAAGTCTAGCGGCCGCCGGCGCCACGTAGAATCGCCGCCTTCGATTGCACCGTCGGCATTTTCGACAACGCAATCCGCCATCAGGCTGCGACGATGACCATCAAGAGCGACAACTGGATCCGCCGCATGGCGGCGCAGGGCATGATCGAGCCGTTCGAGCCGGCGCAGGTGCGCAGCATCGGCGGCCGCAAGATCGTCAGCTACGGGACCTCGAGCTACGGCTACGACATCCGCTGCGCGCGCGAATTCAAGATCTTCACGAACATCAACTCCACGATCGTCGATCCGAAGGCGTTCGATCCGAACTCCTTCGTCGACTTTGAGGGCGATGTCTGCATCATCCCGCCCAACTCGTTCGCGCTGGCGCGCACCGTCGAGTACCTGCGCATCCCGCGCAACGTGCTGACGATCTGCCTTGGCAAGAGCACGTACGCCCGCTGCGGGATCATCGTGAACGTCACGCCGCTCGAGCCCGAGTGGGAAGGGCACGTGACGCTGGAGTTCTCCAACACGACGCCGCTGCCGGCGAAGATCTATGCGGGCGAAGGCTGCGCGCAGGTGCTGTTCCTCGAGAGCGACGAGGTCTGCCAGACCAGCTACCGCGACCGCGGCGGCAAGTACCAGGGGCAACGCGGGGTGACCCTGCCGCGCGCGTGAGCGCGCCGCGCGCCCGTCGACCGGCCGGTCGGACGCGGCACACCGTGATTGCTGGCGGCGCGCCCGCCTTGCGACGCCGCGGTACGCGCTTTCCGTCGCCGTGGCCGGCACGCCCCGCTCCTACAATCCGGGCATGGACGACCTGACGCCGGCTGCGGTCGATGCCGACCTCGCCCGCCGCTTTGGCGGCGTCGCGCGGCTGTACGGCGATGCGGCGTTCGATCGCTTTCGCCGCGCGCGCATCGCGGTCGTCGGCATCGGCGGCGTCGGTTCGTGGGCGGCCGAGGCGCTCGCGCGCAGCGGTGTCGGCACACTGGTGCTGATCGATCTCGACCACATCGCCGAGAGCAACACGAACCGCCAGATCCACGCGCTGGGCGACGAGTACGGCAAGGCGAAGGTGGTCGCGATGGCCGAGCGCATCCGTGCGATCAATCCATCGGCCCGCGTGCGCTGCATCGAGGAGTTCGTCGCGCCCGACAACGTCGCCGAGCTCATCCGCGATGTCGACGCGGTGGTCGACTGCATCGACCAGGTGTCGGCGAAGGCTGCGCTGATCGCCCACTGCCGCGGCGCAAAGGTCGATGTGGTGGCCTGCGGTGCGGCCGGCGGACGGACCGATCCGACGCGAATCCGCAGCGCGGACCTCGCGCGCGCCGCCGGCGACCCGCTGCTCGCCAAGGTGCGCTATCGCCTGCGGCAGCGCTATGGTTTTCCGCGCGACGGCGTTGGACGGGTCCGAAAGTTTGGCGTCGTGGCGGTGTACTCGGACGAACCGGTGCGGCCGCCCATCGGCGCGTGCGCGCCCAAGCCGGATCCCGCTGCCGGCCTTGCCTGCGCGGGTTACGGTTCGACCGTGGCGGTCACCGCGCCGCTCGGGTTCGTGGCCGCGGCGGTGGTGCTGGATCGCATCGCTCGGCCGACGCACGGTGCCGGCCCGGCCGCCTCTTGACGGCTGTCAACAGGGGCGGCCCACGCCCGCATAGCATGGGGTCAGACGGGCATCGCGGAGGACAACATGTTCAAGAAGATTCTGGTTCCCACCGACGGCACCGATCTCTCGGCGAAGGCGATCAACGGGGCCGTCGAGGTGGCGCGGCAACTCGGCGCGCAGATCGTGGGCGTGACGGTGATCGAGCCCTATTCGTACTCGTCCTTGTCCGAATACAGGCCCGAGTCCTTCGAGGATTACGAAGCCCGTATGGAGCAGGTCGCGCGGCAACGGCTCGAAAAACTTGAAAGTGTCGCGAAAGCGGCTAATGTGCCTGTTGAAACGGTGATCGCGAGGTCCTTCTCGCCGTACGAGGCGATCATCGAGACGGCCAAAGAGCGCGGCTGCGACGCGATCTTCATGGCGTCTCACGGGCGTCGCGGTCTGAACGCAGTTCTACTCGGGAGTGAAACGCAGAAAGTACTGACGCACTCTACGATCCCGGTCATGGTGTATCGCTAGGTACACCGTAAGCGAGCGGGCATCGAGCCCGCCTGAAGGGCCAAACGCCGAAACGGCGCTTGGCCCTTCGTCATTTTGGGGACGCTGCGCCGTCCACGCGCACGCCGGCACGGCGCCGTCGCTCGCAGGCAGGGAGGGGACGTACCCGCGCCGCAGCGGGCGTGGGCTCGGTCGGGCGCGGGCCGCTGCCGCCGACACCTTGTGCGCCGGGTTCGGCTCCGGCGGGCGACGCGCACACGGCCGATGGTCGGCCTGACTGCCGCTTGCGCTGTGTCAAGGCGGCCATCGACTGCTGCCTTAGCTTGCGGCTATCCAGAGCACGGAGGCTCGCAATGACCGCGGCGCCGGTAAACGTCCGTCACGACGACATCTTCGTGGGTTTCAAGCCCATCGACGACCTGCACAGGGAGTTCCAGGCGATCCTCGACGCGCTGAACGATCCGCGCGAGGGCGACTACGGCGAGGATCTGCTCGCGCTGCACGAGCACCTGCTTCGGCACTGCGCCATCGAGGAGCAGTGGATGCTGCAGGAGAACTACGAGCACTACGCGCGCCACAAGCGCGCCCACGAGCGGCTGCTCGAATCCATCTCTGATGTGCGCCGCCGCTTCGACGGCGGCGATATCGATGGCGTTCGCCGCTACTGCGCCGATCTGATGGGCTGGTTCGCGATCCACGCACAGGAAGAAGACGCGCCACTTGCCGACTGGCTGCGCGGCGCGCCGCGATGAGCGTGGCCGCGCCGGCCATCCCGCTCGGCTACGCGCCGATCGACGTGCTGCACGCCGAGTTCGAAGCGTGCGTGGCGGCCTTCGAGGGCGCCGGTGCGCTGGCGGCGGCGCTCGCCGGCCTGCGCACCCATCTGCTGCGCCACTTCGGCGACGAGGAGCGCTGGATGCGCGAGTCCGGGTTCCCCGCGTTCGACTGCCACAAGCGCGAGCACGACAAGGTGCTCGATGTTCTGGCGGAGGTGGAACGGCGCTTCAGCGTGGGCGACGAAGAAGTGGTCTGGCGGCTCGCGGCCGAGCTGCCGAACTGGTTCTCGATCCACGCGGTGACGATGGATTCCGCGCTCGTCGCCTGGTTGCACGCGAACCCGCCTGCAAGCGCGCTCTGACGAAGCCGGGCTTCAGCCCCCTTCACGAAAAGCGGAGGCGAGCACGCGCGCCGCGCGGCCTACGCCGTGCGCCGCTGCTTCATCTCTCGCCGTATCCAGTCGTAAAAGTGGATCATGCCGTCCTCGTGTGGCGAGTGGAACGGGCCGGCGTCGTCTTCGCCGGCGAGCCACAGCGCGCGGCGGCCACGGTGCAGGCGGCCGCAAGCTTCGGCGTCTTCGGCCGCGCTTTCCGTGTACGCGGCCTGGTGCGCTTCGACGATCTGCGGCTCGAAGGCCTTGATTTCCTCGGGGTAGTAGAACTCGACGATGTTGGTCGTGTGGTCCGGCGAGCGCGGGATCAAGGTGCTGACGACGAGCGCATACGGGTACCACTCGAGCATGACGTTCGGATACAGGATCGACCACACGGTGCCGTACTTCGGCAACTTGCCGCCGGAGTAAGCGAGGATCGCGTCGCGGTACTTCTGATAGTTCGGCGAGACCTGCGACTTGAACTCGTCCTTGATGCCGAGGATCTGATAGCTCCAGCGGTCGCCGAAACCCCACTCGTAGTTGCCGGCGTCGACGAACTTCTGCAACCCGGGGTGCATGGCCTCGACGTGATACAGCTCGAGATAGATCTCGAGAAAGTTCTTCCAGTTGAAGGGGCACTCGTCGACGATCATCCGATCGAAGACGTAGCCGGTGAAGTCGTAGTCGGCCGCGAGCGGAAAGTCGGCCAGATCGGCGCCCGGATCGCGCGGACCCGCGAACAGCAGCCCGTGCCAGCTCGCCAGCGGCGTGCGCGGCAGCGAACACTCCGGCGTGTGGTCGAAGTCCGGCGCGCCGAGCAGCTTGCCGGCGAGGTCGTAGGTCCAGCGGTGCAGCGGACACACGAGGTTCTGCGCGTGGCCGCGGCCTTCCATGACCAGCCCCTGCCGGTGGCGGCAGGTGTTCGACAGCAGCGCCACGCCCTGTTCGGAGCGCACCAGCAGCTTGCCGTGCTCCGTCCACGGCAGCGTCATGTAGTCGCCGACCTCGGGCACCATCAACTCGTGGCCGACGTAACCCGGCCCTTTGTCGAACAGCAGCAGCATTTCGCGCTCGAACCAGCCGCGGTCGAAGTACGCCGCGATCGGCAGCGGCGCCGTACGGTGGATCAGCGTCGGATCGAGGTTGGAGCGGCGGGAGATCGGGTCGGGGGCGTTCATGGCGATGCGCTGCGCGGGCTGCGCTCCGGGAAGCCGTCAATTCACCCGATGATAGCCACGCGCACGCGCCTGCGCGCCTGACACGGATCAAGCGGGCCGCGGTGCGGGCTGCTCAGGCGTGCTGCGTGCGGTCGACGCCGTGCGCGGTGAAACTGTCAGTGCGCGGCGGCCGGCGGTGTGCTGCGAATCTGATCGATGCGTGCGCGCAGCGTGTCGGCGTCGGTGTAGCCCGACGCGACCAGATGCAATTCGTCGCCGTGCACCAGCAGCAGCGTCGGAAAACCGTTGATGCCCCAGCGCTGCACCATCTCGAACTCCTGGCGCGTGATCTCCTTGATCTCGTCGGACGCGAAGGCTGCGGCGAACGCGGCGCGCGGAACGCCGATGTCGGCCGCGACGTCGGCCAGCACGGTGTCGCTCGTGACATCGCGGCCGTCGCGATAAAAGGCGTCCTGCGTGGCGCGGAAGAATGCGTACGCGAGCGGGCCGGCGCCGGCGCGCATCGTCACGACCGCGCGGCACGCCGGTTCGGTGTCGTAGACGAAGTCGTCGCGCGCCGTCGCATCGGCGCCAAAGGGCTGCCCGCTCAGCTCGTGCACGCGTTTCCACTGGTCGTGGACCTGGGCCTTACGGGTCTCGTCCATCGGCTCGCTCTCGTACGCGCGCAGTCCGCCCATCACGAGCTCCAGCTCCGCGTCCGGCAGCGATTCGAGCAGCCGTTCGAGCTGCGGCGTGAAGCCGTAGCACCACGAGCACATCGGGTCGGCAATGTAGACGAGTTGGGTCATGGCGGCGATCTTCGCGGAACGGACGACGGACCCCGAGTGTAGGCGGATCGCCGGCGCCTGCGGAGCCCGCAGTGACGCGGCGCACGCGTTTCCCGACGCCGGCATGCTAGCTTTGCAGCCGTTTGCCGGAACCGCCGCGGACGGGCGGCGCTCCGGCGCGAGGACACCGATGAGGATCGAAAACGCGAAACGGATCCGCGCCGCGCTGTGGGGTGCGCTGGCGGTCGCCCTGTCTGGCTGCCAGGCCCTGTTGCCCACCTCGAGCTCACGCACGCCGTTCGGCTGGTCGAGCTACGCGGAGGCTGCGGGTGCGCTCGAGCAGATCGTCCCGTACAAGACGCGGCGCGCGGAACTGCACGCGCTCGGCTTCGATTCGGCCGACAACCCGGCGGTGACGATCCTGAATTTCGCCGACATCGCGCAGCGTTTCCCGGCGACCGCCGCGCTGTCGTCCGACGAAATGGATCGCGGACTGCGCGACTGTCTGAAGGCCGGACGCCGCTGCACCGGCTACGCAGTCACGGTCAAGCAGGTCGGGCGAAAGCGCATCGGCAACTTCTGGCTCGACACGTTCAACTTCAAACGCGAGAGCGAGATCTCCGGCTGGAGCTTCAACGCGCTGATCGTGCTGGTCGACGACGTTGTCGTCTACGCACTGTCCGGCGGACAGCCGGCGATTCGCGAGTACGAAACCGTGCGCAACCCGCTCGGTCCGCTGCAGAGCCTCGGCGACGCGATCCGGCCGCCCAAACTGTTCTGACCGGGCCTCGCGCGGCGCGAGATCGTGTGCCGAAGCGAGCGCGGTGACTCAGTCGTCGTGCCAGTCGCGGTCCCGGTCCCTGTAATGCTTGACCTTGTAATGCTTGCGGTAGTGGCCGGGCGGATAGAAGGCCGGTGGACCGTAGTAGACCGGCGCAGGTACGAACACGCGCGGCGGCGGCGTGTAGATCACGGGCGGCGGCGCGTAGACCGGCGCAGGTGCGACGATCACGGGCGGCGGATAGACGGGAAACGGCGTGCCGATGCGGATGCCGAAGTCGGGCGTGTCGACGCTGATCGCGACGTTGCCGTGGGCCTGGGCTGCGCCGACGGGCAGCGCTGCGGCGAGTGCGACTGCGGCCAACGCGAGTGACTTTCTCATGGTCTGCCTCCGTGAAGTCATGCACGACTTCTAACGGCGCTCGTCGCTGCCGGTGGACCCGTGGGCGCTGCGCGTGCGTTTCGAGTTGTAACGCCGCGGGCAGCCTAAAGCGGGCGCTGCTTCAGCGCGATTTCGCGTCGACCATGGTCTGCGTCGCGCCATCCGGGCAGAGTTGATCCGAGAAGGTCACGCGTCCCTTCAGTTCGCAGCGGAAGATCTTGCCCGGAGCGAGCAGGACTTGCGCTTCGGGCTCGGGTGCGGCGGGCGGGGTCGCGGGCTCGGCCGGCGGCTTGACTTCCACCTGGACGAGCGGAACGCCGGGATCGGTCGCCGCCTGCGGCTGGAACCAGCGGAAGGCGAGGAACGCGATGCAGCCGAGCAGGACGATCGTCACGAATCCCATCAGGACGCGCAGCGAAAAGTCGTAAAAGCGGTCTCCAGTCGAGAACATGCGGTCGCCAGAAGTGGCCGGACGATGAGGACACGCATTATCGCGCTTTCGGATGACGGCCGTTCGGTCGATCCGCGGGATGTTTCAGGCGGCTCCCGGAATGCGCTGCCCCCCGGCTGCGCTCCGGGGCGACGCCGATGCGCGCTGCGTTGCGGCACGTTCGCCGGACTCAAGCCAAGCTCAAGATCGGCCCGCCCGTGCCGTCTTGCCCGTCGTGATCGTGACGGAGCCGACCCATACGCGCGCCGGAGCGCCGCGGCGTCATCATGGTGACGGCCCGACCCGGACCGTACGCCGTGCGCTGCGAGGATGAGCCTATCGATGGGATGTCTTCGCGGTGCCGCCTGAGTGAGGATCGCGCGCAGCGTGACTGAGAGCCGCCCCGTGTTTCCGACCGCGTTCATCGAGCGCTGCCGTGCCGCGGCGGCGCTGGCCGTCGCCGTGCTGGCCGGCTGCGGCGGCGGATCGAGCAGCGACAGCGCGCCACCCGCGCCGGTCGCGCCCGCCATCGCGATCGCGAGCTTCGCGCCGACGCAGGCCGGCCCGGGCGCCACGGTCACGGTCACGGGGAGCGGTTTCGGTGCAGTGCAGTCCGCCAAGGTCGGCACGATCAGCGCCAGCTTCACCATCGACTCGGCCACCCAGCTCAGGCTGACCGTTCCGGACGGCGCATCGAGCGGGCCGATCGAACTGGCTGGCGGCGGCCGCGTGACGCAGTCGGCGGACTCCCTCGTCGTGCTCGCCGTGCCGCGAGTCACGAGCGTGACGCCGAGCAGCATCGTTGCGCCCGCCCGGATCAACGTCGCTGGAAGCGATCTCGACAAGGTCACGCAGGCCAGGCTCAACGCGACGGTGCTCGCGATCGCGTCGCAGTCGCCGACGGCGCTCGCGCTCGACGTGCCGGCCGGCGCGTCGAGCGGCTTCCTGACGCTGGTCGCGACCGACGGGGTGGCGCGCCAGAGCGCGCAGCGGATCAGCGTTGCGGGATCGATCGCGGTGGCGTCGTTTGCGCCGACGACGGTCGCGCGCGGGCTCGCGCTCACCATCAGCGGCAGCAACCTCGACCGGGCGGCCGCCGTCGAGTTCGCGGGCGGCGCGCAGGCAGCGATCGCCGCGCGCAACGGCAGCACGTCGATCTCGGTGACGGTGCCCGCGGCGGCGAACTCGGGCGTGTTCACGGTGATCGGCAGCGCCGGCGAGCGCGTCGACGCGCCCGCGGTCCTCACGGTCGTGCCGCGCATTCAAGTCGACGCGACAGCCGTCTACAACGTCGCGGCCGGCGCTGCGGTCACGATCAACGGCACGGGGCTCAGCGAAGTCAGCGCCGTCACCGTGGGTGCGAGCGCCGCGACGATCAGCGACCGCAGCGACACGCAGCTCGCCTTCGCGGTTCCCGCCGGAGTCAACTGCGGACCGATCACGCTGCTGTCGCAGAGCCAGCCGTCGGTGCCGGCCGGCTCGGTCGTCGTCGGCGCCGGCTGCACGGTGCGCAGCGCCGGCGTCGAGTTCGCGCAGGTCTACGCGCAGAGCGCCGGCGCGGAGTATCAGCGGCTCGTTCCAGGCAAGGAGACCTGGGTGCGCGCGTACGTGGTCGCCGAGGCGGCCGGTATCGCCGCGCCGGTCGTGCGGCTGACGGGTTTCAGCGGCACCACCGCGCTCGGCACGATCGCGATGAACGGCCCGGCGACCTTGCCGCAGCTTGCCGCGGGTACCGCGGTGCCCGACTCGATGCGCTACAACGACGCGCTGACGTTCAACGCGAGCCTGCCCGCGACCTGGGTCGGGAGCGGGCTGCGGGTGCGGATCGAGATCGATCCCGACCACCGTTACGGCAATCCGATCGTGGTCGACGCGGCGCCGAACGTGGGCGGCGCCACGCGCATCGACCTCGTGCTGGTGCCGCTCGTCTCCGGCGGCAATGCGCCGCAGATGCCGGCGGCCGCCGACGTCGTCGACGAGATCGTGCGGCGGCTGCCCATCGCGCGCGAAAACGTCAGCGTGGCGGTCCGCGCGCCGTACACGCTGACCACGGTGACCGACGGCGTCGACACGAGCAGCGACTGGTCGAGCGCGCTCGGCGAGCTCGAGACGCTTCGCCGCAACGAAGCGCGGACGAAGCACTACTACGGCTTCGTGCGGCCGATGGTGTCGGCCGGGACCGCGGGCATCGGCTACGTGAACCGCGTCGGCTCGAGCTCCCCGAATCTGTCGGCGATCGGCTGGGATGCGAGCCGCGCCGCGTGGCGCCGCACCTTCTCGCACGAGCTGGGCCACAACTTCAGCCGCGAGCACGCACCCTGCGGCGGCGTGGCCAACCCCGACCCGAACTACCCGTATCCGAACGGCGCGTTGAGCGGCACGCCGCTGTTCGACTCGTTGCTCGACGACATCGTCTCGCCGGCCGGCATGTCGGACATCATGGGCTACTGCAGCGGCACATGGTTCTCGGACTACAACTTCCGCGAAGTGCAGCGCTTCGTCGAGGCGCAGCCGCAGCCCGCGCTGAGCGTTCAAAGCGCCGGGCGCGCGGCGCAGATCGTGACCGTGTCCGGTTCGATCGGGCTCGACGGCGTGCGCTTCAACCCGGTGCAGCGGCTGCGCGGCGTCGCACCGGTTTCCGGGGCGGGCGAGTACACGTTGCGCGTCGTCACCGCGGCCGGCGCGACGATTGAAGTGCCGTTCGATGCCGTGCGCGTCGACCATGCACTGCCGGTCGAGCAGCACTTCTTCGTCCAGCTGCCCGATCCGGGCGAGCTCGCCGAGGTCGCGGTGCTACGCAGCGGCAGCGCGCTGCCGCTCGCCGCTTCCGCTGCGGTGCGCGTCCAGGGGCAGCGCGCGCCCGCGCCTGCCGCATCGGCCTGGGTCGACTGGAGCGAGGACGCCGGCGCGCTCGCGCTGGCCTGGAACGCCGCAGCGTACCGCTACCTGAGCGTCACGCACGTCGCCGAGGACGGCGAACGGCGCGTGCTCGCCGTACTGCTCACCGGCGGCGCCGCGCGCATCGACGTCGCGGATCTGGCGCGCGGCGGCGAGTTCGAGTTCGCGCTGTCCGACGGGTTGAATACCCGCCTCATCGTCGTGCCGCGCTGAGCCGCCGCAATCGCGCTTCCGCGTCATCGCAGCACCGGTTCGTCGCGCCGCCGTTGTCCGTTCGCGGTGGATTGCCGAGACTGTCCGCGACAGCCGGGTCGGCTGTATCGCAAAGGAGGCGGTGATGGACGTCTGGAAAGCGCATGGCGCGTTCAGCTGGTGCGAGCTAATGACCACCGACGTGGAGGCGGCGAAGCGCTTCTACACGAAGCTGTTCGGATGGGGCACGAAGCAGTTCGACATGCCGGATGGGCCCTACACGACGGTGCAGGTCGGCGAAGATTCGGTCGGCGGGATCATGCGGATCCCGGCCGATGCACCGCCGACGCCGCCGCACTGGGGCTGCTACGTGACCGTCGACAAAGTCGAGGATACGGTCGCGCTCGCGCAGTCGCTCGGCGGCACGGTGCTGGTGCCCGTCATGGAAGTGCCCGGCGTCGGCCGTATGGCCGTGCTCCGCGACCCGCAGGGCGCGGTGCTGTCCGTGATGACCTACACGATGCCTTCGGACTGATGCCTGGCTGACTCTAGCGCGCGCCGCCCGGCGCGGCGGGCGGGCCGAAGTAGATCGTCCGGTGGGGAAACGGGATCTCGATGCCGGCAGCGTCGAAGGCTTCCTTCGCCCGTCGCAGGAACTCGCGCCGGACGTTCCACTGCTCGAGCGGCATCACCTTGATGCGACACTTGATGACGACCGCCGAGTCGGCGAGGCTGTCCACACCTGCGATCTGCAGGTCCTCGAGGATGCGCGGGGCGAACTCCCGGTCGGCGCGCAGGTCGGCGGCCACGCGGCGCAGCGCGTCGAACGCGGCGCCGATGCTCGAGCGGTACGAGATGCCGATGTCCATCACCGCAAATGCGAACTCGGTCGACAGGTTCGTCACCGTCGTGATCAGCCCGTTGGCGACGTAGTGAACCGCGCCGTCGTAGCCGCGCAGCTTCACGCGCCGCAGCGTCACTTCCTCGACGAAGCCGCTCTTGCCGGCGACTTCGACGACATCGCCGACGCGGATCTGGTTCTCGACGAGCAGGAAAAAGCCGGTGAAGTAGTCCTTGATCAGGCTCTGCGCGCCGAAGCCGACCGCCAGTCCCACGACGCCCGCGGCACCCAGGATCGGCGCGATCGACACGCCCAGCTCGTTGAGCGCGAGCATCGCGGCGATCAGCCCGATCACGATCGACGCGGTGTAGCGCAGCACGCGGCCGATCGTTTCGATCCACTTGGAGCTTTCGACGTCGGCGGCGCGCGCGGCGGCGGCGCGGCGCACCCGTCCGAGCAGCCGCGCGATCACCGCGTGCACGACCCACGCACCGGCGAGGATCGCGAGCACCTTCAGTGCGGACTTCAGCTCCGGCCACCACGGCCGCAGCCATTCGACATTCGTCCAGTCGATCATCGCCGTGCTCCGTCGTCGCCGTCGCGCGCGAGGCGTGCGCGTGGCAGCTGCAGCAACTGGTCCAGCAGCATCACGATCTCGGATTGCCGGTGGATGAAGTAGTGCGCGCGGCTGGCCCGATCCAGCTCGACGCGAACCGTGATCCAGTGCGCCGGCGCCTGCGCGAAGACGAGTTCGTCGGTCTCGTCGTCGCCGACGAACAGCACGCGTTGCGCGCCCTCGCGACGCGCGAGGGCGTCGAGCGCCTCGAACTTGGTGCGCGCGCCCGGCGGCAGGAGGTTCAGCACGAGCTTGCCGCCGATCACGCGGGGCGCCGGATCGAGACGCTGCACGATCTGCGCCAGCTCGCGCGACGCCTGCTCGCGATCGCGCGCGAGCCGGTAGTGCACCGACAGCGTCAGGCGCTTGTCCTCGACGACGATGCCAGACGACGGCGCGTCGGCGAGCGCGGCGTCGAGCTGCGCGATCCAGCGGCGGCAGACGGCATGCAGGGTCGCGGGATCGGGCGCTTCGGGCAGCCCCTCGTTGCCGTGGTTGCCGATGCAGTGCCGGACCTCGACCGGAATGCGTTCGCGCAGGTCGGCAAGGCTGCGGCCGGAGACCACCGCCACCGGCGCGCGTTGCGCGAGCAGTGCGAGCCGCTGACGCACGCCGATGGCGGCGCGCGCATCCGGCGGCCGCGCGACGATCGGCGCGAGCGTTCCGTCGAAGTCGAATGCGAACAGGGCGCGCGCGCCGGCGAGCCCGCGCAGCGACTCCTGCCCTTCGGCGCCCAGCAGATGCTTCATGCGGCCTCACTCCGCTCGCCGATGCGCGCGGCGATGCGCTCGCGCCGGCGCAGCCGCGCCGCGTCGAGCAGCATGCGGCCGGCCCAGCGATACACGTTGAACTCGCGAACGAGCTGGCGCAGGCTCGCCATGCGCTCGCGCTGCTCGCTAGCCGGCATCGCCAGCGCCCGATGCAGCGCCTCGGCGACCTGCTCGATGTGGTACGGATTGACGATCAGCGCCTCGTGCAGTTCGCGCGACGCGCCGGCGAACTGGCTCAGGATCAGCGTGCCGCGTTCGTCGTCGCGCGCGGCGACGAACTCCTTGGCGACCAGGTTCATGCCGTCGTGCAGGCTCGTCACCATGCATACGTCGCATGCGCGGTAGTGCGCGCGCACCGACTCGGCGTCGTGATGCTCGACCAGCAGCCTGATCGGCTGCCACGTGGCGTCGCCGAAGCGCGCATTGACCTGCGCCGCGGTTGCGCGGACCTGCGCCTCGAAGCGCTGGTACTCGTCGAGCGACGAACGCGACGGGGCGGCGATCTGCACGAAGGTGAAGCGGCCGAGCCACTGCGGGTGCAGCTCGAACAGCCGCTCGACCGCGCGCATCCGCTCGACGATCCCCTTCGTGTAGTCGAGCCGATCCACGCCGAGGCCGAGCAGCTGCTCGTCGTCGATGCCGAGCGCGCGCCGGATGCGCGCGCGCGCGGCGGCGGCCGGCTCGTCGTCGTGCCCCTCCGGCCACGCGATCGAGATCGGATAGCTCTCGACCTGCGTCAGGTGCCCGCCGAAGGACACGGTCGAGCTTTCGTACTCGATTCGCGCCTCGAGGAAGCGGTCGACCGTCTGCAGGAAATTGTTGCAGTGGTAGCGCGTGTGAAATCCCAGGATCGTGCTGCCGAGCAGGCCGTCGAGGATCTCGCCGCGCCACGGGCAGATGCCGAACGATTCCGGGTTCGGCCACGGGATGTGCCAGAAAGTGATGATGGTCGCGCGCGGCAACCGTTCGCGCACCAGGCGCGGCAGCAGCGCGAAGTGGTAGTCCTGGATCAGGACGACGGGGTCGTCCGTGTGCGCCTCCTCGACGACCGCCTCGGCGAAACGCTCGTTGACCGCGCGGTACTGCTCCCAGTCATCGCTGCGGAACACCGGCCGAACGTGTGCGATATGGCACAGCGGCCACAGACCCTCGTTGGCGAAGCCGTAGTAGTAGCCCTTCTCTTCGGCTTTCGTGAGCCAGATCCGGCGCAGCGTGTACGACGGATCCGCCGGCGGCACGCGCACGCGACCGGCCGCGTCGGCCGTGTCGCGATCGGCCGAGCCGCCGCCGTGAGCGATCCACGTGCCCGAGCACGCGCGCATCACGGGCTCGACCGCGGTCACCAGGCCGCTCGCCGGCCGCTGCACCTGGATGCCCTGCGCCGAGCGGACGTGGATGTAGGGCTCGCGGTTGGACACGAGGATCACCTCGTCGCCGGAGAACTGGTCCTTCAGCAGCCGGCGCAGTGCCTCCGGATTCCACCGCAGCGTCGTCGCGTCCTGCTCGCGCCGCTCGTTCTGCATGTCGCGCAGCAATGCGCGCAGGTCGCCGACCAGCGGCTGCAACTCGGGGCGCGGCTGCGAAAACGGACGGATCACGCCCTCGCCGCGCAGCATCGCCCGCACGCCGGCCACCCAGCCGCGCCAGCTCAGATGCGCGACCGCGACCGTGATCAGCGCGACCGCGAGCCCCATGACCGTGAACAGCGACACGATGTACTTGCGCGTGTCGGCGCTGCGTCGCTGCACGAAGCTCATGTCGTGCAGCATCACCAGTGAAGCGACGGGTTCGCCGTCGTGCGGCACGTCGGCGACGGAGACGTGCAGCGGCCCGCTCGGCAACTCGAGCACGAAGCCGGTGCCCGGTTCGACGCGCTCGCGGACAGCGCAGTCGACCGCCGCCGGAAAACGTTGCGTCTTGCGCACCAGCCGCTTGTCGGCGTCGCACAGACCGAGTGCGAACAATCGCTCGTCGGCCGCCGCGCGCTCGAGCAGGGCGTCGATGCGGGCGGTCGACTTCGCCGCGGCGAGCTCCGCGAGCTGCTGGTCGAGCGTGCGAGCGACCAAGGCCGAGCGGATGTCCAGGTCGCGGACGAACCAGCGTAGCGTCAACGCGTCGACGAGCGGCATCGACAGGTAGGCGAGCGCGAACAGCGCGGCGAGCAGCGGCAGAAGAAAACGAAGCGAGAGGCGCAAGGTTCGAAACATCGGATGCGGGTCATCCGCGGGCGACGCAAACGCGCATCCGCCTGCGTTCGCAGACCCGCGCTGGGGACACCGGCGCGGGTTCGCGGAAGAGGGCGGCCGATGGGATTGACGACCGGCCGGCTCGGCCTGGGGAGGATCAGGCGCGGCCCGCGAGACTTTAAACGGATCGGCACTGCGCCGCGTTCGCGACAGCGCGTACGTAAAACACCTAGCACGAAAGCGCGATCCGATCGTTCCGGCGCCGTGCAGCATGCGTTCGCTTCGGCGTGCACGTACGCGACTGCACGGGCATGCCGGCCGGGCAATCTCCGTAGACTTCGGCGATCGATCGCATAGAGACAGCGTCTCGACGTCTCGAGGCTGTCAGAGGGATGACGCATGTCGGACGCCACGCACCCGCCCATCACGGCCGTCTGGCCGGGCAAGTCGTTTCCGCACGGCGCGACGTGGGACGGCGAGGGCGTGAACTTCGCGCTGTTTTCCGAACACGCGGAGCGCGTCGAGCTGTGCATTTTCGATCCGGCGGGCCGGCGCGAGCTGCAGCGTGTGCCGCTCGCCGAGCGCACGCACGACGTATGGCACGGCTACCTGCCCGAGGCGCGCCCCGGGATGCTGTACGGCTACCGCGTGCACGGACCATATCGCCCGACCGACGGCCACCGCTTCAATCCGCACAAGCTGCTGGTCGATCCGTACGCGCGCAATCTGGTCGGCGCGCTGCGCTGGAGCGACGCGCTGTACGGCTACATCGTCGGCCACAAGAAGGAGGATCTGTCGTTCGACCGCCGCGACAGCGCGCACGGCATGCCCAAGTGCCAGGTCATCGACAACGCGTTCACCTGGGGCGACGACCGGCCGCCCGCGATCGCGTGGAACGACATGGTGATCTACGAGCTGCACGTGCGCGGCTTCACGATGCGCCACCCGGACGTGCCGCCCGCGCTGCGCGGAACGTACGCGGGGCTGGCGAGCGCGCCGGTCGTCGAGTACCTGAAGCGGCTCGGTGTCACGACGGTCGAGCTGATGCCGGTGCACGCATTCGTCGACGACCGCCGGCTGGTCGAGATGGGCTTGCGCAACTACTGGGGTTACAACACGCTCGGCTACTTCGCGCCCGAGCCGCGCTACGCGGCCACGGCCAACCCGGTCGCCGAATTCAAGGCGATGGTCAAGGCGCTGCACTCGGCCGGCATCGAGGTCATCCTCGACGTCGTCTACAACCACACCGCCGAGGGCGACCACCTGGGACCCACGCTCGAGTTCCGCGGCATCGACAACGCGTCGTACTACCGGCTGGTCGAAGGCGACCGCCGCCGCTATATGGACTACACCGGCTGCGGCAACACGCTCAACCTGCGGCATCCGCGCGTGCTGCAGCTGATCATGGATTCGCTGCGCTACTGGGTCACCGAGATGCACGTCGACGGCTTCCGCTTCGACCTGGCGTCGGCACTGGCGCGCGAACTGCACGAGGTCGACCGGCTGGGCGCGTTCTTCGACGTCATCCTGCAGGACCCGGTGCTCAACCGGGTCAAGCTGATCGCCGAGCCGTGGGACCTCGGCGAAGGCGGCTATCAGGTCGGCAACTTCCCGCCCGGGTGGGCCGAGTGGAACGACCGCTACCGCGACACGATGCGCGCATTCTGGAAAGGCGACGGCGGGCTGATCGGCGAGTTCGCGCGCCGGCTCACCGGATCGAGCGACCTGTACGGCCGCAGCGGGCGGCGCCCGTACGCGAGCATCAATTTCATCACCGCGCACGACGGCTTCACGCTACGCGACCTCGTCTCATTCAACCACAAGCACAACGAAGCGAACGGCGAAGACAACCGCGACGGCCACGACAACAACCTGTCGTGGAACTGCGGCGTCGAAGGGCCGACCGACGATCCGCAGATCAACCGCCTGCGCGCGCAGCAGCAACGCAATTTCATCGCCACGCTGCTGCTGTCGCAGGGCGTGCCGATGATCACCGCCGGCGACGAGATCGGCCGCACGCAGAACGGCAACAACAACGCATATTGCCAGGACAACGAGACGAGCTGGGTCGACTGGTCGCTCGACGCCGAACGCGAACGGCTGCTCGCGTTCGTGCGCCGGATGATCGCGCTGCGCCGCGCGCACCCGACGTTCCGCCGGCGCGATTTTTTCCAGGGCCGGCCGCTGTACGGCAGCGACATCAAGGACATCGTCTGGATGCGACCGGACGGACAGGAGATGACGCAGCGGGAGTGGGAGTCGGATCATGCGCGCGCGCTCGCCGTGTATCTGTCGGGGCACGGTTTGAACGAAACCGATGCGCGCGGCCGCGCCGTCACCGACGACGACTTCCTGCTGCTGTTCAACGCCAGCGCCGAGCCGGTCGAGTTCACGATCCCCGCGCGGCTCGGCGCCGGCCGCTGGCTGGTCGTACTCGACACCGCGTACGGCGACGGGCTGGTCGAGGACGGCGCGGTCGATGCCGGCGCGGCGTACACGCTCGCCGCGCGCGCGGTCGCGGTGCTGACGCTGCTGCAGGCGCCCGCCGGATGAGCACGCGCGCGCACGCGATGCCGTTCGGCGCGGCGCTCGTCGAAGGCGGCGTGCGCTTCCGCCTGTGGGCGCCGAGCGCGCGGCGCGTCGACCTGCTGCTGCTCGACGGCGAAGCGCTGCCGATGCGGGCGCTCGCCGGCGGCTGGTACGAGACGACGACCGCGCGCGCCGATGCACGTACGCGCTACGCGTATCGCATCGACGGGCGACTCGTCGTTCCCGACCCGGCGTCGCGCTGCAACCCCGAAGGCGTGCACGGGCCGAGCCTCGTCACCGACCCGCGTGCGTTCGACTGGCCCGACGACTGGCGCGGCCGGCCGTGGCACGAGGCCGTGATCTACGAGCTGCACGTCGGTGCTTTTACGCCGGCAGGGACGTTCGCTGCGGCGATCGAGCGGCTCGACGATGTCGCCGCGCTCGGCGTCACCGCGATCGAGCTGATGCCGGTGGCGGCGTTTGCCGGGACGCGCAACTGGGGCTACGACGGCGTGCTTGCGTTCGCGCCGGCGGCGGCGTATGGAACGCCCGAGGATCTGAAGCGGCTCGTCGCCGCCGCGCACGCGCTCGGACTGATGGTGTTTCTCGACGTCGTCTACAACCACTTCGGCCCGGACGGCAACTACCTGCACGCTTACGCGCAGCCGTTCTTCGACGAGCGGCGGCACACGCCGTGGGGCGCGGCGATCGACTTCGGCGTCGACACGGTGCGCGCGTTCTTCGTTCACAACGCGCTGTACTGGCTCGAGGAGTTTCACTTCGACGGTCTGCGGCTCGACGCCGTGCACGCGATCGCGGATGCGCGCCGTCCCGACATCGTCGAGGAGATCGCGCGGGCGATCCGCGCCGGCCCCGGCCGCGAGCGCCACGTGCACCTGATCCTCGAGAACGACCGCAACGAAGCGCGCTACCTCCCGCGCGCTGCGGATCGCCGCCCGCTCGTCGCGACCGCGCAATGCAACGACGATCTGCACCACGCCGCGCACGTGCTCGCCACCGGCGAGATCGACGGCTACTACGTCGACTACGCGGACGATCCGCTCGCGCGCTTCGGCCGCGCGCTCGCCGAGGGCTTCGTCTATCAGGGCGAGCGGTCGCGCTTTCGCGGCGGTCAAGCGCGCGGCGAGCCGAGCGCGCAGCTGCCGCCGGCCGCTTTCGTGAACTACCTGCAGACACACGACCAGATCGGCAACCGCGCATTCGGCGAACGGCTCGTCGCGTTGACGAGCGCGCACAAGCTGCGCGCGCTCGCGGCCTGCGTGCTGCTGGCGCCGGCGCCGCCGCTGCTGTTCATGGGCGAGGAGTGGGGCGCGAGTACGCCGTTCCTGTTCTTCTGCGACTTCGGCGCCGAGCTGGCCGAAGCGGTGCGCAACGGCCGCCGCGCCGAGTTCGGCCGCATGGCCGCGTTCGCCGACGCTGCCGCGCGCAGCCGCATCCCCGATCCGAACGCAGTCGCTACCTTTGCCGCCAGCAAGCTCGACTGGTCCGAGCGCGAACGCGCGCCGCACGCGCAATGGCTCGCGTTCTACCGCGACCTCATCGCGCTGCGCCAGCGGCGCATCGCTGCGCTGGCTGCGCAGGCGGGCGCGGGCCGCTTCGAGATCGCCGCGCCGGGATTGCTGCACGTCGGTTGGCCGGCCGGCGGCGCGCGCCTGCATCTGCACGCCTATCTACCGGCCGACGAGGACGCTGCCGCGATCGGCGTGCCGATGCCGGCCGGTGAAGCGATCTACTCGACCGCGCCCGCGACCGACCGGCTGGCGCCGTGGGGCGTGCGCTGGGTGCTGGACAACGAGCATGGCTGACGCGCTCGCGCGGCTTGCCGACGACTGCGGCATTCAGCTCGCGTACGACGACATCTGGGGTGTCGCGCGGCAGGCGCCGCCGCAGACGCTGCGCGCGCTGCTCGCCGCGCTCGGCGTCGATGCCGACGATGCGGCGGCCGCGCTGGCGGCGCGGCAGCGCGCGCTGTGGGCGCGGACGATCGCGCCGGTGATCGTCGTCGCCGCGGACCGCCCCACCTTCACCTTGCGCGTCAATCTGCGCGAGCGCGACGATCAAACGCCGATCGCGTGGCGGCTGCGGCTGGAAGACGGCGCTGTGCGCGCGGGCGCGTTCACGCCCGCCGACTGGCCGTTGGTGGAGCGCGCCGTGGTCGACGGCGAAGCGCAGGTGGCGCGCGCGGTGTCGATCGACGGCGTGCCGCCGGTCGGATATCACCGGCTCGAAGTGCTCGATGCGCGCGGCGCGGCCGAGGCGGCGTTGTGGGTCGCCCCCGAGCGCTGCTACCTGCCGCCGGCGCTCGCGGCCGGCCGCCGCATCTGGGGGCTGGCGATCCAGCTGTACGCGCTGCGCTCGCAACGCAACTGGGGCATCGGCGACTTCACCGACCTGGCCAACGTGGTCGATCTTGCTGTGCGGCACGGCGCCGATCTCGTGGGGCTGAACCCGCTGCACGCGCTGTTCGCCCACGATCCGCGCCACTTCAGCCCTTACAGCCCATCGAGCCGGCTGTTCCTCAATGTGCTGTACCTCGACGTCGAGGCGGTGCCGGAATTCGCGGCGAGCTCCGCCGCGCGTGCGCGGGTCGCCTCCGCCGAATTCCAGGATCGGCTCGCGCGGCTGCGCGCCGCCGAATTCGTCGACTACGAAGGCGTGCGTGCGGTGAAGTTCGAGATCCTCGAACTGCTCGCGCGCGAGGTGCGCGGCGAACGCGCGCAGGCGTTCGACCGGTTCAAGCGCACGGGCAGCGAGGACCTGCGCCGCCACGCGCTATTCGAAGCGCTGCAGGAACATCTGTACGCGCGCGACCCGGCGCACTGGGGCTGGCCTGCCTGGCCGACGGAGTATCGCGATCCGGATTCGCCCGCGGTTGCCGCGTTCGCGGCGGCCAACGCCGAACGCGTCGACTTCTACGCGTATCTGCAATGGCTCGCCGACGAGCAGCTCGCGGCGGCGGCGCGGCGCGCGGCGGACATGGCGGTCGGCCTGTATGCGGACCTGGCGGTGTCGGTCGACGCGGGCGGCGCCGAGAGCTGGGCCGAGCAGCGCCTGTATGCGCACGGGGTCCGGATCGGCGCACCCCCCGACGACTTCAACCCGAAAGGGCAGGACTGGGGGTTGCCGCCGTGGCGGCCCGAAGCGTTGCGCGCCGCTGCGCACGCGCCTTTCGTCGCGGTGCTGCGCGCGAACATGCGGCACGCCGGCGCGCTGCGCATCGACCACGTGATGGCGCTGATGCGGCTGTATCTGATCCCGCCGGGGATCGACGCGGCGCAAGGCGCGTACGTTCACTACGCGTTCGAAGAGCTCGCCGCGGCCGTGACGATCGAAAGCCATCGCAACCGTTGCCTGGTCATCGGCGAAGACCTCGGCACGGTACCCGCTGCGATCCGCGCCGCGCTCGCCGCCGCCGGTGTGCTGTCGTACAAGGTGCTGTACTTCGAGCGCGAAGCCGACGGCGGGTTTCGCGCGCCGGCCGACTTTCCGGCGCTCGCGCTGGTGGCCGCCTCGACCCACGACCTGCCGACGCTGGCGGGCTGGTGGGAGGAGCGCGATCTGGCGCTGCGCGCGGCGCTGAACCTGTTCCCGAGCGACGAGCTGGCAGCGGCGCAGCGCGCGCAACGCGCGCGCGACCGGCCGGCGCTGCTTCACATGCTCGTGCGCGAGGGCCTGCTGCCGGAGGCGACCGACCCGCCGCCGTCGCTGGACGAGCGGCTGTCGCACGCGATCCATGCGCACATCGCGCGCACCGCCGCCGCGATCGCGGTCGTGCAGCCCGAAGACGTCTTCGGTGCGCGCGAGCAGGTCAACCTGCCCGGAACGACGAGCGAGCATCCGAACTGGCAACGCAAGCTCGAGGTGCCGCTCGAGCGCTGGGCCGCCGATGCGCGCTTCGTCGACTGCGCGGCGACGTTCGCCGCCGCGCGGCCGCGCGCGGCCGCGCCGGCCGCGCCGCCGCCGACGGTGATTCCGCGCGCCACTTATCGGCTGCAACTGAGCCGCGACTTCACGTTCGCGCAGGCGGCCGCGATCGTGCCGTATCTGGCCGAGCTGGGCATCTCGCACGTCTACTGCTCGCCGTATCTGCGCGCGCGCGCCGGCAGCCCGCACGGCTACGACATCGTCGACCACCGGGCGCTGAATCCCGAGATCGGGACCGCGGCCGATTTCGAAGCCTTCGTCGCGACCCTGCGCGCGCACGGCATGGGGCACATCGCCGACGTCGTGCCCAACCACATGGGCGTGCTGCGCGCCGACAACGCGTGGTGGCTCGACGTGCTGGAAAACGGCCCGGCCTCGGCGTACGCGCGCTTCTTCGACATCGACTGGGCGCCGATCGACCCCGCGCTGCGCGGCAAGGTGCTGCTGCCGGTGCTCGGCGACCACTACGGCCGCGTGCTCGAGCGCGGCGAGCTGTGGCTGGTGTTCGACGCCGACGCGGGCGCGTTCGCGGTGCTGTACTTCGACCATCGCTTTCCGCTCGATCCGCGCACGTATCCGCCGCTGCTCGCGCACGCGGCCGCGCATCCGTTCGCAGGCCCCGCCGCGCGCGCCGCACTCGCGGAGCTCGCGCATGCGTTCGCCGCGCTCGCGCCGTGCGACAGCGAGGACGCGGCCGCGCTGGCCGCGCGACGCAGCGATGCGCCGCGCCTGCAGCGGCGGCTCGCGCAGCTGGTCGTGGCGCACCGCTGGCTGCGCGAAGCGCTCCAAGAGGCATGCCGCGCGCACGGCGGCGGCGATGCGCTGCACGCGCTGCTCGAAGCGCAGGCGTACCGGCTGGCATCGTGGCGGGTGGCAGGCGACGAGATCAACTACCGGCGCTTCTTCGACGTCAACGATCTGGCCGCGCTGCGCATGGAAGACGAGGCGGTATTCGAAGCCACGCACGCGAAGCTTCTGCAGTGGACCGCGCAGCAAGCGATCGACGGGCTGCGCATCGACCACCCCGACGGGCTCCTCGATCCGCAGCAGTACTTCGACCGCGTTCAGCGCGGGCACCTGCGTGCGGCGGGCGTTGCGCCCGAACGCATCGACGCGCAGCTTCGCGTCGAGCCCAGACCGCTCTACGTGGTCGCCGAGAAGGTCCTCGCCGCGCACGAGGACTTGCGCGGCGACTGGGCCGTTCACGGCACCACCGGCTATCGCTTCGCGACGGTGATCAACGGGCTGCTGGTCGACGGCGCGAACCGGCAGCGGATCGACCGCGCCTGGCGCGCGTTCGTCGGTGACGAGGCCGGCGAATGGGACGACATCGCCTACGCGGGCCGGCGCGAGGTGATGACCGGCGCCCTGGCCGGCGAACTGACCGTGCTCGCGAACCGGCTGCTGCGCCTCGCCCGCGCGGATCCGCGCACGCGCGACTTCACGCAGCCCGCGCTGCGCGAAGCGCTCGCCGCGGTGGCCGCCTCGTTTCCGGTGTACCGCACTTACATCGTCGACGAACCGACCGCCGCCGATCGCCGCTACATCGACTGGGCGGTCGGGCGGGCGCGGGCGCGCAGCCGCGCGGCCGACCCCGGCATCTTCGACTTCGTCCACGCCGCGCTGCTCGGCCACGCCGCCAACGGCCCGACGCCCGAGGCGCTCGCGTTCGCGCGGCGCTTTCAGCAGTTCACCGCGCCGGTGGCGGCGAAGGGAATCGAAGACACCGCGCTGTATCGCTTCAACCGGCTGCTGTCGTTGAACGACGTCGGCTGCGATCCGGAGATCTTCGGCATCCGCGTGGCCGCCTGGCACGCCGCCAGCCGCGACCGCCGCGCGCGCTGGCCGCATACGATGCTGGCGACCAGCACGCACGACTCCAAGCGTTCCGAGGACGTGCGCAACCGGCTGAACGCGATCTCCGAGATGCCCGCCGCATGGCGGCTCGCGGTGCGGCGCTTCAGCCGTCTGAACCGACGGTATCGCCGCACGGTCGACGGTGCGCGCGCGCCTTCGCGCAACGACGAGTACGCGCTGTACCAACTGCTGGCCGGCACGCTGCCGGCGGGGGAACTCGACGAAGCGTCGCTCGCTGCCTGGCGCGAGCGCGTGTGCGCGGCGTGGTTGAAAGGGGCGCGCGAGGCGAAGCTGCGCACGAGCTGGATCAACCCGAATCGCGAGTACGAAGACGCGCTGAAGGGTTTCGTCGAGGGGGCGCTGGCGCGCGCGCCCGGCAACCTGTTCCTCGACGACCTGCGCGCCAGCGTCGCGCCGCTCGCGTGGTACGGCCAGCTAAACAGCGTGACGATGGCGCTCGCGAAGTTCGCCTCGCCCGGCGTGCCTGACATCTACCAGGGCAACGAGACGATCACGCTGCGGCTCATGGACCCCGACAACCGCGCGCCGGTGGACTTCGCCGCGCTACGCGCCGCGCTCGCGCAGTTGCAATCGCTCGCGGCGCGCCTGGACGAAGGCCCGCCCCTGCGCGAACTATTTGCGAACGGCCTGGCCAAGCTGTGGGTCACCTGGCGCTGCCTGACGTTGCGCCGCGAGCGGCGCGCGCTGTTCGAGCAGGGCGAGTACGTGCCGCTGGAAGCGACCGGTGCCAAGGCCGCGCACGTCGTCGCGTTCGCGCGCCGGCACGGCGACGAGGTCGCGATCGTGATCGCGGGCCGCCTGTTCGCGCGGCTCGGCGCCGCGGTCGGCGAGCTGCCGGTGGGCGAAGCGGTGTGGGGCGATACCGCTGTCGATCTGTCGCCGCTCGCGCCGCTGCCGCCGCTGCGCGAAAGGCTGAGCGGGACGACGCGTGAAGTCGGTGCGACACTGCCGCTGGCGCAGGCGTGGAACGGCTTTCCCGGCGCGTTGTGGGTTTCGCCGCGCGCGGAACTTCGTTAGCCCCTGCGGTCACGAACTACGATGATTCCCGTACCGGTCTTGCCCGATTCAACGGCGCGTCGGCGCCCACTAAGGTTCGATCCGGATCATCGTTTGCACTGCCGCAGCGGCGGTCGCGCTGCGGATGCGAGGAGCGCATGAAGGTTCGCGAAGCGACGGAAGGAACGGATACGCCCCGCGGGTCGGCGTCCGGGGCGTTGACAAGCCATGACGTTTACCTGCTGCGCGAAGGCACGCACGTACGGCTTTATCGCAAGCTCGGCTGCCATCTGCAGTCGGGCGGCGCGCACTTCGGCGTGTGGGCGCCGAACGCGGAACGCGTTTCGGTGATCGGCGAGTTCAACGGCTGGGACCCCGAGGCGGACCCGCTCGCGCCGCGGCCCGACGGCTGCGGCGTGTGGGAGGGGCAGGTGGCCGGTGTGCAGCCGGGCCAAGCCTACAAGTACCGCATCGTCACGCGCGCGGGCGAGGCGCTCGACAAGGCCGATCCGTTCGCGTTTTTCTCCGAGGCGCCGCCGGCGACCGCGTCGCGCGCGTGGGCGCTCGATTACGAATGGGGCGACGGCGAGTGGATGGGCGAGCGACGGCGGCGCAATGCGCTCGACGCGCCGCTGGCGATCTACGAAGTGCACCTCGGTTCGTGGCGGCGCGACCAGGCCGGCAACTGGCTCGGCTATCGCGAGCTCGCGCACCAGCTCGCCGACTACGTGCGCGCGACCGGATTCACGCACGTCGAGTTGTTGCCCGTGACCGAGCACCCGTTCTACGGCTCGTGGGGTTACCAGTGCACCGGCTACTTCGCTCCGACCGCGCGCTACGGCACGCCGCAGGACTTCAAGTACTTCGTCGACGTGCTGCACCGGGCCGGTATCGGTGTGATCCTCGACTGGGTGCCTTCGCATTTCCCCGCCGACGCGCACGGGCTGGCGCGCTTCGACGGCACGTATCTGTACGAGCACCAGGATCCGCGCCAGGGTTTCCATCCGGAATGGAACTCGTCGATCTTCAACTACGGCCGCCACGAGGTGCGCGCGTTCCTGTTGTCGAGCGCGCTGTTCTGGCTCGACGAGTACCACGTCGACGGGCTGCGCGTGGACGCGGTCGCTTCGATGCTGTATCTCGACTACGCGCGCAAGGAGGGCGAGTGGATTCCGAACCGCTACGGCGGGCGCGAGAACCTGGAGGCGATTGACTTCCTGCGGATGCTCAACGCGTCCGCGTACCGCGATCACCCGGACGTGCAACTGATCGCGGAGGAGTCCACGGCCTGGCCGATGGTGTCGCGGCCGGTGCATCTGGGCGGGCTCGGCTTCGGGCTGAAGTGGAACATGGGCTGGATGCACGACACGCTGAAGTACATGCAGCAGGACCCGATCCACCGCCGCTACCACCACGACAAGCTCACCTTCTCGCTGCTGTACGCGTTCAGCGAGAACTTCGTGCTGCCGTTGTCGCACGACGAAGTCGTGCACGGCAAGGGCTCGCTGATCGGCCGCATGCCGGGCGACGCCTGGCAGCAGTTCGCCAACCTGCGGCTGCTGCTCGGCTACATGTGGACGCATCCGGGCAAGAAGCTGCTGTTCATGGGCGGCGAATTCGGCCAGCGGCCCGAGTGGAATCACGATGCCGCGCTGGAGTGGTTCGTGCTCGAGCACGCCGAACATGCCGGCGTGCAGCGCTGGGTGAAGGATCTGAACCGGGTGTATCGCGGCGAGCCGGCGCTGCACCAGATCGATTTCGACGCGCGCGGCTTCGAGTGGATCGACTGCGAGGACCGCGACGCCAGCGTCCTCGCTTTCCTGCGCCGCGCCGCCGACGGCGCCGAGCTGCTCGTGGTCTGCCACTTCACGCCGGTCACGCGGGCGAACTACGTCGTCGGCGCGCCGGCCGGCGGGCGCTGGCGCGAGCTGCTGAACAGCGACGCGCGCGACTACGGCGGCAGCGGCGCGGGCAACTTCGGCGGCGTGGAGGCGGCGCCGGTCGGCGCGCACGGGCGGCCGTTCTCGCTGACGCTGACGCTCCCGCCGCTGGCGGTGCTGGTGTTCAAGCGGGAGCGGACCGATGCCTGAGACGGCCGACAGCGTCCAGCCGCTCGGGCAGCGCGACGGCCGCATCCGTGTAGTCGTCGAAAACGTCGCGCCGCAGATCGACGACGGCCGCTTCGCGGTCAAGCGCACGGTCGGCGACACCTTCGTCGTCGAGGCCGATTGTTTCGCCGACGGCCACGATGCGGTCGCCTGCGCGCTGCTGTGGCGGCGCGACGACGGCATGCCGTGGCAGATCGCGCCGATGGCGCACGTCGGCAACGATCGCTGGCGCGGCAGCTTTCGCCTCGATGCGGTCGGCCGTTATCGCTATACGGTGTGCGCGTGGGTCGATCACTTCCTGTCGTGGCAGCACGATATGGCGCGCCGCGTGGACATCGACGACATCCGGCTCGCACTGCGCAGCGGCGCGCAGCTCGTCGCCGGCGCAGCAAGTCGAACGAACGACGGCGGCGAGCGCGAGCGGCTGCAGCGCTGGGCCGACGAGCTGGCGCGCGCGGCCGCCGGTGCGAACGACGCGCAAGCGCTGAAGCGCGTCGCGCTCGACCCGGCGCTTTCGGCGCTCGCCGCGCGCCATCCCGACCTGCAGTTCGCGGCGTGGCATGCGCGCGAGCTGCCGCTGGTGGTGGATCGAGAGCGCGCGCGCTTTTCGGCGTGGTACGAGATGTTTCCGCGTTCGGCCTCGCCCGAGCCCGGCCGCCACGGTACGTTCGCCGATTGCGAGAAGCTGCTGCCGTACGTGGCGCAGATGGGCTTCGACGTGCTGTACCTGCCGCCGATCCATCCGATCGGCCAGTTGCAGCGCAAGGGCAGGAACAACGCGCTCGCGGCCGGGCCGGACGATGTCGGCA
This sequence comes from Pseudomonadota bacterium, assembly GCA_040752195.1. GTDB lineage: Bacteria > Pseudomonadota > Gammaproteobacteria > Burkholderiales > Burkholderiaceae_F > DSNY01. The sequence goes on along the minus strand of JBFMFC010000002.1, from coordinate 6,871 downwards.
GTCCGTGGGCGATCGGCGCCGCCGAAGGCGGGCACACCGCGGTTCATCCGCAACTGGGCACGCTCGAGGACTTTCGCCGGCTGGTGGCGCGAGCGCACGAGCACGGGCTGGAGATCGCGCTCGACATCGCGTTCCAGTGCGCGCCCGACCATCCGTACGTGCGAGAACACCCCGAATGGTTCCGCCGCCGCCCCGACGGCAGCGTGCAGTACGCGGAGAACCCGCCGAAGAAGTATCAGGACATCTATCCGTTCGATTTCGAAAGCGCGCGCTGGCGCGAGCTGTGGCTGGAGTTGGCGCGCGTGCTCGAATTCTGGATCGAGCAGGGGGTGAAGATCTTTCGCGTCGACAACCCGCACACCAAGGCGTTTGCGTTCTGGGAGTGGGTGATCGACCGGCTCAAGGGCAAGCATCCCGATCTGATCTTTCTGTCCGAGGCGTTCACGCGGCCGAAGGTGATGCATCGGCTCGCCAAGCTCGGCTTCACGCAGAGCTACACCTACTTCGCCTGGCGCAACACCAAGCGCGAGCTGACCGAATACTTCACCGAACTCGCGCACGGGCCCGGGCGCGAGTACTTCCGCCCGAACGCCTGGCCGAACACGCCCGACATCCTGACCGAAGCGCTGCAGTTCGGCACGCGCGGCACCTTCATGGCGCGCGTGGCGCTGGCGGCCACGCTGTCGGCGAGCTACGGCATCTACGGTCCGGCGTACGAATTGATGGAGCAGACGCCGCGCGAACCGGGCTCCGAGGAATACCTCGACTCGGAGAAGTACCAGTTGCGGCACTGGGACCGCGACCGGCCCGATTCGCTCGCGCCCTTCATCGGGGCGCTCAACCGTATCCGGCGCGCCAACCCGGCGCTGCAGCGCGACGACTCGCTGCGCTTCCTGCCGATCGACAACGAGCAGATGATCGCGTATGCGAAATCCACGCCCGATCTGTCGAACGTGATCGTGTGCGCGGTCAATCTCGATCCGCACCACGCGCAGTCGGGCTGGCTCACGCTCGACCTCGCCGCATTCGGCGTACAGGAAGACCGGCCTTACCAGATGCACGACCTCGTCACCGGCGCGCGCTATCTTTGGCACGGCGCGCGCAACTTCGTCAGCCTGGACCCGCAGCGCTGCCCGGTGCACGTGTTCCGGCTGCAGCGGCGCGTGCACCGCGAGCAGGACTTCGACTACTTCATGTAATGGATGCTTCCGCCACCGTCGCGCCACGCGCCGCCGCCGCGGCCAAGCCCGGCGACGATCCGCTCTGGTACAAGGACGCGATCGTCTACGAGCTGCACGTCAAGGCGTTCTTCGACTCCAACGACGACGGCATCGGCGACTTTCCGGGGCTGACGAGCAAGCTCGACTACCTGCGCGACCTCGGCGTCAACACGCTCTGGCTGCTGCCGTTTTACCCGTCGCCGTTCCGCGACGACGGCTACGACGTCGCCGACTACCACAACGTGCACCCCGCGTACGGCACGCGCGACGACTTCCGCCGCTTCGTGCGCGAGGCGCACAAGCGCGGGCTGCGCGTGATCACCGAGCTCGTCGTCAACCACACCTCCGACCAGCACCCGTGGTTCCAGGCCGCGCGGCGCGCGCCGAAGGGTTCGGGCAAGCGCAATTTCTACGTCTGGAGCGACGACCCGAACAAGTACGCCGGCACGCGCATCATCTTCACCGACAGCGAGAAGTCGAACTGGGCCTGGGACGAGGTCGCGCAGCAGTACTACTGGCACCGCTTCTTCCATCATCAGCCGGATCTGAACTTCGACAACCCGCAGGTGTTGAAGGCGGTGATCCGGACGATGCGCTTCTGGCTCGACATGGGCGTGGACGGCTTCCGGCTGGACGCCATTCCGTACCTGGTCGAACGCGAAGGCACCAGCAACGAGAACCTGCCGGAGACGCACGCGATCGTCAGGAAGATCCGCGCCGCGCTCGACGCGCGCTACACGGGCCGCGTGCTGCTGGCCGAGGCGAACCAGTGGCCGGAGGACGTGGCGGAATACTTCGGCGCCGGCGACGAGTGCCACATGGCGTATCACTTCCCGCTGATGCCGCGCATGTACATGGCGATCGCGATGGAGGACCGCCATCCGATCGTCGAGATCATGGCGCAGACACCGGAGATCCCGGACGTCTGCCAATGGGCGATCTTTCTGCGCAATCACGACGAGCTCACGCTCGAGATGGTCACCAGCCGCGAGCGCGACTACATGTACCGGATGTACGCGGCCGACCAGCGTGCGCGCATCAACCTGGGCATCCGCCGGCGTCTGGCGCCGCTGATGGAAAACGACCTCGATCGCATCAAGCTGATGAACAGCCTGCTGCTGTCGATGCCGGGTTCGCCGATCGTCTACTACGGCGACGAGATCGGCATGGGCGACAACATCTTCCTCGGCGACCGCGACGGCGTGCGCACGCCGATGCAGTGGACCAGCGATCGCAACGGCGGCTTTTCGCGCGCCGACCCGCAGCGGCTGTATCTGCCGCCGATCATGGACCCGGTGTACGGCTTCGAGGCGGTCAACGTCGAGGCGCAGAGCCGCGATCCGTCGTCGCTGCTCAACTGGACGCGGCGGCTGATCGCGGTGCGGCGCGGCCATCGGGCGTTCGGCCGCGGCAAGCTGCGCTTCCTGCATCCGGGCAACCGCAAGGTGCTGGCGTTCGTGCGCGAATACGGCGACGAGGCGATCCTGTGTGTCGCCAATCTGGCGCGCTCGGCGCAGCCGGTCGAGCTGGACCTCGCCGGGTACCGCGGCCGCGTTCCGGTCGAGCTGCTCGGCCGCACCGCGTTTCCGCCGGTGGGCGAACTGCCTTACCTGCTGACGCTGCCGTCGCACGGCTTCTTCTGGTTTCGCCTGGCAACCGACGTGCCGGTGCCCGACTGGCACAGCGAGCGGCTCGCGCCCGAGGACCTGCAGGTGCTGGTGCTGTTCGATGGCTGGTCGAGTTTCTTCCGCGACCGCGTGGTGCCGTGGCGCATCGGCATGGCGGAGCGCTTGCGCAAGCAGCTCGAAACGCAGGTGCTGCCGCGCTTCGTCGCGCGCGAGCGCTGGTACGCCGCAAAGGGCGAGGCGATCCGGCGCGTCGCGCTCGCCGATCACGCGCTGCTGAAACATGGCCGGCAGAGCTGGCTGCTCGCGGTCGCCCACGTCGAGACCGAAGCGGCGGAAGCGGCGCGCTACTTCCTGCCGTTCGCGCTCGCGTGGGAAGACGACGAAGAGCGCAGCCGCGCGCTGGCGCCGGCGGCGATCGCGAAGGTGCGCCAGCAGGCGCAGGTCGGTGCGCTCGCCGACGCCGCACAGGATCCGGAGTTCTGCGCCGCGCTGGTCGAGGCGATCGGTGCCTGCGCCGAGCTTCCGACCGCGCACGGCAGGCTGCTGTTCACGCCGACCCGCGCGTTCGCTCAGCTTGCCGGCACGCCGGAGTCGCGCAAGCCCGTGACGCGCGTCCCGGGATCGAGCAGCAACACGGTGATGCAGCTCGGCCGGCAGCTCTTCCTGAAGATCTATCGCCGCGTGCGAACCGGGTTGAACCCGGAGCTCGAGATCGGCCGCTTTCTGACCGACGTGGCCGGCTTCAAACACTGCGTGCCGCTCGCCGGCAGCGTGGAGTACGTCGACGCGGACGGAGCGGCGAGCAGCCTGGCACTGCTGCAGGCGTACGTCGAAAACCAGGGCGACGGTTGGACGTTCACCGTCGACTACGTCGCGCGCCGGCTCGAAAGCCGCGCCGCCGACGAGACGTTCGGCGACTACGCGGCGCTGGCGCAGACGCTGGGCAGGCGCGTCGCCGAGCTGCACCTTGCGTTCGCCTCGGGCGCGGATCCGGCGTTCGCGCCGGAGCCGGTGACACGCGACGACGTCGCGAACTGGGTGCGCACCATCCGCGACGAGGCGCGCGCCGCGATCGAGCTGCTGGCGCGGCGGCGCGACGAGCTGCCGGCAGCGGCGCGCGCCGATGCCGACGCCGTGCTCGCCGCGCGCGATGCGCTCGTCGCCGCGATCGCCGCCCCGCAAGGCGACGCGGGCACCAGGATCCGGCATCACGGCGATCTGCACCTCGGCCAGGTGCTGCTGCGCGACAACGACTGGGTGATCATCGACTTCGAAGGCGAACCGGCGCGCGCACTCGAAGAGCGTCGCGCCAAGCACTCGCCGCTGCGCGATGTCGCCGGCATGCTGCGCTCGTTCGGCTACGCCGCCGCCGCGGCCGTCGAGCGCGTCGCCGCCGCGGCGCCCGCGCGCGAGTCGCAGGCGCGGGCGCAGGCGTGGGAAGAGGGCGCGCGGCGCGCGTTCCTCGACGCCTATCGCGAAACCGCCGGCGCGCTGTATCCGCCGACGGCCGCCGCGCTGCTGCGCCTGTTCGAGCTGGAAAAGGCCTGCTACGAACTGCGCTACGAGCTCACCAACCGACCGACCTGGGCTGGCATCGCCATCGCCGGCATCAAGCGGCTGCTGGCCCTCGCATGAAGGAGGCCGCGATGAACAACGTCGACGTGATGTTCGAGCCCGTGCGGGCGTTTCTGGTCCAGGTCGGCACGTATCTGCCGCGGCTTGCGGTCGCGATCGTCGTGCTGATCGCCGGCTGGCTGATCGCCAAGGCGCTGCGCTTCGCCGCGATTCGGGGTCTGCGCGCGATCAACTTCAACGTGCTGACCGAACGCGCCGGCATCGACGGCTTTCTGCAGCAGGGCGGTATCGAGCGCGACACGACTGCGTTCGTCGGCACGCTCGCCTACTGGCTGGTGATCCTGGGCGCACTGGTGATCGCCGCCAACGGCCTGGGGCTGACCTACGTGACCGACCTGCTGACCCGCGTGTTCCTGTTTCTGCCGCGGCTGTTCGTCGCGCTGCTGGTGATCGTGTTCGGCGCGTATTTCGCGCGCTTCGTGTCCGGCGCGGTGCAAAGCTACTGCCGCAACGTCGAGATGCAGGACGCCGACCTGCTCGGCCGCATCGCGCAGTACGCGATCCTGGTGTTCGTGGTTCTGATCGCGCTCGAACAGCTCGCGATCGGCGGCGAGATCGTTCGTTACACGTTTCTGATCCTGTTCGGCGGGATCGTGCTGGCGCTGGCGATCGCCTTCGGCCTCGGCGGGCAGAAGTGGGCGGGCGAACTGCTGCAGCGCTGGTGGCCGACGCGCGGGCGCAACGACGACGACGAAACGCCGAGCCGGTAGCCCCGGTGTGTCAGCCGTCGGCGTCGACGATCGGCGCGCTCACGGCGCCGGCGAGCAGGCGAGCCAGGCCGCGCAGCGCGAGGTCATCGGCGTGGACGCGGAAGCACGGCACGTTTCGAAGCAGCGCGGCGAAGCGTCCCTTGTCCTCGAAGCCCGCACGCAGCGCAGCCGAATCGAAGGCATCGCCGAGCCCGCTCAGCACGCCGCCGGTGAGATGCACGCCTCCGGTCGCGGTGAACGCGAGCGCCAGATCGCCGGCGAATTCGCCGAGCGCGCCTGAGAATGCGCCGGCCGCGCGCCGCGCCGGTTCTTCGCCGGCGTGTGCGGCCGCCGCGACGGAAGCCGGCGCGCGCGCCTCGTCGGCGCCGCGCGCCGCGGCGTCGAACAGCGCGAGGCCTTCGCCGCACAGCAGCCGCTCCCACGACACGCGGCCGAAGCGCGCGCGCGCGCGCTCGTACGCCGCCCGCGCGAGCGCGCCCGTCGGCGCGGCGCCCATATGGCCCGCCTCGCTCGCGATGACGTGCTCATGCCCGTCGAGGAACACGATCGCCGCCGCGCCGAGCCCGGTGCCCGGACCGACCGCGAGTGTGGTCCCGCGGGCTTGTTCGTCGCCGCCGATGCGCGTGCGCTCGTGCGCCGCGAGTCCGCCGATTCCGGCAGCGGCCGCAACGAAGTCGTTGACGAGGTGCAGACGCGCCAGGCCGAGCGCGTCGCGCAGTCCGTCGGCGGTGAAGGCCCAGTCGCGATTGGTCATCCTCAGCTCGCCGCGACCGACCGGCAGCGCGAGCGCGAGCAGCGCGCATCGCGCGGCCGGCGCGGCGTCGCGCCGGTAGCGGTCGATCAGTGCGGCGGGATCGGCGAAATCGTCGTTGCGGTAGCGCGCGAAGGCGGCGAGCCCGACGGTCGCACGCCAGCGTGCGAAGCGCGCGTACGTGCCGCCGATGTCGGCGACGATCCACTCGTCTTCGCGTCCGCTCGTGAGCCGGGTCGAGTCCATGCGGTGCGCTGCCGCTTGGCAGCGTCAGAGCGAAGCGTCGGGCGCGAGCAGTCCTTGCGCCTCGGGGTGACGCCGCAGGTACGCGCGCACGTACGAACACTGCGGTACGACCTTCAGCCCGTTCGCCGCCGCGTAGTCGAGCGCCGCGCGCACGAGCGCGGCGGCGATCCCGCGGCCTTCGAGCGCCGGAGCGACCTCGGTGTGAAAGATGCGCATCACGTCGCCCTCGATCCGGTAGTCGGCGCGGCACAAATGCCCTTCGATGCGCGCCTCGAAGCGCGAAGCGGCCGCGTTGTGAACGACTTCGATCGGCGTGCCCATGGCGAAAGTGTGCCACGCGCCCCGCTCGCGCGGGTCCGCGCGGCGCTCACCGGTCCGGGGACGAGTGGGCAGCGGGCTTGCGCGGCGCGACGATCGCCGAGCCCGCCCGCTCCTGTCTTGCAACGGGACCGGGAGCGATCAGGCGCGCCGCCAGAACGTTCGCGCCGGTTTCCCCCGCCGCGGGGCGACGCGCGACTCAGCGCGTGCGGCGAAAGGCGGCCTGCAGCGCGGGCGGCAGGTTGCTGCGCACAGTGCCGTCGTCTTCGCGGTGCGGCGCGCGGTCGTCGCGTCGCTTGCCGTGCGCGGCGGTCTGCGTCGGCTTGGCCGCGCGCGGCGGATGCGGTGCGTGGCTGCGTTTTG
>JBFMFC010000001.1:13537-186646 GCA_040752195.1 Pseudomonadota bacterium | reverse complement strand
GGCCAGCGCGTTGACCACAACCAGGCCCTGTGGACAAGGCTGCCTCGCGGCAGTTCGAGCAACTTCAAACCGCAGCCGATCCACTTATCTCAGCCCGGATCGTGTTCAAACAAACGGAGCCACCTCTCTTGACCGGCGGCCACCGTCGGCCCTACATTACTGACCGGTCAGTTAGTTACGACCGACCCTGAATCATCGATTGCTCCGCGGGCGCGGCGGCCCCTCCCTCCGTCCTGACTCCTCCTCCGGTCGGGTCGCTGCGTCCCGCGGGCATCTTCTTCGCGCACTCGGCTCGATGGCGACGGCTCAGACGACCGCGGCGCAGCCGCGCTGGGTAAGACGCAAACAGGCGCGCCCGTTGGAACTGCTGGCGGCGGCGCTCGCGCTATTCGTCGAAAAGGGCTACGCGGGGACGCGGCTCGACGACGTCGCCGCGCGCGCCGGCGTCTCCAAGGGCACGCTGTACCTGTACTTCGCGAACAAGGAAGAGCTGTTCAAGGCGGTCGTACGCGAGAACATCGTCCGCAACATCGCCGAAGCGCAACAGCTCGTGCGCAGCTACGCGGGCGACACCGCCGATCTGCTCGCGTACCTGCTGCGCGAGTTGTGGCGCCGCATCGGCGACACGCCCGCCAGCGGAATCCCCAAGCTGGTGATCAGCGAGAGCGGCAACTTCCCGGAAATCGCCCGCTTCTACGTCGACGAGGTGATCGATCCCGCGCACCGGCTGCTCGCCGGCGTGCTCGAACGCGGCATGCGGCGGGGCGAGTTCCGCAAGGTCGATTCGGACACCTTCGTCCGCGTGATGATCGCTCCGCTGGTGATGCTGCTGCTGTGGCGGCATTCGCTCGGCCCCTGCGGCAACCAGCCGGTCGATCCGCAGCGCTACGTCGCGACCCACGTCGACAACGTGCTGCGAGCACTGCGCAGAGATGCGGCGCCCGCACGCCGCGCGGGCGCGCGGCGCAGGACGGCCCGATGAAGCGCCGCACGCTGTTCGCCGTCGTCGCGCTGGCCGCCGTCGGCGGTGTGGCCGCCGCGGTGGCGCTGCGCCGGCCCGCGGCGCCGGTAGCGCAGTCGATGACCGCCGCGCCGGCGGTCGAGTTCCTCGCCGCCGAGCTGTGGACCGCGCAGCCGCTCGTGCTCGAGCGCACGCTGCCGCTGACCGGCACGTTGAAAGCGGCAAACCAGACCCTCGTGAAAACCAGGGTCGCCGGCGATCTCGTCCAGCTCGCGGTGCGCGAGGGCGAGAGCGTGCGCGCCGGACAGCTCGTCGCGCGAATCGATCCGACCGAGTACGAGTTGCGCGTCCGGCGCGAGCAGGCCGCGCTCGCCGCCGCGCAGGCACAGCTCGACATCGCGGCCAAGACGCGCGAGAACTACGCGCAGTTGCTCGCCAAGGGCTTCATCTCGCAGACGGCTTTCGACAGCGCGCAGTCGGCACTGGAGGCCGCGCGCGGCAACCGCGATGCGGCGGCGGCCGCGCTCGAGCTCGCCCGCAAGGCGCTTGCCGACACCGAGATCCGCGCGCCGATGGCCGGCATCGTGGCCGAGCGCTTCGCGCAGCCGGGCGAAAAGCTTCCGGTCGACGGGCGCGTGCTGTCGCTGGTCGATCTGTCCTCGATCGAACTGGAGGCGGCGATTCCGGCCGACGACATCGCGCAAGTCGCCGTCGGCACGCGCACCGAGTTCCGCCCCGAAGGCATCGAGCGCACTTACACGGGCAAGGTGGTTCGCATTAACCCGGCCACCGCGCCGGGCTCGCGCTCGGTGCTGGTCTACATCGCGGTCGAGCGGGCCGACTCGCCGATCCGTGCCGGGATGTTCGCGCACGGCCGACTCGTGCTCGGACGAAGCGCCCCGGTGTTGGCGGTGCCGTTTTCCGCGGTGCGCGAAGAAGCCGGCCGCGCGGCCGTGCTCGCGGTGGTCGACGGCAAGCTGGCGCAGGTGCCGGTCGCGCTCGGCATGCGCGGCAGCGCCGCGGGACTCGACGACGCGATCGAAATTCGCAACGGGCTGGCGCCCGGCACGCAGGTCGTCCGTCAGTTCGACGCGCGGCTGCCGATCGGCGGCGCGGTCAAGGTCGCGCAGGCTCCCGCCGCGGCGGCGCGCTGACGCCGCCCGCGCCGGAAGAACGACGCCATGTGGTTCACGCGCCTGAGCATCGGCAATCCCTGGCTCGCGACCATGATGATGGCCGCGTTCGTCGTGCTGGGGCTGTTTTCGGTACAGCGGCTGCCGGTCGATCAGTTTCCGGACGTGACGTTCCCGGTCGTCGTCGTGCAGACCGACTATCCGGGCGCGTCGCCCGAGAGCGTCGAGTCCGAGGTCACTCGCAAGATCGAGGAAGCGGTCAACACCGTCAGCGGATTGCGCGCGCTGACCTCGCGTTCGTACTCGGGCACCTCGCTCGTGGTCGCCGAGTTCGAGCTCGCCGTCGACCCGGCCACCGCCACGCAGGACGTGCGCGAGAAGGTCGCGGCGATCCGCGCGACCTTCCGCCGCGAAGTCAAGGAACCGAAGATCACGCGCTTCGATCCGGCCGACCGGCCGATCGTGTCGATCGCGATGACCTCGACCGGCACGCGCAGCCTGCGCGAGCTGACCACGCTCGCCGACCAGATCGTCAAGAAGCGGATCGAAAACGTACGCGGCGTCGGCCAGGTCAACCTCGTCGGCGGCGTCAAGCGCGAGATCCAGATCTACCTGAACCCAGTGCAGCTCGAGGCGCTGGCGATCGGCGTCGACCAGGTGATCGCGGCGGTGCGCGGCGAGAACCAGGAGCTTCCGGTCGGCGCGCTGCGTTCGGCCGCGCAGGAGCGCGTCGTGCAGATCCAGGCGCGCGCACGCACGCCCGACGACTTCAAGCGCATCGTCGTCGCGCGTCGGGGCGGCCAGCCCGTCTATCTGTCGCAGGTCGCCGCCGTCGTCGACGGCCAGCAGGAGCAGGAGTCCGCGGCGCTCGTCAACGGCCGCGAGACGCTCGCGCTCGACGTTCTCAAGGCGCAGGGGCAGAACACGATCGACGTCGTCGACTCGATCCGCAAGGCGGCGACGGCGGTGCAGCGCGAGCTGCCGCCCGACGTGCAGCTCGAGGTCGTCAAGGACTCGTCGACGCCGATCCGCACCGCCGTGTCGAACGTCGCGCGCACGATGATCGAAGGAGGACTGCTGACGATCCTGATCGTGTTCCTGTTCATCGGCTCGTGGCGTTCGACGGTGATCACGGGGCTGACGTTGCCGATCTCGGTGATCGGCACCTTCCTCGTGATGTACGCATTCGGCTTCACGCTGAACATGCTGACGCTGATGGCGCTGTCGCTGTCGATCGGGCTGCTGATCGACGACGCGATCGTCGTGCGCGAGAACATCGTGCGGCACGGCGCGCTGGGCAAGCCGCCGCGCGAGGCCGCGCTCGTCGGCACCCAGGAGATCGGGCTGGCGGTGCTGGCGACCACGCTGTCGATCGTCGCCGTGTTCCTGCCGGTCGGCTTCATGGGCGGGATCATCGGGCGGTTCTTCCACCAGTTCGGCATCACCGTCGTCGCCGCGGTGCTCATCTCGCTGCTCGTGTCGTTCACGCTCGACCCGATGCTGTCGTCGGTCTGGTACGACCCCGCGGTCCACGGCGTCAAGCCGCGCGGGCGCTGGTTCGGCTGGCTCGGTTGGCTGCTCGACCGCTTCGAACGCGCGACCGCCCGCCTCGGCGAGATCTACCACGTGCTGCTCGAGTGGGCGCTCGCGCATCGCGGCAAGACGCTGGCAATCGCGATCACCGTGTTCGTCGGCAGCTTCGCGCTGGTGCCGCTGCTCGGCACCGAGTTCGTTCCGCAGGCCGACTTCGGCGAGTCGCAGGTCAACTTCCGCACACCCGAGGGCAGTTCGCTCGAAGCGACCGTCGCCAAGGCGCGCCAGGTCGACGCGGCGCTGCGCGAGCTCCCGGAGGTGCTGTACACGTACGCGACGATCAACACCGGCGCCGTGCAGGCGAAGAACGCGGCGACCGTCTACGTCAAGCTCAAGCCGCGCGCCGAGCGCAGCCGCAACCAGGCGCAGCTCGCGCAGCCGATGCGCGAGCGGCTGGCGCGCATCGCCGGCATCGAGGTCACGCACGTCGGCGTGATGGACCCGGTCGCGCAGCGCAAGATCCTCGTCGTGTCGCTGCAGGGGCCGGACCTGAAGCAACTGGCGCGCTACAACGACGAGGCGCTGCGGCGGCTCGCGCGGATCCCGGGCCTGGTCGACCTCGATTCGAGCCTGCGGCCGGCGCGGCCGACCGTCGACCTGGTGATCGACCGCGATCTGGCCGGTGACCTCGGCGTCGGCGTCGAGCGAATCGGCGCGGCGCTGCGCCCGCTGCTCGCCGGCGACGAAACGACCACCTGGCGCGGCCCCGACGACGAGAACTACAACGTGATGGTGCGGCTGCCGCCCGGCCAGCGCGCGACCAATGCCGATCTCGAGCGGCTGACGATCACGAGCAGCCACGTGAACGCCGACGGCAGCCCGAAAGTCGTCGCCCTGCGGCAGATCGTCGATCTCGTGCCGACCCTCGGCGCCTCGCAGATCAACCGGCGCGATCTGACGCGCGAGGTCGAGCTGACCGCCAACGTCTACGGCCGCTCGGCCGGCGACGTGAGCCGCGACATCCAGAAGGCGCTCGCCGGGATCGACTGGAAACCGGGCTACCGCTTCGTGATGGGCGGCTCGACCAGGGACATGGCCGAGAGCTTCGGCTACGCGGTCTCGGCACTGGTGATGGCGATCGCGTTCATCTACATGATCCTGGCGTCGCAGTTCCGCAGCTTCCTGCAGCCGATCGCGATCATGAGCTCGCTGCCGCTGACGCTGATCGGCGTGTTTCTCGCGCTGCTCGCGTTCGGCTCGACGCTGAACATCTTCTCGATCATCGGCTTCATCATGCTGATGGGCCTGGTGACCAAGAACGCGATCCTGCTGGTCGATTTCGCCAACCAGGCGCGCGCCGGCAACGTCTACGAAAACGCGGGCAACGCCCCGCTCGCCCGCACCGAAGCGCTGCTCGAAGCGGCGCGCGTGCGGCTGCGGCCGATCCTGATGACCACGCTGGCGATGATCTTCGGCATGATCCCGCTCGCGCTCGGGCTGACCGAAGGCAGCGAGCAGCGCGCGCCGATGGGGCAGGCGGTCATCGGCGGCATCGTCACGTCGAGCCTGCTGACGCTAGTCGTCGTTCCGGTGATCTACAGCTATCTGGACGACTTCGCGCAATGGGCCGCGCGCAGGCGCGCGGGCGGCGCGGCCGTCGCCGCTCGGGCACCCGCGGCGAAGCTCGACGACTGACGCGACGGAGCGCAGGAATCCGGGTACGAAACGCGACGTTCGCCGCGGGGCCGGTTGTTAGAATCCGCGCCGGCTCGTTCGAGCAGACCAACAACACTCCGCCATGCACGCCGTCACCGCCGTTGCCCGCGACTCGTTCGACGTCGAGCGCGCGCGCTACAACATGGTCGAGCAGCAGATCCGGACCTGGGAGGTGCTCGACCAGTCGGTGCTCGACCTGTTGTTCGTCGTGAAGCGCGAGGAGTTCGTTCCTCCGGCCTATCGCCGGCTCGCGTTCGCCGACCTGGAGATCCCGCTGCGGATCGAGGTCGACGGCGCCGTCTACGACAGCGGCGAGTCGATGTTCGCGCCGAAGGTCGAGGCCCGCATCCTGCAGGAACTCGGCATCCGCCCGCACGAGCACGTGCTCGAGATCGGCACCGGGTCCGGTTACATGGCCGCGCTCGCCGCGCACAAGGCGCTTCACGTCTTGTCGATCGAGATCGACGAGCGGCTCAAGCGCTTTGGCGAGGCCAATCTGGCGCGCGCCGGCGTGCGCAACGTGCGCGTCGAACTCGGCGACGGCGCGCGCGGCTGGGCGGCACGCGCGCCGTACGACGTGATCATCGTGTCCGGCGGGCTGCCCGCGCTGCCGCCCGGGATGACCGAACAGTTGAAGATCGGCGGCCGGCTCTTCGCGATCGTCGGCGAGCCGCCGGTGATGACCGCGCAGATGGTGACGCGAGTCACCGACGCCGGCTACGACACGCTGGAACTATTCGAGACCAACGTCAAGTTCCTGCGCAACGCGTGGCGACCATCGGCCTTCCGGTTCTGATGAAAAGCGTGACCGCGTCCGAGCTGGCAAGGTGGCTGCACGACGAAGCGCGTCCGAAGCCGCTGCTGCTCGACGTGCGCGAGCCGTGGGAGTTCGAGATCTGCCGGATCGAGGGCTCGCGACTGATCCCGATGCGCGCGCTGCCCGTGCGCGTCGGCGAGCTCGACCGCGATCGCCCGATCGTCTGCGTCTGCCACCACGGCAACCGCAGCGCGCACGTGACGAGGTTCCTGATGCACCAGGGCTTTGCGGACGTGTACAACCTGACCGGCGGCGTCGACGCGTGGGCGCGCCAGGTCGATCCGGCGATGCCGACGTACTAGACCCTTTCGGGCGGAGAGAAGCGTCATGCACATGACAAGCAACAGGATCCTCGCGGCGGCGGTCGCCGCTTCGCTGCTGCTCGCCGCGGGCGGCGCGGCCGCGCAGAAGAACGATCTGCTGTCGATCTACCGCGACGCGCTCGCCAACGATCCCGTGTACGCGTCGGCCCGCTTCGCCAACCAGGCGGCGCGCGAGCGCGAACCGCAGGCGCGTTCGGCGCTGCTGCCGAACGTCGGCGCCGCCGTCGGCTACAGCCAGATCTGGCAGGACTCCTCCACACCCAACGTGTCGAACTCGTTCAACTCGTGGGGACCGTCGCTGCAACTGACGATGCCGATCTATCGGCCGCAGAACCTGGACGCGCTATCGCAGGCGAAGCTCGCCGTGCAGTCGAGCGAGGCGCAGCTCGCGCAGGCGCGGCAGGATCTGATCCTGCGCGTCACCCAGGCGTACTTCGACGTGCTCGCCGCGCAGGACGCGCTCACCGCGATCGAAGCGAGCAAGAAGGCCACCGCCGAGCAGCTCGCGCAGGCCAAGCGCGAATTCGAGGTCGGCACCAAGACGATCGTCGACACGCACGAAGCGCAGGCGCGCTTCGACCAGATCGCCGCGCAGGAGCAGGTCGCGCGCGGCGATCTGATCGTCAAGCGCAACGCGCTGCGCGCGATCATCGGCCGCGACGCCGGCGACAGCCTGCTGCCGCTGCGCGACGCGCCGCAGCTCGCCGCGCCGCAGCCGGCCGACGTCGAGGCCTGGGCCAAGCGCGCCGAGGAGTCGAGCCACGGCGTGGCGATCGCGCGCGCGGCCGCCCAGATCGCACAGCTCGAGACCACGCGCAGCCGGCACGGGCACTATCCGACGCTCGACCTCACCGCCTCCGTCAGCCAGTCGCGCACCAGCGGCAGCCTTACTTCCGACACGTCGAGCACCTTCCGCGACTCGCGCATCGGCGTGCAATTGAACATCCCGCTCTACAGCGGCGGCTTGATCCAGAGCCGCGTGCGCGAAGCGCTCGCCAGCGAGGAGCGCGCGCGCCAGGACCTCGAGTCCGCCCGCCGCAACGCCGCGCAGGGTGCGCGGCAGGCTTTCACCGGCGTCGACTTCGGGCTGGCGCAGGTTCGCGCGCTCGAATCCGCCGAAGTGTCGGCCAAGAGCCAGCTCGATTCCACCCGGCTCGGCTACCAGGTCGGCGTGCGGATCAATCTCGACGTGCTCAACGCAACGACGCAGTTGTTCAACACGCAGCGCGACCTGAAAAAGGCGCGCTACGACTTCCTCGTCAACGCGCTGCGGCTGAAGTCCGCCGTCGGCGCGCTCGACGAGAAGGACCTCGAGGCGATCAACGCGCTGCTGGCGCGCTGAGCAGTTCCTCGACGATCGCGGCGGCCCGCGCCGTTGCGCCGCGGTGCGCCTGCGCGAAGCGCAGCGCGGCGGCGCGCATCGATTCGAGCCGGGCTGAATCGCTGGTCAGTTCGGCCATCGTCCGCAGCGCCGCTTCAGCGTCGCCGACCTGGATCGCCGCGCCCGCGTCAAGCGCATCGCGCGTGGCCTGCTCGAAGTTGAACATGTGCGGGCCGACCACGACCGGACAGCCGCACGCGCACGCTTCGATCAGGTTCTGCCCGCCCAGCGGTTTCAGGCTGCCCCCGATCAGCGCGACGTCCGCCGCCGCGTAGTACATCGCCATCTCGCCCATCGAATCACCGAGCAACGCGTCGGCTTCGATCCGCTGCGGCCAGGCCGCACCGAACGCCGAGCGCCGCGCCACCCGCAGCCCGCTCGTGGCAAGCAGTTGCGCCACCTCGTCGAACCGCTGCGGATGCCGCGGCACGAACAACAAAATGGGGTCAGACACCAATTTCCGGAAAATGGTGTCTGACCCCAATTTTTTGGCCAATTTTTTGGCGGCGGCGAGGAGGAGGGGCTCCTCGCCTTCGCGGGTGCTGGCGAAGAGCCACACCGGGCGGTTGCCGAGGCTTGCGCGCAGCGTGCGGCCGCGTTTCAGCAGGTCTTCGGACGGCGCGAGGTCGAACTTCAGGTTGCCGATCACGTCGATCGGCCCGGCGTACAGCTGCGCGATGCGGTCGCGATCGGCCGCGGTCTGTGCGGCGATGCGCGCGAAGCACGCGACGGCAGCGCGCACGAGCGCGGGCCAGCGCTGCGCCGCGGCGAGCGACTTCGCCGACAGCCGCGCGTTGACGAGCAGCATCGGAACGCCCGCGTCGCGCGCGGCGAAGAGCAGGTTCGGCCAGACCTCCGTCTCGAGCACGATCCCGATGCGCGGCCGCGCGTCGCGCAGAAAGCGCCGCACCGCCGACGGCAGGTCGTACGGCAGATAGCGCTGCACGACGCGCCCGGGCAACGCGCGCGCGATGCCTTCGCCGACCGCGCGGCCGGTCGGCGTCATGTGCGTCAGCACGAACCGAAGTTCGGGATGCGCGTTCGCGAGCGATTCGATCAACGGCTGCGCCGCGCGCGTTTCGCCCACCGACACCGCGTGCACCCAGACGACGGGCGCATCGCCCTCGACGCGCGGACCGCGGCCGAGGAAGCGTTCGCCCCAGTGCGCCAGGTACTCGCGCTGGCGCAGGCTGCGCCACAGCAGGTACGCTGCCACGAAGGGCAACCCTGCGAACCACGCCGCGGAGTACAGCCGGCGCGCGGCGCGCT
Source organism: Pseudomonadota bacterium (assembly GCA_040752195.1). Taxonomy (GTDB): domain Bacteria; phylum Pseudomonadota; class Gammaproteobacteria; order Burkholderiales; family Burkholderiaceae_F; genus DSNY01. Next base: position 177,513 of record JBFMFC010000001.1, on the reverse strand, counting down.
CGCTCATCGCGCGCTGCTCGTCGCGAGCACGCGTTCGATTGCAGCGATCACCTCGTCGGTGCTCGGCGCGCGGCCCACGCCGCCCAGGCTTTCGCACGGCGCATCGCCGGTGATCCCGGCGAGCCCCGGGTCGTAGTCGCAGTAGATGCCCACGGTCGGCGCGCCGACCGCCGCGGCCAGATGCGACAGGCCGGTGTCTAGCCCGACGACGACTCGCGCGCCCGCGAGCGCCGCGGCGATCGCATCGAGCGGCGCGCGCGGCGCGACTTCGGCGTCGCGCATTCCGGCCGCGCGCGCGCAGGTGCGGACACCCTCTTCGTCCGATCCCCAGAACAGCAGCGAACGCAGCCCGCGCGCCGCCAGCCACGCTTCGACCGTGGCCCAGCGCTCGTCGGGCCACAGCTTGGTCGCGCGGCTGGCGTTGGTCAGCAGCACCGCGTAGTCGCGCCCGCCGACGAGCGCGTGCAGTTCGCCTTCGAGCGCGGGCGGGCGCAAGCCGAAACGCGGCGCACCGTCCGCCGTGTAGCCGAGCGCCGCAGCCCCGATCCGCCGATTGCGCTCGATCGCGTGCAGCGGCTGCGGCACGCGGATCCGCTGCGCGTACAGGCATGCCGCGAGCGGCTCGCGCGCCGACGCCGCGTCCGGCCCCGCAACCGGACCGCGTGCGCGGCGTGCGAGCCACGCGCTCTTGATCAGTCCCTGGCAGTCGACGATGCGGTCGTAGCGCTGCGCGCGCAGCGCGGCCTTTGCCGCGCGCCACTCGCGCCACGTGCCCGGCGCAGCGAAGCGCTTGCGCCAGCGCCGCACCGCGACCGGGATCACGCGCGCCACCGCCGGATGCAGCCGTGGAATCGCCGCAAAGCCCTCTTCGACGACCCAGTCGATCGTCGCGCCCGGGTGCGCTCGCGCGATGTCGGACACCATCGGCAGCGCGTGCACCACGTCGCCCATCGACGAGGTCTTGACGATCAGCACGCGCGGCGCGGTTGGCATTCGTACGCGAGCGCTACGGCTTGCGCGCGTCGCGGGCGGCGTCCTGGATCTTCTCGCCGGTCTTTCCGATCGCCTGGCCGGTCTTCTCGACCGCCTTGCCGACCGCCTCACCCGTCTTCTGCGCCGCGCTCTCGACGGCTTCGCCGGCGTCCTTCGCGCGCCGTTCGATCGCCTCACCTGCCCGCTCCAGCCGCTCGCCGGCGGCGCGCACGGCTTCGTCGATGCCGCGCCCGACCTTCTCGGCGGGACCTTCGGGTTTGCCGCAAGCGGCCAGCGCGAACGCGGCCCAGGCGGCAGCCAGCCAGCCCAGCGGTTTCAGCTTCGGTGTCATCGATATCCCGCGAACGAAGGACGATCAGAACGGCAGCTTGGCGTCCGGCTTGACCGCGAGCAGCGCGCGCCGGAAGTCCGACTGGATGCGTTCGAGCGCGCGCGCATCGTCGGCCTCGAAGCGCAGCACGACCACGGGTGTCGTGTTCGACGGCCGCGCGAGCCCGAAGCCGTCCGGGTACTCGACGCGCACACCGTCGATCGTGATCACTTCGGTCGCGCCCTCGAAGCGCGCTTCGCGCTTGAGGCGTTCGACGAGGGCGAAGTTCTCGCCTTCGGCGGTCTCGACGTGCAGCTCGGGTGTGGCGACCGCATCGGGCAGCGCGTTGAGCGTGGCGCTCGGATCGGCCGTGCGGCTCAACAGTTCGAGCAGCCGCGCGCCCGCGTACAGCCCGTCGTCGAAGCCGTACCAGCGGTGCTTGAAGAAGATGTGCCCGCTCATCTCGCCGGCGAGCGGCGCGCCGGTCTCGGCCAGCTTGGCCTTGATCAACGAGTGTCCGGTGCGCCACATCGTCGGCCGCCCGCCGTGCGCGCGGATGACCTGCGCGAGCTTGCGCGAGCATTTGACGTCGAAGATCACCTCGGCGCCGGGCACTTCGGCGAGCACGCCCTGCGCGAACAGCATCATCTGCCGGTCGGGCCAGATGATGCGGCCGTCCTTGGTCACGACGCCCAGCCGATCGCCGTCGCCGTCGAACGCCAGCCCCAGCTCGGCATCGGTCTCGCGCAGGCAGCGGATCAGGTCCTGCAGGTTTTCCGGATGCGCGGGGTCGGGGTGATGGTTCGGAAACGTGCCGTCGACTTCGCAGAACAGCTCGATCACCTCGCAGCCGAGCGCGCGAAAAAGCTTCGGCGCGAACGCGCCGGCCACGCCGTTGCCGCAGTCGACCGCGATCTTCATCGGCCGCGCGAGCTTGACGTCGCCCGCGATGCGCGCGATGTACGCGTCGGTCACGTCAACGCTGCGCAGCGCCCCGGGCGCGTCCGCGCGAACGAGATCGCCCTCGACGATGCGCGCGCGCAGCTTCTGCAGCCCGTCGCCGTACAGCGCGGCCCCCGCCAGCATCAGCTTCAGGCCGTTGTACTCGGGCGGGTTGTGGCTGCCGGTGATCGACACGCCCGAGCCGGTGCCCAGATGAAACGTCGAGAAGTACAGCATCGGCGTCGTGACCATGCCGATGTCGGCGACCGCGATGCCGGTGCTGCGAATGCCTTCGACCAGCGCATCGCGCAGGCGCGGCCCGGAAAGCCGCCCATCGCGGCCGACCGCGATCTCGCGCTGGCTGCGCGCCACCGCCTCCGACCCCAGCGCCGAGCCGATCGCGCGCACCGCATCGACGGTCAGCGTGCGATCGACGATGCCGCGGATGTCGTAGGCCTTGAAGATCGATGCGTCGATCGGCGGATGCATGGCGTCACGGCGTCGTATTGACCGGCGGGCATTCTACGCATCGCGTCCGTCGGACGCCTGCGCCGCCGCCGCGAGCCGCGTTGCGGTGTCGGCGATAATCCGGGCGAACCACGGCGCACCGGTGTCCGGGGTGACAGCCCGCCGGACGGTGCCCGCACCTTCCCTCTCGACGGACAGACGACGCGATGCTCGCAGTGATCCTCTCCGGCGGTTCGGGCACGCGGCTGTGGCCCGTGTCGCGTGAAGCGCTGCCCAAGCCGTTCATGCGCATCGGCGACGGGCCGTCGCTGCTGCAGCGGACCGTCGCGCGCGCCACGCGCGCGGGCGCGCAGCGCTGCGTGATCGTGACGAACAAGGAATACAGCTTCCGCACGTCCGAAGAGGTCGAGACGATGCGCGCGGGCGCGCCGGCTTCGCTGCAGCTTTTGCTCGAGCCGATCGGCCGCAACACCGCGCCGGCGATCGGCGCCGCCGCGCTGTGGGCCGAGGCCAACGGCCTGCGCGACGAGCCGATGCTGGTGCTGCCCGCAGACCATCTGATCCAGGACGAAGCGCGCTTCGCGCAGGCCGCCGCGCGCGCGGCCGAGCTGGCGCGCGCGGGCCGGATCGTGCTGTTCGGCATCCGGCCGACGATGCCGGAGACCGGCTTCGGCTACATCGAGTGCGACGCGCCGCCCGCGGGCGACGAAGCCGCCGCGGTCAGGCGCTTCGTCGAGAAGCCCGATGCGGCGACCGCCGCCACGTATCTGGCCGCCGGCAACTATCTGTGGAACAGCGGCATGTTCTGCTTCACGCCGGCGACGATCCTCGCCGCGCTCGGCGCGCATGCGCCCGACGTGCTCGCCGCCGCAGCCAAAGCCGTGAACCAGGCCACACACGAAGCCAGATCGGCGCAGCGGCTCGAACTCGACAAGGCCTCGTTCGCGCAGTCGCCCGACATCTCGATCGACTACGCGGTGATGGAGAAGGCCGGCGGCGTCGTCGTGCTCGCCGGCGACTTTGGCTGGAGCGACATCGGCTCGTGGAAGGCGGTCGCGCAGGAGTTCGACGCCGACGCGCAGGGCAACACCACGAGCGGCGACGTGCTGCTGGCCGACTGCCGCAACACGCATGTGCAGAGCGAGGATCGGCTGGTGGCCGCGGTCGGGCTCGCCGACGTGGTGGTCGTCGACACCGCCGACGCGCTGCTCGTATGCGACCGCAACGCGACGCAACGCGTCAAAGAGGTCGTCGCGGAACTGAAGCGCCGCGGCCACGAGGCGCACAAGCTGCACCGGACGGTCGCCCGCCCGTGGGGCACGTACACGACGCTGCAGGAAGGCCCGCGCTTCAAGATCAAGCGCATCGAGGTCAAGCCCGGCGCGTCGCTGTCGCTGCAGATGCATCACCACCGCAGCGAGCACTGGGTCGTCGTCAGCGGCACCGCGAAGGTCGCGATCGACGGCCGCGACGCGCTCGTCGCGCCCAACGAGTCGACCTACGTGCCGGTCGGCGCCAAGCACCGCCTCGAGAATCCGGGCAAGGTGCCGCTGGTGATGATCGAGGTGCAGTGCGGCGACTACGTCGGCGAGGACGACATCGTCCGCTTCGACGACAAGTACGGCCGCACGGGCGGGTGATGACCGCGACGCCGCGTTCGCAGCTGCCGCAATGGCGCGCGCTCGCCGCGCATCGCGCGACACTCGACGCGTTTCACATCGGCGACGCGCTCGCTGCGGATCCGACGCGCACGCAGCGCTGGACACTCGAGGCCGCGGGACTCACCTTCGATCTGTCGCGCCACCGCGCCACCGACGAGACGCGCGCGCTGCTCACCGAGCTCGCGCGCACGTGCGAGGTCGAACGCTGGCGCGAACGGCTCTTCGCCGGCGAGCCCATCAACACCACTGAAAACCGGCCCGCCTGGCACACCGCGCTCAGAAATCGGGGTCAGACACCAATTTCAAAAACGGTGTCTGACCCCGATTTTCTGGGGTTCGCGGAGGCATTGCGGGCGGGGGGCGTGCGGGGCGCGACGGGCGATGCGATCGAACGCGTGGTGTGCCTCGGCATCGGCGGCTCCGACCTCGGTCCGCGCCTGGCCACGTATGCGCTGGGCGAACAGACGAGCGGGCCGGCGGTGCGCTTCGTCGCGAACATCGATCCGGTCGAGCTCGACGAAGCGCTCGCCGGCGCGCGGCCACAGACCACGCTCGTCGTCGTGATCTCCAAGAGCTTCACGACGCTGGAGACGCTCGAGAACGCGCGCGCCGCGCTCGCCTGGATGCGCGAACGCGCGCCGGCGCTGGACGTCGCGAAGCACCTCGCGGCGGTCACCGCGCAGCCCGACCGCGCGCGGAAGTTCGGCATTCCGCCCGAGCGGATCTTCGGCTTCCCCGAGTGGGTCGGCGGCCGTTATTCGGTGTGGTCCGCCTGCGGGCTGCCGATCGCGATCGCGCACGGCCGCGCCTCGTTCGAGCAGTTGCTCGCCGGCGCCGCGGCGGCCGACGCGCACTTCGCCGAAACACCGCTGGAACGCAACGTGCCGGTTCAGCTCGCGCTGCTCGGCCTGTGGTACGTGAACTTCTGGGGCGTGAACACCCGCGCGGTGATGCCGTACGCGCAGCGGCTGCGGCTTCTGCCGGCCTACCTGCAGCAGCTCGAGATGGAGAGCAACGGCAAGCGCGTCGATCGCGAAGGCCGCGAACTCGACTACGACACCGCGCCGATCGTCTGGGGCGAAGTCGGCACGACCGCGCAGCACAGCGTGTTCCAGCTTCTGCATCAGGGCACGCACTGGTCGCCGGTGGACTTCGTCACGTGCGCGGCGTTCGCCGATTCGAACAGCGAACGCGAGCGGCTGCTCTACCAGAACGCGCTCGCGCAGGCCGACGCGCTGGCGTACGGCGATCGCGTGCTCGATGCCGCGCAGCGACCGACGGCACCGTACGCGCAGGCGCCGGGCAACCGGCCGAGCACCTTCGTCATGCTGCCGCGCATCGACGCGTTCTCGCTGGGCGCGCTGCTCGCGACCTACGAGCACCGCACGTTCGTGCAGGGCGCGGTGTGGAACATCAACAGCTTCGACCAGTGGGGCGTGGAGATCGGCAAGCGCCTGCTGTCGCAGCGCCTGTGCAACCAATGAAAGGAGCATCGCGGTGACGACGAATCGGGTGCGCAAGGCGGTGTTTCCGGTGGCCGGCCTGGGTACGCGCTTTTTGCCGGTGACCAAGGCGATGCCGAAGGAGATGCTGCCGGTGGTCGACAGGCCGCTGATTCAGTACGCGGTCGAGGAAGCCGCCGCCGCCGGCATCGAGCAGATGATCTTCGTCACCGGCCGCGGCAAACGCGCGATCGAGGACCACTTCGACCGCGCGCCGGAACTCGAGCAGGTGCTCGACGCCCAGCGCAAGCACGACCTGCTGGCGCTGTTGATGTCGGCCACGCCGCCGGGCGTCAGCTTCGTCTACGTGCGCCAGCCCGAGCCTCTGGGGCTGGGTCACGCGGTGCTGTGCGCCGAACAGGTGGTGGGCGACGAACCGTTCGCGGTGATCCTCGCCGACGACCTGATCGACGCCAATCCCGGCGTCACCGCGCAGCTCATCGAAAGCTACCGGCGCACCGGGGCGTCGGTGCTCGCCGTCGAGGACGTGCCGCGCGAGGACACGCGCAAGTACGGCATCGTCGCCACCGAACCGCTGAACAAGCTGGAGGAGCGCGTCACCCGCATGGTCGAAAAACCGCGGCCCGAAGAAGCGCCCTCGACACTCGCGGTGGTCGGCCGCTACGTGCTGCGGCCGGAGGTCTTCACCGAGCTGGCAACGACCCCGCGCGGCAGCGGCGGCGAGATCCAGTTGACCGACGCGATCGCGCGCCGTGTGGCGCGCGGCGAGGTGATCGCGCGGCGCTTCGAAGGCACGCGCTACGACTGCGGGTCGAAGCAGGGATTCCTGCGAGCGAACATCGCGTACGGGCGCAAGAGCGGGTTGATCGAGTGATCAGGGGACTCCGATCAAGGGGTAGGCGTCCGGCTCCTTATAGAGCAGGCTAAGACTGACGCGGTCGAGCGGATCGAGCGAAAAGGAACCGACGGGCCATTTCGCCGCCAGCGAGTACATGCGGGTCGCCGTCAGAACGTCGAGCGCTCGATGGCGGTAACTCGCGACGTCGCTTCGGTGTGCATACGGCCTGCGGTTCGTGCTCGGATGGTCAAAGTCGACGACGATGAGAAAGCCTCCAGCTCTCAACACGCGACTCGCCTCCGCAAGCGCGAGCAGGTAGTGACTGTCCGGCAACAGATACAGAAAGAAACCAAGCAGCACGACATCGAAGCGCGCGTCGTCGTACGGCAATTCCTCCGCCGTTCCGACACGAAGACGCAGCGACGGAAAGCGGCTCGTACCATCGCGTATCGCCTCGACGGACGGATCGATGCCATCGCCTTCGCAGCGCAGACGACTGCACACATGGCTTAGCAGCAAGCCGTTCGCGCAACCGACCTCGAGCGCGTGCTGCAGCACGCGTTCCTGCTCCGAACGTCCATGCATTGCCCGTTCGATGACCTGCAGCGCCAAGTCGAGTGTTGAGAGCGTCAAGTGCATTGTCGCGCCGCTGTACTTCGCGCGGTTCCTCGCGAAGTACTGGTCGGCTTCGCCCTCGAGAAATGCGCGCGACTGGGCGGAGGCCGGGCGCGACGTGTGTTCTTGACTCATGGGTTCGGCGAACGGCCAGTCAATGTAGCACCCTGGCACTTCGGGCCACCGAAAAGCGGGTCATGAAAACAGGGCTGGCCGCGATCTCCGCACGCCAGAATGCGCTTGCAGGCACCTCGATGCGCGTGTACTCCTGCCCAAAGAGCGCGCTCGTGTACTCCAGTTGCAGGATCAACCGATGACCCCGGGCGAGCGGCTTGCCTTTGTGAAACCCCGACGTGTCGACCGCAATCAAACTGCCGCGCGGCGCCGTGATCTCGACCTCACTGTCCGCTCCGTGCAACCGAAGCACCTCGTCGTCCGTGTGCCGACCGTCGCGCCACAAGGGCGCAGGCCGCTCGCGATGGCTGGCACGTACGTAGCAGTGCGGCCCCGTGTCCGACGTGACATCGGTCAGGTAGAAGAAGAGTTTCAGGAACTGCGGCCTGTCCATGTCGAAGTGGTACAACTGGGCAACCTCCGCACTAGGCTGGCTCGAATACGCCGTGCTCCACCACATGGCCACCAGGTCGTTGATCGGTTCGTATCCCAGGTACCGGCGCGCCAGATCCCGCAGCGATTTGTCCGCCAGCAGTTCCTGCACGACCGGATGCTCGACTAGCGCTTGTTCTGGCAAGTCGTACTTGATCGCACGCGGACGCTCGGGGTCGAAGCACTCGATGAGCGGCCCATCGACCGGCGTTGGCATCAATCGCGCGGGCGTGCTCCGAGCGAACTCGATCAGGCTTTCGATCTGGGCGTCCGTCAGGCGCCGACCCAGCACGACGAAGCCGTCTCGTCGCAGCGCGGTCAGGGCCCCGTCGCGCTCGGCCTCGCCAAGCCCGGACAGAACTCCTGTCACCGGTGATCCGACTCCGGCAGGCGGCGATGCGAGCCGGCGAACGAGCCAGCGGTTGGAGCGCCCGCGCGTGATGCAGTACAAGCGGCGCATCGCCCAGTAGGCGAACCAGGGCGTTCGACCAGTCCGGTTGAAAACGACCACCCCGGCCCACAGCGCCGGGAATAGTACGAACCATGCGAATGGCCGGCTATACGTGAGCTCTCGCACCAACGTCCTCATCCGTTTCCCTTAAAGTCCACAGTGAACGGAAAGATACCTTGACGCCGCACATGTGTCGGCGTCTCACGCGATGCCTATCTGATGCCCAATCCAAGCCAGATCCGCCGCAGCAAGGGGCTGTTGCGCCATACGCTCGACCAGCTGCTGCTGGTCGATCTGATCCGCTTCGCCGTGGTCGCCGTGCGCTACCTCTGGTTCGTCGGCGTGCGACGCCGGTTGTCGACCTACGACTTGCAGACGGGCGCCCGCACGGCGGTCGCCAAGAACACGATCTCGCACAACTTGAAGGGCCTGCGCGACCTAGCGGTCAACCGCTCGCATCTGCTGGTGCGGCCTTTGTCGGTCCTGGAGACACTGCCGGTCGGCGCGCGCGTCCTTTCGATCGGGCCGCGCAGCGAGGGAGAACTGTTCAACCTGGCCGCGCACGGTTTTCTGCTTAGAAACATTACCGGCCTGGACCTGATCTCCTACTCTCCACGGGTGGAGCTCGGCGACATGCACGCGATGCGTTTCGCCGACGACAGCTTCGACGCCGTCATCCTCGGCTGGGTACTCGCGTACAGCGAAGATCCGGCACGCGCCGCGCGCGAGGTCGTGCGCGTGACGCGCTCTGGCGGCATTATCGCCGTGGGCGTCGAATACAGCCCACAGTCGCAGGAGGACGTCGTTCGCGAACTCGGTTACCTGCCCGGTGCCTCCAAGCGGATTGCGTCCTGCGCGGAAATCCTCGGGTTCTTCGGCGGTGCCGTGGATCACGTCTATCTCAATCACGTCGTGGCCGCACGAGACCGGAGCCGCGTCGGCTCACTGTGCGTGATCTTCTCGATTGCGAAGTGAGGACGCTGCGCGCCGCACATGCGCCACCAGCGCGGCGCTGCTCGCGTGCGATAGGACAGCGGCCGCCACGGCAAGCCACGCAAGCGAGACCGGCGTCGGGCCGCCGGTGCCGACGGCCAGCCAGGCCAGATAGCCGACGCACGCTGCCGCGACTGCCGTGCTTTGCACTGCCAACAGGCGGCCCTCGCGTTCAAGCACCAGCAACAGGCTCGACCAGAAGTCGGACACGCGAAACACCGCCGCCAAGAGCAACGGCAGCCACAGGGAACGTGCTTCCGCGTACTGCGGCATCCAGTGCTCGACGATCCTTGTCAGGATCCACGCCGTCGGAAGCACCGCCGACAACCCCCCGACAAGCAGCGCCGTCGACACCAGCGCAGTGAGCCGATATGCGCTGGCTTCCAGCGAGTCGGCGCGCCGGCGCGACAGCAACGGCAGCAGCCCGGAATTCAGCAGACCCTGTACCGACTGCGCCGCCAGCAGCGCCAGCCAGCCAAACGCGTAAATGCCAAACGCGTCACGTGACAGCGTTTCGGCCGCGATCCAGCGATCGACATTGGACGAGGCGAACATCACCAGCGTCCCGGCGCACATCAGCAGCGCCGCGCGCCACGGCAGTCGACTGCGATGAACGGCCAGGGCGCGCAGAAACCAGCGCGGGCCGACCCGCGCCCGCGCAAGGATCGTGCGACCGAGGACAACGCAGAACACGAGCGTGCCGGCGATTTCCGCCAACATCACCCCGCGCGCGCCGAAGCCGAGCCCGGCAACCAACGCGCCCGCCACGGCAATCGCCGTATTGCGACCTGCCATGTCGCGCGCGTAGCGCATCATTTCCAGGCGGCTGCGACTTTCGAAGGCCAAAGTGAGGAACGCCAACTGTGCCCAACCGTGGACGACTCCGAGCGTCAGCTCCTCGGCGGTGAGGTCGAACAGCGACAACCCTGCCGCCGCCGCCAGCACACTCAGCAGACCGATCCACGATGCCACCGCGATGGTCTGCGCTAACAAGCGCACGCCCACCCGCTGCCGGCCACGCGCGATCAATGCAGGGACATCGCGGCTCGCGACCGATTGCAGCCCGAGGCTCGCGCCCATGCCGAACGCAGCCGAAACCAGGAGCATCTGACCGAGCGCGCCGAACTGCGCGACCGCGATCAGCTTCGCGTAGACGATCAGCTTGCCAAACGACACGGCCGCCGCGAACCCCAGCAGCGGCGTGTACGAGAACATGGCGGCTGCGCGCGCGATCGTGGCGCGCATGTCAGCGATCGCCTCTCGGAAGACGCTCGCGCAGCGCATCGATCCAGCGCAGCGCAGGCCGCCGGCGCACGGCGATCTCGTGTGCCGTCGGCGGTTCTTCCGCAGTCAGCAGTTGCTCCCACTCTTGCGCTTGCACTGCCGCGACGACCGCATCCTCGCCGGCGGCGTCGCTGGCCGTGGCCGGATCGTCCGGCTCGACTTCGCCAGATGCGAGCATGCGCTCGATGCGTGCCGGGTCGGCGCCCTCGTAGTAGCGGTAGCGTGTGGTCGTGACGGCCCGCACGTGATCGACGAACTGGCTGAAGCGATAGATGTGCGTATAGCCGTAACGGAGCACACGCCGCATGCGTTCACGCGGCGCCAGGTCGAACGCCGTTGTCACTGCGGCGAGATCGTCGGCTGATCGCACAGGAACGCAGATGCCGGCCGTCTGGTACGCCGACGGCGTCAGCGAGATCACCGGCTTGCCGAGCGCGGCTGCCTCGAACGCGGCGCTGCCGCCGGTCACGACGACGACGTCGGCCTGGGCGATCAAGTCGAACGTGCTCGCGCGGTCGCGGCTGTCGATCAGGTGCACGCCGCGCCGGCGTGCCCATTCGCCGTAGTAGCGCTCGGATGGCTCGCCCGTGCGCAGGCCGATGCGCTCGCCCCAGTTCGGGTGACAGCGCAGGACCGCGCCGTGAGGATCGGCACCCAACGTTGCAAGGACCGCATCCAGCCCATCCGTGAGCTGCGGCCAGCCGAACCCCCAATGCGGGTGCCCGTCCACCTCGTTGCGGCTGCTCGGTACGATCAGCACGCGCGGCCCGTCGCCCTGACCCGCGGCCGGCCACGGTTTCGACTGCGCCTGCTGGTTGTAGGCGCGCCACTCCTTGTCGTTGCGCCGCAGGAAGCGCGCCGCGACATGTCGCGCGACCCGACGGGCCTGTCGCTCCGACAGCGGCACGTCGCGGAAACGCGCGTTCAGTCGATCGAGCTGCTTCAGGTCCAGGCAGTTGTCGTTGATCGCGAATTGCAGCCCATCGCCGAACCAGGTGCGTTCGACGGTCAGAAACGGAATGCCCGCGTCGCGCGCGGCTTCGATGACCGCGCGGTTGGCCTCAAACCGGCCGTTGAAGCAGATCAGCGCGTCGAGCCGCTCGCGTCCGATCCAGGCGCGCGCGCCTTCGTAAGCGCGTGCTGCTGCAGCCGCCAACTCCCCCTGCAACCTCCTGAACTCGGCCGACTGCCACTGCTCGCGCGGCTCGGTTCGCAGCACGGTGCAGGTGCTCGAGAACGCGAACTCGTGCGCCCTTTGCGGGGTGAGGCGCACGCCTCCGCGCGGCAATGCGGAGACAGCGCTGGCGGCGAAGGAGCGTGTGCCGCCGACGATGCACTTCGGGCACTCCGTGAGCTTCGACGTGCCCTTCAGTGCCCGCGCGTAGCAGTGCGGCAACTGCGCGTCGCACGTCAGGTAGCGGACCTCGTGCCCGGCCTGGCGCGCGAGCAGTGCAAGGTAGGCGTTGTGTTCGACGTGCGGGCGGAACGAATAGATCGATGCGAAACCGAGCCGCATCGACGCCTCAGCTTCCCAGCAACTGCCGGAAGTACGCGATCGTCTCCTTCAATCCGTCCTCCAACGCCACCTTTGGCTGCCAGCCGAGCTTTGCCTTCGCCAACGTGATGTCCGGCTGGCGCTGCTTCGGGTCATCCTCCGGCAGCGGCTTGAATACGAGCTTGGAGCGGCCGCCGACGAGCTTGAGCACCCGCTCGGCGAGTTCCAGCATCGTGAACTCGACCGGGTTTCCGACGTTGACCGGCCCGGTGAACCCGGGGTCAGTCGCCATCATCCGCACCAGCGCCTCGATCAGGTCGTCGACATAGCAGAACGAGCGCGTCTGCTCGCCGGTGCCGTAGATCGTGATGTCCTGCCCCTTCAACGCCTGCACGATGAAGTTGCTGACCACGCGGCCGTCGTTCGGGTGCATGCGCGGCCCGTAGGTGTTGAAGATGCGAACGACCTTGATCTCTAGCTTGTGCTGGCGCCAGTAGTCGAAGAACAGCGTCTCGGCGCAACGCTTGCCTTCGTCGTAGCAGCTGCGGATGCCGATCGGGTTGACGCGGCCCCAGTAGTCCTCGGTCTGCGGGTGCACTTCCGGGTCGCCGTAGACCTCGGAGGTCGACGCCTGCAGGATGCGCGCACGCAGCCGCTTGGCCAGCCCCAGCATGTTGATCGCGCCGTGCACGCTGGTCTTGGTCGTCTGCACCGGGTCGAACTGGTAGTGGATCGGACTGGCCGGGCACGCGAGGTTGTAGATCTGGTCGGTCTCGACGTACAGCGGGAAGGTGACGTCGTGCCGCAGCAGCTCGAAGTGCCGGTGCCCGAGCAGGTGCTCGACGTTGCGCCGCGTGCCGGTGAAGAAGTTGTCGACGCACACGACTTCGCGGCCATCCTTGAGCAGCCGCTCGCACAGGTGCGAGCCGAGAAAACCGGCGCCGCCGGTCACAAGTACGGAGTTGCCTTCTCTCATCGGTGATCCTCGAAGTGGCGCCCGCGATCAGGCGATCAGATCCCACGCCAGCGCGGTGCCGGCGGCGATGTCGCGCGCGGCGCACCGGCCAAGCACCTGCTCAAAGTGCCTGGGAGGCAGTCCCAGACCGGGTCGGATCGCACGAACGTTCTCGCGCGTGAACGGCTCGCCGCGCCGGACCGCGCGAACGACGTACAGCGACCGGCGGAAACGCAGCGAATTGACTTCGTTGTCGCTCGGCCCGTAGCGCACGTCGCCGAGTGCCAGCCGCGCGCGCTCGGCGTCTTCGACGAGCTGCTTCAGCTCCTGCGGCTCCAGCGAGAACGCGCTGTCCACGCCGCCGTCTGCGCGCCGCAGCGTCACGTGCTTCTCGATCACGGTGGCGCCGAGCGCGATCGATGCCAGCGCCGCGCCGATGCCGAGCGTGTGGTCGGACAGCCCGACCTCGCAGCCGAATGCCGCGCGCAGATGCGGAATCGTTCGAAGATCGCTGTCCGCGGGGGATGCCGGGTAGGCGCTCGTGCACTTCAGCAGCACCAGATCGCGGCAGCCGCAGTCGCGTGCAGCCGCGACGGCCTCGGCGATCTCGGCGAGCGTGGCCAACCCGGTCGAGATGATCAGCGGCTTGCCGGTGGCGGCCACCCGGCGGATCAGCGGTAGGTCGACGTTCTCGAACGACGCGATCTTGTAGCAGGGCACGTCGAGCGATTCGAGCAAGTCCACCGCGGTCGCATCGAACGGCGTCGAAAACGCCACGAGGCCGCGCGCGCGCGCGCGTTCGAAGATCGGCGCGTGCCAGTCCCACGGCGTGTGCGCCTCGCGATACAAGTCGTACAGCGTGCGCCCCGCCCACAGGCTGGCCGGATCGTCGATCACGAACTCGCGTTCGGCCAGATCCAGCGTCATCGTATCGGCCGTGTAGGTTTGCAGCTTCAGCGCCTGCGCGCCGGCATCGGCGATCGCGTCGACGATCGCCAGCGCGCGGTCGAGCGAGCCGTTGTGGTTGCCCGACATCTCCGCGATCACGAACGGCGGATGGTCGAGCCCGATCTGCTGCTGTTCAATCCGGATGGACATCGTCACTCCTGCGACGGCAGCCGATGCCGCAGCGTGAATTGGCGCAACTCGTAGCCCGCTTCGGCGAATGCCAGCCGCGAGGCGTGATTCTCCGCCAGAACCTCGGCGTCGATCGCTTGCACAGCCGGCCGGTTCGCAGTCAACCAGCGGTGCCCCGCGTGCAGCAGCAGCGGGCCGAGCCCTTCGCCATGCCGCTCAGGCACCAGATATACGGACACGCGGGCCGTCGTGCCGCGCAGGTCGTACCGCAATACGCCCACCGGCCCGCGGTCGTCTTCGCCGATCAGCAGCACGCTGTGATCGTCCTTGAGTCGTTCGGCAAACCAGGCCGCATGGCGCGCGGGCTCGATCGGCGCGGGGTCGAGCGCGTGGCGGCGCGTCGACTCGTCATTGCGCCAGGCGAGCACGCGTTCGCTGTCGGTCGCCGCCGCCGGCCGCAGTCGAAGGTCGAACGACAGCATCCGCGCAGCGACACGGCGCGCGCCGTGGCCGTCGCATGTGTCTGCCGCTTTCTGCGCCATCGTTCGCACGAGGTCCGGCATGGCCATCAGCCCGCCAACGGCCCGCGCGAGGCGGTCCTCGTCCACGTCCTCTGCCCTGCCCAGATAGACGGCCGCACCGCGCTGCGCGAGCGCGTGCGCGATCGGCACCTGGTTGTCCGCCACCGCGATCAGCAGCGACGGCAGCCCCATCGCGCAGCGTTCCAGCGCGCTGACGCCGGCGGCGCCGATCGCCAGGTCGGCCTCATCGATCAGCTCGTGCATGCGCTGGGCGTCGACTCGAACGCGGGCACCGCCGCGCGCATCCGCGCGGCGGCGGATGGCCGCGAGCCGGGGATTCGCGGCTCCGACCACGACATCGACCGCGAGCGCAGCCACACCGGGCGCTGCCAACGCACTGAGCGCCTTCAACGTCTCCCCGGTCGGATCGGCGCCTCCAAACGCAACGAGCAGCCGCGAGACGGCCGCGCGCGGCCGGGGCGCCGGGTCGTTTGCGCGGGCGAAGCCCTCGCGCAGCAGCGCGAACCGCGGCCCCGTCAGGCGCACCGTGCGCGCCGGCAGCAGACCGTCGTACTGTGCCCAGTCCGCCGACACGTTGTGATCGATCAGCAAGTCGCAGTCGTGCGCGCGACGGGCGTTGTCGTCGATCACCGCGACGCGTCGCGCGAATCCGGCCGCAGCGCGCTCCCACTCGAGGCCGAGACGGTAGTGATCGACGACGACCCAGTCCGGCCGCCCGAGTGCCGCGAGCCCGTCGCGCGTCGCCACCGCATCGGCGCGCTGAGCAGCGGCATCGAGTTCGCTGCCTGCCTCGCCGCGCAGCGCTTCGCCCGCGCTTTCCAATGCCAGCACCGCATGGCCGCGCGCGCGCAGCTGGGCCGCCGTTTCTTCCGGCAAAGCCGCGGCGACGAACGCCGTCCGCGCGCCGCGCGCGGCGAGCGCGTCGGCCAGCGCCAGACAGCGCATCGCATGGCCCAAGCCGATGCGGTCGCCGGCGTCGACGCGAAAGGCAACCGTCGTCATCGCACCTTGAACAGCGGCTCGAGCGGCGCGCAGCGCAGCAGTGACTCCAGGCGACCGTTCTTCACCGCGTCGGCCAGCAGCGGCACCACTTCGCCATAGACCGCCAGCAGCCGATCGATCTCCGCGTCGCCGTGCGCGTAGCACAGGTTGTGCGTGCCGACGGTCAGGATGCCGCGCGCGAACATCTCCTGCAGGAACAGCGTCTTGATCTGCCAGCTCGTGTACGGCGCCGCGTCCTTGATCGTCACGAACGACCAGGTCGAGTCGCCCGCCACGCCGAGGAAGCCGCCGGCGCCGTGCACATCGAGCAGGGTCTGCAGTCCGCGCATGACTCGCGCGCCGCGCTGCTTTAGCGTTTCGATCACCGGCTCACGCCGCAGCTTGGCAAGCGTCGCCTTCGCGGCGGCGAGCGACAGCAGCTCTCCGCCGAACGTGAACGAGAAGAAGATCTCCTCCATCGCGCGCATGATCTCGGCGCGGCCTGCGACGGCGGACACGGGATAGCCATTCGCCAGTCCTTTGCCGAAGGTCGCCAGATCAGGCACGACGCCGAAGCGCTGCTGGGCGCCACCGATCTCGTAGCGAAAACCCGTGATCGTCTCGTCGAACACAAGCAGCGCGCCGTGCCGATGCGTCAGATCCTTGACACCCTGCAGGAACCCCGCCGCCGGCTCGGCGACGTTCATCGGCTCCAGGATCACGGCCGCGAATTCGTTCGGGTGCTCGTCGAGCAACGCCTGCAGCGAAGACAGGTCGTTGTAGGCGAACGTGTGCGTCAGGTCGCGCACCGCCCGCGGCACGCCCTTGTTGCGTGCGGTCGAGCCGATGTACCAGTCCTGCCAGCCGTGGTAGCCGCACACGGCCACGCGATCACGCCCCGTCACCGCGCGCGCCAGCCGGATCGCGCCGGCGGTGGCGTCCGACCCGTTCTTGCCGAAGCGGACCATCTCCGCGCACGGCACCGCCTCGACGATCGCCTCGGCGACTTCCATCTCAAGCCGGTGCGGCAGAGAGAAGATGACGCCGACCTCGAGCTGCCTGCGCACCGCGTCGGTGACATCCGGATCCTGGTAGCCGAGTGTCACGGCCGCCAGGCTCATGATGAAGTCGACGTACTCGTTGCCGTCGGCGTCCCACACATGGCTGCCGGTGCCGCGCTCGATGAAGTACGGCGACACCCCGTAGGGATACTGCGTCCTGCTCTTGCTGAAGGTCTGCGACCCGAGCGGGATCGTCTTCAGCGCGCGCGCCAGCCACTGCTCGGAGTTCCGGTACCGATGCTCGATCCTCATGGCTTGCCCCGCCCTTGCAGTTCGCGCGCGATCGAACGGGCCAGCCCCTCGTTGCGCGCGTGTTGCGTGTTGTGCGTCATCCACTGCGGATTGTGCTGCAGGAACGCGAGGATGTCGGCCGTACCGAAGGCCGGCTTCGACGGGTACAGCGCCGTGTAGATCGCCTCGACGAGCTCGAAGTCCGCGGGTTCGTCGACGGTCCAGCGCAGCGCCGACAGATCGTTGTCGGCGCGTACGTTCCGCAGCCGGAAGCGTTCAGGCTGGCGGACGATGAACTGGGTCACGTGCTCGCGCTGGAACTGCGCGGGCGCCTCGCGCGCGGCAGTCTCGAGCGCGGCCATCGTCATCACCTCGACGTCGAGCCCGTCGGGCCAGGTCGGCTCGATCGTGTTGCTCGTGTAGTCGGTGTCGCCTTCCAGATGGCGTGTGACGACGAGGTCGATCACCGCGGGATCGGCGAGCGGGCAGTCGCCGGTCAGTCGCGCCACGTGCCTGGGCGCGTACGGGCGCGCGGCGCCAACGAAGCGATCGAGCACGTCGCCGAGCGAACCGCGGTACACGGGCACGCCCGCATCCTGCGCCCAGCGCGCGAGCGCATCGTCGCTGGGATCGGTCGACGTCGCGAGCACCAGCGCCTGCAGCGTGCGCGTGCGCCGCAGCCGTTCGATCTGCCGCGCGATCATCGGCGTACCGAGCAGCGGCCGCAGCACCTTGCCCGGCAACCGGCTCGACGACACGCGCGCCTGCAGCACACCCAGGACTTCCATCGTCCGGTCCCTAACCCGCCACTCGCACGCCGGCCGGCCAACGACGCGGGTCGACGACCACGGCATCGTTGCAGGCCAAATCGCGCCAACTTGCCTCGGCCGGCGTGCCGAGTGCGTGCACGCATTCGTCGAACTGCGCAGGGGACTCCACGCCAAGCACGATCAGATCCACCTCCGCCACGCTCGCGACAAACCCCAACGCCAGGGCGAGCGGCGATACCCCGCATGCAGCGGCCGCCGCGCGCACCCGCGCCAGCGGCGCGCGCGCCGCAGCCAGCACCGCCGGCAGGCAGGCCGGATCGGCGAGCAGCAGCCCCTGCAGCAGCGCCGAGCGCGCTTGAATCGATACGCCGCGCAACTTGAGCCGCGCGAGCGCACCGCCAACCAGCGCGCGCTGGTCGAGCACGTTCAGCGGCAGCTGAATCCAGTCCAGGCGATAGTGCTCCGTCAGCGCGAGCGCTTCGGCCCCGTCGTAGACCGATGCGCCGATCGCGCGCGCCCGCCCTGCTTCCTTCTGCGCGATGAACCAGCGATACAGCGCTTCGCCCTCCGCACCGAGCAGTTGTTGCGCGTCGTGGATCATCAGCACGTCCGCGCTCCGGCGGCGGAGTCGCGCAAGCGACGCCTCGAACTGCTGCTGCGCGCGTCCGACCGGGTCGGCCGCGTCGGCGGCGCAGACCACCTTCGTGCAGATTCTGAACCCGGACTCGGGGCCGGCCAGCCGGCCGACCACGGTTTCGGCCGTACCGTAAGCGGCGGCCGTGTCGAGCCATTCAGTGCCCAGTTCGTGCGCTCGCGCCAGCACGGCGCGAACGCCATCCTCCGGCACTTGCCCGCCGCGATTGGTCACACCGTAGTCGAGCCCGAACTGCGCCGTGCCCAGCGCGATGCGCGCGGCAAGGTTCATACGCGCAGCAGCCGCAGCAGTTGCTCGACGACGAAGTCCTGCTGCGCGTCGGTGAGCGCGGCGTACATCGGCAGCGAGATCGCGCGCTCGTAGTACGCCTCGGCGGCGGGGAAGTCACCGGCCTTGAAACCGAGCCGCCGGTAGTACGGCTGCAGGTGCACCGGGATGTAGTGCACCTGCACGCCGATGCCGACCGCGCGCAGACCGTCGAAGATCTCACGGCGCAAGGCCGGATCGGGCAACTGGATCGGGTACAAGTGGTACGACGACAGTGCATCCGGATGCTGCCACGGCAGCGTCAGTCCGCTGCCCGCGAGCAGCCGGTCGTAGCGCGCTGCGAGCCGCCGGCGCGCTGTGAGGAACGCGTCGATGCGGCGCAGTTGGCTCAAGCCGAGCGCGGCCTGCAGATCCGTCATCCGATAGTTGAATCCGAGCGCCTGCTGCTCGTAGTACCAGCCGCCTTCGTCCTTGCACTCCAGATGCGCCGCGTCGCGCACCATGCCGTGCGTGCGCAGCATCGCGACACGCCGATGCAGTTCTGCATCGTTGGCGAGCGCGACACCGCCCTCGCCGGTGGTCAGGATCTTGACCGGGTGGAAGCTGAAGACGGTGATATCCGCCCAACGCCCGCTGCCGACGCGCTCGCCCTTCCAGGTCGCTCCGATCGCGTGCGAGGCATCGTCGATGATGCGAACGCCGTGGTGCCGGGCAAGTTCGGCGATGCGATCGGCCTCGCACGGCTGCCCCGCGAAGTCGACCGTCACCAGCACGTGCGGCAGGCGGTTCTCGCGCGCGGCACGGGCGAGTTTTTCCTCCAGGCGCTCCACGCTCAGGTTGTAGCTGCGCGGATCGATATCGACGAAATCGACCTCGGCGCCGCAGTAACGTCCACAGTTGGCTGAAGCGAGGAACGTGTTCGGCGAAGTCCACAGCCGCTTGCCGGGGCCGAGTTCAAGCGCCAGACAAGCCAGATGCAGCGCAGCGGTCGCATTGGCGACCGCGCACGCGTGGCGCGCGCCGGTGTACTCGGCCACGGCGCTCTCGAACCGCTCGATCGCGGGCCCTTGCGTCAACCAATCCGAGCGCAGCACCTCGACGACTGCCGCGACATCGGCGTCGTCGATCGACTGTCGCCCGTACGGGATGAAGCCCGCGCTCATCCGGCTTTCGCGATCAGCTCGCGGATCTCGGAAACGGTCAGGAACCACGGGTTCGTGCCCGAGTTGTACTCGAAGTCCTCGGTCAGCCCGCGCCCGTGCTCGCCCGCCGCGTTGATCGCGAAGTCCGGATGCACGTTGAAGCTGATGCTGGGCTGGATCACGTAGTGGTCCGGGAACTCCAGCGTCAGTCGCGCATCATCCGCGGGGACCATCACCTCGTGCAGCTTCTCGCCCGGGCGGATGCCGATTTCGCGCGTCGGCAGACCCGGCGCGACCGCCTCGGCCAGATCGGTGATGCGCGCCGACGGGATCTTCGGTACGAACACCTCGCCGCCGTGCATCCTTTCGAGGCATCTGAGCACGAAATCGACGCCCTGCTGCAAGGTGATCCAGAAGCGCGTCATTCGCCGGTCGGTGATCGGCAGTTCCTTGGCGCCATCGGCCACCATTTGCCTGAACAGCGGCACCACCGAGCCGCGCGAACCGACCACGTTGCCGTAGCGCACGACCGAGAAGCGCGTGCGGTGCCCCCCGGCGATGTTGTTGGCGGCGACGAACAGCTTGTCCGATGCCAGCTTGGTCGCGCCGTACAGGTTGATCGGGTTGGCCGCCTTGTCCGTGGACAACGCGATCACGCGCTCGACCTCGTTGGCCAGCGCCGCGTTGATCACGTGCTGCGCGCCCATCACGTTGGTCTTGATGCACTCCATCGGGTTGTACTCGGCCGCGGGCACCTGCTTGAGCGCCGCGGCGTGGATCACGTAGTCCACGTCGCGCATCGCCTGCACGAGCCGTGTCTCGTCGCGCACGTCACCGATGAAAAAGCGCAGGCACGGATCGTCGATCGCGCGCTGCATGTCGTACTGCTTCAGCTCGTCGCGCGAGAACACCACCAGCCGTCGCGGCCGGTAGCGCGCCAGCACCGTCCTGACGAAGCGCTGGCCGAACGAGCCAGTCGCGCCGGAGACGAAGATCGACTTGCCGTTGAGCATGGGCCTTCCAGTGTCACTGCCGTTTGCGTCCGCATGGCGTTGGCCGAGCGGACCGCGCGGCCGGTTCGCGAGGATACTGCACTGCGCTGCAAGCGCCGGTGCGTTGCGGTCCGGCCCGAGCGGCCACTTCGACTCACTACAATGCCGCCGCTGGCGAATGCCGGAAATAGCCCACGGCGACCCGACTCGATTGAACTCGACAGCCCTCCAGGTACCGGAAGATGCCACCCCGGCCGCGACCGCCCGGATCGACGGCGGTTACGTCGACTCGCTCGTCTCGATCGTCACGCCCGCTTATCGCGCTGCGCGTTTCATCGGTGAAACGATTCGCTCGGTGCAAGCTCAGACGTATCGCGACTTCGAGATGCTGGTCGTCGACGACTGTTCACCGGACGAAACCGCGGCGATCGTCGAAAGCTTCACGGCCACCGACCCCCGCATCCGTTTGTTGCGACAGCCGGCCAACGGCGGACCGGCTGCCGCCCGCAATCGCGCCCTGTCGGAGGCGCGCGGTCGCTGGATCGCCTTTCTCGACAGCGACGACGCCTGGCTGCCGGCGAAGCTCGAGCGACAACTCGCGTTCCACCGTGCCCGGGACGCAAAGATCTCGTTCACCGAATTCCGCCGCGTCGATGCCGACGGCTCGCACATCGGCCGGCTCATCAGGGTGCGCGACTGGCTCGACTACGACCGACTGCTCTGCGATACCGGCATCGCCACCTCGACCGTCATCGTCGACCGCGCCAAGACCGGTCGGTTTGCGATGAAGAAGACCTACTACGACGACTACGCCTGCTGGCTCGAACTGTTGCGCAGCGGCGGCAGGGCGGTGGGACTGCACGAGGACTTGATGCGCTATCGCGTGCTCGGCGGGTCAGTCTCGCGCAACAAGCTCAAGTCGGCGCGCCACGTCTGGTGCACCTACCGAGAGGTCGAGCGGCTCGGCTTGTTGCGGTCCGCCTGGTCGTTTGTCAACTATGCCGGCCGCGCCGTTTTGAAGTACCGGCGCTTCTGACCGCGGTGCCCGACGTCCCGAGCAGGGTGTTCGTGACTGGTGCCGACGGCTTCATCGGCCGGCACCTGTGTGCGCGGTTGCAGCGCCGGAGTTTCGCCGTCACGCGCGCCGTGCGGACGCCGTCGGACGGCACGATGGGTATGTCGCGCGTGGCGACCGGTGATCTCGAGCGATGTGAACGGCTCGACGACATGGTCGCGGGGCACGACGCGATCGTGCATCTTGCGGGACGGGCGCACGTGCTGCGCGAGACCGCCGGGGATCCGGGCGCAGCGTTTCAGCGTGCCAACGTCGAGGCGACGATGCGGCTTGCGCAGGCCGCAGTCGCCGCGCGCGTTCGGCGTTTCGTCTTCGTCAGCTCGATCGGTGTACTCGGCAACCGCTCGGACCGGCCGTTGACCGAGGCTGACGCCCCTGCGCCGTTGGAGCCGTATGCGGCATCAAAACTGCGCGCAGAGCAGGTCCTGGCCGAAATCGCGCGCCACACGATGATGGAACTCGTCGTCCTGCGTCCCACCTTAGTCTACGGACCCCACTGCCCCGGCAACATGGCGCGGCTGGCGCGGCTCGTTGCGCGCGGGATGCCGCTGCCGCTGGCGAGCTTCACGAGCAGACGCAGCCTCATCGGCGTGGACAACCTCGCGTCGCTCATCGAGGGCGCGCTCGTGCACCGGGCGGCAGTGGGCCAAACCTTTCTGGCTGCCGACGGCGAAGACGTGTCGTTGCCGGAGCTGATTCGGCATCTGGCGGACGGACTCGGCGTGCCGGCGCGGCTGTTTCCGTTTCCGCCCGCTGCGCTGCGGCTCGGCGCTCATCTCCTCGGTCAGGCCGCGACGTTCGACAGGCTGACCGCGCCGCTGCGCGTGGACGTCACCAAGGCACGCACGCTGCTGGGCTGGTCGCCCGAGGTTTCAGTCGCGGCGGGTCTGCGCGCAGCGGGGCGTTCGTTTGCTCGCAGAGGTTCGCCTTGACGGTCTCATTCGAGCATTGGCTCATCGTGCCGGTTTTCGTCGCCGCTTGGGCCGGAACAGCGCTCCTGCGTCGGTATGGGATGCGAAGACTGCTGGACGTGCCCAACGAGCGCAGCTCGCACGCGCACCCCGTTCCGCGCGGCGGCGGCGTGGCGATCGTGCTGGCTTTTGTCGCGGGCGCGCTCGCGCTGTGGTGGTGCGGCTCGATGCCGACCGCGCTGCTGGCGGCGCTGCTCGTCGGCGGTGGTCTGGTTGCGGCCGTCGGCTTCTGGGACGATCACGTCAATCTGCCGGCGCGCGTGCGCTTGCCGCTGCACGTGATTGCTGCCGTGCTCGCCGTTGCGCTGCTGGGTCCGGTACAGCATGTTCCGGTCGGCGCGGCGATGTGGGTCGCGCCCGCGTGGATCGCATGGCCCGTGTCCGTCATCGGCGTTGCTTGGCTGCTGAACCTCTACAACTTCATGGACGGCATCGACGGCATCGCCGCCGGTGAAGCGGTCAGCGTTGCGCTAGCGGCCGCTCTGATCGCCGGCCTCGTCGACGCGCAATTTCCCGGACTGACGCTGCTTGCTGCAGCCGCAGCAGGCTTCCTGCTTCTGAACTGGCCGCCGGCGCGCATCTTCATGGGCGATGCCGGCAGCGGCTTCCTCGGTTACGCCTTTGCCGTGTATCTGCTTTTCAGCGCTAATCTCAGTGCGCGCTTCGTGTGGGTATGGGTCATTCTGCTCGCTGTGTTCTGGGTCGATGCCACCATCACGCTCGGGCGGCGCGTGCTCACCGGCGAGCGTTGGTATTCGGCGCACCGCTCGCACGCGTATCAGCACGCGGCCGTGCGCTACGGCGGACATCTGCCCGTGACGCTGGCGATCATTGCGATCAATCTGCTCGTGCTGCTGCCACTGGCGATCCTCGCCGCGACACGGCCGCAGCATGCGTATATTGGCGCGGCCGCGGCGTTCGCCGTGCTCGCCGGGCTGGCCGTTGCGCTCGGCGCCGGGCGCCATCCGATCTCACCCAGGGCCGATTGATGTCCGTTACGTCAACCAAGCTCACCACGCGGCTGAACTGGCGCGCTGCGCTCGCCTGGCTGCACGACGTCGCGGCAGCGGCGGTATCACTGGTGCTCGCGTATGCGATACGGCTGAACTTCGAGGGCACGTGGTGGGTGTTCCCGTCGGTCTGGACGCTGCTGCCGTGGCTGTTGCCGGTGCAGGCCGCCGCGTTCTGGGCAAGTGGCTTGTACCGCGGCCTGTGGCGCTACGCGAGCCTGCGCGACATCCGGCAGATCGCGTTCGCCGCCGGGCTGGCCACCGCGGCGATCCCGTTCGTGACACTGATCGCACGGCTGGACGTTGTCGTTCCTCGCTCGGTGCTGGTGATCTTCCCGGTGCTGCTCGCCTTCTTCATGGCCGGCAGCCGGCTCGCTTACCGCATGTGGCGCGAACACAAGCTCACGGTCGTCACGCGCGAGCAAGGCGACCCGGTGATCGTCATCGGCGCCGGCGGCGCCGCCGCCAAGCTGTTGCGCGAGCTCGAGAACAGCACGCTGTACAAGGCGGTCGCGCTGCTGGACGACGACCCGCGCAAGCGCGGCCGCATCCTCGAAGGCGTGCGCGTGGTCGGCCGCACCGACCAGTACGCGGAAGTCGCGCGGCAGTTCAGCACCAATACCGTGATTCTCGCGATGCCCGGCGTACCGCACGAAGCGCGACGGCGCATCGTGAAGATCTGCTCGGATGCCGGCGCGCGCATCCTGACCGTGCCCTCGTTCGAGGAGATCATGCGCGGCGCGCACGGCGGCGTGCGGCAGATCGAAGTCGACGACCTGCTGGGGCGCGACCCGGTGCAGCTCGACATGCAAGCGCTGCGTCGCTCCTACAGCGGCAAGACCATCCTCGTCACCGGTGCCGGCGGCTCGATCGGCTCGGAGCTGTGTCGCCAGCTCGTCCGCTTCGAGCCCGCCGCGCTCGTCGTGCTCGACATCAGCGAGTTCGCGATCTATCGCCTGACCGAGGAGTTCGCCTCTCTCGCGCCCTCATGCCGCATCGTTGCGCTGATCGGCGACGTGAAGGACCGCGCGCGCGTGGAAGGAGTCCTGTCGGTGCATCGGCCGGCGATCGTTTTCCACGCCGCCGCCTACAAGCACGTGCCGCTGATGGAGGACGACAACGCCTGGGAGGCGGTGCGCAACAACGCGTTCGGCACGTACGTCGTCGGCGACGCAGCGTTGCGGCACGGCGTCGAGCGCTTTGTCCTCGTGTCGACCGACAAGGCGGTCAATCCGACCAACGTGATGGGGGCCTCAAAGCGGCTTGCCGAGATGGTCTGCCAGGCGCTAAACCAGCGCAGTGCAACGCGGTTCACCATCGTGCGCTTCGGCAATGTGCTCGGCTCCAGCGGCAGTGTGATCCCGAAATTCCAGGCGCAGATCGCCGCCGGCGGTCCGGTCACGGTCACGCATCCGGAGGTCATCCGCTACTTCATGTCCATCCCGGAAGCGGCGCAACTGGTATTGCAAGCCGGCGCCATGGGCGAAGGCGGCGAGATCTTCGTGCTGGACATGGGCGCACCGGTGAGGATCGCCGATCTCGCGCGCGACATGATCCGGCTTGCCGGCCATACCGAGCAGCAGATCGAGATCCGGTTCACCGGACTGCGGCCGGGCGAAAAGCTCTTCGAGGAACTGCTTGCGGACAGTGAAACGACGTTGCCGACGCCGCATCCCAAGGTGCGCGTTGCCAAGGCCGTGGAGCCTGCAGCCGGCTGGCTCGAGGAGCTGCTGCGTTGGCTCGACAACGCGTGCGCGGTAGAAAACCGTCCGGTGCACGGCGACCTTCGCCGGTGGGTTCCCGAGTTCGCTCCGCCGCAAGCGGAGCGCGCCACTCACTCGGCGTCGCACCCGCCGAGTGAGCGTTCGGCCCCGCTGACCCAGACAGCACCCTGATTCGAATCGCGCAGATAGATCGAGCTCGAGACTCCGACCGGATCGGAACCGACAAACCCCCGCTACCAGACTTCCTGCAGTGGGCGGGTAGACGTGCGCCCCGCACCCACCTGCCCGGTGCGCGTCGTGTCCGTCCCAAGAGTGCTGCGCAAGCGTGCCTGCCCTCCCCCGCGCGTACCATACAGCCGTGCGCGTTAGCCCCTCGCGCAGCGACATGAGCGCACTCCACCGACGCACGCTGCGCATCTCCGAGATGCCCACTTGGAGCGCGGCAAGAAGCCTCTCCACCACCGAGCGCGCGCCGAGGCCACCGGCAATCGTGCACAGTACACGCGGCGGCGCGGACGCGCCATCGCCTGGGCCAAGTGCCGAACTAGATCGGGAAGCGAGATGTCTTCGCCGTCGCTTGTCAGAATGACACGTCCCGCTGGTGCCGGATTCCGCAGGCACAAGACAAGAAGATCCTCCTTTAGGTTCCACCGACTGATGAAGGAACGTACACTCGGCACACTGGCCAAAGGCAGCGGAATGCCCGACGCCGCGAGCCTCAGCAGCCGCAGAAAATTCGCCCGCACGCCGGGCCCGTAGACCAGCGGCGGGCGAACGATCACGAGCTCCAACCCCGTTCCCGCCGCCACGTCCGACAGCACCAATGCGGCTTCGAGCTTCGAAATGGCGTAGGAATCGCGTGGGCTCGGGGCGTCGCTCGCCAGAAGCGGCCGGCTCGAATCGGGACCGTTGACGAGGATCGTGCTGACGAAAACGAAACGGCGCACCCCGAGTTCTGCGGCCTGCTCTGCCAGCGCAACCGAGCCGTCGCGGTTGACCCTGCGGTATGGGACCAACGCAGACTCACGCGCGCGGCTGGCGAAATGCGCGCGCCCTGCGACGTGCACCACGGCATCGCAACCGCGCAGGGTCGGTCGCCAATCGACCGTGGGGCCGATTTCCCCGACGACCGACACGAACGCGGCTTCCAACGCGCACCGATGCCGAACCGCCGCGACGACCTCGTGTCCCTGTTCACATAGGTCGCGGTAGAGGACCGATCCGATGAACCCGCTCGCTCCGATGACTGCTACTTGCGCCGGCGATTCCACGTCGCGGCGCCCACCGTTGCTCCTCTCGTAACAACGTACCAACCGACCGCACAAGCCGCAAATGACACATTCCGAACCCCTTAGGGCACGGCTCCGGCGATCAGTGCTTCCTTTTGTACCGCAGTGGGGTAATTGATCAGCACGGCACGATAGACCCCCTTGAAGACAAAGAGGCTCCCCGCTGCGGCACCGATCACGCCACAGGCCCGGATCAGCGCCGCGATGTCCGCGTGCGACCCGGCACCGCCCAAGACGGTCATCGGGATACCGACGGCATCTCGCACGGTCCGCGCAAGAGCGAGGTCATAGCCCTTCATAACGCCGTCCTCGTCGATTGAGTTGATGACGATCTCACCCGCCCCGTGCGACTCCGCCTCGCGAGCCATAGCCACGACCGTGCGGCCTGTCGCCTTACGCCCGTTGTGAGTCATGACCTCCCAGTCGCCGGTTGCTGTCCTCCGCGCGTCGAGCACTACCACGACGCTCTGACTGCCGATCTCCTGTGCGATCGCAGTGATTAGCGCGGGGTTTGCGACCGCCGCCGCCGAAAGGGCGACCTTCTCGACCCCAAGCGCGACGATCCGCTTCGCCTGCTCGACCGTGGTAACGCCACCCCCATAGCAGAGGGGCATGCGGCATTCGGCCGCGAATTGGCCGATCAGTCGGAAGTTGGGCCCGCGCCCTCGCGCCGTGGCGTCGATGTCGAGCACGATCAGCTCGTCCGCCTCCTTCTCGTTGAAGATCTTCACAGCATTGATCGGATCGCCCACGTACTTGGGTTCCCTGAATCGCACGGTCTTGACGAGTCCGCCGTCCTGAACCAGCAAACAGGGAATGATGCGGGGGCGCAGCATGTCAGCAGCTCAGCGCGAAGTTCTTCAGCAACGCCGTGCCGAAGTGGTGGCTCTTCTCGGGGTGGAACTGCACGCCGTACACGTTCTGCGCACGCACCGCGCAGCAGAAGTCAATCCCGTAGCTGGCCCGCGCGGCAACATGTTCCGTTTGCCTGCAGTCGAAAAAGTACGAATGAAGGAAGTAGAAACGCGCGTCGGTTTCCAATCCGCTGAACAGCGGGTTCGCCGCCGCCGGCGCAACGTCGTTCCATCCCATGTGCGGCAGCGTCATGCGCCACTGTCCGAGCGAGCGGAAGCTGCGTACCCGTCCCGGCAACCAGCCGAGCCCTGCGCGGCGGCCCTCGTCGCTGCCCTCCGCCAGGATCTGCATCCCCACGCAGACGCCGAGCACCGGGACGCGCCGCGCCAGCACCATCTCGTCGAGTGCGCCGCGCATCCCGGACCCCTCGAGCAGCTCCATCGCATGATCGAACGCCCCCACGCCGGGGAGGATGAGCTTGTCAGCATCCCGCAACTCGCTGGCCGTGCGCGCACTCTCGGCGGCGATGTTGAGCCGCCTATAGACGTTCAGGAATGCCTGAACGTTACCCAACCCGTAGTCGACGATGCGGATCATCTCTTGATTGCACGCTCGAGGCCGAGCGTCTTCATGACCCAGGAGCCCGCCTGGATCAGCGCCATGTTGTTCTTGTAGTCGCGGTAGGTCATGTTGGGGCCGCGGTGAAGCGCCCGCAGTTCGTCGACGCTGATGTCGAGCTTGGTGGCGATGTACTCGAAGTCCTGGTCGATCGTCTCCGGATCGTAGGCCGGCTTCGCGATCCGTTCCAGCGCCTCCTCGCGAGTCATCTGGCCGGTCAGAATCAGGCTCGAGAAATGCGCGCGGCGTTTGTCGTAACCGAACTTCGTCGGCAGCCAGTACCCTTCGTAAAAACGCGTGAAGCGCGATTCGTAGTGCTTGTGCGCGTACGGCTGCCAGCCGAAGCGGTCGATCAGCATCTGCATCGCCTGCTGCTTGACGTACGGAACGTAGTTCAGTGGCCGCACGACCCGCAGGCCCTTCACGTAGCGGTAGTAGATGCGGTACGTGAAGATGTCGCAAAGGGGAAAGCTCTTTAGCGGGCGTGTCCCGAAGCGGCGGTGGATGTCCTTGAGCTGACGTAGATCAGAGGCGTGGTAATGCCACTCGCTTGGCTCGTTGACGCATTCCGTCGAATAGTTGCCGCCGTTGAGGATGTACTTGAAGCCGTGCTCGATCGCGAAGTTGTACAGCGCGGCAAAAAACGCGTGGTCCTGCGGCGTATCAAGATGCGGTACCTGCGCCCTGAAGAACGCGAGTTGGAGGTCCTTCATCTCCTCCCAGTTCACGACCTCGGTGTGCAGGTCGAGACCGAGCCCCTCGACGATGCGCTCGACGTTGTGGACTGCCTCCTGCGAATTCCATCCGGCGTCGGTGTGGAAGACCAACGGCCGCAGCCCCATTTTCTCCTTCGCAACATATGCCAGGTAGGAGCTGTCCACGCCCCCGCTGATGCCGAGCAGACAGTCATGATCGCGCCCCCGTCCGGCACGCCTGATGGCGTCGGCGATTCGCATCAGCTCGGCTTCCCCGCGCTGGTCGGTATGCCAGTTCGGCAGGATGTTGTCGTGGAAGTTGTTGCAGTAGTCGCACCAGCCGCGGGAGTCGAAGACGATCCCCGAGTCGGATGTGTCCATGATGCAGTTGGCGCAGATCTGGTAGGGACGATGGTTCATCATCGCAACAGTGGAAGCGGCGCGTTCAGCCGACCGATGCGCTCTGCGCTCGCAGCCGTGCACGCACCTGCAATTGTCGATACCTAGACGTATAGGGAATACCGATCCCCGCTGGGCGTCCGATAAGCATCTTGGCAAGGTTCTTTACCAGGTTCACGAAACCGTCGATCCGCCAGCGTCGGATACGAACTACCTCGAATCCAAACCGTTCCAGATACCCTAGCAAGTGCCTCTCGCCCGCGAATACCAGGTGGTCCGGTAGTCCGAGCTCTCCGGGAAACTCCTCGCGGCGCTCCAGATCGGCCAGGTTGCCTGTCTCCACATACAACTCGCCACCCGGCTTCAGCACCTGGCGCACGGTCCCAAGAAACTCGCCAAAGTCCGGGATGTGCGAGAACACATCAACGATTGAGACGACGTCGACCTTCGCGTGGTCCGGGCGCAGGTAGTCCTCGGTGATCGTCAGACCGCGCGCACGCGCCTGGCTGGCCTTCGGGCGCATGGGTTCCAGTCCTTCGACCCGGCTGCCCGACGGCACCAGCCCCATCACCGCTTCGATCACTTCGCCGTAGCCGGCGCCGACATCGAGCCATGCGATCGGTTCACCGCGGCGCCAGAGGTCGTCGAACATGTCCGCAAACACGCGCCGGTACCGTCTGACCTTGGCGTCGATGCGCCGCGATGTGACCTTCAGTCCCTGCGCTTCGGGGCCGTGCGAACCGGTGCGCACGGCCAAATCGATCAGGGTCAGCGCCGGACGCGGATTGCAGTAGAGCAATCCGCAATCGACGCAGCGCACGGCAGTAAAGCCCAGTTCCTCGGCCCACCGCGCAGACCGCCTCGAACCGCAGTACGGGCAGGGGATGATTTCCAGACGAGCGGTATCCATGCTGCCCGCTATTGTCGCCGATCCGTCGAGCACGAGTTGAAGCGCAGCGTCCGCTCAATCAGGCGGTTCCAGTTCAGATGCTCGTCGGCGACCCGCTTGGCGCCTTCGCTCATCTCCCGAAGCCGCTCCGAGTTGCCCGCCACCTCTGCAATCGCGCTCGCCAAGCGGTCCGCGCGTATCTCGTCCCGCGGAAGAATGACGATGTTGCGTTCGAGGTTCAGGTAGGAGACGTCCTGATGGCCAATGTCCCCGACGATCAACGGCAACCCGGCGGCGATAGCCTGCTGCCACAGGATCGACTGACTGGCTGGGAAAACCGCCAGGTCGGCCATGTCGAGGTGAAGGTAGATGTCCTCCCGTCCAAGCCAGCCGACGAAGTGAATGTTCGGCCTTCCCCGCGCGATCTCTACCAGTCTCTGCTTGTACGCAGCGTCTGCATCGCTGGCCTCCCCCGCCACGACCACGTGCAGCGGCAAATGGGACAACATGGTGACGGCTTCGAGCAGCAGCTCCGTTCGCTTCGGCGGCGCCAACTTGCCGCCCGTGAAGATCACGATCTCGTTTTCGGCAATGCCCATCGCCGCCCGGAGTCGCCGTCCCTCACCGCGCTCGGCGATCTCGCGTACGAGATCAACGTCGGCGCCGAGCGGAAGAACCTCCATCTCGTCGTGTGGCACTCTGTAGATCTCGTGAAGGAATCTCACCCCCTCCGGAACGATCGGGAAAATGCGGCTGAGATGAGGACGTGCGCGGTCGAGGAACCACTTCCTCGCAACGCCATGAAGCACTTTGAGCGACAGCAGGTTCCGGCCGGAATTGCTGTAGTCCGCGTGGTAGTCCATGATCATCCGGCAATGCGGATGTCGCTTTACGTACGCGACGCACTCCGGAAGGTTGAGCATGATGTCGTGTACGAAGATGAGGTCTGGTGCCTCCTCCTCCAAAATTCGATCGATGCGGGTATAGGCGCGCAGGCGATTCAGGATGTTGTACCGGTAGCGCAGTTTAATGATCTTGGCCCCATGGTCGAAGTAGGTACGCGAGGGCCATCGCTTGTCGTGGCGATCGTTGTAGTAGTCGAACACCGAGTCGAAGGTCGACGCGATGACTGTCACCGCGTGGCCGTACTTGCAGTAGTACTTGACGAGCAGGTTCTCCTGGTACTCGAGCGACTCGTTATAGAAGTCGCACAGCATCAAGATCTTCATCGTTGTGGCGGCAGAGGTTTCGGGTAACTCACGGCTCGCGAACCTGGCGCAGGACCCTCGCCAGTCGGCCGGAAGAACGTGAAGAACAAGAGCCAAAAGAGTCCACCAAAGGACAACATTGTCGTAAATAGGTGGCCATTGGTGAGGGCCAGTGCAACGGGGAGCGTGACCAGCATGGCGAAGTTTCGATTCCACCGCACCGCGGCGCTGTCCAGCAGCAGAAGCCAAATCCCGAGAACCCACCCAATCACCAGTACCCCGAATGCACCTGCAGCAGCAACCCCATCTCCCGAGAAGAGATTCGCATTGAAATTGTGTAGCGGATCCCCATAGATGCGATCACCAACGATGTATCCCAGTCCGGGCCACAAAGGGTCGGAGGCAAACGACCGTGGGGCGGCAACCAGCAAGTCAATGCCCTTTACGTGACTCCACCACGTGAATCCTTCCGTTCCGAAGACGTCGTAATAGTGGGAGAACGTAAGCCCCGGAATTGCGAGCATTCGATTCACCAGAAAGGTTGAGAGAACGGAGGCAACTGAACTGTCCTCGTGGAACACGACCGATAGCACGACCGCAATCGTCAGTCCGAGTATTGGAAAGGCCGTCGTTCTCAGGATTGGCGGCGGGAACTTCAGAAGGACGTAGAGGGCGAAGACCGCAACTGGCAGCAGGAATACCGTCCGCTGCGCATTGATCATGTAAAGGAGAACACAGCCGGCAACGCCGACGGCGACCAGCGTAGCTCGCCGCTGAATCAGCCCGATCGCCAGCAACGACGAGCTAACGACGTTGATGAAGTATGTCTGCAGATAGCCCATTGCCAAGCTTGTACTTGCACCGATCGCTCTCTGCTCATAGACATCACCAAGACTTACAAACGCCATGGTCGAGCGGTATGAGTAGACGAGTATCGCGAACGCACCCAACCAAGCCAGCAACATCACGCGACAAAAGAGTTCCCCTGGCAAGCCACCCGACGTAGTTCCTGTCCGCTCAGAAAGTCGCGAGAAGGCTGATGCGATGACGAATGCCGCACAAAGCATTGCTAGCCCGGTGCCGTACTTCGGAATGTTGTCCGTTGCCAAGCAGAGGGAAATCACCGTAGTTGGAATAAACACGGTAACAAAAAGCAGCAGAAGAATGATCGTTGACGGCCGGGTGAGCATTGAAGGAAGGGCTGACGCTGCGATCATGACGAGCGCCGCCATGAACAGCACCTCCGCCGTGTCGGGCTCGCTGTATACAAATCCCCAGTACTCATGGACCGTGCCAAGGTAGTTCACGAAAGCAAAGTGAATTCCGGCTGCGTATAGCAGTGAGACCACTATCAGGCCTAGCCGCGCAGCGACGGTTGCGCGAACGTCCTGTGCGGTCAGCATGAGCTACTGCCCTGTCGTGCCGGGTTCATCACAGTGGCTGCCACACCTTTCCCAGCGCGATCGCAAGCGCTATTGCCCCTGCTGCCCATGCAGCGCTTGGAAGCAACGCCTGCTGGAGTGCGCGACGGATCTCGACCATGCGTGCGCCGACCGCGTGCACAACAACCGCAAGATATGCGGCATAGAACACAACGCCCGAGACAGCGTATGCCTCGCTTACGAACGCGCCCGGAAGCGCCCCGGCGATGGCAACGGCAGTCGTGCGAACCGCAAGTCCACCAGCTTGCAGGGCAAGTGCCATCGGCTGCTGCCCGGTCACGTGCAACGCCATCGACACAGGCGCGGCGATGAAATGAACGACGAACCAGGGCGTCATCCAAGCGACCAGCACGCCGGCCCGCTGCCAATCGGGGCCGAAGACCGGCTCGAAGAGGAACGGCGCCACCAGGCCCGCGAAGACAAGCGGGCCGACACCGACCCTCGCGAGACCGCTGATTACGGTCACGGTGAACCCTGCCAGACGGCCTGCGCGGTGCTCGTCGGCGGCACGCGAGAGGTAGACTTGAGACACGGCGCTGCCGATCAGCGCCATCGGTGCCTGCATCACGAACATGGCGAGCACCACATGCCCGGCTTCTGGTCCCGTCGCCAGGATAGCGATGAGCAACAGCGGAAGCTGGATGCTCGCGCTGTTCGCCAGTGCCTCGGCTGCCGAAAACTTGGGAAACTGGCCATAGCTTCGTGCCAGCTCTCTCACCCTTGCGAGATTGACTGCGCGCAGAAGAGTCCGGTCCGCCCGCATGATCTGGCCGACGACGCCGAGACACGCTGCCCCGCTATTGATCGTCTGACCCAGCAGAAGCCCGAGCGGCGTGAGATGAGCCAGCCCCATGCCGATCTGTGTTCCGGACGCGGCGACCGATTGCATCACGCGCATGCGCGCGAGGGTGGGAAAACGCTTGCGCCGCACCAGCCAGAACTGCATGGCGCTGTACGCTCCTGCCAGCAGAAGGGCGATCGGAAGCAGCCAAAGATGGGGCTCGACCGCCGGCCGCCCCATCGAGCGAGCGACCCACCCA
Source organism: Pseudomonadota bacterium (assembly GCA_040752195.1). GTDB lineage: Bacteria > Pseudomonadota > Gammaproteobacteria > Burkholderiales > Burkholderiaceae_F > DSNY01. Next base: position 143,506 of record JBFMFC010000001.1, on the reverse strand, counting down.
GGCGCCATCCATACCAATACGCCGATCGCTGCGGCAATGGCAAACGACACGCCGATAGCGAGGGCGAGCAGGTTGGCGCCGTCTTCGTCGCTCTCCGGCAGAGGGATCGCCACGTCGTAGCGGAGACACATAGCCACCGCGAGGATCGACATCACGGCCGAGAAGACGGCGAGAACGGTGAAGTCCTCCGGCGTGTACAGCCTCGTCACGATCGGCAGCGCGCCCGCCGTGATCGCATGCGCGATCGCCGTTCCGCCAACCAGTACACCGACGGCGCGCGCGAAGCCGCTGTCCTTCACTCGCGAAACGACTTGGCGCAAAGACATACCAGAGTTCGATGGTGAAATCGTGCTGTTCGGTGCCAAGCAGCCGGAAGTGCCACAGAAGCCCCCGGCGGGGTGCCTGGCGCGCGGACACTGCACCAGCTGCAGCAGCGTCACTGCCGCGCTCGCGCCACGCGGGGCGAACCGCTCAGGCCGACAACACCTGCCGCACCGCGCGAACGATCCGCTCCTGCTGCTGGTGCGTCAGATCCGCACTCATCGGCAGACTAACAACACTGGCCGCCGCAGCGACACTCTTCGGACAGCCGTCAATCGGCCGGAACTCCGCGTAGGCAGGCTGCTCGTGCAACGGGCGCGGATAGTGGACCGCCGTCGGAATCCCCTGCGCGGCCAGCGCTTCCTGCAGCGCCTTGCGTTCCTGCACGAAGACTGTGAACTGCGCCCAGACGCAATCCCGATCCGGCCTGATCGTCAGCATCCGGATGCCCGGCACGCCCGCTAGTAACTCGCCATAGCGCGCGCCCAGTGCGCGTCGCTGACTCAACTCCCACTCAAGGCGCTCGAATTTGCCCAGCACAACCGCGCACTGCAGGGTATCCATACGTCCACCGACACCAACGCGGATGTGGTGATAGCGCCCACGCTGACCGTGCACCCTGATCTCCCGGCAGGCGTGTGCAATCGCGTCGTCATTAGTGAAGATCGCACCGCCGTCGCCGTAACAGCCGAGCGGCTTGCTCGGAAAGAAACTCGTGCAGCCGATCGTGGACAGGTTGCAGCTCTTGCGGCCCCTGTACGTGGCCCCGAAGCTCTGCGCGGCGTCCTCGATGACCGGAATGTCGCCGTGACGCGCAGCGATGGCGTTGATCGCGCCCATGTCCGCGCATTGGCCGTAGAGACTCACCGGCATGATGGCCTTCGTTCGTGGCGTGATCGCCGCCTCGATCCTGCTCGCGTCGATGTTGCAGGTATCCGGCTCGATGTCGACAAAAACGGGTCTGCCGCCCAGCAAGACGATTACTTCGGCCGTGGCCGCGAACGAAAACGGCGTCGTGATCACCTCGTCTCCGGGCTTCAAGCCGATGGCCATCAGCGAGATCAACAGCGCCTCGGTACCGCTCGCGACCGTGACGCAGTGCTTCGCTTCTGTGTAGTCGGCGAGCCGGCTTTCGAGTTCCATGACCTCCGGGCCCATGATGTACTGGCCGTGGTCGAGAACGCGCTGGATGCGCGCGTTGATCGCGTCCCGCAGCGCTGCGTACTGCGATTTTAGGTCGATGAACTCGATGCGATCGATGGCGTCAGGAGCACTCATGTCGATCCAGTTTCTCTGTTCATCCCGCGACCAGCGTGACCGTGTCACCCTGCAAGCGGTAGCGGTCGCCCGTGTGCGGACAGGTAGCTTCACCTTCGCCGTTCACTGGCAGCGCCAGTCGCTCGCCGTGGCGGCTCATCCAGCCAATCCGCCGACCGGGCACGCCAACGACCAGCGCGAAGTCAGGTACGGAGCGCTGGATCACGGCACCCGCCCCGACAAATGCCCAGCGCCCGATCGTCACGCCACAGACGATCGTGCAGTTGGCGCCCAGCGTCGCGCCGCGCCGCACGAGCGTGCGCCGGTACTCGTGCTTGCGTTCGACCGCCGCGCGTGGGTTGTAGACGTTGGTGAAGACCATGCTCGGGCCGCAAAAGACGTCGTCCTCAAGCGTAATGGCGTCGTAAACGGAGACATTGTTCTGGATCTTAACGTTGTTACCGATGACGACATCGTTCCCGACGAAGACCCCCTGGCCGAACGAGCAATGTCGGCCAATACGCGCTCCCGCGCAAATGTGCACGAAGTGCCAGACACGGCAGCCGTCGCCAAGCTGGGCACCCTCGTCAACGATGGCAGTAGGGTGGATGAACACTGCCATCAATACTCCAGCGGAAGGTTGATGCGACGACCGTCACGCGCGGAGCGGTACATTGCGATGAGTAACTCCAGCGATCGGAGTCCCTCGCGGCCGTCGGTCTCGGGTTCGCACTCACCCCGCAAAGTACCGATCACATTGTCGTAGTACAGCGGATGCCCGAACCCATAGACCGACGTCGTCTGGTAGCTGGCCTCGTCGAGTTTGGCATCCATCTCGTGCGGCACCGAGAACTCCCAGTGTTCGATCTTGTTGACAGCCACGCCACCAACGCGGACCGTCCCTTTCTCGCCGAGAATCGTAATCGAACCTTCGAAGTTCTTCGGGTAGGTGAGCATCGTGACGTTCACAGATCCAAGCGCGCCGTTGCGCCACTTGAGCGCCGCCACGCCCGTATCCTCGACTTCGATGTCGCGCGCGAGCGTCCCTGTGTACGCCATCACGCTTTCGACTGGACCGATGAGCCAGTCGAGCAGGTCGACGTAATGGCTCGCTTGGTTCATGAAGGCGCCACCGTCGAACTCCCAGGTGCCTCGCCAAGCGGCCGAATCGTAATAGCTCTGCGGCCGAGACCAGAAGACGTTAACACTGACCATGTAGATCCTGCCGAAGCGACCGGCGGCCAATGCCTGCCGAAGCAGCTGCAGGGTTCTATTCCGGCGATTCTGCTTGACGACGAACAGTCGCACGCCGGCCTCATCACAGGCCCGGACCATGGCGAGCCCGTCGGCCCAGCGAGTGGCCATCGGTTTCTCGGTCATCACATGGCGACCAGCCCTCGCGGCCTCAATGGCCTGCTGCGGATGAAGTCCGCTGGGTGTAGCCAGAATGACACAATCCGCATCCGAGCTTTGTAGCAGTTCGCTCAGGCTTCGGTGTCCGCGCGCACCCGTCCTAGCGACAGCCGACTGCAGAGCCGCGTCATCGACATCGCACACGTCCGTGAGCACGCAACGGGCCGCGTGTTTCACGATTGCGTCCATGTGACTGGCGGCGATGCGCCCGCAGCCGACTAACGCAAAACGAATGCGACGATTCCTGATGGGTGGGATCTTTATCTGCATGGTGCTCAAGCCGCGACAGGAAGAGGCGACACTCGGTACTCGACGATCACGTCAGTCGGTCAACAAGTCCACAATAACCGAAACATCAGAGCGTCAAGCGGGGCAATCAGGCTTCCCGCACTCTCAGACTTACGCGCATGAACGCCACGCTCCCGAGTCCGATCAGCCCAATTGCAGCAAGCATCGCCGCCAGCCGCGACGGCTTCCGAATGCCGACTTCGTTGACTCGAACACTATTGTTTCTCAGTCCGAACTGAGTGAGCACCACCGAGAAACTGTCAAGCTGACCGGACACCCGAAGAAACGCCTCGCGGACCCACTCCTGCGAACTGTCCGCAGCGGACAACTTGGCGGCCGCAAGCTCCTTAAGCGCAGGTAGCAGCTTCTCGACCGTCGCCGACGAATCGATTAGCGCGAGCGCGTCGACGTAGAACCCTGCGAGCAACTGCTTCTGCTTGAGATCGCGGTCCCAACGCCGAATCTGCTCTCGTCGCTGAGAGATGGCACTCTCGAAACCCACCAGTTGCGCCAGCGGCGACAGGAAGCGCTGAGATTCATCGCTCGTGTTAAGGCTAATCACCTGCCGCGTGTCCATCCGCTCTGCGGTTGGATACTTTGCGAGGATTCCCTTCATGTCCTGCGCCCGACGTTCAAGTAGCGCTACGTCCAACTCGGCGCGCACGATTGCCGCCTCGACGTGCTTCGCCGTGCCGATCGAGTCCGCCTGGCCCACCAGAACCCAGCTTCGGATGCGCTCCCGCATCACTGCGTTGACGTAGTAGTCTGCCAAGATGCCGATCATTTCGACGGCAAGCGAAGGCGCGCGAGCATCGCTGATCAGATCGAGGCCCAGAAGTGCAGCTACCGCGGCATCCTTGAGGTCGCCAAGTTCACGCTGATCGCGCTTTGTGAAGGGCAGAACCGGTGTCGCCGCCTTCTCCCAGAACCCCGGTTCCTTTGACTGGACGATAAGCCTCGCGGCGGCAGGCGAGTTCTGAAAGCCTTTGGCGTCGACGAAAGCGCTCAACTGCACCGGCGAGGCATAAGACGCGGCGACGCGCTTGAAGGTCTCTAGATCGACCGCTCTCTCCTTGTCCTTGTCCTTGTCCTTGTCCTTGTCCTTGTCCTTGTCCCTGGTCGCCTCTGGGAACTGCAACAATGCTGTCGCTTCGTACTTCGGGAACACGATTCCGACGATTGCACCGAGAACTGCCAGCGCAACAATCATGGCCAGCGCCGGGAACAACCGTATTCCTGCATACTCCGTCAGCAGGTGGTCGATCGCTTCAAGTGATCGCGTTGGCAATGCTTCTCTCCACTCTTTCGCAATGGCTACACAGAACGTCCTGATCGAGTCTGGCAATAATGCCACAGGCCTATACGACGACAAGGACGAAACCAAGGTCCCCCGCATGTCGCTGTGCGCGCGAGCCGCGTCTGCACCGAGTGAGAGCCGGCTTCATGCTCGGTCGTTGATCGAGCGATGCTCTGAGAAGTGCGTCCCTCGCGGAACTCGCACCTTCGCGCCAGAGCACCGACTGCCGTCCGCAGCGGATGCGTACACAGTCGCCTTGTTGCACTGAGGGCTGGTTCGTGTGCGGAATTGCGGGGTTCTCGGGACGCTTCGAGCGGAGCCTGCTGGCGCGCCTGAGCGACGCCATCTCGCATCGCGGCCCGGACGGTGACGGCAGCTACTCCTCGTTGGATGAAACGATCGGGCTGGCGCACCGCCGGCTGGCGATCATCGACCTGTCGCCCACTGGCGCCCAACCGATGACGGACAGCGCCACCGGAGTCACGATTACCTACAACGGCGAGGTCTACAACTACCGCGAACTGCGGGCCCAGCTCGAAGCGGGAGGCGCCACCTTTCTCGGCCATTCCGATACCGAGGTGATCCTGCGTCTGTACCTCGATCGCGGGCGCAACGCGCTGCCGTTGCTGAATGGCATCTTCGCGCTGGCGATCTGGGATCCGCGCGACCGCTCGCTGCTGCTGGCGCGCGACGGTGCCGGCGTCAAACCTTTGTACTACGCGGAGCCGCCGTCGGGTTTTCTGTTCGCGAGCGAGCTAAAGGCGTTGCTCGCGTGCACCGAGCTCGATCGCAGGATCGACGCGCGTGCAGCGTGGTTGTATCTCACCTATCTGTGGAGCCCGACGCCGTTCACGTTGCTGCGCGCGGTGCGCAAGCTGGAACCCGGCTGCGCGCTGCTCGTGCGCGACGGGCGCATCGCCGAGCGCTGGCGGTTCTACGAGCTGCCGTATCCGGCGCCGCGCTTCGAGGGTGACGCGCAAGCGGCGGCAGCGGCAGTGCGCACGGCGCTCGACGAGGCGGTGCGGCGGCAGATGGTGGCCGACGTTCCGGTGGGCGCGTTTCTGTCCGGGGGGTTGGACTCGAGCGCGGTCGTGGCGTCCGCGCGGCGCCACGCGCCCGAGCAGCACATCCAGTGCTTCACGATCGAAACCGCGCACTCGACGGCGGACGAAGGATTCGTCGACGACCTGCCGTATGCGCAACGCGTCGCGGCGCATCTCGGTGTCGATCTGCACACGATCCGCGTCGGGCCGGAGATCGCCTCGCACTTCGAACGGATGGTGTGGCACCTTGACGAGCCGCAGGCGGACCTGGCGCCGCTCAACGCGCTGATGATTTGCGAGCTGGCACGCTCGCATGGCATCAAGGTGCTGCTGTCCGGCGCCGGCGGCGACGACATTTTCACTGGCTATCGCCGCCACTTCGCACTGATGCAGGAGCGTTGGTGGAACTGGTTGCCGGCGCCGGCGCGCACAGCCGTGGCGGCGGCTACGCGCGCACTGCCGGCTGGCAGCCCGCTTTTCCGGCGCGTGCGCCGCGCGTTCGGCGATGCGGGGCTCGCCGGCGACGAACGGCTGGTGAGCTACTTCACGTGGCTGCCGCAGGCAGATTCGGCACCGCTGCTCGCACCTGATCTGCGCGCGCAGTTGGGTGGCTGGTCGCCGCTCGCGCCGCTGGTCGAAAGCCTTCGCGCAGTAGAGGCGGAAGCGGATCCGCTGAACCGCATGCTCTTTCTGGAGGCCAAGCACTTCCTGTGCGACCACAACCTCAATTACACGGACAAGATGGGCATGGCGGTCGGCGTCGAGGTGCGCGTGCCTTTCCTCGATCCGGACTTGATGCGGCTCGCCGCGAGTCTGCCGGCGCGGTTCAAGCAGCGGGGCGCGGAGGGCAAGTGGATCCTAAAGCGGGCGATGGAGCATGACCTGCCGCGCGACGTGATCTATCGGCCGAAGACCGGCTTCGGCGTGCCCCTGCGCCGCTGGCTGAGGCACGAGTTGCGCGACACGGTCGAAGACCTGCTGTCGGAGCGCAGTCTCGCGGCGCGCGGGATGTTCGATCCCGCTGCCGTGACACGGCTGCGCAAGATGGATGCGGCCGGCCGCATCGATGCGGCCTATCCGCTGCTGGCGCTGTGTTCGATCGAACTGTGGTGCCGAATCTTTCTGGACAAGAAGAACTGACGATGCTCCAACTCCTGCAAAACCTGGCCAGCGGCGAAACGCTGGTGGCCGATGTGCCCGCACCGCAGGTGGCGCGCGGCACGCTGCTGATCGCCACGCGCGCGAGCCTTGTGTCCGCCGGCACGGAGCGCATGCTGGTCGACTTCGGCCGCGCCTCCTGGATCGACAAGGCGCGCCAGCAGCCGGAGAAGGTCAAGCAGGTGCTGGACAAGGTGCGCACCGACGGCCTGTTGGCCACGCTCGACGCGGTGCGCAGCAAGCTCGACCAGCCGCTGGCGCTGGGCTACTGCAACGCCGGCGTGGTGCTCGAGGTCGGCGCCGGCGTGGAAGGCTTTTCGGTCGGCGATCGCGTGGTGTCGAACGGGCCGCACGCGGAGATCGTGCGGGTGGGCAAGAACCTGTGCGCGCGCGTGCCGGACGGTGTGAGCGACGAAGCCGCGGCGTTTACCGTGCTGGGGGCGATCGGACTGCAAGGCATCCGGCTCGCCGCGCCCACGCTCGGTGAGTGTTTCGTCGTCACCGGGCTCGGGCTGATCGGCTTGTTGACGGTGCAGCTTCTGCGTGCGCAAGGCTGCCGCGTGCTTGGCATCGACTTCGATCCCGGGAAGCTCGCGCTGGCGCAGCGATTCGGCGCCGAGGTGTGCGATCTTGCGCGCAGCGAAGATCCGGTGGCGCGGGGGCTTGCGTTTTCCGGCGGGCGCGGCGTGGACGGCGTGATCGTCACCGCGTCCACGCAGTCGAGCGAGCCGATCGCTCAGGCCGCGCGCATGAGCCGCAAGCGCGGGCGCATCGTGCTCGTCGGCGTGACCGGCTTGGAACTGAACCGCGCCGACTTCTACGAGAAGGAGCTGACGTTCCAGGTGTCGTGCTCGTACGGCCCCGGCCGCTACGACCCGGCGTACGAGCAGCAGGGTAGCGACTATCCGCTCGGCTTCGTGCGCTGGACCGAGCAGCGCAACTTCGAGGCGGTGCTGGCGATGTTGGCCGACGGCAAGCTCGACGTGGCGCCGTTGATCAGCCACCGCTTCGCCGTGCGCGAGGCGGCGCGCGCGTACGACGTGCTGGTGAACGACCGCTCGGCGCTCGGCATCGTGTTGCAGTACGCGGGTGCACCCGCGAGCGAACCGCCGCGGCGCGTCGCACTCGGCGCACCGCCCCCGATCGCGGGAAGCGGTAAGGCCGTGCTGGCGGTGATTGGCGCCGGCAACTACGGCTCGCGCGTGTTGATTCCGGCGCTCAAGCGCGCCGGCGCGCAACTGGACACGATCGTCTCCAGCGCCGGCGTGACGGGCGTGCATCACGGCAAGAAGAACGGATTCGCTTTCGCTTCGACCGATGCGGATGCCGACGTCTTCCGCAACGAGCGCATCAACGCGGTCGTCGTCGCCACGCGGCACGACACGCATGCGCGCTTTGCCGTCGAGGCGCTCGCCGCCGGCAAGCACGTGTTCGTGGAAAAGCCGCTGGCGCTCACGCGCGAGGAGCTGGAGCGCGTCGAGCACGCGGCTTCCCGCGCACCGCGCCAGCTGCTGATGGTCGGGTTCAATCGCCGCTTCGCGCCGCAGGTCCGACAGATCAAGACCCTGCTGGAGTCCACGTCGGAACCCAAGGTCTTCGTGATGACCGTCAACGCCGGAGCCATTCCTGCGGGGCACTGGACGCAGGACGAGGAGGTTGGCGGCGGTCGTCTTCTCGGCGAAGGATGTCACTTCATCGACCTGCTGCGTTTCCTGGCCAACGCACCGATCGAAGCGTTCCACGTCGTGGCTGTGCCAAGTGCCACGCGCGACACCGCGACGGTCAGCTTGCGCTTCGCAGACGGGTCGCTTGGCACCGTTCACTACCTGGCCAACGGCCACAAGCGTTATCCCAAAGAGCGGTTGGAGGTGTTTGTTGCGGGGCGTGTGCTCCAGCTAGACAACTTCCGCAAGTTGGTCGGTTTCGGCTGGCCCGACTTCAGGCGAATGAATCTCTGGCGCCAGGACAAAGGACAGTCCGCCTGCGTCCAGGCATTCGTCGATGCCGTGCGTCGAGGCGGTGTGGCCCCGATTCCCCTTGCAGAGCTGCTGGAGGTCGGACGCGTCAGTATCGAAATCGCGAGTGCATTGCGATGAGAGCGGTGGCCATGTCGACGAAGGCGGTCAGCAGTCCGACGAACCGCGCGCTGGATCGATGACGAGCATCGGCACCTATTGGCGCACGATCAGGCACCTCAAGCCGATTCAACTTGCCGGTAGGGCGCGCCTGCGGCTGCTCGACCCCGCACCGGACTTGAGGCCGGCGCCGGCTCCGCGCGCGGCAGCCGGAAACTGGGTCGAGCCAGCGCGGCGCGAGGCGAGCATGTTAGGTCCGGCGCGCCTGCGGTTCTTGAACGAGGAGCACCATCTTGATGAGTGCGGTTGGGACGATCCGGGTATCGATCGACTGTGGCGCTACAACCTGCACTACTTCGACGACTTGAATGCGCGCGAGTCGGCCACGCGCCTGCAATGGCACACGGCACTGGTCGAACGGTGGCTGCGAGAGAACCCGCCCGGTCGCGGAACCGCGTGGGAGCCTTACCCGACGTCGCTGCGCATCGTCAACTGGATTAAGTGGTTCCTGGGAGGCGCACCGATCAACGATCGCTGGCTTCACAGTCTTGCGGTGCAAGCGCGCTGGTTGATGCGTCGGCTCGAATGGCACCTTCTCGGGAACCACTTGTTTGCGAACGCGAAGGCGTTGGCCTTTGCTGGCCTGTTCTTCGAGGGAGGGGAAGCGCAGACATGGTTTGCCGAGGGTCAGCGCATCGTCGAGTCCGAGCTGCGCGAACAAATCCTCGAGGACGGCGGTCACTTCGAGCGCAGCCCGATGTACCACGCGCTTGCGCTGGAGGACGTACTCGATCTGATGAATCTGCTGGCCGCGCGTGCTCCCATGGGCTCGCCCGTGCGAGCCTTGGAAGCGATCTTGCGCGAGCGCGCGGCGGCGATGCTGCGGTGGCTCCGGTGCATGAGCCATCCGGACGGAGGCATCGCGCTGTTCAACGATGCCGCCGAGGGCGTGGCGCCTGCGAATGTGGAACTCGAGGCCTACGCAGCGAGGCTGGGCGTGTCTGCGCCGCAGCCGCCGCGCGACGGAGTGACGGTCCTGGAGCCCAGCGGCTACGTGCGCATCGCGCGAGGTGCTGCCGTGGCGCTGCTGGACGTCGCCCCGCTCGGGCCCGACTATCTGCTGGGCCACGGGCACGCGGACACGTTGTCGTTCGAGTTGTCGATCGGCGCGCGCCGTGTCGTCGTCAACGGCGGAACCTCCAGGTACGGCGTGAGCGAGCAGCGTCTTCGCGAGCGAGGCACGGCGTGGCACAGCACTGTACAAGTGGCGGGCGCCGACTCGTCCGAGGTTTGGAGCGGATTTCGGGTCGGCAGGCGCGCTCGCCCCAGTCCAATTCGAGTCGACGGCTGGGAAGTCGAAGGCGAGCACGACGGCTATGCCTGGTTGCGCGGTTCACCGCGCCATCGCCGGCGCTGGTCGATGGGGGACGGCGAGTTCACCGTAGAAGACGTGGTGGCGCCGGGCGTGCATCCGGCCATTGCGCGCCTTCACTTGGCACCGGGACTCGCACTTGTACCGGCCGAACAGGCACGCCGGTGGCGGATACGCGACGGGGAACGCGATCTGGCGCAAGTGCAAGTCGAAGTCGGCGATGCGCGGGAGTCCGCCTCACAATACGCACCGCGCTTCGGCGTGTTGCTTCCGGTGCAGACGCTGGAGGTTGTGCTGAAGGCAGGACGAGCAAGATGTCGTTGGTGGTGGGCGCAGGATGCACATTCTGTTTCTGACTGACAACTTTCCGCCGGAGGTGAACGCGCCGGCCAGCCGGACGCACGAACACGCACGCGAATGGGTGAAAGCCGGGCACCGGGTCACTGTCATCACCTGTGCACCGAACTTCCCGAGCGGCAAGGTCTTCGCGGGCTACCGAAACCGCCTCTGGCAGCGCGAGAACATCGACGGCATCGACGTCGTCCGGGTCTGGACTTACATCACCGCCAACGAGGGTTTCCTACGACGGACGCTCGACTATATGAGCTTCATGGTCGCCGCGACGCTCGCCGCGCCATTCGTGCGCAGCGTCGATGTGGTCGTTGGAACATCGCCGCAGTTCTTCACCGCGTGTGCTGCGTACGTCGTCAGCCGCTGCAAACGGATTCCTTTTGTCTTCGAGTTACGCGATCTGTGGCCCGAGTCGATCCGGGCTGTCGGAGCGATGCGCGCGTCGAAGTTGCTCGCGTGGATGGAAAAGCTCGAGCTGTTCCTGTATCGGCGCGCTGCACTCATCGTCTCTGTGACGCATTCTTTTAAGCGCGATCTGGAGCGGCGCGGTATCGATGGCGACAAGATCGTCGTAATCACCAACGGGGTCGATCTGTCGCGCTTCGCGCCGCGGGCGAAGGACGACGTGCTGGGTCGTGACCTGGGGCTGCACAGGAAGTTCGTCGCTGGCTACATCGGTACGCACGGACTGGCGCATGGTCTGCAGACCGTCCTCGAGGCGGCACGCCAGGTCAAGGCCAGGCCAGAAGGCGCGGACGTGGCGTTTGTCCTCTTGGGAGATGGAGCGCAAAAGAAGGCGTTGAAGGCGGAGGCGGCAAGGCTCGGGCTCGACAATGTTTGCTTCCTTGATACGGTCCCGAAGGACCAGGTGCCGCGCTACTGGTCGTTGCTCGATGTCTCGATTGTCCATCTGCGGCGTGCAGAGCTGTTCACGAGCGTCATTCCGTCCAAGCTCTTCGAGTGCATGAGTATGGGTGTTCCTGTACTGCATGGGGTCGCTGGCGAATCGGCCGAGATCGTCGAGCGGGAGGGGGTTGGTCGCGTTTTCGAGCCGGAGAATGCCGAACAACTGGTCGAGGCGTTGCTCGCGATAAAGAGCAACCGCGATTTGCTGGAAAGTTGCCGAGCACGCTGCCTTGACGCAGCGCCGCGATACAATCGAACAGCGCTTGCGATGCGGATGCTTGCGGCCGTTGAGCAGGTAGCGAATAGCGGCGAGAGTGCTACCGCCGCCGAGCGCCGCAGATCGTCCGACATCTGAAAGCGCCGACGCAGCAGGCCAAAGGCACACTGCGGCTCGTCCGTGAGTGGACGTCGGCGCTCGGCAGCCGCTTCGTTCGGTAGCTCCACCCTTGGCGCCGCGGTCCGACTGAAGCCGCCGAAGGCCGCCGGTCGGAGTTGCACGAAACACGTAGTTTTGCGTATGCACGGAAGATGCTGGCAGCCATCGGCGGCGACAGATTGATCTTGGTCATGGTCGCTTCTCGGGGCTTGCGCGGTTCGCATTGCAGCGATCATTCGCGTCGATGTACGCTCGCGGGCCGCGGGAATCGGCGGCACGCAGCGGCAACGCGAGCCGCGCGAGCAAGCGAGCCCTCCTTCTTTGCGCCGACGTCGGATTCGTGAATATTCGGCAGCGCCATCGCAGACTTTCATGCAAATTGGTGTGCGATGGCTGGTCGCTGATCGGTCTCCGTTGAAGCCCTGCGATGATCTACTTGCCCGTGCTGAGCCTTGCGGTGTCGTGCATCACCATATGGGCGCTGCGCCCAGCGGCTCCGGCGGCCGGTCTGCTCGACCAGCCGGGAGGGCGCAAGACGCACGTCGGTGCGGTTCCATTGGTCGGTGGCGTCGGGATGTTCGTCGCGTTGGTCGTCGGCGTGACCCTGATGCCGGCGACCGATCCGGATGCGAAGCACTTGCTCGTCGCCAGCGCGCTTCTGCTAGCGGTCGGGATCGCGGACGACCGCTTCGACGTTTCCGCGCGAGCGCGGCTTCTGGCCCACATGACAGCCGCGTTGGTGGCGGTGCTGACGCTCGAAGGCGCGCCGCGGCTTTCGTTCGGGTACGCGTTTGGATCGGGCGAAACTGCTTTGACCGGCTGGGCGGCGACGGCCGCAGCCGTCGTCCTCGTCGGCGGCACGATCAACGCGTTCAACATGATCGACGGCATGGACGGGCTGGCGGGCGCCATGGCGCTAGTCGCGTTGGCGGCGCTGGGCTGGATGGTGGCGTTCACGCAGGATGCGTTCAGTTGGCAGCTTTCCCTGGTCGCGATGGGCGCTGTCGTCGGATTCCTGCTGTTCAACCTGCCAGTCCGCTTCAATCGGGGGCGGCGTGTGTTCATGGGTGATGCGGGCAGCACTTTGCTCGGCTTCCTGGTCGCTGCGCTGTGCATGCGATTGAGCCAGGAAACCCGAGCGGTTGCGCCTGCGACCCTGCTTTGGTTCGTGGCCCTGCCGGTGACGGATCTGCTGGTCACGATGCTGCGTCGTATCGCGCGTGGTGTCTCGCCGTTCAGGCCGGATCGTGGGCACCTGCACCACCGTTTGCTCGATGCGGGGCTTGGCGTGCGCGCCACGCTCGCGATCCTGACGACCGTCGCGGTGCTGCTCGCTGCCGCCGGGCTGTGGATGCACTACGCAAAGGTTCCGGAGGCGGTCCAGTTCTACGGTTTCCTCTGCGCCGTCGCGCTGGTGGCTTTCACCGCGTCGCGCGCAAATCGGTGGGCGGCGTTGCTTGCGCCACCGCGGCGGGTGTTGGTCGTGCCCGTCCGTGCTGCCTCGCCGGCGAAGGAAACGGACGAACAGGCCGAGGGCGCTCAGGGCGAGTAGACGGTCCGCGCAAGTTCCGAAGGGCCTGGTCGTTTGCAGGTCGCGCGGCGTGGACGTGTCGAGAGTGTGCCCGATGCTGCTTCCCAGCCGAGGCTGAGCGCGATTGCGTCCTGCTCAGCGCATAATGCTAAGAAACGATTGTCACTCATTCAGCGGATTGCCAACAGGTTCAATGCCTGAACCAGCCTGTCACCGGCTTGCGCCGGTTGTCGCTGCACATCCCGGCCGTGATCAACCGGCGAAGCGCGGTCGCTGGCGGAATGGGCGGGCGGCCTGCGGTTTGGCGGTGGGCATAGTCGCTGCCAGCTAAACCTCGTCGCACCCCAGTGACCTTCTTCGTACAGGCCACTATCGCCTGTTTCCTCACCGCGCTGCTGATCGTCTGGCTGCGCCGGCCCGCCGAACGCTTTGGCCTGATCGATCATCCGGGCGGCCGCAAGCGCCACGGCGATGTCGTTCCGCTGACCGGCGGCATCGCGATGACGATCGGGTTCTTCGTTGCGCTCGCCACGTCGTTTCACGCGCTGGCCGGCTACCACGTGCTGTTCGTCTCGATGGCCGTGCTGGCGGCGATCGGCGTGCTCGACGATCTGGGCGAGGTCTCGCCGCGCACCAAGCTGGGGGTGCAGGTCGTCGCCGCGGTGTTGATGACCTCGTGGGGCAACCACTTCCTGACCTCGCTCGGCAATCTGTTCGCGCGCGGGCCGCTGGAACTGAACAACTGGGCGATTCCGCTGACGGTTTTCGCCACGGTCGCGGTGATCAACGGCATCAACATGTTCGACGGTCTTGACGGGCTGGCCGGCGGACTGGTGGCGGTGATGCTGGCGTATTTCGCGGGCTTCGCGTGGTGGCTGGTCGATGTCAACGCGCTGAAGCTGCTGGTCGTGCTGCTCGGCGCGGTGATCGGCTTTCTGCTGTTCAACGCGCCGCACCCGTGGCACGGACGCCGCCGCACGTTCATGGGCGACACGGGCAGTCTCGTGCTCGGGTTCGTCATCGCGTGGTTCTCGATCGAGCTGACGCAGCGCCCCGGCGCGGCGGTCCCGCCGGTCGTCATGCTGTGGGTGGTCGGCATCGTGCTGTTCGATCTGTTCACGGTTACGGTGCGGCGGCTGATCCGTCGGCGTGACCCGGCCGCGCCCGACCGCGCGCACATCCATCACCTGCTGCTGCGGCGCGGTTACACGGTGGGCCAGACGCTCGCGATTCTGCTGGCGATCAACGCGCTGCTGGGCGCGGCGGGGACGATCGGCTGGGCGATCGGGCTGCCCGAGCACGTCCTCTTCGCGGCCTTCCTTCTGCTCGGCGCGTCGTATCTCGCGGTCTTTCTGTTCCCGGCGCGATTCATGCGCATCGCGCGCCGCCGCAGCGCGCGCGGGGCATGATCGCCGCAGGCAGACAGCCAGCGCGATCGGCCGCCCGATGTCTGTGCACGCGTGGAACGACGCGAAGCGTGCGATTCAAGCGCGCGTTCGTTCGGCGCGGCGAGAGACGGCGGTCGCATGGGCGTTCACATAGACGTCCCACGGCCACGGATCGCGTTGGCACCGCGACGCGCGGCTGCACGGAGCCGCGTCGCCGATTTGCCATCCTATGTGCCCCCCGGGGACGGACCGGTGGTGCCGAGGATCCTTGTACGATTGCGCGGCCTCTCCCTCCGTACGCATCGCGTCCATGAGCCCTGCCGCCACCTTGTTCGAAACCGCGCTCGCGTCGCACGCGCGCGCATTCGCATCGCTCGCCGCCTTGCAGCCGCGCCTGATCGCCGCCGCCGAGGCGGGGGCCAAGGCCGTTCGCAACGGCAGCAAGATCCTTTTCTGCGGCAACGGCGGCTCCGCGGCCGACGCGCAGCATCTGGCGGCTGAACTGGTGGGCCGGCTCGTGCGCGACCGTCGCGCGCTGGCCGCGCTCGCATTGACGACGGACTCTTCGGCGCTGACCTGCATCGGCAACGACTTCGGCTTCGACGAGGTGTTCGCGCGGCAGGTCGAGGGGCTGGGCCGCGCGGGCGACGTGCTGGTCGCGATCTCCACGTCCGGCAACTCGCCGAACGTGATCCGCGCGGTGGAGGCCGCCAAGCCGCTCGGCATCTACACGGTGGGCTTTCTCGGCCGCGACGGCGGCAAGCTGGCACCCTTGGTGGACCTGCCGATCGTCGTGCCGGCCGAGGAGACCGCGCGCATCCAGGAGGCGCACATTTTTCTCGGCCACGTGCTGTGCGCGCTGATCGAGAAGGAGCTGGGGGTCGGCGGCTGGGATTAGGCGCCAGCCGTGATTTGGCGGCGCTCGATCGAACGCAGGTCGCTCGCCGCGCATCCGCAGCGCTCCGGCTGCGCCGCCTCACAACGGCGCGAGCAACCCGGTGTCCTCGTAGATGTCTTCCAGCGTCAGCGCGATGCGTGCGCCGTCGCAGGCGATTTCGAGCCGGTCTTCGGGCGCCAGCTCCTGCTCGTACCACGTGTCCTGCGCGTCGCGAAAGAACACGCGCGCGCCGGCCCGCTCGGAATCGGCGATCAGGTAGTAGCGCAGGCTCGGCAGCTTGCGATACGCGGCCCACTTCTCGCGCTGATCGATCGCGGCGGTGGCCGGCGACAGCACCTCGGCGATGAAGCACGGCGCGCGCTTGTAGATCGGATGATCGTCGGTCTCATCGCACACCAGCATCGCGTCCGGGTAGTAGAACGTCGGGCCTTCGTCGAGCCGCAGTTTCATGTCGGCCATGAAGGCGCGGCCGCTGCG
This sequence comes from Pseudomonadota bacterium, assembly GCA_040752195.1. Lineage (GTDB taxonomy): Bacteria > Pseudomonadota > Gammaproteobacteria > Burkholderiales > Burkholderiaceae_F > DSNY01. The sequence continues at coordinate 127,355 of JBFMFC010000001.1, read as the reverse complement.
GCCGCGGGTGGCGGCGCGCAGGTGAAAAGCGATGTTCAGCGCGATGCGGTTGTGCCGTTCGCTCGCGCCGGCCACGGCATGGATGCGGCCGCCGATGAACTCGTGCTTGACCGAGGCGCTTTCCTCCAGGCGCAGGTACTCGTCCTCGGTCAGCGGCTGCAATGCATGGGCGCGGGACATGGCTTTCGATAGAACGACGACTCGCGCGCCCATTATGGTTGGTGCGCGCAGCCGCCGGGTGCCACGCCGCCCCCGTACAATCCCCGCGATGCTGAGTGCCGTCGACGAGCACCTGAGCGAGCGCCTGCGCGAGGATCCCGCCCCGGCGTTCTATGGCGATGTCGACTTCATCCCGACCCGCGAATATGGTCCGGCCGTGGGGCAGGCCGCAATCGACGAGGCGCGCGCGGTGCTCGAAGTCGCGCGAAAGGTCGTCGTCTGAGAATGGTGTCTGACCCCGTTTTTTCGAGGGAGGCGATCGGCGGCAAGCGCGTGCTGGTCGTCGGCGACGTGATGCTCGATCGCTACTGGTTCGGCGAGGTCGAGCGCATTTCGCCGGAGGCGCCGGTGCCGGTGGTTCGCATCCAGCGGATCGAGGAGCGGTTGGGCGGTGCGGCCAACGTGGCGCGCAACGTGGTGGCGCTCGGCGCACAAGCGGGGCTGCTGACGGTGGTCGGCGACGACGAAGCGGGCCGCGCGCTGGTGCGGCTGCTCGATGCCTCGGGCATCACGCCGCATGCGCACACCGACGGCCAGATGGCGACGACGGTGAAGCTGCGCGTGATCGGCCGTCGCCAGCAGATGCTGCGCGCCGACTTCGAGACGCAGCCCGACGGCGAGGTGCTGCTCGCCAAGCTGAGCGAATACGAAGCGCTGCTGCCGGAGCACGACCTCGTGATCCTGTCGGACTACGGCAAGGGCGGACTCACGCACATCGGGCGCATGATCGAGTTGGCGCGCGCGGCCGGCAAGCCGATCCTCGTCGACCCGAAAGGCGACGACTACTCGCGCTACGCCGGCGCGACGGTCGTCACACCCAACCGCGCCGAACTGCGCGAGGTGGTGGGCCGCTGGCGGAGCGAAGCCGATCTCGAGGCGCGCGCGCAGACGCTGCGCCGCGAACTGGACTTGCAGGCGCTGCTGCTCACCCGCAGCGAGGAAGGCATGACGCTGTTCACCGACGACGGCGCGTGGTCGGTGCCGGCGCAGGCGCGCGAGGTGTTCGACGTCTCCGGCGCGGGCGACACGGTGATCGCCACGCTGGGCGTGATGCTCGCGGCCGGCGCGATGCTGCGGCAGGCCGTAGCGGCCGCCAACCGCGCCGGCGGCATCGTCGTCGGCAAGCTGGGGACGGCGACGGTCAGTTACGACGAGCTGTTCGGTGCGTGACGGCCACTGCCCGTGTTTGACATATTGATGCACGGTCGGCATGCTCTGACGCATGAGAACGACGGTAAGACTGGATCAACACCTACTCGCGCAGGCGAAGAAGCGCGCGGCCGAAACCGGGCGAACGCTGACCTCGGTGCTCGAGGAGGCGTTGCGCGAGTCGCTGCAACGGCGAACGCGCGCAAGCAGGCGCACGCCGGTCAAGCTCAGGACGGTCAAAGGGTCGGGCGTGCGCCCGGGCGTCGATCTCGACGACTCCGCGTCCCTGCTCGACACGATGGAGTCGTGAGTGGTCCTGCCGGACGTCGATGTGCTCGTCTACGCGCACCGCGAGGACACCGAGCATCATGTGCAGTGCCGGCGCTGGCTGGAGGCCACGATCAACGGTGAAGAGCGTTACGCGGTCTCGGAGCTCGTGCTAAGCGGATTCATCCGCGTGGTGACGCACCCGAAGGTGTTTGCCAAGCCGAGCACGCTCGCGCAGGCGCTTGAATTCGCCGAGCAGGTTCGCGATCAGCCGAACGCCATGCTGATCGAGCCGGGAGAGCGGCACTGGTCGATCTTTCGTCGACTTTGCACCGAGGCGAAGGTCAAGGGCAATCTCGTGCCGGACGCCTACTTCGCTGCGCTCGCGATCGAGGGTGGGTGCGAGTGGATCACGACCGACCGCGACTTCAGCCGTTTTGGCGGCCTGCGCTGGCGCAGCCCGCTGTAGTGCGGTCGAGGAAAAGAGCCTCATGAAGATCATCGTCACCGGCGCCGCGGGTTTCATCGGCGCCAACAACGTCAAGGCGCTGAACGAGCGCGGAGAGACCGACATCGTCGCCGTCGACAACCTGACGCGATCCGAGAAGTTCCGCAACCTGGCGGACTGCGAGATCGCCGACTACCTGGACAAGGCCGAGTTCATCGAACTGGTGCGCCGGCGCGCGGCTCCCAAACCCGACCTCGTCTTCCACCAGGGCGCGTGCTCGGACACGATGGAGTCCGACGGCCGCTACATGCTGGAGAACAACTACCGCTACTCGCTGGCGCTGCTCGACTGGTGCCAGGCGCTGCGCGTGCCGTTCATCTACGCGTCGAGCGGATCGGTGTACGGGCTCGGCCCCGTGTTCAAGGAGGATCGCGCGTACGAGAAGCCGCTGAACGTGTACGGCTACTCGAAGTTCCTGTTCGATCAGATCGTGCGCCGGCGCATGCACGCGTTCGCGGCGCCGGTCGTCGGGCTGCGCTACTTCAACGTCTACGGCCCGCGCGAATCGCACAAGGGGCGCATGGCGTCGGTGGCGTTTCATCATTTCAACCAGTACCGCGCCGAAGGCAAGGTGAAGCTCTTCGAGGGCAGCCACGGCTACGCCAACGGCGAGCAGCGGCGCGACTTCATCCACGTCGACGACGTGATCGCGGTCAACCTGCACTTCGCCGACAAGCCGGTCTCGGGCATCTACAACGTCGGCACCGGCCGTGCGCAGAGCTTCAACGACGTGGCGCTCGCGGTGGTCAACACGATGCGCGAGGCGAACGGCGAGGCGCCGCTTACGCTCGCGCAGGCGGTCGCGCAGGGCAGCATCGAGTACGTCCCGTTTCCGGAGGCGCTGCGCGGCAAGTACCAGGCGTACACGCAGGCCGACATCGCGCGGCTGCGCGCGACGGGCTTCACGGCGCCGATGCGCTCGGTCGAGCACGGCACCGCCGCCTACATGCGGTGGCTGCTCAAAAATGGTGTCTGACCCCGATTTTTCATGAAGCGTCGCGCTGCATTCCTCGACCGGGACGGCGTGATCAACGTCGATCTCGGGTATGTCGTGCGGCAGGAGGACTTTCACTTCGTGCCCGGCACGCTCGAGGCGGCACGCGTGCTTGCGGACAGGGGATTCGCGCTGGTGGTGATCACCAATCAATCCGGGATCGCGCGCGGGCTGTACAGCGTGGACGACTTTCAGCGGCTGACGCGCTGGATGCGCGAGCGCTTTGCCGAGGCGGGCGCGCCGCTGGCAGGCGTGTACTTCTGCCCGCACCATCCGACCGAGGGACAAGGCCAGTATCGCGTGAACTGCACGTGCCGCAAGCCGGCGCCGGGCATGCTGCTGGCGGCCGCGCACGAGCTGGGGCTCGATCTCGCACGCTCGGTGCTGTTCGGCGACAGGCGCTCGGATCTCGAGGCCGCGCACGCGGCGGGCGTGCCGCATCGCGTTCTGCTCGGCACCGACGGCCGGCTCGACCCCGACGATGAAGAGGACGGCGGCTTGGCGACCGCGCGCTTCCGTTCGCTGGCCGACGCGGTGCGAAGCCCGCTGCTGGCGGACCTGCTCGACGAGGCCGCGCGTGCCTGAGCGCGTGCCGCCGCCGTTCGAAGCGAAGATCGTCGCGCGCGCGGATCTGGCGGCGCGCGCTGCGCAGCTCGCGCGACCGATCGTGCTGACGAACGGCGTGTTCGATCTTCTGCATCGCGGCCACGTGACGTACCTGGCGCGTGCGCGTGCGCTCGGCGCGAGCCTGGTCGTCGCGGTCAATTCGGATGCCTCGGTCAGGCAGCTCGGCAAGGGCGACGACCGGCCGATCAACGGCGAAGCCGACCGCGCCGCGGTGCTGGCCGCGCTGGAGAGCGTGACGCTGGTGACGATCTTCGACGAGCCGGTGCCGCTGCCCGTGCTCGAGATCGTGCGCCCGGACGTGTACGTCAAGGGCGGCGACTACGACATGGCGCAGATCCCCGAGGCGCAACTGGCGCGCACCTGGGGCGCAAAGACCGTGGCGATTCCGTTCGAATTCGAGCGCTCGACCACCGCGCTGCTGCGCAAGCTTCGCGGGCAGCGTTGATGCGGCCCTGGCGACGGCAACTCGACGCACGCGGGACGCACCCGGCCCCTCCGATGGTGGACGGCGAGCGGGCATGGGCCGGCCGTGCACGCGACGAAGGAGCAGCGCCACCGGCGCGCGCCGCGGCCCCCGCGGCGGGCCCGTGACGGGCGCCTCTCGGGCAGCCGTCGGCATGAGGCGCGCAGCGTGAACCGCGAACTCGTCGCGATCGGCGATCTGCAGGGCTGTGCCGCCAGCCTGCGGCAACTGCTGGCACAGATCGAGGCCGGTACCCGGCTGCTGTTCGTCGGCGATCTCGTCAATCGCGGGCCGCAGTCGCTCGAGGCGCTGCGCTTCGTGCGCGCGCTCGGCGATCGTGCGATCGCGCTGCTCGGCAATCATGACCTGCACCTGCTCGCGGTCGACGCGGGCATCCGTCCGCAGCACCGCGACGACACGCTGCAGGAAATTCTGGACGCTCCCGATCGCGAGGAGTTGATCGACTGGCTGCGGCGCCGATCGCTCGCGCACTTCGACGCCGGCGCGCTGTTCGTGCACGCGGGCGTGTTGCCGCAGTGGACCGTCGAAAAGACGCTGGCGTTGGCGCGCGAGGTCGAGGTGCGGCTGCGCGCGGACGACTATCACGATTTCTTGGCGACGATGTACGGCAACCAGCCTGCACGTTGGGACGATGCGTTGACCGGCGCCGACCGGCTGCGCTGCGTGATCAATGCGCTGACGAGGCTGCGCTTCGTCGCCGCCGACGGCACGATGGACTTCAAGGTGAAGGAAGGCGCGGCGGCCGCGCCGCCCGGTTACGTGCCGTGGTTCGAGCACCCGCAGCGCGCCACACGCGGCACGCCGGTCGTTTTCGGCCACTGGTCGACGCTCGGGCTGCTATTGCGGGAGGACGCGATCTGCCTCGACACCGGCTGCGTGTGGGGCGGCCGGCTCACTGCGATGAGCTGGCCCCGGCGCCGGATCGTTCAGGTCGACTGCCCGCAGGCGAAGGATCCGCGCGCTGTGTCACCGGCGACAGCGCGCTGAACGTCGCGCGCGCATCGGCGAGCGGCACGTCGAGGTGCTGCGCGATGGCGTCGCGCGCCGCGGCGGCGATCCGGTGGCGGTTGCCGAACTCGCGCGCCGACAGCGGCGGCAGGAAGGCGACCTCGACTTCGAGCCCGCGCGCCAGCAGCGTGTTCCACAGCGAATTGACGAGCGCCATGTCGCCGACGAACGCGGTCGCCGCCGAAGGTGCGCCGCGCTCGGTGTAGCGCAGCGCGACCGGCCACACTTCGCCGCCGACTTCGATCGCCGGCGCGATGAGATTCGAGTGGAACGCGAGCAGCCTGTCGCCGGCGGTCGTCGTGCCCTCGGGAAACACGGCCACGGTTTCGCCCGCCTTCAGCTTGTCGCGCACCTTGTGATTGATCGCGGCGACCGCGTGGCGCCGGCCGCGTTCGATGTACAGCGTGCCGACCAGCGTGACGAGCCAGCCCACGAGCGGCCAGCGGCCGATCTCCGACTTCGCGACGAAGCGACCCGGCACGCACGCGAGGATCGCGAAGACGTCGATCCACGAGATGTGATTGGAAAGGATCAGCCGCCCGGCGTTGTGCGGCTCGACGCCGGTGCGCGCGATCGCGTGATCGAGCGCGCGGCCGCTCTTGCGCAGCTTCACGCCGCAGAGCGCCAGCAGCACGCGTGACCAGCCGCGAACGATGCGGTTGCGCGCGGGCTGAGCGAGCCATGGAAACGCCAGCGTGGTCAGAAGTAATCCGGCGACGATGTGTGCGAGCAGCGCGGCGACGCGCAGCGGGGCCAGCGCTCGACGCATGCCGATCAACAAATGGTGTCTGACCCCATTTTCGGGGTCAGCGCTGGAAGCGGAGTTCGCCGCCGACGATGGTCGTGCGGGCGCGGCCTTCGAGCTCGTAGCCGGCGAACGGCGTGCTCTTGCCGCGGCTCACCAAGGCGTCCGGCGTGACGCGCCAGTGCTCGCCGGGGTCGAACAGCACCAGGTCGGCCTTGGCGCCGACGGCGATGCGGCCGGTGTCTTCGCCGAGCACGCGCGCCGGCTCGCTCGTGACCTTGGCGAGCGCCTGCGCGAGCGGGACATGACGCTCGCGCGCCCACTTGAGCACGAGCGGCAGCAGCGTCTCGAGCCCGGTCGCGCCGGGCGTCGCTTCACCGAACGGCAGCAGCTTCTCTTCGGCGCCGATTGGCGCGTGGTCCGAGCAGATCGCGTCGACCGTTCCGTCGGCGAGCCCCTGCACGATGGCGTCGCGATCGCGATCGCCGCGCAGCGGTGGATCGAGGCGGAACGCCGGATCGAAATAGCCGATGTCGACGTCGATCAGATGCACGTGATGGATGCCGACATCGCACGTGACGGGCAAGCCCTCGCGTTTGGCGGCGCGCACGAGCTCGAGGCCGGCCGCCGACGACAGCCGGCACACGTGCACGCGCGCGCCCGTGGCGCGCTGCAGCTCGAAGATCGTGTGCAGCGCGACGGTCTCCGCCTCGACCGGGATCGAAGGCAGTCCCAGCCGGCCGGCCACCGCGCCGGCGGCGGCGACACCGTCGCCCGCCAGCGTGTCCTCGACCGGCCGCAGCCAGATCGGCAGATCGAACGTCTTCGCGTAGCGCATCGCCTGCAGCAGCACGCCGTTGTCGTGCGGCAGGCTGCCGGTCTGCGCGAATGCGACGCAACCGACCTCGGCGAGCGTCTCGATCTCCGCCAGCGCTTCGCCCTTGAGCCCCGCGGTCAGCGCGCCGAGCGGATAAAGCCGCGCGCCGGCCGCTTCGCGCGAGCGTTGCCGCAGCATGCGCACGAGGCCGGGTTCGTCGAGCGGCGGATCGGTGTCGGGCGGGCAGACCACACCCGTGACGCCGCCGGCGAGCGCGGCGCGCATCTCGCGCTTGAGCGCGCCTTCCGCGCCGGGCTCGCGCATGCGCGCGCACAGGTCGACGAGCCCGGGCGCGACGACGAGGCCGCGCGCGTCGATCGTGCGGTCGGCGACGAAACCGGCCGGTGCGCCGCCGACCGCTGCGATGCGGCCGTCGGCGACGAACACGTCGGCCATGCCGTCGCGCCCCGACGCGGGGTCGACGACGCGGCCGTTGCGGATCGCGAGCTTCATGCGTCTGTCGCCCCGGCGCAGGCCGGGGCCCAAGTGGGCTCACCGACAGACTGGGTCCCGGCCTGCGCCGGGACGACGTCCTGCCGAATCCCGAATCCTGAGTCCTGAATCGTCATTGCATCGACTTGGAGGACGCGACGATCGACAGCACGGCCATGCGCACCGCGATGCCGAAGGTGACCTGCGGCAGGATCACGCTCTGCCCGCCGTCGGCGACGCGCGAGTCGATCTCGACGCCGCGGTTCATCGGGCCCGGGTGCATGACGATCGCATCGGGTTTGGCAAGCGCAAGCCGCTCGGGCGTCAGCCCGTAGTTGCGAAAGTACTCCTGCGCGCTCGGCAGCAGCGCGCCGCGCATGCGCTCGTTCTGCAGCCGCAGCATGATGATCACGTCGGCGCCGCGGACTCCGTCGTCGAGCCGGGTGAACACGCGGCAGCCGAGCTGCTCGAGTCCGGCGGGCAGCAGCGTCAATGGCCCCACCGCACGCACCTCGGGCACGCCGAGCGTGGTCAGTGCGTGGATGTCGGAGCGCGCCACACGCGAGTGCAGGATGTCGCCGACGATGGCGACCGTGAGATTCGTGAAGTCGCGCTTGAAATGGCGGATCGTGTACGCGTCGAGCAGGCCCTGCGTCGGGTGCGCGTGGCGCCCGTCGCCGGCGTTGATCACGTGCACGTGCGGCGCGACGTGGCGCGCGATCAGGTACGGCGCGCCGCTCGCGGCGTGGCGTACGACGAACATGTCGGCCTGCATCGCGGTCAGGTTGTCGATCGTGTCGAGCAGCGATTCGCCCTTGCTCGTGCTCGAGCGCGCGATGTCGAGGTTGAACACGTCGGCCGACAGCCTGCGCGCGGCGATCTCGAAGGTGGTGCGCGTGCGCGTGCTCGTTTCGAAGAACAGATTGAACACGCTGCGTCCGCGCAGCAGCGGCACGTTCTTGACTTCGCGCTCGGCGACGTTGATGAAGCTGTCGGCCGTCGACAGGATGCGTTCGATGATCTCGCGCGGCAGACCCTCGATGGAAAGCAGGTGGTGCAGCTCGCCGTGCGCGTTCAGTTGCGGGTTGCGATTCATGCCGGCCGTCATCGCGGAATCCCCCGCGCGCTGCGCGCGCCGCCCCCTTTTCGATGCGGCGCCATGCGACCGGCTCCCCTTCGGCAAACGGGGCCGGCCGAAGGCCGCGGGGATTTCAGGTGACTACCCACGGGGCTTCTGCTCCAGCGTCAGGTGCAGCCGGTTCGCCTCGTCGCGCGACAGCACGATGCTCACATCGGCCGGCACCTGCACGGTCGCGCCGACCATCTGCGCGGCGATCGGCAGCTCGCGCCCGCCGCGGTCGATCAGCACCGCGAGGTCGATGCGCGCCGGCCGGCCGTAGTCGAACAACTCGTTCATCGCCGCGCGCACCGTTCGCCCGGTGTACAGCACGTCGTCGACCAGCAGGATGTCGGCGCCGGCGACGTCGAACGGGATGCGCGACGGTCTGACGCTCGGATTGAGCCCGCCGCGCGCGAAGTCGTCGCGGTAAAACGAGATGTCGAGCACGCCGACCGGGTGCGGGATCTTCAGCTCCTCCTTGAGCCTTTCGGCGATCCACACGCCGCCGGTGCGAACGCCGACGAGCCTGACGTCGCGGCCGGCGACCTCCTCGCGCACGTGTTGCGCGAGCGTGCGGTAGATCGCTTCGGCGTCGAGCTCGATCGTCATCGTTCGTCGAGGTACTGCTGCAGGATCACGGCGGCGGCCGCGTCGTCGCGGCCGCCTTCGACGACCGCCGACGAGTAGCGCTCGTCGACTCGCGCGACCGGCAGCCGGTAGCGCCCTTCCAGTTGGCGCGCGAAGCGCTCGCAGCGTTGCGTCATCTCGTGCGCGGCGCCGTCGGGATGGCGCGCAATGCCGACCACCAGCCGCGCGGGCTGCCACTCGGCGATCAGCGCGGCGATGCGCGCCCACTTCGTTTCGCCTGCGGCGTCGACGATCGCGAGCGGCCGTGCCTCGCGCGTCAGCGTGTTGCCGATCGCCACCCCGATTCGGCGCGCGCCGAAGTCGAAGCCGAGCACGACCTCGTCGGTCATGGAAACCGAAGCGGAAACGGCAACGGCGGCGCGGCGGGTTGCGGGCGAATGCGCCGTGGCCCGCATCGGTTCAGGCATGCCCCGCCAGCAGCGAAAGCTGCGTGCTGTCGATTCCGAGCAGCGCGAGCGCCGCGGCGAAACGCTCCTCGACCGGCGTCTCGAAGATCACGTTGGTGGTTGCGCCGACGGTCAGCCACGCGTTCTGCGAGATCTCGTTCTCGAGCTGGCCCGCGCCCCAGCCCGAATAGCCGAGCGTGACCAGCAGCTTCTGCGGCCCGTTGCCTTCGGCCACCGCTTCGAGCACGTCTTTCGAGGTGGTCAGACCGATGTCCTCGCTGACGGCGAGGGTGGAGCCGTATTCGCCGCGCGGCACGTGCAGTACGAAGCCGCGCTCGGTCTGCACCGGTCCGCCGAAGTACACGGGCTCGTCCTTCCACGGCGCGATCTCGAGCTTCAGGTCGATCTTGTCGAACAGCTTCGCGAGCGTCAGCTCGGTCGGCCGGTTGATCACCAGCCCGAGCGCGCCGCGTTCGTTGTGCTCGCACACGTAGACGACCGACCCGGCGAAGTTGGGGTCCGCCATCGTCGGCATCGCGATCAGGAACTGATGCGTCAGGTTCATCTGCGGCTGGTCGGGCATGACCCGATTCTAGTCCCTGCGGATGCGCCCGGGATGCCGCTCGCGCTCGGTCGGCACCGCCGCGCGACGCGCGGCGTCAAGGCACAATCGCCGCGCCCGATCGTGGCTCTCTCGCTCCGCAATCCGAGCCTTCATGGACTCCGCCCTCGTCTGGTTCCGGCGCGATCTGCGCTTTGCCGACCACGCGGCGCTGTACCACGCGCTCAGGCAGGCGCGCCGTGTGTACTGCGCGTTCGTCTTCGACCGCGCGATCCTCGACGCGCTGCTCGCCGAAGGCGCCACCGCGGATCGGCGGGTCGAGTTCATCCATGCCGCATTGCTCGAGCTGGACGGAGCGCTGCGCAGCCGCGGCGGCGCGCTCGTCGCCCGCCACGGCTTTGCAACCGAAGAGATTCCACGGCTCGCGGCCGAGCTGCAGGTCGAAGCGGTGTTCGCCAACCGCGACTACGAGCCCGCGGCGATCGCGCGCGATACGCAGGTGGCGAGCGCGCTCGCCGCGGACGGGCGACGCCTGCTGACCTTCAAGGACCAGGTGGTCTTCGAGAAGGACGAAGTCGTCACCGCTGCGGGCAAACCCTATACCGTCTTCACGCCGTACAAGAACGCCTGGCTGAGGAAGTTGACGCCGTTCTACGTGCGACCGTATCCGGTCGAGCGCTACGCCGGGGCGCTCGCGCCGGCGCGCGCCGACGCATTGCCGACGCTCGAACGGTTGGGTTTCCGCCCGACGGACCTCGCGTCGCTGCCGCTGCCGACCGGCGCCGGCGGCGGCGCGCGGCTGTTCGAGGAGTTCAAATCGCGCATCGACGCGTACGCGCGCTCGCGCGACTTTCCCGCGCTGCGCGGTCCGTCGTATCTGTCGACGCATCTGCGCTTCGGCACCGTGTCGATCCGCGCGCTCGCGGGCTGGGCGTGGCAACACTGGCGCGAAACCGGCTCGCGCGGCGCCGAGGTGTGGCTGTCCGAACTCGTCTGGCGCGAGTTCTATCAGCAGATCCTGTACCACCACCCGCACGTCGTCGGGCACGCGTTCAGGCGCGAATGCGACCGCATCGTCTGGGACGACGATCCGGCGCTGTTCGCCGCGTGGTGCGAGGGCCGCACGGGCTACCCGCTGGTCGACGCCGCGATGGCGCAGATCAACCGCACCGGTTACATGCACAACCGCCTGCGCATGGTGGTCGCTAGCTTCCTGACCAAGGATCTCGGCATCGACTGGCGGCACGGCGAGCGCTACTTCGCGCGGCGGTTGAACGACTTCGACCTCGCGTCGAACAACGGTAACTGGCAATGGGCAGCCTCGACCGACTGCGACGCGCAGCCGTACTTCCGCGTCTTCCATCCCGTGGCGCAGTCGGAGAAGTTCGACCCCGAGGGCCGGTTCATCAAGCGCTATCTGCCGCAGCTCGCCGGCTTCACCGCGCAGGAGATCCACGCGCCGTGGCGCGTTCCGCTCGAACGACAGAAAGAGCGGCCGGCTGCGTGATCGGTGTGGACTATCCCGCGCCGATCGTCGACCACGCGCAGGCGCGCGAAAGGACGTTCGCGCGCTATGCGGCGGTCAAACGCTAGGCACTGCGGCTAGGCACTGCGGCGCGCGCTGCTTGCCGCTGCCATGTAGAAGGCGACCGCTCCCGCGGCACCGAGCGCCGCCAGCGTCCACAACGCGGCCGGATACCCGCCCGGCAGCGAAGCGATCGCCGCGGCGACGAGCGGACCGGCTGCGCGCGCGAGCAGCCCGGGCGTGGCGAGCGCGCCGGTCACCGCGCCGTAGTGCGCGCGCCCGTACAACTCGACCGGCACGGTGCCGCGCACGATGGTCAGCGCGCCGTTGCCGGTACCGTACAGGAGCGCGAACAGCGCGAGCATCGACAAGCCGCCATCGGCGGCGAGGAACGCGATCAGCGCGAGCGGCTGCAGCAGCACCGCGACCCGCCCGACCTGCACCGCGCTCAGGCGCCGGCTGACGGTGAATTCCGCGAGCCGCCCCAGCACCTGCATCGGCCCGACGATGGCGCCGACGCCGGCCGCCGCGAGCGGCGTCAGCCCTTTGGCGACCAGCATCGCGATCAGGTGCACGCCCATCGCGGCGACGACCAGCGCATGCGCGAGGAAGGCGAAGGCGAGCAGGTAGAACGAGCGCTCGGCGAGCACCTCGCCGAGCGTGCGCGCGGCGGCGTCGGTGGACTTCGTCGCCGGTGCCGGGCGGCCACGGCCCGGCAGCAGCCACGCGTGCAGCGGCGCACACACGACGAGGTTCAGCGCGGCGAGCACGAGCAGCGCGTCGCGCCAGCCGTAGCGCTCGATCAGTGCGGTGGCGAGCGGCCAGAACACCGTGCTCGCGAAGCCGCCGAACAGCGTGAGCAGCGTAATAGCGCGCCGGTAGCCGGCGCGGAACACCTGCGTCAGCACGGCGAACGCGGGCTCGTACAGCGTCGCCGCCATCGCCGCACCGAGCCCGATCCAGACCGCGTACAGCGCGCCCGCCGACTCCACGCGCGCGAGCAGCGCCAGCAGCACTCCGCCTGCGATCGACCCGGCCGTCATCACTGCCCGGCCGCCGACGCGGTCGATCGTGCGGCCCACGAAGGGCGCCAGCACGCCGGAGACGAGCAGCGCCGCGGAAAACGCGCCGACGATCGTCGTGCGGTCGGCGGCGAGCGCCTGCTGCAAGGGGTCGAGCAGCAGCGCGAAGCCGTAGTAGATCGAGCCCCACGCGATGATCTGCGTGATGCCGAGCGCGACGACGAGCGGCCAGCCGGCGGCCGGGTCGCCGCCTTCGGTCGGCGTTGCGCTCAACCGCAGCACGCGGTCGCGGCCCTCACCGGGATCCGGACCGAAGGCTTGGCCGCCGGCGCGCAGCACGGCCCGCCGACGGCGGCCGGCGCCCCGGCTTCGTCGGCCGCGAATGAAACGCCGCACACCCCCGTCTCAGGAAGCTCGAGTTCAACGCGGTCCGCCGCTTCCAGATCGCCGGCAAGCGCGGCGGCGACCGAGCGCGCCTGCTCGTAGCCGGTCGCCATCAGGAAAGTCGGCGCGCGGCCGTAGCTCTTGACGCCGATCGTGTAGAAGCCGGGCTCGGGGTGCGCCAACTCGCGGTGACCGTGCGGCCGCACGGTCCCGCAACTGTGGACGTTCGGGTCGATCAGCGGTCCGAGCGCTGCGGTCGATTCGAGCCAGGGATCGAGCTTCAACCGCAGCTCGGAGGTCAGCGACAGGTCGGGCCGCTGTCCGGTGGCCGCGATGATGCGCTCGACGCCGTCGATGGCGATGCGCTCGCCGCGCGGACCCAGCCCGTGCACCGTCAGCCGATCGCCTTGGCGCGACAGCGCGGTCGTACGAAAGCCGCGTACCACCTCGAGCCCGCCGCTTTCCTGCAGGCGCTTGAGCCGCAGGCCGAGCGCGCCGCGCGCCGGCAGCGCATCGGCCGCGCCGCCGCCGAAGACGCGCACGAGGTTTTCGCCGCGGATCGCCCAGACGAGCGAGGTGCCGGGCGCGTCGCGCGCGAGTTCCGCGAGCGCGAGCAGCGCGTTCGCCGCCGAGTGCCCGCTGCCGACGACGAGCACGCGCCGCCCCGCGTAGCGCTCGCGCTCGGCGCCGAGGACGTCGGGGATGCCGTACGCGATGCGGTCGCGCGCCTCGGGTTCGCCGATCGCGGGAAGTCCGTTGGCGCCGAGCGGATTGGGCTGGGTCCAGGTGCCCGATGCGTCGATGACGGCGCACGCACGCAACTCCTCGACTCGCCCCGCGTGCGCGACGCGCAGCACGAACGGCGCGCGCTCCCTGCCGTCGGTCTTGACCTTGTCGAAGCCTTCGCGCGTGATGGAAACGACGCGCCGCTGCAGCAAGATGCGCGGCGCCACGTCCGGCAGTTGCGCGTAGGGCTGCAGGGCACGCGCGACGATTTGCCGCGCGAGCGGCAGCTCGTCGCCCGGCGGCGCGACCCAGCCGGCTGCCCGCAGGTGCCGCTCGATCGCCGCGTCGACGTTGTAGCGCCACGGCGAGAAGAGCTGCACGTGGCCGAAATCGAGCAGGTTCGCGCCGACCGTGGCACCGGCTTCGAGCACGATGGCGTCGAGGCCGCGCTCGAGCAGATGCGCGAGCGCGGCGAGGCCGACCGGGCCGGCGCCGATCACGGCGATCGGCAGCGCGTCGGTCGCGGCATCCGCCGAGGCGGCGGGCTGAACCGCCCGATGCATCACCGTCGCGCACGATGGGCAGGCGCCGTTGAATTCGACCGAAGCCCGCACCGCCGCCGGCACCCTGCTCGCGTCGATCGAGCGGAAACCGAGCCGCTCGAAAAACGGCGCCGCGCTCGCCGTCAGCAGATACACGGAGCGCACGCCGCGGCTGCGGGCGATCGCCAGCGCCTGCGCGACGAGTGCGCTGCCTGCGCCGCGGCGCTGCGCCTCGGGCGCAACCGCGACCGAGCGCAGCAGCGCGTCGGCCCCGTACAGCTCGGCGCCGACGCAGGCGATCAGCGTGTCGCCGCGCCACGCGAGCAGGAAGGTCGACAAGTGCTCGCGCGCGCCTGCGAGCGGCAGCCCGGTGCGTTCGAGCAGCGCGGCCACGGCGGGCCAGTCGGCCGCACGCGCGGGCCGCACGGTGAGTGCATCGTCGGTGGACATCACGCGGCTCCTTCGGCTTCGAGCACGGGTTTGCACGAGACGGCGGCGCAGGCGTCGGCACGCAGCGCGCGCAACAGCAGCGCGAGCGCGCGATCGACGATCGCCCGCTCTTCCGGAGAAAGCGCGGCGAGCACGCGCTCGGCCTGCGCGTCCAGCGTGGCGTTGAGTTCCTGGAAGCGTTTGCGACCCTTGGCGGTCAACGCGACCACCCGGCTTCGGGCGTCGTCCGCATGGGCGCGCTTGGCGACGATGCCGGCGTCGACGAGCGAGTCGAGCGCCCGGCTGATCCAGCTCTTCTCGAGCCGCAGCCGGCGGCCGAGCTCGCCCGGCGTCAACTCACCGGCACGGCCCAGTTCGATCAGGATGTGGCACTGCGTGCTGGTGGTCCCGCAGCAGTCGGCCACCTCGCGCTGCGCGCGCGCGTACAGGCGCGTCACCTCGCGCAGCAGATCGCCGCAGCAGTTCGCCGGTGATTCGGTGGTCGCTTTTTGCATCGGACCGTTTGGTTGTGTATAGCAACGGTCCGGATCGTGACCGAACCCGCATGTAGTTGTCAATAGCAACTTGCTACCGGTGGTCGGCGAACCAAGAAAAACGGCCCGCCGAAGCGGGCCGTCGTTCGTCGTGCAGGCAGGATGCCGCGCGGGCGCCGCTCGCGAGCGGCGCCGCGGTCTTACATCTCCATGTCCATGCCGCCCATGCCGCCCATGCCGGCGCCGCCCTTGGCGGGTTTCTCTTCCACCAGTTCGGCGACCATCGCATCGGTCGTCAGCATCAGTCCGGCAACCGACGCGGCGTTCTGCAGCGCGGTGCGCGTGACCTTGGTCGGGTCGAGCACGCCCATCGAGACCAGATCGCCGTACTCGCCGGTCTGGGCGTTGAAGCCGAAGTTGCCTTTGCCTTCGGCAACGCGATTGACGACCACGCTCGGCTCATAGCCGCTGTTGGCGACGATCATGCGCAGCGGTTCTTCCATCGCGCGCAGCACGATCTTGATGCCGGCGTCCTGGTCGTTGTTCTCGCCCTTGAGCTTGGTGATGGCCTGCTTGGCGCGGATCAGCGCCACGCCGCCGCCGGCGACGATGCCCTCCTCGACGGCAGCGCGGGTGGCGTGCAGCGCGTCTTCGACGCGGGCCTTCTTCTCCTTCATCTCGACTTCGGTCGCCGCGCCGACCTTGATCACCGCCACGCCGCCGGCCAGTTTGGCGACGCGCTCCTGCAGCTTCTCGCGGTCGTAGTCGCTGGTGGCCTCCTCGATCTGCGCACGGATCGCCTTGACGCGGGCCTCGATGGCTTTCGGATCGCCGGCGCCGTCGATGATCGTGGTGTTCTCTTTCGCGATCTCGATCCGCTTGGCCTGGCCGAGGTCGTTCAGCGTGGCTTTCTCGAGCGTCATGCCGGTTTCTTCGGCGATGACGGTGCCGCCGGTCAGGATCGCGATGTCTTCGAGCATCGCCTTGCGACGATCACCGAAGCCCGGCGCCTTGACCGCGCAGGTCTTGAGGATGCCGCGAATGCTGTTGACGACCAGCGTGGCGAGCGCTTCGCCCTCGACTTCCTCGGCGATGATCAGCAGAGGACGGCCGGCCTTGGCGACCTGCTCGAGGATCGGCAGGAGGTCGCGGATGCTGCTGATCTTCTTGTCGTGCAGCAGAACGTAGGGGTTCTCCAGCACGCAGATCTGCTTCTCGGCGTTGTTGATGAAGTACGGCGACAGGTAGCCGCGGTCGAACTGCATGCCCTCGACGATTTCGAGCTCGTTCTCGAGCGACTTGCCGTCCTCGACCGTGATCACGCCTTCCTTGCCGACCTTGTCCATCGCCTTGGCGATGATGTCGCCGATGCTCTGGTCGGAGTTGGCCGAGATCGAGCCGACCTGGGCAATCTCCTTGTTGGTGGTCGTGGGCTTCGACAGTTTCTTCAGCTCCTCGACCGCCGCGGTGACGGCCTTGTCGATGCCGCGCTTCAGATCCATCGGGTTCATGCCCGCGGCGACGTACTTCATGCCTTCGGTGACGATCGACTGCGCGAGCACGGTCGCGGTTGTCGTGCCGTCGCCGGCGGCGTCCGAGGTCTTGGACGCGACTTCCTTGACCATCTGCGCGCCCATGTTCTCGAACTTGTCCTTCAGCTCGATCTCCTTCGCGACCGAGACGCCGTCCTTGGTGACCGTCGGCGCGCCGAAGCTGCGCTCGAGCACGACGTTGCGGCCTTTCGGGCCCAGGGTGACCTTGACCGCATTGGCCAGGATGTTCACGCCGCGCACCATCTTGTGGCGCGCATCATCGCCGAAGAAAACTTGTTTGGCTGCCATATCGAAATGCTCCGATAGAAGTCAGTTCAGGTCGTCGGACGCCGAACGCGGCCGACGTTCGTGGTCTATCCGCGGGCGATCACTCGATGACGCCCATCAAATCCTCTTCGCGCATGACGAGGTACTCCTCGCCCTCGACCTTGACCGTCTGGCCGGCGTACTTGCCGAACAGCACCTTGTCGCCGACTTTCACGTCGATCGGAATCAGCTTGCCGTTGTCGTCGCGCTTGCCCGGGCCGACGGCGACGATCTCACCTTGGTCGGGTTTTTCTGCGGCGGTGTCGGGGATGACGATGCCCGACGCCGTCTTGCGCTCGTTGTCCAGACGCTTGACGATCACACGATCGTGCAACGGACGGATCTTCATAGGGTCTCCTCTACAGGTCTCGAGTTACGAGAAAAAGCCAAAAAGGGGGAAGGCTCCTGCGCCTCTACAAAGAAGCCGAGAGCACGTTAGCACTCGGCTTCAGTGAGTGCTAATTGTAGGGACCCGTGGCATCGGCTTCAAGTTGGCCGGTTGTTGTCGGCCGCCATTTTTCTTTGAACTTTCGCCACATTCCCGCGAACCCGAGGATCAATCTAACAAGTTGTTTTCACAGCCCTTTTCGGCTGGCTCGCCCAGGGTGCGGCGCAGTCGACGGCCAACTGACGGGGGGTATCGACCTCCGGTCCCAGATGGCGGCCGACGCGCCGCCGCCCGCCGTCGCGCATCACGACAGCGTGCGCTGTTCCGACTACGAGCACTGATCGAAGGAGGTCATCTCGCTCAGCGAACCCCCGCGGTCCGGCTGCGCGCCGCGCTTCGACGAGCGCCTCGGCATGCTCGTGCAGCGCGAGATCGACTGGCGCGACGGCGAGCGCGCGGCGCGATTGCTCAACGCCGCCGGGTTCAGGGACCGCGACGCGTGCATCGAGGACATCGACCGGCGCACCCGCCGCGGCCTGCACCGCGGTCGCGTCTCGGAATTGGCGAGCTGCGACTGGTTGCGCCGCGGCGACAACGTGCTGATCACGGGCGCCGCCGTCGTGCGCAGCACCCGCCGGGTGCGCATCCTGCTCGCGTTCCACTACCCGCTGCGCACCGTGTTCCTGCGCGCCGCGCAAGCGCTGCCCCCCGGGACTTCACGAAGTGCTGTCCCCGCGCGATGACCAACTACGGGGAAGGGGCGCATTGCGCCCGCGATCAGCCCAGCCTCCGCAAAACATGGAGCGGGCCCTCGGTCAACCGGCATCGCACTTACCAACTTCGAGCGCAATCCCGACGCGCGAAACCGGCTACTCGTGGACTATGTGGGCTAAGCCGCGGTCGCCTGCCGCACCGCGCGCTCCCACTGCGCCATGCGCTCCTCCGCCTGCTCGCGCGGCATCGTCGGCTCGAAGCGGCGTTCGGCGCGCCACTGCGCGGCCAGCTCGTCGAGGCTCTTGTAGACGCCGACCGCCAGCCCTGCCAGATAGGCCGCGCCGAGCGCGGTCGTCTCGACGACCTGCGGCCGCACCACCGCAATGCCGAGCAGATCGGCCTGGAACTGCATCAGCAGGTCGTTGACGCTGGCGCCGCCGTCGACGCGCAGCTCGGTCACCGCGCCGGCCGAGCCGAGGTCACGCGCCATTGCCTGCAGCAGCGCCGCGCTCTGGAAGGCGATGCTCTCCAGCGCCGCGCGCGCGATGTGCGCGACGGTGCTGCCGCGCGTCAGCCCGACGATCGCGCCGCGCGCGTCGGCCTTCCAGTATGGCGCGCCGAGCCCGGTGAACGCCGGCACGACGATCACGCCGCCGGCGTCGGGCACGCTCTCGGCCAGCGCCTGTACCTCGGCGCTGGCCTTGATCGCGTGCAGGCCGTCGCGCAGCCACTGCACCACCGCGCCGCCGATGAAGACGCTGCCCTCGAGCGCGAACCGCGCCCGCGCGTCGGTCTGCGCCGCAGCGGTGGTGACGAGGCCGTTGCGCGACAGCTCGAAGCGTTCGCCGCAGTGCGTCAGCGCGAAGCAGCCGGTTCCGTAGGTGTTCTTGGCCAGCCCCGGCTCGAAGCAGGCCTGGCCGAACAGCGCCGCCTGCTGGTCGCCGGCGATCCCGGCGACGGGGATCGGCGCGCCGAACCACTGCGGATCGGTCTCGCCGTAGACGTGGCTCGACGGGTGCACCTGCGGCAGCACGCTTACCGGGATGTGCAGCGCCTTCAGCAGCTCCGGATCCCAGGCATGGTGCCGGATGTCGTAGAGCATCGTGCGCGACGCGTTGGTCACGTCGGTGGCGTGCACGCGGCCGCAGGTCAGCTTCCACAGCAACCAGCTGTCGATCGTGCCGAAGGCCAGCTCGCCGTGCGCCGCCGCGAGGCGCGCGCCGCTCACGTGGTCGAGCAGCCAGCGGATCTTGGTGCCGCTGAAGTACGGGTCGATCACCAGCCCGGTCGAGCGGCGCGCCGTGTCGACCACCTCGGGCCGCTCGCGCAGCTGCGCACACAGTGGCTCGGTGCGCCGGTCCTGCCAGACGATGGCGTGGTGGATCGGCTCGCCGGTGCGGCGGTTCCACAGCACCGTGGTCTCGCGCTGGTTGGTGATGCCGAGTGCAGCGATGTCGTGCGCCTGCAGCTTCGCCTTCGCCAGCGCCTCGCGCGCCACCGCGAGCTGGGTGTCCCAGATCTCGTTGGCGTCGTGCTCGACCCAGCCGGGCTGCGGATAGATCTGCGCGAACTCGCGCTGCGCCATCGCCGCGATGCGGCCGTCGGCGTCGAACACGATCGCGCGCGAGCTGGAAGTGCCCTGGTCGAGGGCGAGCAGGTAGCGCATCAGCGGCCTCCGCGGGCGGTGGTGGCGAGGGTGGAGACAGCGCCAGCCGGCGCCGTCTCCACCGTCTCGCCGGCGACGATCAGCTCGACGCCGGCCTCGTCGAGCAGCGAGCCAAACGGCGGCGGCGGCGCACTGTCGGTGAACAGCGCGTCGATCTCGCTCAGGTGCGCCAGTTGCACCATCGCCGGTCGGTTGAACTTGCTGTGGTCGGCCGCCAGCCACACCTGGCGCGACGATTCGACGATCGCGCGGGCGACCTTGACCTCGCGGTAGTCGAAGTCGCGCAGCGTGCCGTCGATCTCGATCGCCGAGATGCCGATCAGCCCGATGTCGACGCGGAACTGGCGGATGAAGTCGACCGTCGCCTCGCCGATGATGCCGCGGTCGCGCGAGCGCACCATGCCGCCGGCGACGATGACCTCGAAGCCGGGCCGGTCGGACAGGATGGCGGCGACGTTGAGGTTGTTGGTGATGACGCGCAACCCCTTGCGGCGGCGGCGCAGTTCCTCGGCGATCGCCTCGGTGGTGGTGCCGATGTTGACGATCAGCGAACAGTCGTCGGGCACACGATCGGCCACCGCCGCGGCGATGCGTCGCTTGGCCTCGTGGTTGAGCCGCTGGCGCTGCAGGTAGCCGATGTTCTCGGTCGTCGAACCCGGCACGCGCACGCCGCCGTGGAAGCGCGCCAGCAGCCCGGCCGAGGCGAGCAGGCTGACGTCGCGCCGCACCGTCTGCAGCGTGACCTGGAAGCGCTGCGCCAGCGCTTCGATACTGGCTGAACCCTGCTCGCGCACCGCCTCCAGCAGCGCCGCCTGACGGGGGTTGGGGACCAGCGTCTTCGGCGTCATCGGGGTTCGCGGCGGAGACCGAAATCAAAGGAACGCAAACGAACATCGTGCGGACCCGGGAACGATGCCCGCGCGACGGCACCGGGATGATAAGTGGTTGGCTCGCCACAGGCGGCACCGCCCCGGCGTTCGACGGCCAGGGGGTTTGCGAGGATTTTCGGTTTTGATTGCATCGACGCGATTGACAGCCGTTTCCTTGCGTGGGACAGTCCGCCCCGCTGTCCGTTCCGGCGGCTGCTCAAACAACATCAGGCGAAGAGAGGAGAGGCACGATGAAATTTCGACCCTTGCCCGGCGCGCTGGCGCTCGCGGCGGTCATGATTCTGGCGGCCTGCGGCAAGAAGGACGAGGCACCGGCGGCCGGAGCCGCGGCGCCCGCCAAGCCGGCGGCGCACGCAGGCGGCATCGAGGCGGCCAAGCGCTGGATCGACACCGAGTTCCAGCCGTCCGTGCTGTCCAAGGAAGACCAGCTCAAGGAGATGGAGTGGTTCGTCAACGCCGCCAAGCCGTTCGTCGGCCTGGAGGTCAACGTGCTGTCGGAGACGATCCCGACGCACGAGTACGAATCGAAAACGCTGGCCAAGGCGTTCTTCGAGATCACCGGCATCAAGGTCAACCATCAGTTGCTCGGCGAAGGCGAGGTCGTGCAGGCGGTGCAGACGCAGATGCAGACCAACCGCAACCTGTACGACGCCTACATCAACGACTCCGACCTGATCGGCACGCACTCGCGGCTGCAGTCGGCAGTCAACCTGACCGACTGGATGGCCGGCGAGGGCAAGGACGTCACCAACCCCGGGCTCGACCTCAAGGATTTCATCGGCATCAGCTTCACCACCGGCCCCGACGGCAAGGTCTGGCAGCTGCCCGACCAGCAGTTCGCGAACCTCTACTGGTTCCGCAAGGACTGGTTCGACCGGGCCGACCTGAAGGCCAAGTTCAAGGCCAAGTACGGCTACGACCTCGGCGTGCCGGTCAACTGGAGCGCCTACGAGGACATCGCCAAGTTCTTCTCCGAGGACGTCAAGGAGATCGACGGCAAGCGCATCTACGGCCACATGGACTATGGCAAGCGCGCACCCGACCTCGGCTGGCGCATGACCGACGCCTGGCTGTCGATGGCCGGCGCGTCGAGCAAGGGCCTGCCCAACGGCCGGCCGATCGACGAGTGGGGCATCCGCATGCCCGAGGGCTCGTGCAACCCGCAGGGCGCGAGCGTCAGCCGCGGCGGCGAGACCAACGGCCCGGCCTCGGTGTACGCGATCGCCAAGTGGGACGAGTGGCTGCGCAAGTACGCACCGCCGGGCGCCGCCGACTACGACTTCTACCAGTCGCTGCCGGCGCTGGCGCAGGGCAACGTCGCGCAGCAGGTGTTCTGGTACACCGCGTTCACGGCCGAGATGGTCAAGCCCAAGAAGGACGGCAACAACACCGTCGACGACAACGGCAACCTGCTGTGGCGCATGGCGCCGTCGCCGAAGGGCTCGTACTGGCAGGACGGCATGAAGCTCGGCTACCAGGACGCCGGGTCGTGGACGCTGTTCAAGAGCACGCCGCTCGATCGCCGCAAGGCCGCCTGGCTCTACGCCCAGTTCGTCGTCAGCAAGACGGTCGACACCAAGAAGAGCCACGTCGGACTGACCTTCATCCGCGACAGCACCGTGCGCCACGCGTCGTTCACCGAGCGCGCGCCCAAGCTCGGCGGCCTCGTCGAGTTCTACCGCTCGCCGGACCGCGTGATGTGGACGCCCACCGGCGTCAACGTCCCCGACTATCCGAAGCTGGCGCAGCTGTGGTGGCAGCAGATCGGCGACGTCAACTCGGGCGCGTTCACGCCGCAGAAGGCGATGGATCGCCTGGCCGAAGAGATGGATCAGGTGATGGCGCGAATGCAGGAAGCCGACGAGAAGGCCAAGACCTACGGCGGCTGCGGCCCGCGGCTGAACAAGCCGGTCGATCCGAAGGAGTGGCTCGGCAAGCCCGATGGTCCGAAGGCCAAGCTCGCCAACGAGAAGCCGAAAGGCGTGACGATGCCGTACGAGGAAATCGTCAAGCGCTGGGCGTCCGCCAAGTAAGGTCGGGTGCCCTGACGGCCCGATGACGACAGAGGGGGCGCGCGAGCGCCCCCTCTGTCCGGCAGTCGGGCTCGCTCCTGTCCCGCGTCCATCGGCGTGTCGCTTGAACTGCGTCAGGTCGCGCTGCAAGTCGGCGCCGACCTCCACATCCACCCGACGACCCTGCGGCTGGCGCCCGGCGGCTTCAACACGCTGCTCGGCGAGACGCTGGCCGGCAAGACCACCTTGCTGCGGCTGATGGCCGGGCTGGTAAGGCCGAGCTCGGGCGAAGTCTGGTTCGCCGGGCGCGACGTCACCGGCGTGCCGGTGCAGCAGCGCCGCGTGTCCATGGTCTACCAGCAGTTCATCAACTATCCGAACCTGTCGGTGTTCGACAACATCGCCTCGCCGCTGAAGGTGGCGGGCGTGCCGCGGGCCGACGTCAAGGCGCGCGTCGGCCGCATCGCCGAGCTGCTGCGACTGTCGGGTTTGCTCGATCGCCGGCCGAGCGAACTGTCCGGCGGCCAGCAGCAGCGCACCGCGCTGGCGCGCGCGCTGGTCAAGGACGCCGACCTGGTGCTGCTCGACGAACCGCTCGCCAACCTCGACTACAAGTTGCGCGAAGCGCTGCGCGACGAGCTTCCGCGACTGTTCGCCGACCGCGGTTGCACGGTGGTCTATGCGACGACCGAGCCGGCCGAGGCGCTGCTGCTCGGTGGCCACGTCGCCACGCTGCACCAGGGCCGGGTGACGCAGTTCGGCGCCTGCACCGCGGTCTACCGCGAGCCGGCGGACCTGACCAGCGCGCGCGTGTTCTCCGATCCGCCGATCAACGTGGCGGCGGCGCGCAAGGTGGACGGCTACATCGTGCTCGACGCGCAGGTGCGCTGGCGCGCGCCGGCGGCGCTGCCCGACGGCGAACTGACAGTCGCGCTGCGGCCGCACCACGTGCGCCCGGCCGGCGCCACCGGGGTGCCAGTCGCCGGCCGCGTGCTGATCAGCGAGATCAGCGGCTCGGAGAGCGTCGTCCACTTCGCGCTCGCCGGCACCACGTGGGTCTCGCTCGCGCACGGCGTGCAGAGCCGCGCCGTCGGCGAGGAGGCGCGCTTCGCGCTCGACGTCGAGCGCTGCCTGTACTTCGATGCGTCCGGCCGGCGCCTGGCGGCCTGAACGATGGCCCGCATCCGCATCGAACGCCTGAGCCACAGCTACCGGCTGCGGCCGCGCGACGGCGTCGACGCCGACTGGGCGCTGCGCGACCTCGATCTCGAATGGGCCGACGGCGGCGCCTATGCGCTGCTCGGCCCCTCGGGCTGCGGCAAGACGACGCTGCTGAACCTGATCTCCGGCCTGCTGCAGCCGACCCGCGGCCGCATCCTCTTCGACGATCGCGACGTCACTGCGCTGGAGCCGAGGCAGCGCAACATCGCGCAGGTGTTCCAGTTCCCGGTTGTCTACGACACGATGACCGTGTTCGACAACCTGGCCTTCCCGCTGCGCAACCGCGGCCTGCCGGAACCCGACGTGAAGGCGCGCGTGAGCGAGATCGCCGAGATGCTCGACCTCGGCGCATCGCTGGCCAACCGCGCCAGCGGCCTCACCGCCGACGGCAAGCAGAAGATCTCGCTCGGCCGCGGCCTGGTGCGCAGCGACGTCGCCGCGATCCTGTTCGACGAGCCGTTGACGGTGATCGACCCGCACCTGAAGTGGCGGCTGCGCAGCAAGCTGAAGGAGCTGCACCAGCGCGTCGGGCGCACGATGGTGTACGTGACGCACGACCAGACCGAGGCGCTGACCTTCGCCGACCAGGTGGTCGTGATGTTTGACGGCCAGGTGGTGCAGTCGGGCACGCCGGTGGAGCTGTTCGAGCGGCCGGCGCACACCTTCGTCGGCCACTTCATCGGCTCGCCGGGCATGAACCTGCTGCCGTGCGAGATCGACGCCGCCGGCGTGGCGCGCTTCGCCGGTCGCGCGGTGGCCACGGCGTCGCGCGACGTCGACGCCGCGCGTGGCAAGAAGACCGAACTGGGCGTGCGACCCGAGTTCGTGCGTTTCGCCGGCAATGGGATTCCCGTGCGGATTGAGCGCGCCAGCGACGTCGGGCGCTTCCGCATCGTCGAGGCGCGTGCCGGCGAGCATCTGATCAAGCTGCTGGTCGCCGAGGGTCAGCCGGTTCCCGAGGGCGAGGGGCACGTCGCGTTCGATCCGGAGCGCACGCGCGTCTACGCGGATGGTTGGGCGGTGCGATGACGACGAAGACGCCGAACCAGAAAGCCTGGTGGCTGGTGCTGCCGGTGGTGCTGCTGGTCGCCTTCAACGCGGTGATCCCGCTGATGGCGGTCGTCAACTACTCGGTGCAGGAGACCTTCGGCAACAACGAGTTCTTCTTCGAGGGCGTGCGCTGGTTCCAGCAGGTGATGCAGAGCGCGCGTTTCCGCGAGGCGCTGCAGCGGCAGGTCCTGTTCACGGCGATCGTGCTGGTGATCGAGGTGCCGCTCGGCGTCGCGATCGCGCTGGCGATGCCGCGGCGGGGCATCGGCGTGTCGATCTGCCTGGTGCTGATGGCGATGCCGCTGCTGATTCCCTACAACGTCGTCGGCGCGATGTGGAACATCTTCGCGCTGCCCGACATCGGGCTGATGGGCAAGGGGCTCAACGACCTTGGCATCGAGTTCAACTACACGCGCCAGCCGGTCGCCGCCTGGGTCACGCTGGTGGCGATGGACGTCTGGCACTGGACGTCGCTGGTCGTGCTGCTGGCCTATGCCGGGCTGTCGGCGATCCCCGATGCCTACTACCAAGCGGCGCGCATCGACGGCGCGTCGAGGTGGGCGATCTTCCGCCACATCCAGCTGCCCAAGTTGAAGCACGTGCTGCTGATCGCGATCCTGCTGCGTCTGATGGACAGCTTCATGATCTACACCGAGGCGGTGGTGCTCACCGGCGGCGGCCCGGGCAACGCGACGACGCTGCTGTCGATCGACCTGGTGAAGATCGCGCTCGGTCAGTTCGACCTCGGGCCGGCAGCGGCGATGAGCCTGATCTACTTCCTGATCATCCTGCTGCTGTCGTGGCTGTTTTACACGGTCATGACCAAGGACGAGGAGCGCTGAGCCATGCTTCGCCTGAAGTGGCTTGCGCCGACGATCTACATCGTCTTCCTGCTGCTGCCGATCTACTGGCTCCTGAACATGTCGTTCAAGACCACCAACGAGATCCTCGGCGGCTTCACCTGGTGGCCGCGCGACTTCACGCTCGCCAACTACGCCAAGATCCTGACCGACCGCACCTGGTACATGGGCTACGTCAACTCGCTGGCCTACGTGCTGATGAACACCGCGATCTCGGTCACCGTCGCGCTGCCTGCGGCGTATGCGTTCTCGCGCTACCGCTTCCTCGGCGACAAGCACCTGTTCTTCTGGCTGCTGACCAACCGCATGGCGCCGCCGGCGGTGTTCGCGCTGCCGTTCTTCCAGCTCTATTCGTCGATCGGCCTGTTCGACACCCACATCGCGGTCGCGCTGGCGCACTGCCTGTTCAACATCCCGCTGGCGGTGTGGATTCTCGAGGGCTTCATGAGCGGCGTGCCGCGCGAGCTCGACGAGACCGCGTTCGTCGACGGCTACCCGTTCTGGAAGTTCTTCGTGCGCATCTTCATGCCGACGATCGCCGCCGGCATCGGCGTCGCCTGCTTCTTCTGCTTCATGTTCAGCTGGGTCGAGCTGCTGCTCGCCAAGACGCTGACGTCGGTCGACGCCAAGCCGATCGCCGCGACGATGACGCGCACCGCGAGCACCTCGGGCTACGAGCTCGGCCTGCTGGCCGCCGCCGGCGCACTGACGATCGTGCCCGGCGCGGTGGTGATCTGGTTCGTGCGCAACTACATCGCCAAGGGCTTTGCCCTCGGTCGGGTCTGACAGGAGGCGCGCGCATGCAACCGGTGGTGCCGACGGGCCTGGCGTGGATGGCGTGGACCTGGCAGACGGCCGTCTTTTTCGGCGCGATCGCACTGCTGCTGGCGCTGATGGGGATCTGGGAATGGCGCTCGCCCGGCGGAGGGCCGCGCCGCGGCCTCCTCGGCCTGACCACCACGCGCGGCGATCGGCTCTTCATCTCGCTGCTGGCGGCCGGCTACATCCACCTGCTGTGGCTGGCGTTCTTCGGCACGCCGCTGTGGGGGGCGAGCGCGCTGTCGCTGCTGCTGGCGGCGGTGGTCTTCCGCTATGCGTGAGGGCGCCCACGCCGTAGCGCCTGCTGCCGCGCCTGCCGCCAGGGGACCGATGCCGCGGCCCGCGGTCGCGCCGGAGGTCTGACATGCCCACCGCGGCGGCAGACGCCGACGTGCTGGTCGTCGGCGGCGGCATCAACGGCGCCGGCATCGCGCGCGACCTCGCGGGTCGCGGCCTCGCGGTGCTGCTGGTCGAGCAGCACGACCTCGCGTCGCATACCTCGTCGGCGTCGACCAAGCTGATCCACGGCGGGCTGCGCTACCTGGAGCACTATGAGTTCGCACTGGTGCGCAAGGCGCTGGCCGAGCGCGAGGTGCTGCTGCGCGCCGCGCCGCACATCATCCGGCCGCTGCGCTTCGTGATGCCGCACGACCCGTCGATGCGGCCGGTGTGGATGATCCGCGCCGGACTGTTCCTCTACGACCACCTGGCGCGGCGCGAGCTGCTGCCGGGCTCGCGCACGGTGCGGCTGGCGCAGCACCCGGCCGGCGCGCCGCTGCAGTCGCGCTACACGATGGGCTTCGTCTATTCCGACGCCTGGGTCGACGACGCGCGGCTGGTCGTGCTCAACGCCGTCGACGCCGCGGCGCGCGGCGCGACGGTGCTGACGCGCTGCCGCTGCGCGCAGGTGCGGCGCGACGGCGACGGCTGGGTCGCGCGGCTCCAAGGCGACGGCAGCGCACCGCGCAACGTGCGCGCGCGGGCGCTGGTCAATGCCGCCGGGCCGTGGGCCGCGCGCTTCCTGCACGAGGCGCTCGGCATCGGCCGAGCGAAGACGCTGCGGCTGGTCAAGGGCAGCCACATCGTCGTGCGCAAGCTGTTCGACCACGACCACGCCTACATCTTCCAGAACGCCGACAAGCGCATCATTTTTCTGATTCCGTACGAGGGCGACTTCACGCTGGTCGGCACCACCGACGTCGAGTACGACGGCGAGCCGGGCGCGGCACGCATCGACGATGCGGAGATCGATTACCTGTGCGAGCAGGCCAGCCGCTACCTGGCGCGGCCGGTGACGCGCGAGGCGATCGTCTGGGCGTACTCCGGCGTGCGGCCGCTGCTTGACGACGAGTCGGGCGATCCGTCGGCGGTGACGCGCGACTACTCGATCGAGCTGTCGGACGACTCGCCGCCGCTGCTGTCGGTGTGGGGCGGCAAGATCACGACGTATCGCAAGCTCGCCGAGGAGGCGGCCGACCGGCTGTGCCGCGCGCTCGGCGGGGCCCACTCGCGTGCGTGGACCGAGAAGACGCCGCTGCCCGGCGGCGACTTCTCCGGCTGGTTCGCCCCGACCGGCCGGCCCGACGCCGACATCGCCCGCTTTCGCGAGGAGCTGGCGCGTCGCGCGCCGCAGCTCGACGCGGCGACATGCGCGCGCTGGGCGCGCACCTACGGCTCGCTGGCGCAGCGCATCGTCGACGCGAACGGCGACCTCGGTCGCGAGGTCGCGCCGGGGCTGCACGAGGCCGAGCTGCGCTACCTGCGCGACCACGAATGGGCGCGCAGCGCCGACGACGTGCTGTGGCGCCGCACCAAGCTCGGCCTGCATTTCGACGCGGGCCAGCGTGCCGCGGTGCAGGCCTGGTGGTCCGCATCGACGGCGTCGCCGGGCACGCGCTGAAGCATCCGGTTGCCTGCATCTGAAAGGCCTTGCGAGAGGCGATGCGCCATCGCGGCGCGCTCGCGCGCGTGCGCACTGCACACCCGCGACGGCTCTCACGGCGATGAAACACCGGTACGCGGCGCGGCCACGCACAGTGCCGCGCCATGGAACAGCGATTGCCCGAACGGTGGATGCTCAAAGCCATCGCGGCCCGTTCGCGCTCGCGTTGCCGGGCTGCGGCAGCGTGTGGCCGGTGTCGACCGCGGCGCGTCCGTCCGCGGTGCGCGTGTCCGCGCCGCCGCCCACTGCCGCCAAGCCGGCGAAACCGGCACCGCCGACGGAGCCGGCCGATGCAACGCGTGCGCATCCGACAACAAGAGATCGTGCATCGGCGATGGCCAGCGACGGCCCCAACGAGGCGTTTCACCACGACACCCGCGACCCGAACCCGCATGGACTAGCCGCCGCGCGGGATGGTTCGCCTAGACCGTCCGCGCTATCAAAAAGCCATCAGCCGCGCCGAAGCCGAAAGGGATACGTTGAACTGCGAACTGCTGCGATGGTGCTGTCCGAGATGCTTGCCTGCCCGCCGACGGTGCGCTTGTCGCGCGACCGCGGCCGCCGCCCCGGAGGGTTCGTGCACTCCGTTCTGAGTTTCACGCGGCTGGAAATCCCGGAAGTCGAGCTGTTCGAAACGGCGGTGACGTTTCCGCCGGCCACCGATCCGCTGACCGCGCACGACGAACTGGCCAAGGTGTTCGGCCACAAGGCCGGCTTCGGCCACTTCCTGTTTCGCGCCGACAGCACGGTGCCGGGCCGCTACTGGGTGCAGTCGGTCGAGCCCTGGTCGCGCTGGCCCGATCAGGCGCTGAGCGCGCTCGAACCCAAACGGGTCGTGATCCAGCTCGCCGAGGGCTTGATGTACCGCTTCACGCTGCCGGTCTGCGCCGGCCGCGAATTTCTGCACGACAAGGAAAAGCGGGTCGTTCCGTACGAGACCGCCGAACAAGTGCGCGCCTGGTTCAACGGCAACGCCGCGGAGTTCGGCATCAAACCGTTGATGGTCGACGTGTCGATGCGCACGCTGCGCTTCCCGCACGGCGAGAACCGTTTCAAGGTCCTGCACGCAGTGCTCGAGGGCGCGCTCGAGGTGGTGCAAGCCGAGCGGCTGCGCCGACGCATCCTCAAGGGCTTCGGCTACTACCGCCGCACGGGTCTGGGGATGCTCCAGCTTTCGGCTTGAGCGCCCCTTGATTGCAGCGGTCGCCGCCCCGACCTCCCGGGTCGGAGGTCCCCCAATGATCGATGCGAATCAGACTTCGTTTTCCCGCGACGTGATCGAGGCCTCGCGCGAGGTCCCCGTGCTGGTCGACTTTTGGGCTCCCTGGTGCGGACCGTGCCGCATGCTGGGCCCGATGCTGGAGAAGCTCGAAGCCGAATACGGCGGCCGTTTCCGGCTGGTCAAGGTCAACTCCGACGAGAACCCGGAGCTGGCAGCGCAGTTCCGCGTCCGCAGCATTCCGTATGTGGTCGCCTTCGTCGACGGGCAGCCGGTCGACGCCTTCGTCGGTGTGCTGCCCGAAGGGCAGTTGCGGGCCTTTCTCGCCAAGCTGCTGCCCGACCCGAGCGAAATCGAACGGCGCAAGGCCCTGAGCCTCGCGAACGCCGGCGCCTGGGACGAGGCCGCCGCAGCGCTGCGTGCGGCGATCGCGCTCGATCCGGGCAACGACGCAGCGCGGCTCGACCTCGCGGCGCTGCTGCTGGAGCGGATGCCGCCGCCCGTGACCGAAGCGCGGATCGCAGAGGCACGCGAACTGCTCGCCCATGTCTCGGCGGCAACGAAGCTGGAAGCGCGCTATCGCGCGCTGCAGACGCACCTGGACAGCCTCGCGCAGGCCGCGCGCCTGCCGTCGGCCGACGAGCTGCAGCGACGCATCGAAGCGCAGCCCGGCGATCTGCAGGCGCGGCTCGACCTGGCCCGGCTTTACATCGCGCAGCGGCGCTTCGAGCCGGCGCTCGAACAGCTGCTGGAGATCGTCGCGCGTGACCGCACGTTCGGCGACGACATCGGCCGCAAGACGATGCTCGCGGTGTTCGAGATGGCCGCCGACCAGCCGGCGCTCGTATCGCAGTACCGGCGCCGGCTCGCGGCCGAGCTGCACCGGTAAGGCGGCGCGCCCGCCGCGCACTGCGCCGCGCGTGAGCGCGCGGTACGCAACAGCCGCCGGGCGTCGGGCCGCACGACCACGGGCGCGGACGCGCCCCGCTCCTAGTCGGCGTACTTGACCGAGCACCCGTACGCCGGCGTCGACGCAGTCGACACCGGCTTTCCGGCGCGCGCCTCGTCGAGCGCCTGCGCGACGAAATTGCGCGCGGTCTTGACGTCTGCGGGGTTGGCGCTGCGCTTGTCGTCGATCGCGCCCGCGTAGATGAGCCTGCCGTCCGGGTCGATCACGTACATGTGCGGCGTGGCGCGAGCCCCGTAGGCACGGCCGACCTTGCCGTCGGGATCGAGCATCGCGACCGTCGGTGCCGCGCCCTGTTGGTCGAGCCACGCCGCCTGCCGGGCGGGCGGCACGAAGTCGGCGTGGTTCGCCGCAGTCGAGTTGACGACGAGCCACGCCACGCCGGCGGCCGTGTAGCGCTTCTGCAGCGACTGCATGTTGCCGCTGACGTAGTGCTTCTGCACGAACGGGCACGCCGGGTTGGTCCACTCGAGCACGACGTAGCGGCCGCGAAAGTCCGCCAGCTGCACGGGCCTGCCCGCAAGGTCGGTCAGCGCAAAGGCGGGCGCGGGCCGACCCGGCGCCGGCTGCGCGATCGCCTGCGCGCAAACGAGCAGCGCCGCGCCGACCGCCAGCGCGCGGATCGCGCGATGGATCATCGTCGATCCTCCTCCAGGTGCGGGGCCGCTCAAATGCGGGCGAGCGCGTCGAGCACGGTGCGCTCGGTCAGCAGCTCGGGCAGCACCTGCGTGCCCCCCTTGCCGTCGTACAGCACGTACAGCGGCACGCCGTTGCGATTGAAGCGGGCGAGCTCCTGCGTGATCTCGGGGTCGCGATTGGTCCAGTCGGCGCGCATCAAGGTCACGCCGCGCGCGCGGAAGGCGTTCTCCACGTCGGCAGCGGTCAGCACGAGCCGCTTGTTGGCCTGGCACGTGACGCACCACGCGGCGGTGAAGTCGACGAAAACCGGCTTGCCCGCGGCGATCGACTGCGCCATCGCTGCGCGCGACCACGGCTGCCACTGCACGGCGTCCGTCGCGACCGCGGCCTGCGCGCGCGCGGTCACGCCGTTGCCGGCGCCGGTCGCGGAAACGGTGGCGTACGCGGCCAGCAGCGCCGCGCCGAGCGCGACCCAGCGATAGCGCCGCACGCCGCGCTGTGCCAGCCCGAGTGCCCACCCGGCCATCCCGAGCAGCACCAGCGCGAGCAGCAGCAACCCGACCGCGTCGACATCGACCTGCTGCGCCAGCACCCACAGCAGCCACACGCAGGTCGCGAACATCGGGAACGCCATGACCTGCCTGAAGCGCTCCATCCACGCGCCCGGTCGTGGCAGCCGCGCGAGCAGCCGCGGGAACACCGTCAGCACGACGTACGGCGCGGCCATGCCGACGCCGAGCGTCGCGAACACCGCCAGCGCGATCGACGCCGGCTGCGTGATCGCGTAGCCGAGCGCGGCACCCATGAACGGCGCCGTGCACGGCGCGGCGACGACCACCGCCAGCACGCCCGTGCCGAAGCTGCTCGACAGCCGGTCGCGACCGAACCGCTGGCCGACGCGCGCATTGGCGAGCCCGGTACCCCACGTGAACTCGAAGGCGCCGAGCAGGTTCAGCCCGATCAGGAAGAACAACCCCGTCAGCGCCGCGACCACCCAGGGCGTCTGGAGCTGGAACCCCCAGCCGAGCTGCGCACCGGCGGCGCGCAGCGCGATCAGCCCCGCCGCCAGCGCCACGAAGCTCGCGACCACACCCGCGCCATAGACCATGCCGTGCGCCCGCAGCGACGGATGCGCGATGTGCGCCTCGTCTTCGGCGCGCTGGTGCTGCACGAGCCCGAGCAGCTTCAGCGAAAGCACGGGGAAGACGCAGGGCATCAGGTTCAGCAGCAGCCCGCCGACCAGGGCGCCCGCCAGCGCGAACCACAAGGTCACCGGCGCACCGCCTTCGACCGGCGTCGCCGCAGTCACGACCGGGACCGTGCCGGCCGCCAGCGGCACCGACACGATGCCGGCCCAGCCGCCGCGATCCGCGCGCGCCGGCCCGCCATCGACGACGACGACGCCCTTGAGCGTCTTGAACTCGGGCACGACCGGCCGCACCGCCGTCAGGTACAGCGCGGCGAGATCGCCTTCGCTGCGCAGAATCTGCGACGCGGCCGGTTCGATGCGCGCCTCTTCGAGCGGAAAGAATTCAACCGACGAAGGCAGTGCCGTCGTCCCGCGCGGCTTGAACGCGAAGCGAATGCGCGTGTCATCGATCGTTGCGCTCGCGGACTCGAGCGCGACCGGCTGCGGGATGCGGCTGCGCATGGCCGCAAACTGCGCAGCGTGCCGCGAAGGTCCGGCCGCGCCGCGCACCGGCAGCGCGAGTTTGAGATCCGCACCGCCGGGGATGCAGACGTCCTTGCAGATCAGCCAGTCCGCGCGCGCGCCGAACTCGACCGTGCCGCCCGCCGCGAGCGCCGGCGGCGGCGTCACCGTCGTGAGCAGCAGCACCTCGCCCTCGTAACCGAAGTTCATCAGCGGGCCGACCGGGAAACGCTGCGGTACCGGCCATTCGATCGGCCCGGCCTGCCAGCCTGCCGGCAGCTGCCATCGGATCTGCGTCGGCAACCCCGAGTCGCCCGGCACCTGCCAGTAGGTATGCCAGTGCGGATCGTGCTTCAGCCGCAGCGCAAGCTGCAGCGGCTGGCCCGGGACCGCGGCATCGGTGGCCGCGACGAGCTCGGATTCGATGTTGTCGCCGCGCACCGGCTGCGCCGACGCGGCGCCGGCGAGCACGGCCAGCGAAAGGACGACGATCCGGGCGAACATGGGCATGCTGGCTTCGTACGCGGTACGGGTCGGGAGTTCCCCGCAATTCCTTGCAGGACGCTCGGGCTTGTGTCAGGTCACGGCGAAAGCGTCGCGAGCGGCCGCGACCGTGGCGTCGATCGCGGCGTCATCGTGCGCCGCGGAAACGAAACCGGCCTCGAACGCCGACGGCGCCAGATACACGCCGCGCGCGAGCATCGCATGGAAGAAGCGGTTGAAACGCTCCTTGTCGCAGGCCATCACCTGCGCGTAGCGCGCCGGCACGTCGTTCGAGAAATACAGGCCGAACATCCCGCCCACCGCGTCTGCGCTGAAGTCCACGTTGGCGGCGCGCGCCGCGCCGGCGAGTCCGTCGACGAGTTTCCTGGTCTGCGCCGCGAGCCGGTCGTAGAAGCCCGGCGCCTGGACGAGCTCCAACGTCGCCAGCCCGCAGGCGACCGCGACCGGATTGCCCGACAGCGTGCCGGCCTGATACACGGGACCGAGCGGCGCCAAGTGCTTCATCACCGCGCGCTTGCCGCCGAAGGCCGCGACCGGCATGCCGCCGCCGATCACCTTGCCGAGCACCGTCATGTCGGGCTCGATGCCGTAGAGCGACTGCGCGCCCCCCAACGCGACGCGGAAGCCGCTCATCACCTCGTCGAAGATCAGGATCGCGCCGTGCTTCGTGCACAGCGCGCGCATCGTGCGCAGAAACTCGGGCGTGCCGCGCACCAGGTTCATGTTGCCGGCCACCGGCTCGACGATCACGCCGGCGATGTCGTCGCCGTGCGCCCTGAACGCGTCCTCGAGCTGCTGCGCGTCGTTGTAGTCGAGCACCAGCGTGTGCTGCGTGATTTCCGCGGGGACGCCGGCCGAGCTGGGATGGCCGAAGGTCAACGCGCCCGAGCCCGCCTTGACCAGCAGGCTGTCGGCGTGGCCGTGGTAGCAGCCTTCGAACTTGACGATCTTGCGGCGGCCCTTGCCATCGCCTGCGGCGCCGCGCGCCAGCCGGATCGCGCTCATCGCCGCTTCGGTGCCCGACGAGACGAGCCTGACCTGCTCGATCGACGGCACGAGTCTGATCAGCGTCTCGGCCATCTCGACTTCCGCTTCGGTCGGCGCGCCGAACGACAGTCCGCGTGCGGCCGCCGCCTGCACGGCGCGAACGACGGCAGGATGCGAATGGCCGACGATCATCGGTCCCCACGAGCCGATGTAGTCGATGTAGCGCCTGCCTTCGGCGTCCCAGAAGTACGCCCCTTCGGCGCGCTCGATGAAGCGCGGTGTGCCGCCGACCGAACGGAACGCGCGCACCGGCGAGTTGACTCCGCCCGGGATCGAACGCTGCGCGCGCTCAAACAGTTGTTCGTTGCGATTCATGTTCGTGTTCGCCTGTCCTGAATCTCGAGATCAGTTCGCGCGCCGCCGCTGCCGGATCGGCCGCGTCGTATACCGCCGT
Source organism: Pseudomonadota bacterium (assembly GCA_040752195.1). Taxonomy (GTDB): domain Bacteria; phylum Pseudomonadota; class Gammaproteobacteria; order Burkholderiales; family Burkholderiaceae_F; genus DSNY01. The sequence goes on along the minus strand of JBFMFC010000001.1, from coordinate 92,365 downwards.
GATCAGCGCCGCGGCATGCGCGCCGGCAGCGGCGACCTGCGCGATGTTCTCCGCGCCGATGCCGCCGATCGCGACGACGTGCATGCCGGCGGCGCGCGCCTTCGTCAGCAGCGCGAGCGGAGCGCGCACCGCGCCCGGCTTGGTCGGCGACGCGAACACCGAGCCGAAAGCGACGTAATCCGCACCTGCGGCCAGCGCCGCTTGTGCGCGCGCAAAGTCGTCGTAGCACGACACGCCGACGACCAGCGCGGCGCCCGCGCGCGCGAGCCGCGCGTGCGGGTCGGGGTCGTCGCGGCCGACGTGAACGCCGTCGGCGTGCACGTCGAGCGCGAGGTTCACGTCGTCGTTGACGACCAGCTTCGCGCCGTGCGCGCGCGTCAGCTCCCGCAGCGCGCGCGCCTGCGCCACGCGCGTTGCGGCGTCGGCGCGCTTGTTGCGGTACTGCAGCCAGCACACGCCGGCGGCGAGTGCCGCCGCGGTCGCCGCCAGCAGCCGCCGCGTATCGCTGCAGTCGGGCGTCAGCAGATAGACGCCGCGCGGCGCTTCAGTGCTCGTCATCTTCGCCCGGATCCGGCACGTCGTCGCTGGCCCAGAACAGGCGGTCGGGCACGGCGTCGCCCATGCCGAGCCGGAAACCGCCGGCGAGCGCCTGCGCGAGAAACTCGTTGGCTTCGCGTACCGCGTCGCCGACATCGATGCCCTGAGCGAGCAGCGCGGCGATCGCCGCGGACAGCGTGTCGCCGGCGCCGCGGAACGGCAGGTCGACGCGCTCGATGCTTTCGTTCTGCACGCTGCCGTCGTCGCCGAACAGACGATTGATCAGCAAGTCGCTGGTCGATTCGGCGCCGGTGATCAGCGCGTACTCGGCGCCCCACTCGAGCAGCTTCTTCGCGCACTCGGCGGCTGCGAACTCCTCGGCCGCATCGTCGTCGGTGGCCACCGCGATCATCCGGCGTGCCTGCGCGAGGCTCACGGTCAGCACCGTGGTCTGCGGCAGCAACAGCGCGCGCATCGCGGCGATGAGGTCCGGGTCGAATCCCGCCTGCTCGCCCGCGTCGGAAAGAAAAGGATCGAGAACGACCGGCAGGTCCGGATAGTCGGCGAGGATCTCGGCGATCGCCTGCGCATTGTCGGCGCTGCCGACGGCGCCGACCTTAAAGGCGGCCACCGGCATGTCCTGCAGCACCGCGCGTGCCTGATCGTCGATCCACTCGTCGTCGACGACCAGAACGTCCTCGACGCGCCGGCTGTCCTGCACGACCACGCCGGTAATCGCGCACGCTGCATGGCAACCCATGCTCGCGCAGGCGAGTGCGTCGGCGAGCACGCCGCCGGCCCCGGTGGGGTCCGACATCGCGAATGCGAGGACGGTGGGCGGGGCGTGCGTGGACATGCGTATCGCGACGGCGGCGTGGGGCTGCGCTTCGAGGGCGGAAGCGCGATCACATGAAGCCGGTATTTCCGGCCGAAAACGCCTTCTTTTGAAGGCACAAGTTATGATGCGCGCCGCTCAGTATGTTATCGGAAACGCTCAAGTCTCCAGGCGCAATGACGACTAAGGTTGCGACACGAACATGGATGTGCCTCATTTGCGGCTGGATCTACGACGAGGCGGCAGGCCTGCCCGATGAGGGCATCGCACCGGGGACCCGCTGGGAGGACATCCCGCCCAACTGGACCTGCCCCGAGTGCGGCGCACGGAAGGAAGATTTCGAGATGGTCGAGATCTGATCGCGGGCGCCGCGACTGCTGCCTGCCGCGTACCGCGCGGGTCCGGCCGCGGACGAGCGACCGGTACGCGCCCGACCGACGACGGCGCGACCCGAGTGGAGGTGGTTTCGAGACATGGCGGCTCAGGACTTCACGGACATCCGCGGCAAGAAGGTGATGGTGATCGACGACTCGAACACCATCCGGCGCAGCGCGGAGATCTTCCTCACGCAGGCGGGCTGCCAGGTGATCCTGGCCCAGGACGGCTTCGAGGCGCTCGCCAAGATCAACGACCACCAGCCCAACATCATCTTCTGCGACATCCTGATGCCGCGCCTGGACGGCTACCAGACGTGCGCGCTGATCAAGCGCAGCCCGCGTTTCAACAAGACGCCGGTCGTGATGCTGTCGTCGAAGGACGGCCTGTTCGATCGCGCTCGCGGGCGCATGGTCGGCTCCAGCGAGTACCTGACCAAACCGTTCACGAAGGACAGCCTCCTGTCGGCGGTCCGACAGTATTCCATCAACTGACTCCTATCCACGCCAGGCTCCTGCCCGTTCCGAGGAGGTAACCGACATGCCGATCAAGAAAGTTCTCGTCGTCGACGACTCGCCCACCGAACGCTACTTTCTGACCGAACTGCTGACGAAGAACGGCTTCGCCGTGTCGGCCGCCGAAAGCGCCGAGGAAGCGGTGATCAAGCTGCAGGCCAGCCAGCCCGACCTGATCCTGATGGACGTCGTGATGCCGGGGCAGAACGGTTTCCAGCTCACGCGGCAGCTTTCGCGCGACCCGGCGACGCAGAACATCCCGATCATCATGTGCACCAGCAAGAACCTGCAGACCGACCGGATCTGGGGTCTGCGGCAGGGCGCGCGCGACTACGTGACCAAGCCGATCAAGGCCGACGAACTGCTGGAGAAGATCGCCGCGCTCGGCTGAGCGACGAAACGCACCGATGGAAGCCGGCAAACATCTCGTCAAACTGCGCGACTTCTCGACGCAGCTCGCCGAACGGCTGAAGGCCGCGCCGCAGACGGCGGCCGAGCCGACGCGGCTGGCAGTGCGGATCGGCGCCGAGAACTACCTGCTCCCGATGGAGCAGGCTGGCGAGATCGTCGCGGTCCCCGACATCGCGCCGGTTCCCTGGACCAAACCGTGGTACCGCGGCCTCGCCAACGTGCGCGGGCGGCTCGTCGGCGTGATCGACCTGATGCAGCTCGTGGGCCGGCCGCCGCTCGCTCTCGACCAGGCGAGCCAGATGCTCGTGTTGGGCGAGACCCTGAAGGTCAACGCGGCGATCCTGGTGACGCGCGCGTTCGGTCTGCGCAACCTCAAGGATCTCGAACCGGTCGGCCGCAGCGGCGAAGGCGCGCCGTCGTGGGAAGCGGGTCGCTTTCGCGACCTGAACGGAACGGTATTGACTGAGCTGGACCTCGGCCGTCTGGTGACCGCCGAGGCGTTTGCGTCGATAGGCATCTGAAGGCGACGCGCGCCGGCGGCGCGCAGTGCGCCCGGCGCGAGAAGAATCGCCGACAGGCGGAAGTGCGGAGGAACGCATGGCATTGGACTTCGGAGCGACGATGAAGAAACCCGGCGCCAAGGAAGCACCGGCGGAAGGATCCGGCGAGCCCTTCCGCTACACCGAATTCGCACCGATCGACGCGCCGCCCGCGCCGCCGCGCAAGGGGCGCAAGTCCGCGCCGCCGACGCAGCGCATCGAGCGCGATGCCGCGCCCGCCGCGCCGGCCGCGAACTTCACGACGCGGCTGCTCGAGCGGGTGGTCGCCGCACGCCTGCCGCTGATCGGCGACAAGCCGGTCGCCACCCAGGTGCAGGTTCTGATGATCCTGACCGCGCTGTCGGCGCTGATCGTGCTGGTGGTGCTGCTGATCGACCTGCGGCTGGCATCCAACGGCGCGGCGCAGATCGAGATCACCGGCGACACGCTGATGCACACGCAGCGCCTGGCGAGGACCGCGCCGAGCGCGGTGCAAGGCAGCCGCACCGCGTTCGCCGAGCTGAAGGACAGCCGCGACCGGATATCGGCCAACCTCGCCGCGCTCGAGGGCGGCGACGACCGCGTGTCGGCCTCGTCGGCCGAGATCCAGCCGATGCTCGCGAGCGTGATCGAACGCTGGAGGGCGTCGGAGGCGGCCGCGTCGATGATCATCGCGCAGGAAAAGACGCTGCTGTCCTTCGGCGACGTGATCCGGCGCATCAATGACGCGAGCCCGCGGCTCGCGCAGTTGACCGAGGAGGTTTCGGCGCTGAAGCTGCAGCAGGGCGCGGGCGCGCGCGAGATCGCCGCCGCGGGTCAGCTCGTGATGCTGACTCAGCGCCTCGGCAAGAGCGCAAACTCGCTGGTCGTCGGCGAGACCGCCAACGCCGAGGTCGCGCTGCAACTCGGCCGCGACATCAACCTCTTCCGCGAGCTGACGCAGGCGCTGCTCGCCGGCAACGACACGCTGCGTATTCCCGCCGCAACCGACAACGAGACGCGCGCGCGGCTGCAGGAGCTCGGCAAGATCTACGCCGACTTCCAGGCCTCGATCGCCAGCGCGCTCGGCAATCTGCAGGCCATCGTTCAGGCGAAGGACGCCGAGTTGGCGATCCTGCGCGACTCCGAGGCGCTGCGCACGCAGGTCACCGAGCTGCAGCGCGCCTACCAGAAGGAGCAGCGCATCCGCCTGGTCAACTTCTGGGTGATCGCGCTCGCCGGCCTGTTCGGCCTGCTGTGCGCGGCGGCGATTGCCAAGGTGCTGCTCGAGGACTCGCGCAAGCGCGCGGCCGAAGCCGAAGTGCAGCGGGCCGAGGCGCAGCGGCTCGAGGAGGAAGCCAAGCGCGCGAACGAGCAGAACCAGGCGGCGATTCTGCGTCTGATGAACGAGTTGCAGGAGGTCGCCGACGGCAACCTGACGGTGCAGGCGACCGTGACCGAAGACATCACGGGCGCGATCGCCGACTCGGTCAACTACACGGTCGAGGAGCTGCGCGCGCTGGTCGGCCGAATCAACGCGACCGCCGAACAGGTCAACACCGCGTCGACGCAGGCGCGCGACATCGCGACCCGGCTGCTGACCGCGTCCGAGGCGCAGTCGCGCGAGATCAAGGAAACCGGCGAGAAGGTGCTGCAGATGGCCGCGCAGATCAACGACGTGTCGCGCAGCGCGGGCGAGTCGGCCAAGGTGGCCCGCACCTCGCTGGAAGCCGCCGAGCGAGGTCAGCGCGCGGTGTACAACCAGATCGCCGGCATGAACGAGATCCGCGAGCAGATCCAGGAAACCGCCAAGCGGATCAAGCGCCTCGGCGAGTCTTCGCAGGAGATCGGCGAGATCGTCGAGCTGATCACCGACATCACCGAACAGACCAACGTGCTCGCGCTGAACGCGGCGATCCAGGCCGCCTCCGCCGGCGAGGCCGGCCGCGGCTTCTCGGTGGTGGCCGAGGAGGTGCAGCGGCTTGCCGACCGTTCGGCCGAAGCCGCCAAGCAGATCGGCGCGCTGGTCCGGACCATTCAGACCGACACGCAGGACGCGGTCGCGGCCATGGAGCGCAGCACGCAGGGGGTCGTCGAGGGAACGAAGCTGTCGGACGCCGCGGGCACGGCGCTGGCGGACATCGGCCGCGTCTCGCGCCAGCTCGCGGAGCTGATCGAACGGATCGCCGGCAACACCAACGAGCAGGCGCAGTCCGCAGGCGGTGTGGCGCAGTCGATCGAGCGCATCCTGACGGTGACCGAGCAGACCTCGCAAGGCACGCGCCAGGCGGCGCAGTCGATCGGACAACTCGCCACGCTGGCGCGCGAGCTGAAGGCGTCGGTAGCCCGGTTCCGCGTGGCGTAGGAAGCGCCGCGCGTCGTGGAGTGAACGCATGTCGGAGACCCGCGATCCCAACCAGTTGATGGACGCCGCGCCGGACATCGCGCCGCTGGCCTGGGTCATCGACGAGATCCGCACGTCGCTCAACGACGCGGTCGGCGCCGCCAAGACCTTCCTCGGCACCAAGCAGGACCTGGACAGCCTGCGCAACGCGCGCAACCAGGTGCACCAGGCCAACGGCGCGCTGCAGTTGCTCGACCTGCGCGGTGTGGCGCTCGTCACGGAAGCGGTCGAGCAGCTCCTGCGCCGCTGGGAAGCCGATCCCAAGGACTGCCTGCCGGCGGCGGTGCGAACGATCGAAACCGCGCTCGCCGCGGTGATCGCGTATCTCGAAGGCCTGCTGTCGGGGCGGCCGAACCAGCCGATCCGCCTGTACCCGTACTACCGCGACGTGCTGCAACTGAACCGCGCGTTGCGCGTGCACCCGGCGGATCTGATCTTCCCCGACCTGTCGCGCCGCCCCGCCTTCCACCAGATCGAAGTGCGGCCGATGACGGCCGACCAGCTGCGCGTGCGACGCGTGCGCTTCGAGGAAGGCCTGCTCGGCTTCCTGCGAGACTCCGAGGACGCCCGCGCGCGCCGCATGATGCGCGATGCGCTCGCCGATCTCGAGCGGCTGCCGCAGCGCGGGCTCGCCCGCAGCTTCTGGTGGATCGTGCGCGGACTGCTCGACGCGCTGGACTCGCACGCGATCGCCGTCGACGTCGATCTGAAGCGGGTGCTCGCGCGGCTGAACCTGCAGCTGCGGCGGCTGATCGAAGGCGGCGGCGCGGTCGCCGAGCGGCTGATGATCGACGCGCTTTACTACGTCGGTCGTGCCGACGAGAAGGTTGCGCGCGTCGCCGAGGTCAAGCGGCTGTACGGACTGGACGCGTTGATCCCGGCCGACTTCGAGCGCGCAACGCTCACCGCGCTCGACGCCGACGCGATGCGCTCGCTGAAGGAGGCGCTCGCGCAGGCGAAGCACCTGTGGGGCCAGGTGGTCGGCGCCGGCACGCCCGAGGTCGCCAAGTTCGCGCACGAGCTGCATCTGGCGCGCGAAGCCGCAGCGCGCCTCGAGGCGTACCCGATCGCAGGCGTGCTCGAGACGATCGCGGGCGTCACCGCCGAGTTCGCGCGGCTGGCGTCCAGCGTGCGCGAGACGCTCGGCCTCGAGGTCGCCTCGGCGCTGCTGTTCGTCGAGCTCGGCCTCGACGAGCTGCCGCAGATCGAACCCGAGTACGAAGCGCGCGCGCAGGCCGTCACCGGACGGCTGCGTGCGGCGTTCAGCAACCAGCCGCTGCCGGACTCGGCGCCGTGGCTGTCCGAACTCGCCCGCCGCGCGCAGGACCGCCTGACGATGGGCACGGTTGTCGCGGAGACGCAGGCCACGCTGCGCGAGATCGAGCAGCGTCTCGACCGCTTCTTCCGCACGCCGACCGAACGCGGCGATCTGGCCGCCGCCGATCCGATGTTCGACCAGGTCTGCGGCGTGCTGTCGGTGCTCGGCTTTGAGGAGCCGGTGGCCGCGCTGCGCAACGTCCAGCAGGCGGTGCGCGCCTTCGCCGATCCTGCGCAGCCGGTCGACGCCACCGAATTCCCGCGGGTCGCGCAGAACCTCGGCGCGATCGGTTTCTTCGTCGAGAGCCTGTCGCAGGACGCGGAGCGTCCGCGCGGCATCTTCCGCTACGACCCCGCGACCGGCGTGTTCTCCGCGGACCTCGGGCAGACGCCGGCCGCCGAAACGGTGCCGCCGCCCGGCGACGAGTTCCTCGCGCCGCCACACGCGCTCGACACCCGCGTGGAGCCGCCCAAGCGCGCGGAGAACGTCGAGACGCTCGCCAGGCAGCACGTCGCCGCCGCGCAGCACATCGCGCAGCGCCTGGCGCAGACGCCGCACGACGCCAATCTGCTGCACGAGCTGGCGCGCGTCGTGCTGGCGCTGACCCACGAAGCCGATCTGCTGGACGACGCGCAGCTCAAGGGCACGACCCAGCAGACCGCGCAGTTGATGGCGCAGTTCAAGCAGACGCCCACACCCGACATCGCGCGCCGCATCGCGCAGCTCCTCGCGCCGCCGCAGGCGCCCGCGGCACCGCCGCCGACCGCTCCGCTGCCTTCGACGCAGGCCGCGGCCGACCGCGAACTGCAGCAGATCTTCGTCGAAGAGGCGAACGAGGTGCTCGACGGCATATCGTCGCAGCTCGATGCGCTGCGCGGCGCGCCGGACGACGCGGCCACGCTGACGACCGTGCGCCGCGCGTTCCACACGCTGAAGGGTTCGAGCCGGATGGTCGGGCTGAAGGCTTTCGGCGAAGGTGCGTGGGCGGTCGAGCAGTGCTTCAACCTGTGGCTGGCGCAGGAACGCCCGGCCAGCGACGACCTGATCGCCCTTGCGGCGAAGGCCCACGAGCTGATGCGCGGCTGGATCGGCCGCATCGCGTCCGACCCGCAGGTGGCGATCGACGTCGGCCCGCTGGTGCGCGCCGCGCAGCGCGTGCGCGAGGGCGGCGCGTTCGAGTTCGACAGCAGCGCCGCACCGGCCGGCGCAGCGGCGGCGCAGCAGGCCGCGCCGCCGCCAAAGATCTCGGGCAGCGCGGCAGATAAGGCGCCGCCCGCGCTGCCGGAAACCGAAACCGGCGGCGCATCGATCCCGGGCAACGCGGACCGCGCGGCGCCGACGCGCGGCGAAATCGAAGCTGCGCCGCGGGCCGCCGGGGGCCGGCCGACCGACGAAGGACCCGCGCCGACGTCGGGCTTCGACGACGACGTGCGCCGCATCGGGCCGGTCGAGATCAGCCACGGCCTGTACTCGGTGTTCCTGAACGAGGCCGACGAGTGCATCCGCACGCTCGCGCAGGACATCTCCGAGTGGCGCTTCGAAGCGAACCGCCGCGTTTCGCAGAACACGATCCGCCGCGCGCACTCGCTCGCCGGCATCTCGGCGACGGTCGGACTGACGCCGGTGTGGGCGATCGCCGATCCGCTCGACGATCTGATGCACGAGCTGGGGCGCGGCGCGGGCGGCGCCGCGATCGCGTTGTCGCCCGCGCAGTTCGATACGCTCGAGCGCGCGGTCGATCGCATGCGCGGCATGCTGCACCAGTTCGCAGCCGGCGTCTTTCCCGACCAGGCGCCGCTCGAGGCGGACGCGGTGCGGCAGTTGCTCGCCGAGATGCGCGGGCATGCGGCCGGCGCCGCCGTGCCGGAGGAACGCGCGCCGCTCGCGCTGGTCGACGCCGAACCGGCCGTCGAGCAGAACGACGCCGGACCACTGCCGACGCCGCTGGTCGAGGAAATCTCGGTAGCGGCGCTCGAAGCCGAACCCGCCGAACCGGCGGCAGCGCCCGAACCGCCGGACAGACGCCAGGTCTCGGCGGTGCGCGACGAACTCGATCCGGACCTGCTGCACGTCTTCCTCGCCGAAGCCAACGACCTGCTGCCTGCGATCGGCGCCAACCTGCGCGCGCTCGCGGCGAACCCGAACGATCGCGACCTCGCCAGGACGCTGATGCGCCAGCTGCACACGGCCAAAGGCAGCGCGCGCATGGCCGGCGCAATGCGGCTCGGCGAACTGGTGCACGAGATGGAAACGCGGATCGAATCCGCGATGCAGCTCGTCGACGTGCCGCCGGTCATCGTCGAAGACCTGCAAAGCCAGTACGACGAGGCGGTCGCGCTGTACGAAGCGCTGCAGCACCCGGATGCGCCGCGTCGCGCCGCGCCGGCCGCCCCTGCCCCCGCGGCCGCGCCCGCGCCCGCGCCGGTGCAGGCCCAAGCGCCTTCGGTGACAGCCGGCGCGGCTGCGCCGCTCGCGCCGGTGATCAATCTGGCCGCCGCGCGTGCCGTCGAGCCGGCGCGCGAAACCGCGCCGGCCGCGCCCGCGCGGCCCGCTGCGGCAGCCGGCGCCACGGCCGCGACACCGCAGGTCGCCTCGTTCATTCGCGTGCGCGCCGACGTCCTCGACCGGCTGGTCGACCAGGCCGGCGAAGTGTCGATCGCGCGGTCGAAGCTCGAGAACGAGGTCGGCACGCTGAAGGCGGCGCTGAACGACCTGACCGAGAACATCCAGCGGCTGCGCGGGCAGCTTCGCGAGGTCGAGATCCAGGCCGATGCGCAGATCCAGGCGCGCGCCGACCAGCTGGCGAAGGAGTCGGCCGCGTTCGATCCGCTCGAATTCGACCGCTACACGCGCCTGCAGGAACTGACGCGGCTGCTGGCCGAGTCGGTCGAGGACGTCGCGATGGTCCAGGCCAACATGCTCAAGGGCCTGGCGATGGCCGACGGCGATCTCACGTCGCAGTCGCGGCTGACGCGCGAGCTGCAGCAGCAGCTGATGCGCGTGCGGCTGGTGCCGTTTTCCAACCTGTCGGAGCGCCTGTACCGCGTCGCGCGGCAGACCGCCAAGGAGCTCGACAAGCGCGTCAACCTCGAAGTGCGCGGCGGCACCGTCGAAATCGACCGCGGCGTGCTCGAGCGCATGGCCGGGCCGTTCGAGCACCTTGTCCGCAACGCGATCGTGCACGGGCTGGAGCCGCCGGCCGAGCGGCTCGCCGCGGGCAAGCGCGAAACCGGCGAGATCACGATCGAGGTGCGCCAGGAAGGCAACGAAATCATCGTCGTTGTCGCCGACGACGGCGCCGGGCTCGATCTCGAGCGGATCCGCGCGCGCGCGCTGGCGAAGGGACTGATCGGACCGCATCAGCACGCGAGCGATCGCGAGCTGATGGAACTGATCTTCGCGCCGGGCTTTTCGACGGCGACCGAAGTCACCGAACTGGCCGGGCGCGGCGTCGGCATGGACGTCGTGCGTTCGGAGCTCGGTTCGTTCGGCGGCCGCGTGGCGGTCGCGAGCGAGCGCGGCCGCGGCACGCGCTTCACGCTGTATCTGCCGCTCACGCTGGCCGTCACCCAGGTCGTGCTCGCCAGCGTCGGCGGGCGGCGCTACGCGATCCCGGCCGGCATGGTCGAACAGGTGCGGCGCTACAAGCCGGCGATCATCTCGGCCGCGCTCGCCGACGGCGTGATCGACATCGCGCCGGTCGGCCAGGTCGTTCTGCGGCCGCTCGCGCAACTGCTGGGCGTCGAAGTCGCGCTGCACCACGCGAAGCAGACGCCGGTGGTGCTGCTGCGCTCCGGCGACGACCGCCTCGCGGTGTCGGTCGACGACGTGTCGACCAACCAGGAGGTCGTGGTCAAGAACGTCGGCGCGCAGGTGTCGCGCCTGGCGGGCATCCTCGGTGCCACGATTCTGGGCAACGGCGAGATCGTGCTGATCGTCAATCCGGTCCAGTTGATCACGCGCGCGCCGGAACCGCCCGCCCTGTACGCGGCGCCCGGCGGCGCGGCGGCCGCGGAAGCGCGCCGCGCGGACGGGCTCGCCGCGGGCGAGCCCGCGTCGCCCGCGCTGGTGATGGTCGTCGACGACTCGCTGACCGTGCGCCGCGTGACGCAGCGGCTGCTCGAGCGCAACGGCTACGAGGTCCTGCTGGCCAAGGACGGCGTGGACGCGCTGCGGCAGTTGCAGGACGCGCGTCCGGACATCATGCTGGTCGACATCGAAATGCCGAGAATGGACGGCTTCGACCTGACGCGCAACGTGCGCGCCAGCCGCGAGACGCGCGACATCCCGATCTTCATGATCACGTCGCGCACCGCGGAGAAGCATCGCGGCATGGCCCTCGAGCTCGGCGTCAGCGAGTACCTCGGCAAGCCGTACCAGGAAGAGGAACTGCTGCGCCTGATCCGGCGTTACCTCGCCGAGCGCGCGACCGCATAGGCCGCGGCAGAACTCGGCGCGGTCGCGTCGCGCGGTGCGCTTTCAGGGCGCGCCGGCGGCGAAGGTGTCGCAGCGAGCCGCGTCGAGCGGGTGCCCCGCGTCGCGAAACCTGCGCGCCGCAGCCGCAAAGTGCGCGGCAGCCGCCGCCTCTGACTCGCCGCGCGCGCGGGCGATGTGGCCGCGCACCTCATCGAGCGCGGCGTACCACGCGGGCAAGCGCATCACCACGTTGGCCAGGTATTCGACCGCGCGTTCGTACTCGTCGACCAGATCGAGCCGGCGCGCGCGCGCCGCCGCGATCGCCGCCGGCACTGCGAAGGTGATGCGGCATCCGGGACACGTTTCGAGCGGGCCGCGCACGGCCTCCTGCGCGTCCTCCAGCGCGGCGAGCGCCGCGTCGGGATCGGCACCGAGCACGATCCGCGTGCCGTAGATGCGGTCGAGCAGATGGAAGCCGACGTCGGTCTGCCGCGCGAGGTCGAGCGCCTCGTCAAGGCGCGCCAGCGCGAGATCGCGCCGGCCGCGGTACAGGGCAACCTCCGCGAGCCGCTGCAGCGAGAACGCCTCGCCGGTGGCGCCGCCGATCGCGCGATGCAGCCGCGCGCCGAGCGCGAGGTGCTCCTCGGCCGCATCGAGATCGCCGCCGAGCAGTTCGGCCTCGCCGCGCAGCGTCACGCCGAACGCGTGCCCGCGCGCCGCGCCGAGGCGGCGCGCTTCCGCCGCGAGCGCGTCGGCGAATGAAATGACCTCCGGATACGGACGGGCGCCGTACAGGAAGCGCTGCATGATGCAGAGCTGGCCGTCGAACACGCGCACGGCGAGATGCGGCACATGCTGCGTTTCGTGCAGATCGGCCCAAACGCTGCTGTGCAGTTCGCCGCGCGCGTGCGCCGCCGCCGCCTGCGCCCAGGATGCGATGACGATGGCCGCCGTATCGCCGGACTGCAGCGCCAATCGCCGCGCCTCGGCGGACTTGCGCGTGCCCGTCGCCGGATCGGCGACGCCGAGCGCGGCTGCGCCGCTGTAGGCGAGCGCTTCGGCCAGCCGCCCTTCGACCGTGGTCGGCGAAACGCCGCGCAGCGTGAGCAATCCGCCCCGGGGGTCGCCGAGCTTGACCTGCGCCAGCGCGGCCTTGGCGAGCAGGTCGTGCGAGTCCGGCGCGCCGGCGGCGTCGGCCGCGACGCGGTACGCCGCAACCGCGGCCGGGTTTCCGATCGCGTCGAGCGCCTCGGCGCGCAATCGCAGCGCCTCGACGTGCGCGCCATCGTAGGCGAGCAGCGGGTCGAGCTGGCGCAGCGCGTCGCCGTAGGCGCCGAGGCGGATCGCATCGCGCGCCGCCTGCAGCAGCCACGGCGCCGCCGCCGCCCGGCTTCCGCCGGCCAGCCAGTGGCGCGCGACCAGCGCGGGCGGCGCGTTCGACTGCGCCAGCCGCTGCGCCGCATGCCGATGCACCTTCAGCCGCTGGTGCGGCGGCGTCTGCTCGACGAGCGCCTGGCGGACCAGCTCGTGGCGGAACCGATAGCGCGCGTCGGCGACCACGAGCACGCCGGCGGCGAGCGCCCGGTCGAGCACGGCGAAGGCCTCGGCCTCGGTGCCGCGCGCCAGCGCGACGGCGGTCTGCGTGTCGAAGTCGGCGCCGGCCAGCGCCAGCCACCTGAGCAGCGACAACGCGTCGTCGTCGACATCGCACAGTCGCGCGGTGATCGCCTCGCGCGCGCTCGCGGGCAGGTGCGAACCGGGCGCAGGCCCTGCGCAGCGCGCGAGCTCGAGTGCCGCGAACGGGTTGCCGCCGGCCAGCCGCACGATGCGATCGCGCAGCCCGGCGTCGAGCGGCTGTGCGGCGGCGCGGTCGATCAATTCGGCCGCATCCTCGTCGGCGAGCGGACCGAGGTCGATCGGCAGCAACTGCTGCCCGCGCAGCAGGCGCGCCAGCCCGTTCGCGAGCGCCGAGTCGGGCGCCGGTGCCCGCAGCGCGAGGACGACGAACACGGGTCGCCCGCTGACCGCGAGGTGGAGCAGAACGTCGGCGTCGCCCGGCTCCAGCAGATGCGCCTCGTCGACCTGCACGAGCACCGGCACACCGTGCGACGCCGCCAGCAGGGCGCGCCGGAACGCGCCGATCACCTGATGCCGCCCGAGCGGCGTCTGCTGCGGCTGTGCCGGGCCGGCGAGCGGGCTGAGCAGCGCGAGCACGGCGCGCGCCGCGTCGCCGACGGCGTCGAGCAAGGATCGACGGTCGACCAGCAATTGCTCGACGGCCGTCGTCGTCACCGCGTAGGGGCGATCGGGCTGCACCGCCGTGACGGCCACGACCGTCCACCCCTGCGCGCGCGCCAGTGCGCCGATCTGCCGACAGAACGCGCTCTTGCCGATGCCCGCAGCGCCGCGCACGAGCAACCCGCCCGCGCGCTCTGCCGCCTCGGTTCGCAACCAGGCCGCAACGCGGGCCAGCTCCAGGTGTCGCCCGATGAACGGCGCGCCCTCCTGCGGCAGTCCGCTCACGCAGCGCTCGTACAGCGCTTCGGTCGCGCGGTCGGGCGCGACGCCGAGGACGGCCTGCAGCGCGCCGCGCAGGCGCCCGTACCAGCGGACTGCCGCCGCGCGGTTGCCGGCCGCCAGCTCGCGTTGCATCAGTGCGCGATGCGCCGGCTCGTCCGTCGGCTCGACCTCGGCGAGCCGCTCCCACTGCCGGCTCGCGCGCAGCAACTCGAGATAGGTCGATCGCAGCCGCGTTCGCGCCGCGTCGGTCCACGCTTCGTAGCGCGAGGCGGGAAGCAGCTCGCCGCCGTATGCGCTCGCCGCGTTCGCGCATTCGGCCGGGTCGCCGCCGGCCAGCGCGGTTTCGGCGACCCGTTCGAAGCGCTCGGCGTCGACCGTCAGCGACGCCGACGGCCAGAGCAGAACCTGCCCGCCGCGCAGGACGATGGCCTCGTCGCTGCGCAGGGCGCGGCGCGCATGGTGCGCCGCCTTGCGCAGGTTCGCCGCGCCGGCCTGCGGACTCAGTTGCGGCCACAGCGCATCGAGCACCTGGTCGCGCAACAGGCGCCGGCCGTCGGCCAGGCTCAGCAGCTGGACCAGTTGCGCGGCGCGCGCGCTCGGCCATGCCCGCGCCGGGATCTCGCTGCCGTCGACCGTCACGCCGAAACCGCCGAGCACACGGATCTCGACGGCGCGCTCGGCGCCCTTCGCGTTCGCTGGGTTCGAATCGCGCATGGTCGGTCAGTGTCCCCCAGCGATCCGCGCACGACAAGCGGGCAGTGCGGCGGGAACGATTCGGGAACGGTGCGGCGTCATGCTGCGGCGACCGGGTGCAGCACGCACCCGGCGCTCGCAACACCGACGAGGAGTCCGACATGAACGAACGCACGATGGTCTTTTCGCTGCCGGAAGGCGGAAGTGTCACGCTGACCGTGGACGGTTCGGCAACGCCGGAAGCGATCGCCGCGCTCGAAGAGGCGACGACGCTGATGTTCGGTTCCTTGCGGCGCGGTGCCGCTCAGCCGCCCGCGCCCGACGCGGGCGCGATCGAGTACGACTCGTGGGCCGCGAACCTTCACTGACCGGGAGGAGCCCATGACCCGATCGCTATACGAACGGCTCGGCGGGGCCGAACGAATCGCCGCGATGATCGACGAGGCCATCGATCGCCATGCGGTCAATCCGGTGCTGGCGCCGCGTTTCGCGAACAAGGATCTGGCGCGGCTGAAGCAGCTCGGAACGCAGTTCTTCTGCGCCGGCATCGGCGGGCCGCAGCGCTACGAGGGGCGCGCGCTGCGCGACGCACATGCCGGCCTGAACGTCAGCGAGCAGGAATTCCTGTCGACCGTCGACGACATCGTCGCCGCACTGGCCGCGCACGGCGTCGCGCCGGCCGAGGTGAACGAGGTCGTCGCGATCCTGTTCTCGCTCAAGGGCGAGGTGCTGCGCGTCTGAGGCGGCCGGCGGTCGCGCGTCGCCCGCCATGCCGCCGCCGCGTATCGAGGGCGTGCGGCGGATGGCGCTTCACGGGCTGCGGCGCGGCGCGGCCGTAGCGTCCGGACCAGGCGGCGCCCGTGTCCCGCCCCGCGGCGCGAGCAGCACCGTCGCCAGCGCGAACAGGATCAGCACCAGCGCTGCGTAGTCCTGCCAGTACGGGCGCTCGCCGAGCATCCACATCCCGGAGAAAACGCCGAGCACGGGGATCATCATCACCGACAGTCCGCTCGCCGCAGGCGGCAGCGTGCGCGCGAGCTGGCTCCACACGACGTGGCAGAACGCGATCGCGAACACGATGTTGTAGGCGATCGCCGCCCACTCGCCCGCGGTCGGCGCGCGCCACTGCGCGCGCTCGAACAGCACGGAGCCGGCGACCATCACCGGCAGCGTCAGCGCGAGCATCCAGAAGGTCAGCGCGAGCACCGGCATGTCGGTCAGATGTCGCCGCATCAGGTGCGTGCCGTAACCCCACGCCGCCGCCGCCGCGAGCATCAGCACGGTGCCGAGCGGGTTGCCGGCGAGCGCCGTGAACTCCGACGCCAGCAGCAGCAGCGTCCCGCCGAAGGCGGCCGCGACCCCCCACCAGTGGCGGGCGAGCGGACGCTCGCCGAAGAACAGCAGCCCCGCGAGCACGGCCCACACCGGCATCGTGTAGCCGAGGATCGCCGCGCGCCCGGACGGCAGCATCTTCAGCGCGATCACGACGAGCGTGTGCCAGACGATCAGGTTCGGGATCGACAACCTGACGATGCGCGGCCAGGCGCCGCGCGGCACGGCGAGCGACACGCCCATCGCGCGCGCCGCGACGGCCATCACGACGAGTCCGCCGCCGATGCAGATCGTGCGGAAGTACAGCGGCGGCAGCTCGGTGACGCCGAACTTCATCACCGGCCAGTTCACGCCCCAGAAGAGCGTCAGCAGCACGAGCAGCACGAGGTCGCGGTTGGACAGGCGGGTCATGGTCTCGGCGGGCGGCGGGCGGCGCGCGAAGGTAACACGGCGTCGACCGCGCGCCGCTGCCGCGGCGCTCCTTACAATGCCTGCATGCCCTTCACCGACAAGCTCGCCGCGCGCTGGCGTGCGGCCGACACGCTGCTGTGCGTCGGCCTCGATCCAGATCCGGCCCGCTTCCCGGCGCAGTTTCGCGGCCGCGCCGATGCGATCTTCGCGTTCTGCCGCGCGATCGTCGACGCCACCGCCGAGTTCGCGTGCGCGTTCAAGCCGCAGATCGCCTACTTCGCTTCGTGCCGCGCCGAGGATCAGCTCGAGACGCTGATCGCGCACATCCGCGACGCGCATCCGCAGGTGGCGGTGATCCTCGACGCCAAGCGCGGCGACATCGGTTCGACCGCCGAGCACTACGCGCGCGAGGCCTTCGAGCGCTACGGCGCCGACGCGGTCACGCTGTCGCCGTACATGGGCCTCGATTCGATCGAGCCTTACCTCGAGTACACCGACCGCGGCGCGTTCATCCTGTGCCGCACCAGCAATCCCGGCGGCGGCGAGCTGCAGATGCTCGATACGGCCGCCGGCGGAAAGCTCTACGAGCACGTCGCTCGGCTCGTCGCGACGCGCTGGAACACGAACGGCCAGCTCGGGCTGGTCGTCGGCGCGACGTATCCCGCCGAGCTGGCGCGCGTGCGCGCGATCGCAGGCGACCTGCCGCTGCTGGTACCGGGTGTGGGCGCGCAGGGCGGCGACGTGCGCGCCGCGGTCGAAGCCGGTCAGACCGCGCGCGGCGAAGGGGTGTTGATCAACTCGTCGCGCGCGATCCTGTATGCGGGGCACGGCGACGACTTCGCCGCCGCGGCGGGCGAGGCCGCGCGCCGGACGCGCGACGAGATCAACCGCCATCGCGCCGCTCGCCCGGGTTGAACGTGGCGCGAAGGGTTGCGCGCGTCCGCAGGACTGCGTAGCCGGTTGGCCGACGCAAGGCATGGAGCGCGCGGCGGCCCGGCTGTAAGCTGCCGCGGCAGACCCCGACGCATGCCCATGCCCTCCCTCGCCGCCTTTCTGCGCGCGCCGCGAACGGATCGCGCCGCGGCGCGCGTTCGGCTGATCCAGTCGCACCTGCCCACGGCGGAAGAACTGCGCGCCGACCTCGTCGCGGGGCTGCTCGCGCCGCGCGCTTCGATCGCGCCGAAGTACTTCTACGACGCGCTCGGCTCGCACCTCTTCGCGGCGATCACCGCGCTCGACGAGTACACGCCGCCGCGCACCGAGGCGGAGATCTTCGCGCGCCACGGCGCCGAGATCGCCGCGGCCGTCGGCCCCGGGACGACGTTGGTCGACCTGGGCGCCGGTAACTGCGCCAAGGCCGCGCGCCTGTTCGGCGCGTTGCGCCCGCGCCAGTACGCCGCGGTCGACATTTCGGTCGACTTCCTTCGCAGCGCGCTCGAATGCCTGCAGCGCGAGCATCCGGAACTGCGGATCATCGGGATCGGGCAGGACTTCACGCGCGGCCTCGAGCTGCCGGGCGAGGTCAGCCCGGCGCGCCGCCTGTTCTTCTACCCGGGCTCGTCGATCGGCAATTTCGCGCCGGACGAAGCGATCGTCTTCCTCCACAGGCTGCGGGCCTGCGGCGGCGAAGACGCGCAGCTGCTGATCGGCGTCGACCTGATCAAGGACGAAGCCGTGCTCAACGCCGCGTACGACGATGCGCTCGGCGTCACCGCGGCGTTCAACCGCAACGTGCTGCGCCACGTCAACCGCCTGCTCGGCGCGGACTTCGACGTCGCGCAGTGGAAGCACGTCGCCTTCTACTCGGCGCGCGAGACGCGCATCGAAATGCATCTCGAGGCGCTGGCCGACGTGACGGTGCGCTGGCCGGGCGGCGGGCGCAGCTTCGCGCGCGGCGAACGAATCCACACCGAGAACAGCTACAAGTATCGGCCCGAGACCTTCACCGAGGTGCTGCGCGCCGCGAGCTGGACCCCGCGTCAGGTCTGGCTCGACGAGCGCGCGTGGTTCGGGTTGTTCCGCTGCACGGCCTGAGCGGCGGCGGACCGCGCGCGGCGCGCTTCGCCGGGCGCGTTCGACACGCCGGGCGCGCTGCCGGGGTGAAGCGCGGCGCGCCTTTAATCCCCGCTTAATGGCTGCTTCCTACGCTGCGTTCCGTCGCATCACGCAGCAGGAGCATCCACATGACACGTATCGCAACACAAGCTGCGCTGGCGGTCGCGTTCGCCGCGGCGGCGGCCGGCGGCGCGGCCGCGCAGACGCCGGCCGACTATCTGCGCACGCTCGCAGCGGCCGCGCGCAGCGACACCCCGGGATTCGCCGGTTTTTCCGCGCAGCGCGGCGAGCGGCTGTTCAAGACCACGCACGGCAACGACTGGAGCTGCGCGACCTGCCACACCGACAATCCGCTCGCGACCGGCAAGCACGCGAAGACCGGCAAGTCGATCGCGCCGCTCGCGCCGGCGGCCAACGCCGAGCGCTTCACCGATGCAGCCAAGATCGAGAAGTGGTTCAAGCGCAACTGCAACGACGTGCTGAACCGCGCGTGCACGCCGGTCGAAAAGGGCGACGTCGTGACCTGGCTCGTTTCGATCAAAGGGTAGGAGCGCATGCGCAACGACAGACCGAAACGCCGCCGGTTCGATGCCGTCGCCTGGAGCGTCGGCGCGATGACGGCCGCCGCGCTGGCGGTGGACGCGGCGCACGCCGAGTCGAAGCAGTTCCGCCTCGACCATGCGCGCTACGTCGAAGAGTGCGGCAGTTGCCACGTCGCGTATCCGCCGCCGCTGCTGTCGGCGGAGTCGTGGCGCGCCGTGATGAACGGGCTCGACCGCCACTTCGGCACCGACGCCAGCATCGACTCGGCCGCTCGAGCCGACATCGCCGCCTACCTGGCGGCGAACGCCGGCGCGCAGCGCAAGTTCGGCGCGACCGCGACGCGAATCACCGAGACGCGCTGGTTCGCGCGCGAGCACGACGAGGTGCCCGCGCACGTGTGGCAACGCGCCGACGTGAAGAGCGCGGCCAATTGCGGCGCCTGCCATACGCAGGCCGACCGCGGCGACTACAGCGAACGCAGCCTGCGCGTGCCGCGGCGCTGAGCCGATTCGCACGCGCGGCCGCTCCCGCGACGCGGACGCGCGCACCGGACGCAGGGCCTCACACGAACCGGTCGCCAACGAACCCGCGGCGCGCTGCGCGGACCGCGCCGCGGACACGAACGTCTGGAAGGACAAGCGATGAAAACCGAAAGAACTCTCGTCTGGGATCTGCCGACGCGCGCGTTCCACTGGCTGCTCGCGCTATCGTTCGCCGGCGCGTGGCTGACCGCCGAATCGGAGCGCTGGCGCGACGTCCACGTGCTGCTCGGCTACACGGTCGCGGGGCTGATCGCATTCCGGCTCGTGTGGGGCGTGTTCGGCACGCGCTACGCGCGCTTCGCGTCGTTGCCGCTCGCCCCGCGCGCCGCGCTCGACTATCTGAAGTCGCTGGCGACGCGTACGCCGCGGCACTACTTCGGCCACAATCCGGCCGGCAGCTGGGCGATCGTCGCGATGCTCGCGCTGCTCGCGCTCACCGCCGCGACCGGCTGGGCCGCATACGCCGAGACCGGACCCGGATGGCTCGAGGACCTGCACGAAGGCGCCGCCAACGCCGCCGCTGCGCTCGTCCTCGTGCACGTCGCCGCCGTCTTCGCGAGCAGCCTGCTGCATCGGGAGAACCTCGTCGGCGCGATGGTGACCGGCTACAAGTCCGGCGCGGGCGATGCGGCTGCGGGCACGCGCTGGTTCGTCGCGCTCGCGCTGGTCGGCGCGGTCGGCGCGTTCTGGGCGGGGCTCATTCCGGCGCCCGGGGTCGAACGCGTCACGGCGCTGACCTCGCTCGTCGCGAAGGGTGCCTCTGCCCTCGGCGCGCGCAGCCACTGGCGCGGCGAAGACGACGACGACTGAACCCGGAGCGATAGACCACGGATGCGACTGCTCCTCGTCGAAGACGACGCGATGCTCGGCGCTGCGCTGAGAGCCGGCCTGCGGCAGGACGGCCACGCGGTCGACTGGGTGCGCACGGCCGACGAAGCGCGCGCCGCCTGGCTCGTCTCGCCCGAAGCCGGCGCCGCGTACGACGCCGTCGTGCTCGACCTCGGGTTGCCCGACGGCTCGGGCGTCGACCTGGTGAGGCAGGCGCGCGCGTGCGGGCTCGACACGCCGATCCTGATCGCCACCGCGCGCGACCGCATCGCCGACCGCATCGCGGGCCTGGACGCCGGCGCGGACGACTACATGGTCAAGCCCATCGACCTCGACGAGCTGGCCGCGCGGCTGCGCGCGCTCGAGCGCCGCGCCGCGGGGCGCTCGGCGCCGCTGATCGAGCTGGGCCACATCACGATCGATCCGGCCGCGCGCCGGGTGACGCGCAGCGGGGTGCCGATCGATCTGACCGCGCGCGAGTTCGCGCTGCTGCTCGCGCTGGCGCGCCGGCCCGGCGCCGTGCTGACGCGCGCGCAGCTCGCCGAGACGCTGTACGGCTGGGACGAATCGGTCGAGAGCAACGCGGTCGACGTCCACATCCATCACCTGCGGCGCAAGCTCGGCGCGGCGCTGATCGAAACGCGGCGCGGCCTCGGCTACCGGCTCGCCGCGCCGCGATCCTGATCGGTCCCATGTCAAGCGCGCGCTGGTCACTGCGCGGCCGACTGATCGCGCTGCTGGCGGCCGCGGCGATCGCGAGCTGGGCCGCCGGCGGCCTGTGGCTGTACCGCAGTTCGCTCGCCGAAAGCGACCGCCTGTTCGACGCTGCGCTGGTCGAGACCGCGCACGCGGTGCTCGCCGTCGTCGCGCACGAATGGCTCGAGGAAGACGACGACGAGATCGAGCTCGAGGTCGTCGACCACACCCACGCCGAGACGCTGTTCTATCAGGTGCGTAGCGGCGGCGGCCGCCTCGTCTACCGCTCGCCCGGCGCGCCCGCCGAACCGTTCGACGACGCGCGCGCGCAGGGCTTCGCGACGCGCCGCGTAGCCGGCACCGACTACCGCGTCTACTCGCTGCAGGCGCCGCGCCGGCGCGGTTCGATCCACGTCGCGCAACCGCTCGCCGCGCGCGGCGCCGCGGCGCAGGCGGCCGCGCTGCGGCTGCTCGCGCCCGGGCTCGTGTTCGCGCTGCTGCTCGCCGCCGGCGTGTGGCTGATCGTTCGCCGCGTCACCGCGCCGGTGGTCGGCTTCTCGCAGGCGATCGATGCGCGAACGCCGGGCGACGCGACGCCGGTGCGGCTCGATGCGCTGCCCGAGGAACTGGCGCCGGTGGGCCACGCGGTCAACCGGCTGCTCGCGCGCGTCGACGAAGCGCTTCGGCACGAGCGCACGTTGACCGCCGACGCCGCGCACGAGCTGCGCACGCCGCTGGCGGCGCTGCGCGCGCAGGCGCAGGTCGCCCTGCGCGCGCGCGCCGACGCCGAGCGCAGCGAGGCGCTGCGCGAGCTGATCGGCGGTGTGGACCGCGCCGCGCGCGCCGTGGAAAGCGTGCTCACGCTCGCGCGGCTCGACGCCGAGCGCATCGACGTGGCCGCACTGCCGGCCGTCCGCCTGGACGGACTCGCGCGACTGGTGGCCGCGGAGTTCGATGCGGCCGCGCGCGGCGTCGCGCTGGAACTGGACGTGCCTGCGCTCGAGGTGCGCGGCGACGCGGACGCGCTCGCGATCCTGCTGCGCAATCTGCTCGACAACGCGCTGCGCCATGCCGCCGGCCGGGTGCGCGTGCAGGCGCGCGCGCTGGACCACGCGATCGCGCTGACGGTGGCCGACGACGGTCCCGGAATGCCGGCCGAGCAGCGCAGCCGCGCGTTCGACCGCTTCTATCGCGGTGCCGAAGGCGGCGGCGCGGGATTGGGGCTGGCGCTGGTCAAGCGCATCGCCGCACTGCACGGCGGGGATGCCTCGTTCGTCGACGGCTTGGGCGGCCGCGGGCTCGGCGTCGAGGTCGTGCTCGCGCGCTGAATCAGGCCTGGTCCGCCGCCTCGGCCTGCGGTGCGACGGCCGTGCGTGTGGCGAGCACCTTGTCGATGCGCCGGCCGTCCATGTCGACGATCTCGAAGCGCCAGCCGGACCATTCGACCGAGTCGCCCGTGCGCGGCACGCGGCCGAGCAGGAGCATCACCATGCCCGATAGCGTGTTGTAGCGGCCGAGCTCCTCCTCGGGAACGAGCGTGAAACCGAGCCGGTCCTTCAGCTCCGGAATCGGGATCAGGCCGTCGAGCAGCCACGAGCCGTCCTGCCGCTGGATCGCCCACGCGTCCTCGGAGCGCGGGGTCTTGAACTCGCCTGCGATCGCCTCGAACAGGTCCTGCAGCGTGACCATGCCCTGGATCTCGCCGTATTCGTCGACGACCAGCGCCATGTGCGCGGTCGACGAGCGGAAGTTCTCCAGCAGTTCCATGCCGGTCAGCGACTCGGGAACGTATACCGGTGTCTCCAGGTTCTTGCCGAAATCCGGGCGGCCGTCGCGGATCGTCTGCATCAGAAGCTGGCGCGCGCTGATGATCCCGAGCACTTCGCGCAACCCGCCGCGGCAGACCGGGAAACGCGAATGGTCGGTCTCGAGCACCTTCTTCAGGTTCTCGTCGAACGGGTCGTCGAGATCGAGGTAGACGATGTCCGAGCGCGGCGTCATCAGCGAAGCGATCTGGCGGTCGTCGAGGCGGAAGACGTTGCGCACCATCGTGCGCTCCTGCTCGTCGATCACGCCCGACTCGGACCCCTCCTGGATCAGCGCATGGATCTCCTCCTCGGTGACCGCCGTCGCGCCGCGGCCCTTGACGCCGAGCAGCCGCAACAGCAGATCGGTCGAGCCCGACAGCAGCCGCACGAACGGCTTGGCGATCAGCGCGAGCCAGCGGATCGGCCGCGCGACCCGGCGCGCGATCGTCTCGGCGGCGATCTGGCCGATCCGCTTCGGCACCAGCTCGCCCAGCACGATCGAGAAGTAAGTGACGACGACGACGACCAGCCCGGTCGCGGCGACCTGGGCGACCTTCGCTTCGACGCCCATCCGCACGAGCCAGGTCGTCAGCGGCGCGGCGAACGCGGCCTCGCCGACGATGCCGCTCAAGATGCCGATCGAGGTGATACCGACCTGGATCGTCGACAGGAAGCGCGTCGGCTCCTCATTGAGCGCCAGCGCTGCCGCCGCGCCGCGGTCGCCCTGATCGACCAGCACCTGCAGCCGCGCCTTGCGCGCCGTCACCAGCGCGATCTCGGACATCGCGAAGACGCCGTTGAACAAGATCAGGACGAGCAACAGCAACAGTTCAGCAGGCATGAGCGCTCCGCGCGGGCCGATCCGGTGGGATCAACAGGCGGAGTCTAAGGGCCACCCGCGGTAGGGGATTTGACGCCCGGCGACCGATCAGCGCGGTTCGCGCGACACACGGGCGCAAGCGTCCGCCCGCGCCTGCCAGAGCAGGCGCTCGCGAAGGCGCCGCGCAAAGTGGGGAGAATTCGCCGCCCCCGCTGCGGCAGCCGGCGAGGGCCGTCAGCGAAACGCCAGGCGATCGAACTCGGCCCCGGTCCGCGGACGGGTCTGCGGCAGCAGACCGGCGACGTGCTCCGGAACGAGGCTCGCCGCGGCCATTTCGAGGACGATCTTCAGATGCGACGGCCGCAGCGGTTTGCGCAGCGCGATCGGCGGCATCGCGTCGCCGTACAGGGTCGTGGCCGTCGCGGCCGCGTCGGCGCCGAGCAGCAGGATCGCGGCGTCTTCGGCGTCGCGCCGGCGCAGGCCGCGCGCCAGCAGCAGCGCATCGACCGGCGCCTCGTCGGCGACAACCCATGGCAGCACGTCCGATGCCATCGAGGTCACCAGCGCGCGAACGAAACGCTCGTCATCCTCGCTAAAGAACGCGAGCCCTAGGCGCAGCGGGGGTTCGATCGTCGCGGGTTTCATCGCGGCATGCGCAAAGCGGTGAACCGGATCGTCGCACGTGCCTGGGCGCTCAGCGTCCCGCAAATTGGCGAGCGCGCACGTATGACCGCAGACGTTGCTCAAACCAAACGGGGCGCGATCCGCGCCCGTTCAGACGTCCTGCCGCTGCTCCAGCAGCGACACCAGGCCTTCGAGCGCGGCGACGATCGCCTGTGTCCGCACGGCCGCGCGGTTGCCCTCGAAGCGGCGCATCGCGGTCTTGACCCACGGCGCCGCGGCGGGATCGCGTTTGATCGCCCAGGCGAAACAGACGGTCCCGACCGGCTTGTCGACCGTGCCGCCAGCCGGCCCGGCGATTCCGGTGACCGCCACCGCGATCTGCGCATGGCTGTGCGTCAGCGCGCCGAGCGCCATCGCGCGTGCGACCGGCTCACTGACGGCGCCAAACTCGCGCAGGTACACGGGCGAGACGCCGAGCATCTGCCGCTTGGCGTCGTTCGAGTAGACGATGAAGCCGCGGTCGTACCAGCCACTCGATCCCGCGACCTGGGTCACCGCGTAGCCGACACCGCCGGCCGTGCACGACTCGGCCGTGGCCAGCACCAGGCGCTGCTCCACCAGCAGTTCGCCGAGCCGCTCGGCAAGCCTCGAGATGTGGTCGACGATGTCGTTCATCGGTGCATCCATCAGGCGAGCCGGTACCCGACCGCGAAAGCGAACAGTGTGTAAAAGGCGGCGACGAGGTCGTCGGCCATCACCCCGATCCCGCCTTTCCAGCGCGTATCGAGCATGCGGATCGGCGGCGGCTTGGCGATGTCCAGCAGCCGGAACAGCGCAAACGCGAAGGCCTGCTGCAGCACCGGGTTGGCGGTTCCGTCGGGCAGCATGACGAGCACGGCCCAGAAGGCGACGATCTCGTCGATCACGATGTGGCCCGAATCCGCCTGCCCGAGCCGTTCGCCGGCGCGCCGCGCAGCCCACGCGCCGAGCACGAACGCGACGCCGATCACCGCGAGCCAGCCCGCGTCGGTGAGCCAACGATCGAGCACGATGAAGCTCGCCCACGCGAACAGCGTGCCCCAGGTGCCCGGAGCGATGCGCGGCATGCCGCTGCCGAAACCGAGCGCGATCACGTGCAGCGGGTGCTCGCGCAGGAAGCGCCACGTCGGCCGCCGCGCCCCGTCGTCAACGCGCGGCGCGTCGCCCGCGGCGCGGCTCGCGCGTTCAGGCATGGACTGCGGCGGCAGTGAAGCGTTCATCGCGCGAAGTGGTCGTATCCGCGATACGTAGTGTCCATGAGCCCGCCGTCGGCGTCGAGCACTTCGAGTCCGCGGTCGGCCGTCATCGTTCCGATCCGGGTCGCCGCCACCCCCGCCGCGGCAGCCGCAGCCAGCACCTGCGCGCGGGCGGACGGGGGGGCCGTGAACAGCAGTTCGTAGTCGTCGCCGCCGGCCAGCGCGCAGCGCCGCTGCAGCGCCTCCGGCTGCCGCCGCAGCGCGGCGGATCGCGGCACCGCCGCCCACTCGACGCGGGCGCCGAGCCGCGACCGCTCGAGGATGTGCGCGAGGTCGCCGAGCAGCCCATCGGAGATGTCGATCGCCGCGGTGGCGAGTCCGCGCAGCCGGACGCCCAGTTCGACGCGCGGCACGGGACGATCGAGCCGGGCCCGGCACGCAGCCAGGTCGGCGGGGTCCATCTCCGCCGCTTCCCCCGCGCGATGGGCGAGTGCGAGCGCGGCGTCGCCGACGCTGCCCGACACCCACAGGTCGTCGCCCGCGCGCGCACCGGCGCGCGTGCGCACGGCCGCGCGCGGCACTTCGCCGATCGCGGCGATCGAGATCGTCAGCGGGCCGTCGACCACACGATCGTCGACGCGCAGTTCAGGCGTGCGCGTCGTGTCGCCGCCGAGCAGCTCGCAACCGTGCGCATCGGCCAGCGCGAACAGTCCGCGCGTGTACGCCGCGAGCCACGCTTCGTCGGCGCGCGGCAGTGCCAGCGCCAGGAAGAAGCAGCGCGGCGTCGCCCCCGCCGCCGCGAGGTCCGACAGATTGACCGCGAGCGACTTGTGTCCGAGCGCCTCGGCATCGGCGTCGGCGAAGAAATGCCGGCCCGCCAGCAGCATGTCGGTCGTGATCGCCAGCGTGACGTCGCCGGCGTCGATCAGCGCGCAGTCGTCGCCGACGCCGGCCCGCTCGCGCGTCGGCCGCGTGAAGTAGCGGGCGATCATTTCGAACTCGTTCATTCGAGTCGGGGGTCTGGACAGCGCCCCGTACGGCCACGTTTCGCAGCGGTCCGCGCGGAGCGGGCGCACTCAGTCGCGGCGCCCGCCCTGCGGTCCCCGACCGCACTCGTCCGGCCGCAGCGCCGCGGCCACCTTGTCGAGCACGCCGTTGACGTACTTGAAGCCTTCGGTGCCACCGAAACTCTTGGCCAGTTCGACCGCCTCGTTGATCACGACGCGGTATGGAATCTCCAGCCGGTGCTTCAGTTCGTACGCACCGATCAGCAGGATCGCGTGCTCGACCGGCGACAGCTGCTTCAGGTCGCGGTCGATGAAGCGCGCGAACTCGGCGCGCAGCGAATCGGCGCCTGCGGTCGCGCCGTGCAGGACCTCGCGGAAGTGCGCGACGTCCGCCTTGTCGAAGCCTTCGCTCTCCATCAGATGGCCTTCGATCGCGGCCACGTCGTGCCCGCCGACCAGCCACTGATACAGGCCCTGCAGCGCGTACTCGCGCGCGCGCCGGCGCGCGCTGCGCCCGCCGCTGTGGGGTTTGACGGCTTCTCGTGCGCTCATGCGGGCTAACGCTCGTCCTCGAACGCCTGTTCCGCGTTCTCGCCGCTGTCTTCAAGCGCCCACATCAGGTTGGCCATTTCGACCGCCACGCGCGCGGCATCACGGCCTTTCTCGAAGACGCGCTCGCGCGCCTGCTCTTCGGTATCGGTGGTCAGGATCGCGTTGGCGACCGGAACGCCGTAGTCGTGCGCGACGCGCGCCACGCCGCGCGCCGACTCGTTGGCGACGACCTCGAAGTGATACGTCTCGCCGCGGATCACGCAACCGACGGCGATCAGCGCATCGAAGTCGCCGGTCGCAGCGAGCTTGGCCAGCGCCACCGGCGCTTCGAGCGCGCCCGGCACCGTCACGTGCGTGATGTCGTCCTCGTCGACGCCCAGCTCGGCCAGCTCGTCGAGGCAGGCGCGCGCGAGCGCCTGCCCGGCCCACTCGTTGAAGCGCGACTGCACGATGCCGATGCGCAGGCCTTCGCCGTCGAGGTCGGGAGCGATGAAATCGATGGCCATGCGGTCCTAGTCCTCGAGGTAGCCGGTCACGTGCAGACCGAAGCCCGTCATCGACGGCATCTTGCGCGGGCGCGCCAGCAGCTTCATCGTGCCGACGTTCAGATCGCGCAGGATCTGTGCGCCGATGCCGTAGGTGCGCAGGTCCATCTTGGCCGCGCGCGGCGCGGGCAGTCTGCCCGCGTCGATGTCGCTGAGCGCGCCGAACTTCTCGAACAGCCGGTCGACCGGCTCGGCGCAGTTCAGCAGGATCAGCACACCGGCGTCGGCCTGCGCGATACGCGCGAGCGCCCGGCCGAACGGCCACGAGTGCACGCTGACCTCGGTGTCGATCAGGTCGAGCACGGAGGTCGGCTCGTGCACGCGCACCAGCACTTCGCGCTGCGGATCGATCGGTCCCTTGACGAGCGCCAGATGCGGCGCGCCGCACGGCGCGTCGCGGTACGCGACGAGCTCGAACTCGCCGGCGAACGTGCGCACGCGGCGTGCGCCGACGCGGTCGATCAGCGACTCGGTCGCCGCGCGGTAGTGGATCAGGTCGGCGATCGTTCCGATCTTCAGCCCGTGCTGCTGCGCGAACGGGATCAGGTCCGGCAGCCGCGCCATCGTGCCGTCGTCGTTCATGATCTCGCACAGCACGGCCGCGGGCGTCAACCCGGCCATGCGCGCCAGGTCGCAACACGCCTCGGTGTGGCCTGCGCGCATCAGCACGCCGCCCGGCTGCGCGACCAGCGGGAACACATGGCCCGGCTGCACGATGTCCTCCGGCTTGGCGTCCGGGCGCGTCGCGACGCGGATCGTGTGCGCGCGGTCGGCCGCGGAAATCCCGGTCGACACGCCTTCGGCGGCCTCGATCGCCACCGTGAAATTGGTGCCGTGCACGCTGCGGTTGTTCTGCGCCATCGGCGCGAGCCGCAACCGCTGCGCGTGCTCGGCGGTGATCGGCATGCAGATCAGCCCGCGCCCGTACTTCGCCAGGAAGTTGATCTTCTCGGGGGTCACGAAGTCGGCGGCGAAGATCAGGTCGCCTTCGTTCTCGCGGTCCTCGTCGTCGACCAGCACGACGATGCGGCCGTTGCGGATCTCCTCGACGATCTCCGGAACCGACGCGATCGGCGACTTGGCGGGCGGCGGCGAAGGGGAAGGAACGGCTTGCAACATCACGACCTCCGCACCGGGCGGAAAGGAACGCGGATTCTACGCGCGCCTACCGCTGGCCGAACACGATGTCGCCGAAGATCGGCGCGACCCCGCGCGGCAGCGCGCGCCAGTACTGCCGCGGCGCCTGCACGGTGCCGCCGAGCGCGGCGGCGGCGTGCCACGGCCAGCGCGGGTCGTACAGGAACCCGCGCGCGAGGGCGACCATGTCGGCACGGCCCTCGGCGACGATCGCTTCGGCCTGAGCGGGTTCGGTGATCAGCCCCACCGCGATCGTCGGCAATCCGGTCGCGCGCCGCACCGCCTCGGCGAAGGGCACCTGGTAGCCCGGGCCGAGCGCAATTTTCTGACGCGGCGAGACGCCGCCGCTGGACACGTCGATCCAGTCGCACGCGCGTGCCTTCAACTGCCGCGCGAGTTCGATCGTCTGGTCGAGCGTCCAGCTTTCTTCGCCTTCGAGCCAGTCGGTTGCCGACACGCGCACGCCGACCGGCTTTCCCGCCGGAAACGCCGCGCGCACCGCATCGAACACTTCGAGCGGGAAGCGCATGCGGTTGGCGAGCGATCCGCCGTATTCGTCGTCGCGCCGGTTGGCGACGGGCGACAGGAATTCGTGCAGCAGATAGCCGTGCGCCATGTGAATCTCGATCGCGTCGAAGCCGAGCCGCTCGGCGCGGCGCGTCGCCGCGGCAAAGGCCTCGCGCAGCCTTCGCAGGTCGTCGCGCGTCAATGCGCGCGGCGGCGTCTCGCCTTCGGCGTGCGGGATCGCCGACGGCGCTTCCGCGATCCAGCCGCCTTGTTCGAGCGGGATCTGCCGGCCGCCGTTCCACGGCTCCCAGCTCGACCCTTTGCGCCCCGCGTGCGCAAGCTGGATCGCGAGCTTGACGGGCGAGACCGCCCGCACCATCGAGACGACGGACGCGAGCGCCGCCTCGTTCGCGTCGGACCACAGCCCGAGGCAGCCCGGCGTGATGCGCGCCTCGGGGGTGACCGCGGTCGCCTCGACGCACAACAGTCCCGCGCCCGAAAGCGCGAGCGAGCCGAGGTGCGCGTGATGCCAGGCCGTCGCACTGCCGTCGCGCGCCGAGTACTGGCACATCGGCGACACCATGATGCGGTTGGGCAACGTCAGGCCACGGAAGGAGATCGGTTCAAAGAGTCTGGACATGGTTCGCACGAGGCATACGGTGAATTCGACGGTCGATCAAAGATGCGCAGCGTAAACGCTGAGGTTCCACACGTTGTGGACGACGACCGGCAGCACAAGGCTGCCGGTGCGCGCGCGCAGCCACAGATACAGCACAGCGGCGGCAGCCACCCCGAAGGCGGTGCCGGGCGAAAGACCGTGCGCGGCGACGAAGCCCGCGGTGACGACCACGCCGCCCCAGCCGAGTTGCGCGCCGCCGATCGTCCGGCGCGCCGCGAAGGCGCGGTCCGCCAGCGCGAGCAGCACGCCGCGAAACGCAAACTCTTCCGCCAGCCCCGGCACGGTCGCCTGAAACAGCCAGGTCTCCAGCGGCACGCCCGGCAGCCGAAAGGGCGACAACGTCAGCGCCGCGTAGTTCAGCGCGAGCACCGGCAGAGCCACCAGCACGGCCGCGCGCAACGAACCCGGCCGCTGCGACCAGGTGAAGCCGAATTCGCGCCACGCGAAGCCGGCGCGCCGCACGAGCGTCGCGGCCAGCACCAGCATGCCCGCGGTCGCGAGCAGCCCGCCGGCCCAGTTCCAGCGGTCGCCGAGCCAGCGATCGCCCGGCCACGCCTCGGGCAGGGCCGTCAGCTCGAAGTACAACGCGAACGCTGCAACCAACGCGATCGCGTAGGCGCGCCTCGCCGCGTCGGCGAACGCGGGCGCAGCGAGCGCGGCGGCAACCGCAAGCGCCAGCAGCGGCGTGCCGGCGAACACGGGGCGGGCTCAAGCTTTCGCCGCGGTCGTCGCGGCGAGCATGCGTTCGACGTAGCGCGCGATCAGATCGACTTCGAGGTTCACGCGCACGCCCGGGGCGAGGCTCTTCAGCGTCGTGACCTCGATCGTGTGCGGGATCAGATTGATCTCGATTTCGCAGCCGGCCGGCGTGTCGATCACGCGATTGACGGTGAGGCTTACGCCGTCGACCGCGACCGAGCCCTTGTAGGCGAAGTACTTCGCCAGCTCGCGCGGCGCGCGCACGACGAGATTCCACGACTCGCCGACGCGAGCGAAGCGAACGACCTCGCCGACGCCGTCGACGTGCCCCGACACGAGATGTCCGCCGAGCTTGTCGCCGAGCGCGAGCGCGGTTTCGAGATTCACGTCGCCCGGCGCGTCGAGCCCGACGGTCCTGGCAAGGCTTTCGCGCGACACGTCGACCGTGAAGCGTTGGCCGGCGAGCGAGGTGATCGTCATGCACGCGCCGTTTAGCGCGATGCTGTCGCCGATGCGCGCGCCTGCCAGCGACACGCCGCCGGCGTCGACCGTCAGCCGCACGCCGGCATCGGCGCCGAGCGGCTCGACACGCTCGATGCGCCCCACGCCTTCGACGATTCCGGTGAACACCAGATCCCCCCTGCCCCCTTTTTCGAAGGGGTCCGCTACGCCCAGCGCGCGACGATGCGCACGTCTTCGCCGACGGGAACAACCTCGCGGAAGCTCAGCCGCCGCGCGTGCGCCAGGTCGGACAGCGCGGGCAGGTGAATCATGCCCTGCGCCTCGCCGATCAACAGCGGTGCGAGGTACACGAGCAGTTCGTCGACCACCCCCTCGCGCACCAACGACCCGTTCAGCCTGAAGCCGGCTTCGACGTGCAACTCGTTCACGCCGCGGCGCGCCAGTTCCTTCATCAGCGCCGTCAGGTCGACCTTGCCGTCTTCGTTCGGCAGCTCGATCACCTCGGCGTTGCGCTCGCGCAGCCGCGCGACCTTGCTTTCGTCGGCGAACGCGCATGCGACGAGAACCGGCTCTCCGTCGAAGATGCGTGCGCCCGGATCCACTTCGAGCCGGCTGTCGACCAGCACCTTCAGCGGCTGCCGCCGCGTCTGCACCAGCCGCACGGTCAGTTGCGGGTCGTCGGCCTGCACCGTGCCGATGCCGGTCGCCACGGCGCAGGCGCGCGCGCGCCATGCGTGACCGTCGGCGCGCGCGGCCTCCGACGTGATCCAGCGCGCGGCGCCGTTGGCGAGCGCGGTCTTGCCGTCGAGGCTGGCGGCGATCTTCAGCCGTACCCAGGGACGCCCGCGGTTCATCCGCGAGAAGAAACCGATGTTGGTTTCGATCGCCTCGTTGCGCAGCAGCCCGCAGCGCACGTCGATGCCGTTGGCGCGCAGCATCTCCAGCCCGCGACCCGCGACCTGCGGGTTCGGATCCTCGACGGCGGCGATCACGCGCGCGATGCGCGCTTCGATCAGCGCGGTCGCGCACGGCGGCGTGCGGCCGAAGTGCGAGCACGGCTCGAGCGTCACGTAGGCGGTTGCGCCGTGCAGATCGTGGCCGTTGCGACGCGCGTCGAGCAGCGCCTCGACCTCGGCGTGGTTCGACCCGGGGGGCTGCGTCCAGCCTTCGCCGAGCACGCGGCCGTCGCGCGCGATCACGCAGCCCACGCGCGGATTCGGCGTCGCGTGATACAGCGCACGCTGCGCGAGCGCCAGCGCGCGACTCATCAACTGGTGATCGAGCTCGGTGTACATGCGCGGATTCTACGGGCCGAAGAAAAGGCCGCGGCAAAGCCGCGGCCTTCGGCAAGCGGTCGCCCCCTTTGTTGCGAGGGGGACTGAAAGGGATTTGCGACGGCGGCAGGTCGGCGTGCCGCTGCAAGATCCCCTGTGCCCTCCTTTGGCAAGGGGCGGGGGCAACTCAGCGGATCTGCAGCCGCCTGCTCGCGACCGCCGCGCGTTTGGGCAGCGCGAGCTTGAGCACGCCGTCCTCGTACTTCGCGTCGGCGCCTTCTTCGGTCACCTCGGCGGGCAGCTCGAAGCTGCGGGCGTAGCTCGCGGCGAAGCGTTCCGCGTGCAGCACGCGCTCACCCTCCTTGCGCTGCCGCTCGCTCTTCGCCTCCGCGTTGATCGAGACACGCGCGCCTTCGATCGTCACGTGGATGTCCTCCTTCTTCACGCCGGGCAGATCGACCAGCACCTCGAAGCGGTCGCCCTTGTCGATCACATCCATCCGTGCGCGCGCCACGGTCGGCAGCTCCACCGCCCGCGCCGGTACGCCGGCGCGGGTGAAGAAGTCGTTGAAAAACTCGTCCAGCAGCGAAGACGGCTCGCGTCGCACCAGGTTCACCATGATTCGTTTCCTTTCTTGATTGAGGCGGCCGCCGACGCGGCCATGGCCTCAAGCTGGGACGCGCGATTCCCGTTTCAAGCCCCCGCGCCGCGCGGTGGGCTGCCGACAAACGAAAAAGGTCCGCTCGCCCAAGCGGCCCTCAGCATCGCTGACATCGCAGCCTCAATCCGCCGGCCGCAGCGGACCGACGGATCGACGGTCGCTCAGTGCACGGTCAGGCGTTTGGCCTGCACCGCCGATTTCTTCGGCAGCGTCAGCGTGAGCACGCCGTTCTCGTAGTGGGCTTCGGCGCCGTTCTCGGTCACCTCGGAAGGCAACTCAAAGCTGCGCGCGAAGCGCGCCGCCGAACGTTCGGCGTAGATGACCTCGCCGCCGTCTTTCTTCATCTTCTCGGTTTTCGCTTCGGCGTTGATCATCACGCGCGAGCCGTCGATCGAGACATCGATGTCTTCCTTCTTGACGCCGGGCAGATCGACGGTGATCTCGTAGCTCGAACCTTTGTCGATCACGTCCATGCGGGCGCGCTCGACCGTCGAGTAACCGCTCTCCAGCAGCGAGCTCGGCATCCACGCCGGCCGGCTGAAGAAGTCACGGAAGAGCTCGTCGAACACCGGCGAGAACAGGTCCCGACGAACAAAGGGCGTCAGTGCAGTCGTCATGCAGTCATTCACCTCCTTTGTCTGCTTGCTCGGTCCCGGCCGCGATCCTGATCGGGCAGGGATCCGCTGCACCGGGATCCTTGCGACCGTTAGGTAGGGTCACGATCGGGCGGCTTCAAGAGGCGCTGGCACCCCGCGGCGCGCTCCGCCGCGGCCGCTGCGCGCGACACGGACGGACGCACGACGGGCGAGGCGAGCAGGCGCAACAGCCGTGATGCGCCGCGCAAGGCGGCACGGGCGCCGGACCGCTCTGCTGCGGCACGTGGCGCGCGATGCCGCAACGCCCAAAAAAAGGCCGCTCGCGAGCGGCCTTCTGCGGCGCTTGCGGCCGCCGCCCCCCGGCATCCCGCCGGTGGGCCCGGAAAGTCAGTGGATCTCGAGCCGTTTCGTCGGCGCCGGCGTGCGCTTCGGCAGCGTCAGCGTCAGCACGCCGTTTTCATAGTGCGCGTCCGCGCCGGTCTCGGTCACTTCCGTCGGCAGCTCGAAGCTGCGCGCGTACCTGGCGGCCGACCGCTCGGCGTAGATGACTTTCTCGCCCTCTTTCTTCTCTTTTTCGGTCTTCGTCTCGGCGCTGATCATCACGCGCGAGCCGTCGATCGAAACGTTGATGTCCTCTTTCTTCACGCCGGGAAGTTCGACGGTGATCTCGTAGTTCGCGCCTTTGTCGACCACGTCCATACGGGCGCGCTCGATCGGCTCGAACTCGCCTTCGAGCAACGCAGGCATCCACGCGGGACGGCTCCAGAAGTCGCGGAACAGTTCGTCGAACATCGGCGAGAAGAGATCGCGACGGACGAACGGTGTCAACCGAGTCGTCATACACAGCCTCCTTGCTCTCGCTGCCCGGCCCCAGCCCGCCCGGACCGGGATTTCCTTCTCCGGGCTTCCAGCAACCAATCTAGGACGACCGGTCGACGAGTCAAGATGCGCGTGCACCGGCGCGGTTGCGCGCTTGACGGCGGTCAAGCGCCGCTGCGAATGAGACGCAGATGCGAGATCACGGGCGGAAGACGCGGGCGACGACGTTCGGGTTCGTCTGGTTGGCGACGCTTTGCAGCCAGGCGACGACGGCGGCGCCGTTGGGTGACATCGCAACAGCCGGGGACACCGCTGCGCCGGCCTCGTTCTCCAGCCGGAACGCCTCGGACATTTGGCCCGTACCGGCAGGGCGGTACGCGTAGTACAGGTCATCGTTTCCGGTCGTCGGGGTGTTGACCCATACGACGACCGCGTTACCCGTGCGATCGACCGCGATTTGCGGCTGCTTGGCAGCCCCGCCGATCGACGCGCCGATCTGAGTCGCAGCGGTATCCCATTGCGTTCCGCTGTAGCGGTTGAGCCAGAGCCCGTTGGCTTGCGTGAATACCGCGTACACCGTGCCCTGCGGGCCGGTCGCCAATCGGACGTCAGCGACCGGAGCACTCGTGTTCTGTTCAATCAGACGGCTATTGGCCACCCAAGCAGTCCGATTACCTGTGGTCGCGCGAGCGCTGTAGACGCTGCTTCCGACGTCCCGCTCTTCCCAGACCGCCAGGAACTCCCCCCCGCTCAAAGCTGCCACGCGCGGATTGCGCGCATCCAGTTGCTGAGAATCGACGAACACGACGTTTCCCCACGCGCCGGCGTCAAGATCGGTTCCTCTAGCACGTATCTTTCCATTCGGCGCCACACCCTCCACCCAGAGGACCATCACGCGTCCGTCTGAATCGATGGCGACTGTGGGTGACGAGCCGGCGACGACCGTGTTCTGCTGAAGGGCGAGCTTCGGAGCCCACGTGCCGACACTCAGCTTTCGCGTCGAGACGTAGATCTGAGGAACACCGCCGACCGACTCGACCCAAGCTGCGGCTTGTATCCCCGCGTCATTCGCCGCGAACACGAGCGACGACGCGCCGGCCGGCGCAGAGCCGACGTCCTCCGTGGCCCAGGTGGCGGCTTCGCGCCGCGCACTTCTTATCGAGTCGCCGGCACTGCGTTCTCTTCGCCAGAGCGCCACAGCGCCGGTCACGGGCGCCAGTGCGCTCAGCTCCCTCAGCGCATCCGAAGACGCGTCGGTCTGAACGCTGAGCGACTCGACGAGCTCAGCAGCGGACCAAGTGTCACCGGTCGTGTTGGTCGCAGCCCCCACGGCCGGCACGCCGGCGGGTGCGCCGGTCAGGCCGGTCTGCCCCCAGAACACGGTCGCCACTCGGTTCGTGTCCATCGCCGCCGCCGGCGCAGACGCGGCCCCGCTCGCGATCGTGATCTGAGCACCCCACGCGATCGGCCCCTGCCCCGGCGGCACCCCGATGCTCGCGTCGCCGCCGCCGCTGCCGCACGCTGCGAGCAGCGCGGCACCGGCGGCCGCCAGCGCCGCGCTAAGAACGCCGCTTGCGCGGCGGGCGGACTTCCTTGACCACTTCGGCGAACTCGTCGACATCTTCGAAACTCCGGTACACCGACGCGAATCGGATGTAGGCCACCTTGTCGAGCCGCTTGAGCTCGCGCATCACCAACTCGCCGAGCTTTTCGCTCTTGATCTCGCGCTGCGCGGAAGACAGCAGCTTGTCCTCGATGCGGCCGATCGCGTCGTCGACCGCCTCGCGCGGCACCGGGCGCTTGCGCAGGGCGAGCAGCATCGACGCGCGCAGCTTTTCGCGATCGTAGTCCACGCGGCTGCCGCCGCGCTTGACGATCGTCGGCAGCGCCAGCTCGACTCGCTCGTAGGTGGTAAACCGTTTGTCGCACGACAGGCAGCGGCGGCGGCGGCGGATCGTCGCGCCTTCATCGGACGCACGCGAGTCGATCACCTGCGTGTCGACATGGCTGCAGAAGGGGCACTTCATTTCGGATTGCGTTCGCTCCGCGCCGCGCGCTCGGCGCGGCGCGCCGCCCGCGACCCGCAGCGCTCACCCATAGACCGGGAATCTGCGCGTGAGCCTGCCCACTTCCTCGCGCACGCGCGCGACCGTGACGGGGTCGCGCGGGTTGTCGAGGATGTCGGCGATCAGGTTCGCGGTCTGTTCGGCCTCGGCTTCCTTGAAGCCGCGCGTGGTAATGGCGGGCGACCCCAGGCGGATTCCGCTCGTGACCATCGGTTTTTCCGGGTCCTTCGGGATCGCGTTTTTGTTGACGGTGATGTGCGCCTGGCCGAGCACCGCTTCGGCATCCTTGCCGGTGATGCCCTTGGCGCGCAGGTCGACCAGCATCAGATGGCTTTCGGTGCGGCCGCTGACGATGCGCAGCCCGCGCCTGGCCAGCGTCTCGGCCATCACGCGCGCGTTGGTCGCGACCTGCTGCTGGTAGGCGCGAAACTCGGGCGCGAGCGCCTCCTTGAACGCGACCGCCTTGGCCGCGATCACGTGCATCAGCGGTCCGCCCTGCAAGCCCGGGAACACCGCGCTGTTGATCTGCTTCTCCAGATGCGGCTTCATCAGGATCAGCCCGCCGCGCGGTCCGCGCAGCGTCTTGTGCGTGGTCGACGTGATCACGTCGGCGTACGGCACCGGGCTCGGGTACAGCCCCGCGGCGATCAGTCCCGCGTAGTGCGCCATGTCGACCATGAAGTACGCGTCGACGTCGCGCGCGACGCGGGCGAAGCGCGCCCAGTCGATGCGCAGCGAATACGCCGACGCGCCGGCGATGATGAGTTTCGGGCGCTTCTGGTGCGCGAGCTGCTCCATCGCGTCGTAGTCGATCTCCTCGCGCTCGTTCAGCCCGTAGCTGACGACCTTGAACCACTTGCCGCTCATGTTCAGCGCCATGCCGTGCGTGAGGTGCCCGCCTTCGGCGAGGCTCATGCCCATGATCGTGTCGCCGGGGGTGAGCAGTGCGAGGAAGACCGCTTCGTTGGCTTGGGCGCCCGAGTGCGGCTGCACGTTGGCGGCGATCTCGATCGTCGGCAGGCCGAAGAGCTGCTTGAGCCGTTCGAGCGCGAGCGTTTCGGCGACGTCGACGTGTTCGCAGCCGCCGTAGTAGCGCTTGCCCGGATAGCCTTCGGCGTACTTGTTGGTGAGCTGCGTTCCCTGCGCGGCCATGACCGCCGGGCTCGCGTAGTTCTCGGACGCGATCAGCTCGATGTGTTCTTCCTGCCGCGTGTTCTCGGCGGTGATCGCCGCCCACAGTTCGGGGTCGACGTTGGCGATGGTGTGCGTGCTGCGGCTGAACATGGATTCCTCGTGGGGCACGGTTGCAAGTGGGATGCGTCACTTGCCATCGGGCCCAGGCGAGCGGCTTGAAAGGTCCTGCGCTTCCCGAGTGTTCGCACTCTTCGATTCGCCAGTCGCGCAGGTCGGGATGGCGGGGAAATTATGCCAGCCGGTGCGCGCCGCCCCTCAGCCCGGCCAGTGCAGCAGCGCCACGCCGCCGGCCAGGCCCGCGAGCGGACCGGCGAAAGCGGCCATCGTGGCCAGGCCGATCGTACGACCGCCGGCGCCGTAGACGAGCAGCGACTTGAGCACGAGGTTGGCGCCGACGGCGAGCGAGATCGCGGTCGCCGCGGCGATCGCCGGCAGCGTGCCGGTGTTGAACAGCTGCAACGACGACAGCGTGATGGCGTCGACGTCTGTCAGCCCCGAGACGGCCGCCAGGCCGTAGACGCCCTGCGCCCCGACCCTGTCGGACAGCCAAGCCGAGACGACGAGGATCGCCGCGTACAGCGCGCCGAAAGCGAGCGCGGCCAGCAGGTTGGTCGGGTTGCGATACTCGTCGCCGCCGTCGCCGAGTTCGGCGCCCACCGAGCGCCAGCGCAGCGCGATCGCGGGCACGCCCAGCAGCAACGCCAGCGCGATCGGCACCGCGATCGTCGGGGCGGCGCGCGGCGCGACGATCGTGACGATCAGCAGCACGCGCGCGAGCATGGTCGCGTTGGCGAGCACGATCACCACGAGCGAGGCGGCCGGCGTGTGCGTGGCCTGCCGAACGTGGCGCGCATACACGAGCGTGGTCGCGGTGCTCGACACCAGCCCGCCGAGCAGACCGGTCAGCAGCAGGCCCTTGCGCGCGAGCGTCAGCCGCCAGGCGACGTACCCCGCCAGGCTCACACCCGAGACGAGCACGACCATCAGCCAGATGTGGAACGGGTTGAGCACGCCGTACGGGCCGAACGCCTCGTTCGGCAGCAGCGGCAGAACGACCAGGCTGACCGCACCGAACTGCAGCATCGAGCGGATGTCGCGCGCGGTGAGCTTCTGCGCGGTGCCTTCCAGCTCGGCCTTGAAGTACAGCAGCGCGGTCATGCCGACGCCGAGCGCGACCGCGAGCGCGGGCTCGCCGTAGTAGCTCAATGCGCCGAGCCCATAGACGGTCAGCGCGGCGATCACCGTCGTCGTTCCGGAGTCGCTGGCACTGGTGCGCGGATCGGCGAAGTACGCCCCGGCGATCGCCGCGCCGACGATCGCGAGACCGAGCGCGAGCACCCAGCCGGAGTCGGCCTCGCGCGCCAGCAGCGCGCACAGCGTGCCGAGCACGGCGATCAGCGCGAACGTGCGCACCCCCGCCTTCGCGTGCGGGTTGCGCTCGCGCTCGATGCCGACCAGCAAGCCGATACCGAAGCTGGTGGCGAACGTCAGGGCCAGATCGAGCGTGACTCGCATGGAGCCAGTCTACGGAGGCCACGCCCGCACGACTGACCCTAGGTCAAGGTCTCGTCGCGCGCCTCGGACAGGTGGGCGACGTCGCCCCAGTCGACGATCTGCATGCGCAGCGGCGGCGCCGCCGCAGCGATGCGGTTGATCGCCGCGTTGGCCATCACGTGCTCGCGCGGCGCATCCCAGGCGAGCGCGCGTGCCGCGCGGTATGCGACATCGAGCACGCCGCCGTGGGCGAAGACCGCGACGGTCGCGCCGGCCCAGGCGCACGCGATGTCGTGCAGCGCAGCGTTGACGCGTTCGATGAACTCGGCGCCCGATTCGCCCCCGGGCATCGCCCAGGCGGGGTCGCGCTCGCGCCACGCGGCGAACTCGGCCGGCCAGCGCACGGCGATCTCGTCGAGCGTGTGGCCCTCGAACACGCCGAAGCAACGCTCGCGCAGCCGCGTGTCGGCGCGCGGAGCGAGCCCGAGCCGCGCGGCGAGCGGCTCGGCGGTCAGCCAGGCGCGCGCCAGATCGCTCGCGTAAATCGCGTCGATGCGCTCGGCGGCGAGCCGCTCGGCGAGCCGCCCGGCCTGCCAGAAGCCGGTCGCCGACAGCGGGACGTCGAGGCTGCCCTGGATACGGTGCTCGGCGTTCCAGGCCGTTTCGCCGTGGCGGATCAGCAGCAGCGTGGCCGGCGCCGGCTTCACGCCAACCTGGGGTTCAAGGTGTACGTGCCGGTGATCTTCGCGGAGGCGAGCACGTGACCTTCGATCGCGCGGAGCACGTCGGGGCCGGTAAAGCGGCCCTCGAGCGGAACGCGCTCGATGTCGAGCGCGTACAGCGTGAACACGTAGTGATGGACGATCGAGTCGTTCCACGGCGGGCACGGGCCGTCGTAGCCGTAATAGTCGCCTTCCATGTCGTGGTCGCCGGCGAACCACGACGTGTAGTCGTTGATTCCCTGGCGCGTGCCGTTGAGCGCGGCCGGACCGTTCTTGCCGCGCGGCGTGACCGCGTGCGAGTAGGCGCCGGCTTCGATCGAGCGCGCCGTCGCGGGGATGTCGACCAGCACCCAGTGATAGAAGTTCACGCGCGGCAGAGAGGCCGGGATTTCGCGCCCTTCCTGGTTCACGTCGTCGGGCTTGCTCGGCACGTCGTAGTCGTGACAGATCAGCACGAACGACTTCGTGCCTGCCGGCACGTCGTCCCACGCCAAGTGCGGGTTCTTGTTCGACGACAGCTTGACGTGGTGCGCGGGGTCGGGCACCGCGAACGCGAACTCGCCCGGGATCCGTCCGCCGTCGGTAAACGAATTGCTCGTCAGTTTCATCGCCACCTCCTGCATCGCTCGAAGCGAAGTGTACGCACGGAAACCGTCATGATCGACGCTCGGCACCGGTTGATCCGGGAGCCGCGGCGGGCGACTTCGGCGCGACGCGCAACCAGAACGTGACCGGCCCGTCGTTGATCGATTCGACCTGCATGTGCGCGCCGAATTCTCCGGTTTCGACCGGCGCATGCCGGCGCCGCGCCTGCGCGACGAAGTGCGCGAACAGCCGCCGGCCCTCCTCCGGCGGCGCGGCCGGCGTGAAGCTCGGCCGCGTTCCCGTGTTGGTGTCCGCGGCCAGCGTGAACTGCGGCACGAGCAGCAGTCCCCCGCCCACGTCGCGCACGCTGCGATTCATCCGGCCGGCGTCGTCGGCGAACACGCGGTAGCCCAGCACTTTTGACACGAGCGCTTCGGCCTGCGCTTCGGCGTCGCCGCGCTCGGCGCAGACGAGCGCGAGCAGCCCGCGGCCGATCGCGCCAACCACGCGTCCGTCGACGAGAACGCGCGCTTGCGCGACACGCTGGATCAGCGCAATCATGCGGGCATTGTAGGTAACGGCCGCGATGCGGTCGCACGGCGCCTCACCGAGCGCGTCGCGCTCGCGATGCAGGGCGCGCTGCTCATGCGACACGCGCTGCAGGAAGTCGCCGGCGCGTTCCGCGCGTCGCGACTGCACGGCGATGCCGGCGTCTGCTTCGGCACGCTGCCCGCCGGAGCCGCGCTCGCGCGGATCGTCGAGCGGGCGTGGCCGAGCGCATGATTCACCCGCGCATCAGCGGGAGGAACTTCTCGCTGAGGGCGCCCTGATACGCGCCGGGCTGGGCTCTACGTGGCCGCTGGCGACGCCTTGGCGTAGCTGACGACATGGTGCGCCACCAACCCTGAAACGCCGCCGGTGCTGTCGACGGTTCCATAGGCGGTGCGCCGGCCAAGCTTCAGCACCTTGGCGTGGCACACGACGTTCTCGTTGGCGGCACGCCGAAGAAACGTCGACTTCATATCCGACGTGACCCACTGCTCGTCGACGCCCCGCAGCGTCATGATCGCCAGCCACATCGCGACGTCCGCGGCACCCATTAGCGCCATCCCGCTGACGATGCCGCCCGGTCGTTCCAAGGACCGGCGAAAAGGCAACAGCACCCGACATTCGCCTTCGCCGCACGACACCACGGACATTCCGTAGGCGGCAAGGAACGGCGCCCGCTCCAGTACCGCATTGAGCTCCTGCGCGCTGGGAGATCTCGACGTCATTGGGTACGGTGCGCTTCCGGACAGCGAATGCGAACGTGCTCGGCTTCGGTCGGCAATGCCCGCGCCGCACCAAGGGGAAGCCGTACTGCGACTCCACGCAGGCATGGCGCGATCGGTCCTGCGCCGATCGGACGCATTGTCGATCGACTAGCGCCACACGCACCCCGGAGCGCTTGACGCCCTCCGGTTCAGACGAACTTTCGCCGCGAAGGGTCGTCTTCGGGAACCCCGTATCCCAAACGATTGATGTGGCTGGCGATCTCGGCCTGGTACAGGTTTCGCAGCTCCGCGTTCGTGTGCTTTCGCAAGCCCCACCGCACTGCCGCCTCGGCGCGTCTTGAATCGGAACGGCCGAACATATCCAGCGCAAGCGGGTAAAAGCGTTCCAGCGCGGCTTGCGCGCGGTCCTTCGACGCTTCCGTTTGCGCCGCAGCTCGCATGAGTGCCACCCCATGAGCGAAAT
This sequence comes from Pseudomonadota bacterium, assembly GCA_040752195.1. Lineage (GTDB taxonomy): Bacteria > Pseudomonadota > Gammaproteobacteria > Burkholderiales > Burkholderiaceae_F > DSNY01. Next base: position 50,193 of record JBFMFC010000001.1, on the reverse strand, counting down.
GTCCGGCTTCCTCCTTGAGTATCGACGCTGCAACAGAAGTGAGCGGCGTGTAGCTGCTGTCAACCATCTCCTTGATCTGGAAGTGCCCTTCAAGCTCGCATAGGAAGCTGAACGCCGCCCGCTCTTCCCGGTGTGTGGACACGACGTTCATGCTGTCGGCAGCAAAGTAGCGGCGCGCCGCTCTCCGTTTTTACCGTTCGCGGCCAGTTGCCGATCAGCACTTCCTTGTACTCCGCCGGGAGCTTGTTGAAGCCGCCGATCCCGACCCGATCCGTGAACATCTATGACCTCGTTGTCCCGACGTCAAAGCATGTCGCCCGACAGCGTTGCGCATCCATTGGCGATTCGCGCCGCCGGCGTCACGTCACGTTCGTGCACCGATCTAGCGAGCCGATCCTCCGCCGGCCGTCGAGGTACACGTTGCGTGCGCGAGCGCGTTCGCAGCCGCCACGCGGTCCGCGCCTCGCTGCAGACCTTGATCCGACAGCCCTTCCTTCTCTGTGCGTGGCCAAACCAATCAGCATCACGAGGTCTCCTTAGTGGGGGTTAGAAGCTGTGCCGGCGCCGGAGTGCGCATCGCATCATCTGTCGACGGCCGCCACAGCTCCATGATTTCGCGTCGAACCGCGCAGCTAAAGCTCGTACTCAGGGCTTCCAGCACGCCGAGCCGTTTCAGAGCAACATCGCCAGCAAGCTGTCTGCCGCCGTGTTCGAACGCGTACTTGTCAGTGAGACCTGGTTTTGCCATGAGGCTATGCGTTGCGACCGACCGAGAACTCGAGTGCATGCAGCAAGCATGCCGAGCGATGTCAGCAACTTGACCACAACTTTCGCGGCCGAACCTAGTCGAAAGTTGCCGTTCTGGTCAGAACTTGCTCGCGACCTTGCCCAAATTGGCGGGACAACGAGGTTCGGGTCTTCCATGGCGCGAATGTCGGACTGCCGAGGGCGTATGCAGCGGCGTATGGTTTCAACTCGCGTCCCGATGAACCTGGTGGCGGACGTCGCAGCGATGCGAGTTGGTGCTGGTGTAGCCAGGAACGACGGACAGCCATAGCGCGTCCGTCCAGAGCATCCGGACCGGTCCATGACGCGTGTTGCCCAACGAACGGCAGCTGGCGGGTCGTGGCCGTGGTCATGTGTGCGCGAACTTTGCTTCGATGCGCCACATCCGTTCAACCAAGCGTACGCAAAGAGGTGCAGGATGCTTCGGTTGCCCGAGTTCGACTTTTCCGACGCGCAGACGAACGCTCGGATATTCGGCATCCCACCTGACCTTTCGAGCCGCTCCGCGGGCTGGCGGGGCATCTACTTCGAACGCAGGCACGATGGCCAATTCTCGACCGAGCCGCATGTCATGCAGAAGCACTACCTGATGGTCAAACTGAACGCTCGATCGGAGGCCACCCGCATCGCAGATGGGCGAGTCGTCAAGGAGGCGCAGCAGCGCGGCTCCACGGCGTACGTCCCCCACGGCTGCCCGCACCAGGTCATCTACCCAAAGAGCATGGGCGAGTTGTTCTTCATTTCGCTCGACCCGAAGCTTGTCGTGGCTGCCGCGGAACAGATGGATCCGCCGGTCCGCTTTGACGGCCATCCCGTGTTTGCGAACTCGATCGACCCGCTCGTCACGGCGATCGGGCTGGAGCTCGATCGGGACCTGCAGGAAGGCAACCTTCACGGACCGTTGCTCGCCGACGCCGCGGCCCAGGTGCTTGCAGCTCACTTGATACGTCTGTGCCGCGGTCGGCCGTCCATTCGAGAATCGCCGGCGCGGCTGCGGCTGTCGGAGGCGCGCTTGAGGGCGGTAGCCGAGTACGTGGATGCCAATCTGGATCAGCCGATACGGTTAGTCGACATGGCGGCGCAGGCTGGATTGAGCCAGTACCACTTTTGCCGAGCTTTCAGAGCGGCCACAGGCTTGCCCCCGCATCGATTCGTGCTGGCGCGCCGGATCGAAGTCGCGCGAGAGCGCCTGAGAAACTGCGTGCTGTCCATACAGGAGGTGGCGTTCTCAGTGGGTTTCGCCGACGCGGGCCAATTCGCCAAGCGCTTCAGAAAAGCGACAGGGCTTTCTCCACGCGAGTTCCGGCGCTCGTAGCGCCGCTTCGACCTTGCGCCTCGGATGCCGACGATTTGTCGGCTGAATCAGCGCACGGTCACGCGCGCCCACTTGCGCTTGCCGACCTGCACGACGTAGGTGCCGGGTTTCACCAGCAGCGCGCGGTCGGCGACCTTCTGCCCGTCGATCCGCACGCCGCCCTGCTCGATGTTGCGGATCGCCTCCGAGGTCGACGGTGCCAGCCCCGCCTGCTTGAGCAGCGCAGCGATCGCGATGCCGCCCTTTTCGCCGGCGGCGAAGCTGAACTCCGGCATCTCCTTCGGCACGGCGCCCGCTCCGAAGCGGGCCATGAACTCGAACTCGGCGACGTCGGCGGCGCGGCTCGAATGGAACCGCGCGACGATCTCCTTGGCGAGCAGCACCTTGATGTCGCGCGGATTGCGGCCTTCCTGCGCCTGCCGCTTCAACAGCGCGATCTCCTCGTTCGACCGCATCGACAGCAGGTCGTACCAGCGCCACATCTGCTCGTCGGAGATCGACATGATCTTGCCGAACATCTCGAACGGCGGCTCGGTGATGCCGACGTAGTTCCCCTTGCTCTTGGACATCTTCTCGACGCCGTCGAGCCCTTCGAGCAGCGGCATCGTCAGGATGCACTGCGGCTCCTGCCCGTAGTGGCGCTGCAGCTCGCGTCCGACCAGCAGGTTGAACTTCTGGTCGGTGCCGCCGAGTTCCAGATCCGCGTGCAGCGCGACCGAGTCGTAGCCCTGCATCAGCGGATACAACAGCTCGTGCATCGCGATCGGCGCGTTCTCGCGCATCCGCTTGGCGAAGTCGTCGCGCTCGAGCAGCCGCGCCAGCGTGTACTTGGCGGCGAGCTTGATCATGCCGTCGGCGCCGAGCGGGATCGACCACTCCGAGTTGTAGCGGATCTCGGTCTTTTCGCGGTCGAGCACGAGCGCGGCCTGCTCGAAATAGGTCTTTGCGTTGGCTTCGATCTGCTCGCGCGTGAGCGGCGGGCGGGTCGTGTTGCGCCCGCTCGGGTCGCCGATCATCGACGTGAAGTCGCCGATCAGGAAGATCACCGTGTGGCCGAGGTCCTGCAGTTGCCGAAGTTTGTTGAGCACGACCGTGTGGCCGAGGTGGATGTCGGGCGCGGTCGGGTCGAGCCCGAGCTTGCAGCGCAGCGGCCTGCCGGTCGCCTGCGAGCGCGCGAGCTTGCGCGCGAACTCGGCTTCGACCAGCAGTTCGTCGCAACCGCGCTTGACGAGCGCGAGCGCGCGCTCGACTTCGGGTGTGATGGGGTAGGCGGGCTCGTGGCTGGACATCGGGCGAGGCGGCCGCATCCGGCGTTCACCGGCTGGCGCAAAGTGCGAGCGCGGAGTTTAATTGACACGACCTCGCAGGCGAGGAACGACCCATGACGCAAGCGACGGCCCTCTACATCGGTTTGATGTCCGGCACCAGCCTCGACGGCGTCGACGCGCTGCTCGTCGATCTCGGCGGGCTGCGGCCGGCGATCAAGGCGCACGCCCACCACCAGTTCACCGCGGAGCTGCGCCGCGAACTGCTGCTGTTGAACTCGGCCGGCTGGGACGATTGTCACCGCGCCGCAGTGGCCGCGCAGCACCTGACACGGCTGTACGCGGCGGCAACGCAGGACGTCCTGCGCCACGCGGAAGTCGATGCCGCCGATGTCCGCGCGATCGGCGCGCACGGGCAGACGATCCGCCACCGGCCGGACGCAGGCTATACGCTGCAACTGAACGCGCCGGCGCTGCTCGCCGAGCTGACCGGCATCGATGTCGTCGCGGATTTCCGCAGCCGCGACATCGCCGCCGGCGGCCAGGGCGCGCCACTGGTGCCGGCCTTTCACGCAGCGATCTTCAGCACCGACGAGCCGCGCGCGGTCGTCAACATCGGCGGAATCGCCAACGTGACGGGGTTGCCGGCGCGCGGCAGCGGCGGCAAGGTGATCGGCTTCGACTGCGGGCCGGGCAACGTGCTGATCGACGCGTGGGCGCAGGCGCACTCGGGCGAGCTGTACGATCGCGACGGCCACTGGGCCGCGAGCGGGCGCAGCGAAGCGGCGCTGCTCGAAGCGCTGCTCGACGAGCCGTTTTTCGACGCGCCGCCGCCCAAGAGCACGGGACGCGATCTCTTCAACATGGAGTGGCTGACGCGCAAGATGGCCGGCCGCCAGTACGACGCGCGCAACGTGCAGGCCACGCTGACGCGGCTGACCGCGGTGACGATCGGCCAGGCGATCGAGCGCCACTTCCCGAAGGCCGCGGACGTGATCGTCTGCGGCGGCGGTGCCTACAACAAGACGCTGATGCGCATGCTCGCGGAGGAGTGCGCGCCGCGGCCGGTCGCATCGAGCGAGACGCTCGGCGTCGCACCCGAGCACGTCGAGGCGATGGCGATGGCCTGGCTCGCGCGCGAGCACGTCGAGCGGCGCCCGGGCAACCTCCCCGCGGTCACCGGCGCGCGCGGCCCGCGCGTGCTGGGCTGTCTTTATCCTGCCTAGAAAAAGCTCGGGGCGCCCCGAGGCGCCCCGATGATCCGAGGACGCGAAGCGTCCGCCGAAGCATCAAACCGAGAACGAGGATCCGCAGCCGCAGGTCGTTTGCGCGTTCGGGTTCTTGATCACGAACTGCGCGCCTTCGAGGTCCTCTTTGTAGTCGATCTCGGCGCCGACCAGGTACTGGTAGCTCATCGAGTCGATCAGCAGCGTGACGCCGTTTTTCTCCATCGTCGTGTCGTCCTCGTTGACGACTTCGTCGAAGGTGAAACCGTACTGGAAGCCCGAGCACCCGCCCCCCTGCACGAACACGCGCAGCTTGAGGTCTGGGTTGCCCTCTTCGTCGATCAACTGTTTGACCTTGGCAGCCGCCGAGTCCGAAAACAGCAGGGGCGCCGGCATCTCAACCGCAGCGTTCATAGAGGCTCTCCATTGGGAATTCGCGAAGCCATTATAGGGTCCGCCGGGCCTGTGGGTTGATCCGGATCACCCCGCCGTCGACTCGGGCGTTCCGTCGGCCCGAGCCTCCGAATTGGTGCCGGCGGCGGACAGTTTCAAGGCCAGTTTCGGCTCGGTCTTCAGGTCCGGTGCCGAACGATGCGCCAGGGTTCCTTCGACGACCGCGCCGTGGTGCATTTCGAGCGCCCGGTAGTGGACGTCGCCAGTGACGCGCGCCTTGGGCTGCAGTTCGACGAGTTCGCTTGCGTAGACCGGCCCCGCGATGCGCCCAGCCACGACCAGATGGGCCGTGCGCACCTCGCCTTCGACGGTGCCGTGCTCGCTGACGACGAGCATTCCGCCCTTCTCGCCGTCGACGCAACGAACGGCGCCCTTGACGATGCCGTCGATGCGCAGCCCGCCCGAGAACAGAACATCGCCGGTCACGGTCGTGCCGGCGCCGATCAGGCTGCCGATTTCCTTGGGTGTCGCCGGCTTCTTGCCGAACATGGGAACCTCCTTTTGGGAACAAGCCCCGCTAGAGCATGAATGTCTGCTGGGTCTGGGTTTCGCCGCCCGCGATGATGCGCACCAGCACCGAACGCGCGACCGCACCAGCCGGAAGGCTCAGCGTGCCCTCGACACGCTGGTAGTGCCGGAACACCAGGTCGAGCGAACGCGCCGCGTCGGCCGAACCCGGATCGGGCACCTGCAGCGTGAAGTTGCGCCCGCCCTGCACGAAGTTGACCTGCATCTGCACCGACCCGACGAAGTCGCGTTGCGGCTTGCCGCTTTGCTGAACGAGCAGCCGATAGCGCATCCGGTTCGGCTCGCCGTCGGGCTGCATGCGGAAGCTGCGGATCACAACCCCTTTCGAACCGGTGCCGGCCGGCAGCAGGCTCTCGAAGAAGTCGAGGTCTTCGCGCAGGCGGTTGGCCTCCGTTTCGAGCTGTGCGACCTGCGCTGCGAGCTGCTCCTGTGCGCTGCGCTCGACCTTCATCTGGGCTTCGTACGCCGTCGCCACGGCGGCCAGCCGGTCGCGTTCGGATTTCAGCTCGCGCAGCTGCGAGTTCAGCCGCTCGACTTCGGCGGTCAACTCGCGCCGGCCGGGACCGGCGAACTCCTTGCCGTACTCGTAGATCGCCACGCCGGCGGCAGTCGCCGCGACCAGCAGCATGAACGCAAAAAGCACGCGAATCGGCCACGGGAGCTGGCTGCGAATGGTCACGCGCGGCGCGCTGACGGTCATCCGGCGCCTGAACAGCTTCCACTTCATCGCGCTGCTGCCTCGCTACGGCAGGATCGGCACCTGTTGCAGGCCCTCGGTTTCGGGGCGTCCGAACATGATGTTCATCACCTGCACGGCCTGGCCGGAAGCGCCCTTGACCAGGTTGTCCTCGACGACGAGCACGATCAGCAGGTGGCCGCCCGCCGGCCGGTGCAGCGCGATGCGCACCAGATTCGACGCGCGCACGCTGCGCGTTTCCGGATGGCTGCCGAAGGGCATCACGTCGACGAACGGCTCGTCGCGATACCGCGCCTCGTACAGCGCCTGCACGTCATCGTTCGCAGCCGCTTTCAGCCGCACGTACAGCGTGGACAGGATCCCGCGCACCATGGGTACGAGATGCGGCACGAAGGTCAGGCCGACCGCCTTGCCCGCCATCGCGGCAAGCTGTTGCGCTGTTTCGGGATGATGGCGGTGGCCCGACACGTTGTACGCCTTGAAGTTGTCGGACACCTCTGCGAGCAGCAACCCCAGCTCCGCCTTGCGGCCTGCGCCGCTCGCACCCGACTTGCAGTCGGCGATGATCGAGTCGGTGTCGATCGCGCCGGGGCGGCGGCGTTCCAGCTCCAGCAGCGGCAGCAGTCCGAGCTGCACGCTGGTCGGATAGCAACCCGGCAGGCCGATCAGCCGCGCCTTGGCGATGGCCGCCCGGTTCATCTCGGGCAGCCCGTAGACCGCTTCGGCGAGCAGGTCCGGACACGTGTGCGGCATCTTGTACCAGCGCTCGAACTCGGCTGCATCCTTGAGCCGGAAGTCGGCCGCGAGATCGATCAGTCGAACGCCCGCCGCCAGCAGCTCGCGCGCCTGGCTCATCGCGACGCCGTGCGGGGTGGCGAAAAAAACGACGTCACACGTGGCGAGCTGCGCTTCGTCGGGTGTGACGAAGGCCAGATCGACCCGGCCGCGCAACGACGGAAACATGTCGGCGACACGCGTGCCGGCGTCCTTGCGCGACGTGATCGCCGCAAGCTCGACCGAGGGGTGCTGTGAGAGCAGGCGCAGCAGTTCGGCGCCCGTGTAGCCGGTGCCGCCGACGACCCCAACCCGTATCCGCCGTTGCATTGCACTCCTCGTTCACGGTGCCGGCCGGATACCGGCCAGCACCGACGAAAAAGCCGCTTCGCGAGCGGCTCTTTCGGTCGGAGTATACGTGCCGGCGCCGCTCGGGCGGCACCGGCACGCTGCGCAAACAAAGTAATCCAGACGTGGAGGGCACAGTGCCCTCCGACGCTGCCCGCGCCTCAGCGTTTCGAGAACTGCTTGCGGCGACGCGCTTTGCGCAAACCGACCTTTTTGCGCTCGACTTCGCGCGCATCGCGCGTGACGAGCCCCGCCTTGGACAGCACCGGCTTGAGCGTCGCGTCGTAGTCGATCAGTGCGCGTGTGATGCCGTGGCGCACCGCGCCCGCCTGGCCGGACTCGCCGCCGCCGTCGACGTTGACCTGAATGTCGAACGTCGTCGCGTGGTTCGTCAGCTCGAGCGGCTGGCGCGCGATCATGCGCCCCGTCTCGCGATGGAAGTACTGTTCGATCGGTCGGTCGTTGATGGTGATCTTGCCCGTGCCGCGCTTGATGAAAACGCGCGCCACCGAACTCTTGCGGCGGCCGGTGCCGTAGTTGTAGTTGCCGATCATGCTGTCCTCAGATCTCGAGCGGCTTGGGTTGCTGGGCCGAATGCGGGTGGCTGGCGTCGGCGTAGATCTTCAGTTTCTTGATCATCGCGTAGCCGAGGGGGCCCTTGGGAAGCATCCCCTTGACCGCGATCTCGAGCGCGCGGCCCGGGAAACGCCCCTGCATCTTGCCGAACGAGGTTTCGTAGACGCCGCCCGGGTAGCTCGAGTGGCGGTAGTAGATCTTGTCCTCTGCCTTGTTGCCGGTCACGCGGATCTTGCCCGCATTGACGACGACGATGAAGTCGCCGGTATCGACGTGCGGCGTGTACTCGGGCTTGTGCTTGCCGCGCAGGCGGCGCGCGATCTCGGCGGCGAGCCGGCCGAGCACTTTGTCGCTGGCGTCTACGACGAACCAGTCGCGCCGCACCTCGTGCGGCTTGGCAGAATACGTTTTCATCTTCGTCACGTCGAGGTTGGCCGGTATCGGCCGGGCTCGCCCGGGCAACGGCGCGCGCCTTTGATGCACGCGGACCGAAGGCCGCTTCCAGTGTCGGCGCCGCTGAAGCCGATGCCGGCCGGCGAGAAGCCGCGTATTCTAGCCGCGCCGACGATCGCGCCGCAAGCCGGGGCTACGGGTCACCCATGTCGGGTGTGAGGAACCGGCCCGGCCGCCGACGCGCGAGCCAATCAGACTGCGGGAACACCCATGGAGTGCACTGTTCGCTGGGCCGGGCCGACCGGCATGACATTCATGACGGAGACGGGCAGCGGCCATCTGGTCGCCATGGACGGCGCACCCGAGGGAGGCGGCCGTAATCTCGCGCCGCGGCCGATGGAACTGGTACTCGCTGGAACCGGCGGTTGCACCGCATATGACGTCGTCCTCATCCTCAAGCGCGGCAGGCACGACATACGCGGCTGCGATGTACGGCTGACCGCAGAACGCGCGGCCGACGATCCGAAGGTCTTCACCCGGATCGCGTTTCACTTCAGCGTGCGCGGGCGCAACCTGAATCGCTCCGCCGTCGAGCGCGCGGTGAAGCTTTCGCACGACAAGTACTGCTCGGCAACGGCGATGCTCGCCAAGACCGCGGAGATCACGTACACGGTCGAGGTCGTCGAGGACGTCTGAACCGAGCCCGCCTCAGACGTAGTGCGCGGTCGTCGTCATTACCTTCGCCGCCAGCCGCATCGCGGCGCGCACCGGAAAGGGCAACTCGACGCCCCCCATCGCCGTCGCGGTGTGCGCATGGTGGGTTTCGTCTTGCTGCATCTGCCTGACAACGTCGCGTGACGCGGTATCGCCCGCGGGCAGGCGGTCCAGGTGCCCCTGCAGGTGCGCTTCGACTTGCCGCTCCGTCTCGGCCATGAACCCGAGGCTTGCACGATCGCCGAGCCGCGCCGCTAGCAGGCCGATGCCGAACGCGCCCGCGTACCACAGCGGGTTGAGCAGACTCGTGCGCCCGCCCAGTTCCCGGATGCGCCGCTGCGTCCACGCGAGGTGATCGGCCTCGTCGCGCGCGGCGGCGAGGAACGATTCGCGCAGTTGCGGATTCCGCGCGCCGAGGGCCTGCGCTTCGTACAGCGCCTGCGCGCAGACCTCGCCGACGTGGTTGACGCGCATCAGCGCGGCCGACTCGCGCCGCTCGTCATCGGACAGTTCGTCCGACGGCTGTTTCGCCGGATACGGTCGAACCGCGACGGGCTCTGCTGCGAGCGTTCGCAGCGCGCGATCGGCGACGCTCAGCAGTTCATCGATCGGCGAGCTCGTTGTCCTCATGCTCGAATCCTTCAGCCTGTTGCGGAAATGCCACGACAAGCACTGGCGACGCGCTCGCGGCCGCTCGCGTCGACGACATTGTGCCGCGCGCGGCTATCCTTCAGCGCAAATTAGGTCACGAACCACGCTAGGAGACACGAGATGATCCGCAGATCGGCGCTCGCCATCGCATTCGCGCTTGCGTTCCCGGCGGTTCACGCGCAGAGCGGTCCGGCGCAGAGCGGCATTCAGCTCTACGGCATCGTCGACGCGGGCATGGAGCGCGTCGACAACGGCGACGCGAACGTCACTCGCCTCACCAGCGGCCTCTCGACCGGATCGCGTTGGGGCATCCGCGGCAACGAAGATCTCGGGGGCGGCTATCGAGCGCTGTTCACGCTGGAGAGCCGGATCGAGGTCGACACCGGCGCGATGAACAATCGCGGCGCGATCTTCTTCTGTCCATCCGCGCCGGCGTTGTGTCCGGGCGTCGTCGGCACATCGCCCGCCGTTCCGGCCACCGTGGTAGGCGGAATGAGCGCCGTGAACAGCTCGCTGCTGCAGGCTGTCAGCACGGTCAACGGCGTCAACGCGCTCTTCGACCGGCAGGCGTTCGTCGGTTTGGTGACGCCCTATGGTGCGGTCCTTGCCGGTCGCCAGTACACGCCGAACTACGAAGTGCTCGTCAAGTACAACTCGTTCGCCGATTCGTTCGCCGGCAACCCCGGGCAGATCTCGACGATCAACATCCGCGCCAACAACGCGCTGCAGTACCGCGCCGAACTGAGCGGCTTCACGCTGTCGCTGATGTACGGCTTCGGCGGATCCGAAGGCAATCGCAACGAGCGCTCGACGGTCGGCCGCGGCGACGACTTCTACGGTGCGAACTTCCAGTACAACACGCCGCGATTCGGCGTCGGCGTCGGCTACAACCGCAACAACACGGTGACGTTTGCCGCGCCGACCGAGAACCGCAAGGGGCTCGAGACCTACAGCGTCGGCGGCAACGCCACGCTCGGCAACGTCAAGCTCTTTGCGACCTACCTCAAGGCGAAGAACGAGAACCCCGTGCTGTCGCCGGTCGACATCCAGAACATCGTGATCAGCACGGGCGGCAACCTCGCCGCGATCAACACCATTTTGGGCGGCCTGTACATCAACCGCTTCGACGTCGACGCGCTGCGCGGCGTGGTCGGACCGATCGACCTGAACGTGTACCACCTGGGCCTGAACTGGACGATCGGCAACGGCACGCTGATGGCCGCGTTGAACCAGGCCAAGGACTCGGCGCGCAGCCTCTGGGCGACGGCGGACGCGAAGGTCGATCAGATCGGGCTCGCGTACATGTACAACCTGTCCAGGCGCACGCAGCTCTACGGCGCCTATGCGATCGCGAACAACAAAGACCAGGCGCGCATCGCGCTCGGCGCCGCGTGCTGCACGGGCGGCTGGACCACGGCACGGGCCGAAGACAGCAAGTCGCTGCAGATCGGCATGCGGCACTCGTTCTGACGAGAGTTGCGCTGGATCAAGGGGCGCCACCGGCGCCCCTTGATTTTTTTGACTGCCGTGGGCATTGAATCCCGGCCATCTTGGTGTTGCACAAACCCCACAACTCGCGCCTATCGGGCAGTCGATTCGCTGCGCGTTCTTTGCCCTGTCATCGGTTCTTTGGAAGAATCGACTCGGACTTCCGTTGGGAGTTGCCAGTCGCGGTTGGCGATCGGAGCAGAGCAAGAACATCCGCATCGCTGTCGGCTGATCTATCAACACATGTGGAGATACATATGAAAAAGTCGCTCATCGCACTTGCGGTCCTCGGCGCTTTCGCCGGGGCGGCCAGCGCGCAGTCCAGCGTGACCCTGTTCGGTATCGCGGATGTCAACTTCCAGAGTGTCAAAGGTGACGGCGCAGGTACGGTCAACCGTATCGGCAATAGCGGCCACACCACGGCGCGCTGGGGAATTCGCGGCGAGGAAGACCTCGGCGGCGGCATGAAGGCGGGTTTCTGGCTGGAGGGCGGATTCAATCCGGACGATGGCACGGGGGCGGCTCCGGCATCGACCAACAACCAGGCGGGCCCGGTGGCCGCGCTGTTCGGCCGGCGCGCCACCGTCAGCCTGATGGGTGGCTTTGGCGAGGTCCGCCTCGGCCGCGATCTGACGCCGGACTTCCTTGGTGTGGCGTCGGCTGACCCGTTCACGGTCGCCGGCTCGGCGCAGTCGCTGTCCTACACCTGCACGGGGCTCGGCGGGTGCGTGACGAACGTCCGCGCGTCCAACTCGGTGACCTACTTCCTGCCGTCGAACCTCGGCGGGCTGTATGGCTCGGCGATGTACGCGTTCGGCGAAAACGCCTCGACCGCAGCCAACAAGAATGACGGCCGGCACACCAGCGCCCGGCTGGGCTTTGCCGGCGCCGGTCTGGACGCCAGCGTCTTCTATGGCAGTACCGAGTACCTCGCGGGCGACTTCAAACGCCAGGGTCTTGCCGGCAGCTACACGTTCGGCGCGTTCAAGCCCATGGCGTACTGGGCGAAGACGAAGCTCGGCACGGCCGAGCGCAAAGACTGGGGCCTGGGCGTGGTCGCCACCTTCGGTCCGCACGTCCTGCGCGCGCAGTACAACAACTACGACGTGGCGAACACCACCAACGACGGCTCGCTGCTCGGCGTGGGCTACGTGTACAACATGTCGCGCCGTACCGCCCTGTACGCGACCTATGGTCGGGTCGACAACGACGGCACCGGCATTGGGTTCGCCACCGCCGGTGGCCGCGCGCCCGCGACGCTCGGCGGCTCCTCGACCGGTATCGATATCGGCATCCGTCACGCCTTCTAGTCGCGCCAGGAACTCGAAGTCAAGGCCGCCTACGGGCGGCCTTTTTTTTCGCGGCGCTCACAGCGCGGACTTCAGGCGCGTGGCCAGCTCGCTGTCCAAAAAAGCGACTCGCGCGCGACGGCATACCACGTCCTCGCTCGTCCGCGCCTGCGTGAACCGCCGGCAGTGCTCGGCGTAGGCGGCATCCGGCGCCGCGCGGCGCGCGGGATCGACGAGCACGCGATCGGCGACGAGCATCAGGTCCTCGGTCCGCACGGGGCGAGGATCGAACAGACCGGCACGTACGGCGGCAGCCATCGCGTCCACCGCCATCCTGCGGTAGGTCGTCCACTTGCCGCCGACGATCGAGATCAGGTTGCCGAACTCCGTCAGCACCGCATGCTCGCGCGAGATCGCGGCAGTCGAGCCGGCGTTGCCCGGGTTGAACAGCGGGCGCAGCCCGGCGAAGCTCGCGCGCACGTCGGCTCTCGCGATGGGACGTGCGAGATAGCCGCGCGCGGTCTCGAGCATGAATTCGATCTCTTCGTCCGAAGGCTGAGGCTCCCAGGGTGCGTCGGGCCGCGGGCCGTCGGTGGTTCCGATCAGCAGCTTGTCGAACCACGGGATGACGAACAGCACGCGGCCGTCAGGGGTCCTGGGGATCATCAGCGCGGCCGACCCCGGCAGAAAGTCGCGGTCGACGACCAGGTGCGAACCCTGGCTGACGGTGATCAGCTTGCGCGCGCGCGGATCGGCGAGCCGGCGCACGCCGTCGACCCACACGCCGGCGGCGTTGAACACGCAAGTCGTCGCCAGTTCGAACGACTCGCCGGTTTCCGCATCGACGGCGCGAACGCTCGCGATCCGGCCGTCGCGCACTTGCAGACCCTCGCAGCGCACGTAGTTGATCGGCGTGGCACCGAGCGCATACGCGGTCTGCATCAGCGCGATGCACATCAACGCGTCGTCGAACTGGCCGTCCCAGTAGGACACGCCGCCGCGCAGCCCTGCGGGCCGGATTCCCGGCAAACGTTCGAGCGTCTCGTCGCGTGAAAGCCAGCGCGTCGGGCCGATGCCGCGGCGGCCGGCGAGCAGGTCGTACGCGCCCAGCCCGATGCGCAGGAAAGGGCGCTCCAGCGGCCGATAGCACGGCACGACGAACTCGAGCGGATGCACGATGTGCGGCGCGATCGCCAGCAGCGTGGCGCGTTCCTCAAGGGCTTCGCGAACGAGCTTGACGTTGCCTTGGGCGAGATACCGCACGCCGCCGTGGACGAGCTTCGTGCTCCGGCTGGAGGTGCCCGAGCCGAAGTCGCGCGCCTCGATCAATGCCACGCGCAATCCGCGCGCCGCGGCGTCGACCGCGATGCCGAGTCCGGTGGCGCCGCCGCCGACGATCACCGCGTCCCACGGCTTTCGCTCGCGCAGACACGCGAGCAGGCGGGCACGCTCGATCGGTTGAGGCTGGAGCGGACTCTTCATGTCGGGGCAAAACGCGGGTTCGCGCAGTCGTGAAGCCGCGACTATAGAACCGGTGGACGCGCTTCGCGCTTGGCGGCAGACTCCGCGCGAACAGACTCAGACCCACACCAAGGAGGCGCCATGTTGAAGTCCTTCCTCGCCGCGGCCGCCTGCGCCGTTGTCGCGCACACCGCCGTCGCACAGCCCTACCCGAGCAAGCCCGTCCGCATCGTCGTGCCGTTCCCGGCGGGCGGGACGACCGACATCGTTGCCCGCCTCGTCGGCTCCGAGCTGCAGAAGATGTGGGGCCAACCGGTCGTCATCGAAAACCGCGGCGGTGCCGGCGGCAACATCGGCACGGACGTCGTCGCCAAGTCGCCGGCCGACGGCTACACCCTGCTGATGGGCACGGTCGGCACGCACGCGATCAACCTGCCCCTGTACACGCAGGGCGGCGGCAAGCTGCCGTACGACCCGATCAAGGACTTCACGCCGATCACGCTGGTGGCGGCGGTGCCGAACGTGATGGTGGTGCCCGCCTCGCTGCCGGTGAGCTCGGTCAAGGAGTTCATCGCGCTGGCCAAATCCAAGCCCGGTCAGCTCAACATGGCATCGAGCGGCAACGGCACGTCGATCCATCTGAGCGGCGAGCTGTTCAAGAGCCTGACCAAGACCTACATGGTTCATCTGCCCTATCGCGGCTCGGCACCCGCCATCCAGGACCTGATCGCCGGCAACACGCAGGTCATGTTCGACAACCTGCCGTCGGCGCTTCCGCACATCCGCAGCGGCCGGCTGAAGGCGCTCGCGGTCACGTCGCTCGAGCGCGCGCCCGCGCTGCCGAACGTGCCGACGATCGAGGAAGCCGCGGGGCTGAAGGGCTTCGACGCGACCTCCTGGTTCGGACTGCTCGCGCCCGCCGGCACGCCGCGCGAGATCGTGGCCAAGGTGCATCAAGATGTGGTCAAGGTGCTGAGCACACCCGAGATGCGCGAGCGCTTCATCGGCCAAGGCGCGCAGCCGGTTGGCAACACGCCGGAGCAGTTCGCCGCGTTCATTCGCAGCGAAATCGACAAGTGGACCCAGGTCGTGAAGTTCTCCGGCGCCAAGATCGACTGACCGCCCGCGCTGAACCCTTGGAAAACGTCGACGCTTTCCGTCGTCGCGTCATCGAAGCGCTCGTCGCGCCGCTGCGCGCGCTCGACGCGGTCGAAGCGGTCTGGCAAGGCGGATCGGCAGCGACCGGCCGGCTCGACGCGTTCTCCGATGTCGATCTGTGCATCGTCGCGCCGCCCGCGGCAACGGCCGCGGTGTTCGCCGCCGTCGAAAGCGCGCTTGCCGCCGTCGCGCCGATCGAGCACACGTGGCACGTCGAACCGCCGGCGTTTCGCGACATGGCGCAGCGGTTCTACCTGCTTGCCGGCGCGCCGCCCTTCTTCGCGGTCGACTGCTCGGTGCTTGCCCCCGCCGGCGTCGCCCAATTCCTCGAGCGCGAGCGTCACGGCGAGCCGCTCGTGTACTTCGACCGCGGCGGTCGCGTGCGTGCCGTGCCGCTCGACCGCAGCGCCCACGAAGCGAGGCGCCGGGCACGACTCGAGCAGATCGGGCAGGCTGCGCCGGTCTACGCGCTGCTCGCGCGCAAGGAACTCGCCCGCGAGCGGGCGCTCGAGGCGCTCGGCTTCTACCAGGCGCTACTGCGCGCGCTGGTCGAACTGTTCGGCATGGCGCACCGCCCGGAGCGCTTCGACTTCGGGCTGCGCTACGTCCAGAGCGACTTCCCGCCGGAGGTGCAGCAGCGGCTGGCGCACTTCGCCTTCGTGCCGGACGCGCACACGCTGACCGCCCGCGTCGGCGAGATCGTCGCGGCGATCGAGACGCAGCGCGCCGCCCTCACCGCGACGGGTCGCGCGGTGCCGTGACGCGATCGACCATCGCGCGCAGCGCCGCGACCTGCGCGCCGCTTCTGGCCGCGTAGTCCGGCCCCGTGTAACCCCACCAGTCCCAGCAGCCGAGCGGATTGTTCGGCAGCCAGGCGAGCAGCCAGTTCGGTCGCACCGGCTTGACCTGCGGATACAGCACGATGGTGTCGTTGGCGGCCGCCCAGTCGTTGTAGCCGGCATCGCGGACAAAGGCTTCGCCGACGTCGTGCGCGCCCTGGCGACAGCCGTGCAGCGCGACGTGCAGGCGGCAGCGCACGCCCTCCGCACACTGTTCGGGCACGAAGACGTAACCCTCGCGGTCGAGCGAACTCGCCAGCCAGACACGCCGCCACGGGGAGAGAAACTCACCCTGCCGAAAGCGCTCGAGGCGGCCCCGCCCCGCGCGCGTGCCGCCGGGCTTTTCGTACAGATGTTCGAGCATCCGCGCGGCCGCGTCGTCGCCGCAGCGGTTCAGATAGGGGCTCGCGCTGGATTCGCAGGCGACGCCGGTCGCGCGCGTCGGAATCCCGTGGCCGAGCCCGGGCATGAACTCAAACCGCGTACCGCCGGCGTTGAAGTGCGCAAAGAAGTCACGCGCGGCCTCGACGACGGAGCGCGCAACGACGTCGTCGGCGCCGCCGACGAGCAGCCAGGCGCGGGTGCGCTTGAGGTGATCGGTCGAGTCGATCGACCGCAGCGCTGCCAGCCGACGCGCTTCGGCGATCGCCAGCTGCGGGTCCGGCGCACCCCTCAGGCAGCCGTCGAGCGCGTGGTGCAGCTCGCCGGCCGCGCAGCGGTACGGCCCGCCGGCGATGACGCCGACGCCGCGCACCCGCGCCGAGTCGGCGACCGCAAACTGCACGGCCATATAGCCGCCCGCCGAGAAACCGGACACGGTCACTTGCGTCGGATCGGCGCCGTACGCGCGCAGCGGACCGGGATCATCCGCGCACGCGCCAAGCGCGATCACCGCCGCGGCGAGGCCTGCCCCGATAATGGCGCGTCTGCACAAGGATCCGTTCACGATGTCCTCCGATCGACAGACTCCCTGGCTGGCCGGCATGCTCGCAGCGACAATCGTCGCGCTGATCGTCTCCGGCTGGCAACCGTACGACCGGACGACCTGGCTGCTGGAGGTGCTGCCCGTGCTGATCGCAGCGCCGCTGCTCGTCGCGACACGGCCGCGCTACCCGCTCACCCCGCTGCTGTACGGCCTGATCTTCGTGCACGCCATGGTCCTGATCGTCGGCGGCGCGTACACGTACGCGCGCGTGCCGGCCGGGTTCTGGGTCCAGGAAGCGTTCGCGCTCGCGCGTAACCCGTACGACAAGCTCGGGCACTTCATGCAGGGTTTCGTTCCCGCGATCGTCGCCCGCGAAATCCTGTTGCGCGGCGACTTCGTGCGCGGCCGTCGCATGCTGGCCTTCCTGTGCGTATGCGTGGCGCTCGCGGTCAGCGCCTTGTACGAGCTGATCGAGTGGTGGGCCGCCCTCGCGCTCGGCCAGGGCGCCGCCGAGCTTCTCGGCACTCAGGGCGACCCGTGGGACACGCAGTCGGACATGTTCCTCGCGCTCGTCGGTGCGTCGTTGGCGGTCGCGCTGTTGTCGCGGCCCCACGATCGCGCGCTGCAGCAACTGCCTCCGGTCGGTCGCTGATGGCCGCGCGGCGAACTTGAGCCCGCGCGTCCAGTGAATACTCGGCGCATCGATTACGTTTTCAGCCGTTCCGCGTGCGCTGTCATCTGATTAACTTCAGAAGCGTTGTCAGGCGGAAGCGGAAGCGGACACCGACGGAGCTGAAGATGCTGATGCGCGTGCGCGAACGGGGCGACGAAGTCCACATCGAACTGACCGGAGTCGCCGGCAGACAGCAGCGCGTGCTCAAGGCGCTGACCGAGTGCCGGCGCGATGCCGACGGCACCGAACAGCCGCTCGACCGTGCCGCCGTTTCGGTCCGTGCCGGAGCGAACGACATGCACATCCGTCTGAAAGGCCGCGACGGCCTGCGCTTCGAAGCAATGACGATCTACCGCTGCCTGCGTCAGGCGCTGATCGAGCAACCCGCCGATCCGCCGGGCGCGATCGCGGCGGGCTGATCGTACGCGCGCGGCTTTGCCGCGCTGCGCCGGTTTCAGCGCCGCTGCGGCATCCGGCCGTCGTCAGAAAGCGAGCTTCAGCCCGACCGTGACGGACTTCGCGCGGGCGCGGTTGGCCTGCACCGCCCACGAAACGTCGATGAAGAGCTTTTCCGCGCGCAGCGCGTAGCGCGCGCCGGCCCCCAGCCAGGCCGCCGCGCGATCGTCGCCGTAGACTTCGGCGCCGACATCCAGCCCCGCTGCGCTCGTCCGCTCGAGCGCAAGCGCCCAGATCGTCGAGTTCAGCCGTGCCGACTCCGAGCGACTCCAGCCGACATTGGCGTGCAACAGCAGGCCGTTGCCAAGCGGCGACGACACGACGGCCGCCAGCGCCGCGCTCTCGTGCCTGAAGCTTCCGCCGTGCGCCCTTTCACCCCCGACGGCATAGGCCAGCGCGACGCCCGCCTGTTCGTCCGTGAGTTCGCGCAGCCAGCTCTTGCCTGACAGCGCAGTCGCGGTGAATCGGTCCGGTTCGACCCGGGTCCGACCGCCGCCGATCGCCAGCTGCGTCCGATACCCGATCCCGCAACCCGGCTGGACCCACCAGCCCGTCTCCTTGGGCGAATCGCCAGCCGTCTGGCGCAGCGCATAGGCTTCCAGCTCGCAGTCGCCCGCGGCGAGCACGCCGGCGTCTTCGGTCGCGAACGGACGGCCGGCGATCGCCGGCGACGCGGCCAGCGCAAGGAGCGCGCCGGCGAGCACGATGGACTTGCGCATGGACGGGACCGGTCAGGCCGAGCGGGTACGTGCGAAACGGTGCGTCAGATGTCCGAGCGGGCGCGCCGCTCAGAACCGGTACGACAGACCGATCGACACGACCGGATAGGCCTTGAAGTCGTCGACGGCGTCACGGAACTGCACCTCCTCGGCGCGCAGGTCGCTCTGAAGCTGGGCGCACACGGGCGCGGGCAGCGATGGCCCGCACGTGCCCGTGAGGCTCGCCCTCGGTTTCTGGAACATCACGCCGAGGTCGATTGCCGCGCCGAAACCCGCCGCGCCGCGCGGCGCCGAAGCCCAGCCGATGCCGAGATAGGGGCTCGTCTTGTCGAAGCGCACGTGGCCGTCGAGCGTACCGACATCGGCCGAGTTGTACGGCACGCCGTTGATCTCGATGGTGCTGCCGTCGCCGCGGCCGGTGAAGTCGAAGCGGTTGTCGTTGTAGGCGACGCCCGCCGAGATGCGGAAGCGTCCTGCGAACGGATGCAGGTCCGCCAGCGCGAGCGCGGTGCCGAACTTGAGTTTGGCGTCGTAGCGGATGCCCGACTCGGTCATGTCGCGCGACAGCGATCCGCCGTTCGCCCACAGCCGGGCGGCGAAGCGGTCCGTCACCGGCCAGGCGAGTTCTGCGCCCAGCCCCGTCGTGCCGCCCTTCACGGCGATCGTTTGCGCCGCGACCGGAGCGGCAACCAGGACGAGCAGCGCAGCGAGTGCCGCGCCCTTACGCGTTTGCATCGTCGATCCCCCTCATCCGAAACGCCGCGCCGACGCGGCGACAGGCCGTCATTGGCCGTCGAGCACGATAGTGACGCACACGGCGGCGTGATCGGAAAAGATGCGACTCAAGTCCGTGCCATTTGGGTCGGCAGCTTCAAGCGCAGCGCGGCGGCGCTCGACGAGATGGTCGGACAGGATCTCGACCGCCGCCACGTGCCCGATCGCGTGCTTGGACTGCGCGACGAACTCCTCCGAGACCAGCACATGATCGATGCGCTCCGGCTCGCCGCCGTGCAGGATCGTGTACGCGACATCGCGCCCGCATCCGGGCGCCGGCCGGCGCACGACGTCGAGCGCGTCGAACAGCATGCAGTCGCGCTGCGCGCGATCTTCGGGCGTCCACGAGGTGTCCGCGACGATGCGCGTGGTCACCGCGCCCGGCGCGTCGTTGAAGTCGCCCGCGACGACGAGCGGCGCGCGCGAGCTGCGCGTCCACTCGACGACGAGCCTGCGCACCGCCGCCGCTTCGGCGCCGCGGATGATCAACGACCGGAGCTGCGCGCGCGCCTCGGCGTACGGGTCGTCGCGTTCTTCGCCTTCGACGTACTCCGGGCGGCGCGACTTCAGATGGACGTTCAGCAGCGTCAACGCCGCGCCGCTCGGAAGCCCCACGGTCGCGCGCAGCAGCGGTCGCGAGAACTGCACGTGCTCGCCGCGCTCGGGCACCGGCACGGCGCAGCCCGGCGGCAGATCGGCGATCGACTCGATGCGCGGCTGCCACGGGTTTCGCCACACCAGACCGAGGCGCGGCTTGCTGTTGCTTTCGTCGGCCAACGGCACGGCCAGCCCGAAAGCACGCCCGCGGCTCGCGGTCTGCCGCACGACGTCGGACAGGGCCTGCTCGTGGAAGACCTCCTGCACGAGCACGAAATCCGCTGCCAGCCGGTCGAGCAGCGTGGCGAGCCACTGCGTCTTGGCGAGGTACTCGTCGGGCGTGTAAGGCGCGAAACCCTCGTACGTGCGCCGCCCGGCCAGCGCGAGGTTCAGGCAGTTGATCGTCGCGACGCGCAGCGTGCTCACTCGCTCAGGCGGCGGCAAAGGACCTGCGCTCTTCGATCAGCGCGAGCAGATTCGAGTCCGGATCCCAGAAGAACGCCATCCACAGTTCGCGATCAGGCATCTTCGCGACGAGGTGCGGCGGCTGCTCGAAGCGCACGCCGCCCGCTTTCAGCGTCGCCGCCATCGCGTCGATGCCCGCGACCCGAAGGTCGATGCAGAACGCCGAATGCGCGGCGCCGCGCGCCTCGTGCCCGCCGTCGAGCATCCGGCGCACGCCGTCGCAGTCGAAGAACACCGGGTCGCCGAAACGCAACAGCAGCGGCAGTCCCACCGTATCGCGGCAGAAGCGCTCTGCGCGGTCCGCGTCCGACACGTGCAGCGCGATCTGTCCGATGCGACCGAGCCCCGCCGCGGCCATCTCAGTCCTCGCGCTCGTCGAAGCGCGGCTTGCGAACGAACCCGCGCGCCTCGGCGCTTCCCCGATAGCCGCCGGTCTTGCGCGGGCGCTCGGCCTGTCCGCGTTCGCCGCCCGCGCGCGGGCGCGGCGCGGCCACCTCCATCAACTGGATTACAAGCCGCAGCGCCTTGTTGACCGAAGCGTCGCCGCGAAACACACGGGCCACGTCCGGATCGAGCGTCACCGTGAAGCCCCGCGCCTGGCTGGTTTCGTCGCGCTCGGGCCTGGGCCGCTGCGCGCGTTGATACGGGTCGCCGTAGGACTCGCGCGACGCCGGCGGCCGGGACCGCGCCGCGGCGCCCGCTTCGTCACGCCGAAACGGCTTGCGCGGCGGTCGCTCGTCGCGCGCATCGCGTGCTGCGCCGCCTTTGCTTCCGAACTTCTTCATGTTTGACCTCGTCTGCGCAGCGCGCGTGACCGGCGCGCCGCGTTGGCGGCGATCGCGGTCGTCGTCGACGACCTGCCCGATCCGGATCGGGCGCGCCGGCCGCAACTGTAGCGCGACCCGCCAAGAAAAACGCCGCCGCCCGGCGGGGCGGCGGCGTCCCCGCGCGACGTCGCCGTCGGCTAGGCAGCCTTCTTCTGGTCGCGCAGTTCGCGCCGCAGGATCTTGCCGACGTTGGTCTTCGGCAGATCGGTGCGGAACTCGATGTACTTCGGCCGCTTGTAGCCGGTCAGGTGCTCCTTGCAGAACTCCTGCAGGTCGCGTTCGGTCAGCGCAGGGTCTTTCTTGACGACGAACAGCTTCACCGCCTCGCCCGAGCGCTCGTCGGGAACGCCGACCGCCGCGCACTCCAGCACGCCCGGGTGCATCGCGACCACGCCCTCGATCTCGTTCGGATACACGTTGAAGCCGGACACCAGGATCATGTCCTTCTTGCGGTCGACGATCTTCGTGTAGCCCTCGGCGTCCATGATGCCGATGTCGCCGGTGCGGAAGAAGCCGTCGGGCGTCATCACCTTCGCGGTCTCGTCGGGGCGGTTCCAGTAGCCCGCCATGACCTGCGGGCCGCGGATCGCGATTTCGCCCGTCGAGCCGACCGGCAGCTTGTTGCCGGCATCGTCCAGGATCGCGATCTCGGTCGACGGCAGAGGCAGTCCGATCGTCCCCGTGAAACGGTCCGTGTCGGTGCGGTTGGAAGTCGCCACGGGCGACGTCTCGGACAGTCCGTAGCCCTCGCAGATCGGGCATCCGGTGACCTTCAGCCAGCGTTGCGCGACGGCTTCCTGAACGGCCATGCCGCCGCCGGCGGACAGGATCAGCCGCGAGAAGTCGAGCTTTTTGAAGTCCTCGTTGTTCAGCAGCGCGTTGAACAGCGTGTTGACCGCCGGCAGGATGTGGAAACGGTACTTCGACAGCTCCTTGACGAAGCCGGGGATGTCGCGCGGATTGGGAATCAGCAGGCAATGGCCGCCGAGCCGCATCGACATCATCGCGCACACCGTCAGCGCGAAGATGTGGTACAGCGGCAGCGCCGTGACGTAGATCGGCTGCTCGCCGGGCTTGAGCTTCTTGAGCGCGGGCTGGAACCATGCCTCGCACTGGAGCATGTTCGCGACGATGTTGCGATGGAGCAGCGTGGCGCCTTTGCTCACGCCCGTCGTGCCGCCGGTGTACTGCAGGAAAGCGGCGTCGTCGTGGCCGACGTCCACCGGCTTCAGCGTCATGCGGTGGCCGTCGGCGAGCACCTCGAGGAAACGCTGTGCGCTGGGCAGCGAGTACTCGGGCACCATCTTCTTCACGTTGCGCACGACGAAATTGACGAGCAGTCCCTTGACGAAACCGAGCATGTCGCCCATCGCGCACACGACGACGGTCTTGGTCGGCACCTTGTCGAGCACCTGCTGCAGCGTCGCCGCGAAGTTCTCGAGGATGAAGATCGCCTCGGCGCCCGAGTCCTTGAGCTGATGCTCCAGTTCGCGCGCGGTGTACAGCGGGTTGACGTTGACGACCGTGCAGCCCGCGCGCAGCACGCCGGCGAGCACGACCGGGTACTGCAGGATGTTGGGCATCATGATCGCGACGCGCTTGCCCTTGCCGAACCCCTTGCTCTGCAGCCACGCACCGACCGCAGCCGACTCCTCGTCGAGCTGGCGGTAGGTCAGCGTCGCCCCCATGCAGGTGTACGCCGGCAGCGCGCTGTACTTCTTGAACGCCTCGTCGAGCAGCTGCACGAGCGACTTGTACTGCGTGTAGTCGATGTCTGCGGGAACGCCCGGCGGGTAGTTCTTCAGCCAGAAGCGGTCGTTGGCTCCCATCGCGGTCTCCTTCCTCGTTATGTCTTGTGTCCGTGCGCCCCCTCGCGACCGGGGCGCGCCGATGATAGCCCGCAGCCCGCAGATTGGCCTCGCGGCAGAGTCGAGACCGTGCGCGCCGCCGACCCCGAGTTAACCCGGGGTTGCCGCGGTCGCGCGGGTGCCTTCGGCGCGCTGCGTCAGCCGCCGCTGTCGATCCGCGCCGCCGGCGCGAGCGCGCGCAGCTCGGCGTCGCGCTCGGGCTTGGCGAGCGCCGCGATCCGCTTCACCTCGGCGTAGAAGCGGCGCAGATCGCCGCCTTGCCGCTCGAGGAGCCGCTCGAACGCGGGCACCCGGTCGTTGTACGCGCCGACCGCGGCCAGATGGGCGTTGCCCAGCGCCTGCGCGAAGAAGCGGTCGTATCCGGACCATCCGTCCCAGCGCGTTTGCTTGATCCGCTCGTACTCGCGCCGCAGGTCCTCGAAGACGGCGCGCTTGCGCGCGCGCCTGTCCGCATCGGTTCCGCTCGCGTAGGCTTCGACGAGGCGCCGCCGGTGCGCGAGCAGCAGCTCGATGAAGTCCGCGCGGCGCGCCTCGAAGCTTGCGTACTCGGCGCGCATCGCGTCGTCGCCGTACGCGGCCAGCCAGCGGCGCACGCCGACGCGCTCGACCGCGGTGGCGAAGCTCTCGTTGAACACCGTGTCGTCCTTCACGTAGACCACCTGGTGCGCCAGCTCGTGGAAGATCATCCGTGCGAGCTCCCCGTCGGGATAGCCGATGAAGGTGTTCAGCAGCGGATCGCCGCCCAACCAGTCCAGCCAGCCGAGCGTCGAGTACGCAGGCACCGGCGCGACGTGGACGTCGAAGCCCTGCGCGCGCAGCACCTGCGCCAGCGCGAGCGCGTCGTCGCGGTCGAAGTAACCGCGGTACGACGCGCAACCGAACAGCGGATAGCACCAGGTCTTCAGTTGCAGCGACAGCTCGGGCGCGGCGAAGACGTTCCAGACGACGGCCGGCCGCTTCAGGTCGGCGTACGCGGTATAGCTGCGGTTGTCGGGCAGGCCCAGCTCACTCGCGGCGAACGCGCGAATCGCGCGCGCCCGCTCGAGCCGCTGCTTCAGGGGATCAGGCGCGGCCGGGTCGGCGAGCCAGTCGTCGATCGGGCGCGCCGCCGCGAGCAGCGCCAAGTGTCCGTGCGCGGCCTGCGCGTAGTAGCCGAGCGTGCTGCAGCCGGCGGCGGCGGCCACCAGCGCGCCGAGCGCGAGCGCCGCGCATGCGCGGCCGAGGTTGGTCTTGGGCATCAGTTTGCGGAGCCGGGAGAGCACGGCACCGATTCTGCCGCACGTCCGCTGCGCGGCTCACGCGTGCCCGCGCAGCGCCTGCACGCGGCGCAGCTTCCCGCTTCCGGGTTCGCGCTGCGGACCCGCGCGCTCGATCGACACGCGCACGTGGCCGAGTCCCTGCGCGGCGAGGTGCGCGCGCAACGCGCGCAGCACGCGTCGCGCGCATCCGCGCTGTCCGCGACCGAGCCGGACGCCGAGCACGTGGTCGTCCGGCTGCACGAGCTGGAAGTCGTTCACGCCCGCCGCCTCCTCCATCACCGTGCACAGCACGAGCGGCAGCAGCTTGACCGGCGCGCCGTCGCGACGCGGATACACGAGCACGTCGTCGCGCCGCCCTTCGACGGTCATCGAAGGCAGCGCGCAGCCGCACGGGCAGGCGTCGCGGTCGAGCGTCACCGAATCGCCCAGCGCGTAGCGGACCAGCGGCTGCACCCGGTTGGCGAGGTTGGTCAGCAGCACGGTATGCGAAGGCACGCCCGGCGGCACCGGACGACCGTGTGCGTCGACCGGCTCGAGCACGACCCAGTCGGCGTTCAGATGCAGCCGCCCGTGCGTGCACTCCCAGCCGATCGACAGAAACTCGGAGGCGCCGTAGGCGCTGCGCACCGTGCAGCCGAACACGCGCGCGAGCCGCGCCCGAACCGGCCGCGGCAGGCACTCGCCGCCGGTCCAGATCTCGTCCAGCGCAAGGTGCAGCCGTCCCGCCTCCTGTTCGTCGGCCAGCATCTCGGCGGCGGTCGGATACGTCGCGAGCACTCGCGGCTGATACGCATTGAGTTCGGCCACCAGCGCGGCCACCGGCTGCAGCAGCGAAAACGCACGCGTCGTCGGCGCGAGCCAGGGACACAGCAGGACGAGCCGCCGCAACGTCGCGATGCCTGCGAAGTGCCCGTCGATCGCCGCGACCAGCGCGTAGCGTTGCGGCGCAGCCCAGACCATCGCCGCCCCGGCCGCGGCGTTGGCCGCGCGGAAGCGCAGGAGTTCGAGCGCGTCGTACACCGCGAGCGCACGGCCGTCCTGAACGAAGTAGCCCGGTTCGCCGCACGTCCCCGAACTGCTCCAGACCGCGTAGCGGCCAAGGAAAGGGCGGCCGATGCGGCGCGGGTCGGCGACGAAGCGGGCCACGCCGGCACGCGTTACCGCGGGGTCGGTGACGACCTCGTCGAAGTGCTGCATCAGCGCGCGCTTGTGCACGACCGGCAGCTCCTCGAGCGCGACGTCGCCGGTCGGCGGCAGGTCGCGGTAGAGCGCGCGGTAGTACGGCGAGTACACGCGCGCGAATTCGATCGTCGCGCGCAGCCGCGCGTCGCGCCGGGCGGCGATTTCCTCCGCCGCCAGGCGCCCGCCGAGCCAGACCTCCCAGCCCGCCTGCGCCGCGTACAGCGGATCGACGAATGGAACGACCGGCGCGGGCTCCCGCGTGCAGCTCGACGGCTCGGCACGCCGCCGCACGCGCGATGCCTTTGCTGCGCCTGGGTTCGCGTTCATCGGGCTCACCTGCACCCTCATTCTGGGCCGGTCCGCCGCGCGACGCGGCACGCCGCCGATACCGCTTCGCCGCGATCGCCCGGCGCCCGACTCGCCGGCCCCGGACCGCCCGTGTGGGCGGAGCGAAATTCATCGCGAAAGGCCGGCCTTTTCTGCCTTTGTAGGAATCCGTCCGACACTACAGTGCGAGTGCGTCGGGAGGAAACCATGGCAACCAGCACATCGCGCGACATCCAGGCGACCGAGCTCGCCAGACGGCTCGATCCGATCACCTCCCGCCTGTGGATGCTGCGCGACCACCAGCCGGTGCGGCTGCTCGCGGACCGTCTCGCCACGGGAATCATCGTCCCCGCACACGCGCCCGCCCACGACGGCGAAGCGAAGCTGCCGCCCATCGGCGTGGCCGTGCTGCTGCACTGACGCCTCGCCCTCACGCTGACAGAGTGTCACGAGGCGCGCCCGCGGTGGTGACGCCGGTCAAGGCGCTGCGCGTTCGCGAGCGACCCCGGCAAGGCCGTCCGGCAGCCGGCGGATCGACGTCGGAAACCAAGCGGTCATACCGGACTCGACCACACGCACGCTGCCGCGCCCGGCACACGGACCCGCTCGCGCCGAGCGCGTGATCGGGGACGCTCCGGACCGATCGCCGCACCGACGGCGGGAAGTTAACCGCGATCAAACCCGCGCGGCGCGCCGCGGGTAGGGTAGGCGCGAAGGGTAGTAAGCGCAGGAGCACGCAATGGCCACTTCCCTGCCCACCGACACCGAGACCGGCACCGAGGACGTGCGCATCGTCGTGCGCCCGGATGGCTTCTACTGGCTCGCCGACGAGGGCCGGCGTGAGGTCGGTCCGTTCGCCACGGCCGCGGAAGCAGAGGCCGACATGCGCTCGGCCGAAGAGAACGAACTCGCGCCGGACGAAACGCGCGAGGAAGCCGAAGCCGAGATCGGGATCGCCGACTGGATCGACCCCGAAACCGGGCTGCCGGCGGAAGAAGCCTGGACCCGCATCGAGGACGAGGGCCATTGAACCCGCCCGGTCGCGCCCGGCCTCGATGCCCGCGTCGCCGCGCGGCGGTGCGAGGCGAGCCGCTCAGGCGCCGTCGACGACGAGCAGCGGAACGCCGCGCTCGGCGGCGAGCCGGATCCAGTCCGCGAGCGCTGCCTCCTCGGTCGCTGCTTTCGTTGCGCTCGGCACGCCGCCCGCCTCGCGCGTCTGATCCCGCGCCGCCGAGCCGCCGTGCGACGCGCGCAGGACGCTGCGCGGAATGACGATGAGCCGCTCGCGCGTCGCCTGCAAGACCGCGGCGGCGGCCTGCGCGTTCGGCGCGCATCGCACGCGGCGAACCTCGGGCGGCAACCCCGGCGCCGCATCGCGCTCGGCTTCGAGCACGATCAGCCCTTCGCCCGCCGCGGTGGCGATCCGCGCGGCGACCGCCTGCGCCGCCTCCTCGGGACGCGTGGCGACCACGACGACCGGCCCGCGTGCGCGCAGCAGGCGGCGCGGCAGGATGAGCTGTCCGGCCGCGAGCACCTCGCGCGGCGGTGCCCAGCGCGCGAGCGGATCGGCCGGTACCAGCAACGCCAGCAGATCATCGGCGGCCGCACGCGCCAGCGACTCGGCCGGATCGCCGCGCAGGATCTCGAACTCGTAAGGCACACCGGCGCGCTCGGCGATCGCCCGCAGACGCCGCTGCGCCGCCGCCGCCATCGCCACGTAGTCGTCGACGAGCCGCTCGGGTGCGAGCCGCCGCCACGCCGCACCCGGCGCGATGTCGCGCGCGAAAGGCAGGCGCGCGTACTCGTACAGCGCGGCGTTCTCGACGAACAGACCGAGCAGTTGGGCGTCGAGCCAGCGCGCCAGCGCCGCGGTCGCTTCGAGCGCCGCCCCCGGTGCGTCGCCCGGCGGCAGGTTCAGCACGATGCGCCTGAACGCGATGTGCGCGGTCGCCATCTTCGACTCCTTCGAGGACTCAGGATACGGCCTCGTCGCTGCGCGGCAGCGGCCGCACGCGCGCGAACTCGCGCAGCCGCGCCTCGACCCGGGCATTGACGCTGCCCGGCGTGAATGCGCCGTCGGCCCCGCGCTCGCCGGCGGCCACGCCCGTCAGCAGCGTGATCGCTTCGTCGACCGTGCGCACCGGCCACACCGCGAAACGGCCCGCCGCGCACGCTTCGATCACGTCCGCTCGCAGCATCAGGTGCTGAACGTTCGACGCCGGGATCAGCACGCCCTGCGTGCCGGTCAGGCCGCGTGCGGCGCACAGGTCGAAGAAGCCCTCGATCTTCTCGTTGACGCCGCCGATCGCCTGCACTTCGCCCGCCTGGTTGACCGACCCGGTCAGCGCGAGGTCCTGCCGCAGCGGCAGCTCGGCGAGCGCCGACAGCAGCGCGCACAGCTCGGCCGTCGATGCGCTGTCGCCTTCGACGCCGCTGTAGGACTGCTCGAACACGAGGCTCGCGTGCAGCGACAGCGGCACGTCGAGCGCGTAGCGCCCGCCGAGAAAGCCGGCGAGGATCAGCACGCCCTTGGCGTGGATCGGCCCGCCGAGCGCCACCTCGCGCTCGATGTCGACGACCTTGCCGGCGCCCGGTCGCACGCGCGCGCTGATGCGGCTCGGACGCCCGAACGCGTAGCCGCCCAGCTCGATGACCGACAGACCGTTCAACTGGCCGATGCGCCGCCCCGACGTGTCGATCAGCGCGATCTCGCGCAGCGTCGACTCGAGCATGCGCTCGCGCAGCCGGCTCGCGCGACGGATCTGCTCGGCGATCGCGCGTTCGACGTCGGCGGCACCGACCACCGCGCGGCCAGCCTCGCCGGCCCAGTAATCCGACTCGGCGAGCAGGTCGCGCAACGGATCGACGCGCAGGCTGAGTTTGGCCGCGTCTTCGGCGAGCCGGCTGGCGCGCTCGATCACGCGCTCGACCGCGGCGCGGTCGAACGGGCGCAGTTTGCCCTGCCGCGCAATCGACGCGATGAGCCGCGCGTACGCGGCTTCGTTGGCCGCGCCGCGGTCGAACGAGTCCTCGAAGTCGGCGAGCACCTTGAAGTGCTCGGCGAGCTCCGGGTCGTATTCGGCGAGCAGGTAGTACAGCAGCCGCTCGCCGTACAGAACGACCTTGATGTCGAGCGGAATCGGATCGGGTTCGAGCGAAACCGTCGTCGTCAGTCCGAGCAGGTCGTCGATCCGCTCGATCTTGATCTGCTGCGAGCGCAGCGCGCGCTTCAGCGCCAACCAGCTGAACGGTTCGATCAGCACGCTGCGCACGTCGAGCAGCAGATAGCCGCCGTTGGCCTGGTGCAGCGCGCCGGCCTTGAGCCGGCGGAAGCTGGTGACCATCACGCCGCGGTGCCACTCGTGCTCGATGCGCCCGACCAGGTTGCCCAGCGTCGGATGCAGTTCCTCGACGACCGGCGCGCCGGGCGAGTCGGCCGGGTGCGTCACCAGCACGTTGACCTCGTAGCGGTCGAGCGGACCCGACGTCTCCCACTCCTCGTCGCCTTCGCCCTCGGCCGCCTGCTGCGGGGCGATGAACGCGCCGACGTTGTCGAGCAGGTCGGCGCGCATCGCGTCCAGATGCTCGAGCACCTGCGGCAGGTCGGTGAAACGCGTCTTCGTCTCGTCGATCGAATGGCCCACGGCGAAGCGCGCGGTGTCGCGGTTCAGCTCGCGGATCTCGTCGCGGCGCTGCTTGTCCCAGCGCGGGATCGTGTTCAGGATCTCCTCGAGCCGCTTTTCGAACTCCTGCAGCGTGGCCTGCACGCGCGCGCGCTCCTCCTCCGGCAGCGCGTTGAACAGCTCCGGCTTCAGCACCTCGCCGTCTTTCAGCGGCGCGATGCCGAAGCCGAACGGCGTGCGAACGACGGCGACCGAGCGCTCGGCCGCCTCGCGCGTCAGCGCACCGAACGCCTCCTCCTGCTTGCGGCGGAACGCTTCGTCGATCGCACCGCGCCGCGCCTGGTAGTCCTGCGACTCGAACGCCGCCGGCAGCGCGACCTCGAGATCCTTGATCAGGTCGCGGATCGCATCGCGAAACTGCGGCCCGCGGCCCGGCGGCAGCCGCATCGCGCGCGGTTTCTGCGGCGCGGTGAAGTTGTGCACGTAGACCCAATCGGGCGGCACCGGCTCGTCGCGCGCCTTGGCTTCCAGCATCGCCTTGACGGTGCGGTCCATGTCGCTGCCGGGCGAGCCGATCACGAACAGGTTGAAGCCGGCGTGTTCGATGCGCGCGCCAAAGCGCACCGCGTCGAGCGCGCGGTCCTGCCCGACGGGCAGGTCGATCGGGGCAAGATCGGCGGTCGTCTCGAACGCGATCGCCGACAAGTCGGCACGGCGCGCGAGTTGCGCAGCCGGCACGGGTGCGACGGCAGGGGTCTCGTTCATCTGGGCTTCCCAAGTTGTTCTTTCAACCGCGCCTGCAGGTCCTTCTGAGCGAGCTGCGTGTAGTCGTTCGCGAGCTGCGCGTCGACGCAGCGGCGCACACCGGCCGGCAACTGCGCGGCCAGCACCCCGAGAAAGGGATTCGACGCGACCAGCGTCAGCTTCTCGTACCGGCCGGCGTTCAGCGCATCGGCCAGATGCGCGGCGAGTTCGCGCGCGAACTGCTCGACCTCGTTGCGGCGCGGGTCGGTTCGCGGGGCGAGCTTCGTGCTGTCGTTGCCGTGACCGCGCACGCCGCCCGGACGGTCGGCGGCCAGTTCCGATCCTTTCATCCGGCTTCCGACGTGTTCGAACTCGGCCTCGCGCGCGAGCGTCCAGTCAGCCTTGCGCGGGTCGCGGCTGTAGCAGACCGCGCGCGAGCCGTTGGCGACCAGGATCCAGTGCCCGTTGGCCATGTCACCTCCTGTTTGAGCATCGGCAGTGAAGCTTCCACGGCGTCGCGCCTCCAAGCATGCAGGCGCGACCCGGTCCGAACTTGACGACCGTCAAGCGTGCGGCGTCCGGCGGCGGCGTCATCGGCACTCCTGCACCGGCGCCCCCGCGCCGAGCGCTTGCGCGAGCGCCTCGCAGCGCCGCGCCACTTCGTCGGGCGGCGCGGCGGTGTCGACGCGCACGACGCCTTCGTCGTCGTGCACGGGCTCGCGCCAGGCGAGTTGGCGCGCGAGCACGTCGAGCGTGGCGTCCGACGCGTCGCGGTCGGCGGCCGCGCGCGCGGCCACGCGCTCGCGCAGCACGTCGACCGGCGCCTCGCAGGCCACGATCGCGAAGCGCGCGCCGAGCGAGCGCGCGAGCGCGGCGAACGCGTCGCGCTCGGCGCGCTTGAGGAACGCGGCATCGACGATTGCCGTGAAGCCGCCGTCGACGATCGCGCGCGCCGCTTCGGCGAGGCGGTCGTAGGTCGCGCGCGTCGCGTCGGCGCCGTACAGCTCGGCGCGCAGTTCGGCGTCGACGCGCGCGGTCGGCACGAGCGAGAACATCCGCTTGCGCTCCACATCGGAGCGCACGCGAACGGCGCCCAGGCGCTCGAGCAACTGCTGCGCGACGAACGTCTTGCCCGAGCCGGACAGCCCGTGCAGCGCGACGACGAGCGGCGGCGCGGCGCGCGCGAGCGCTTCGGCCAGCGCGAGGTGGGCCGCGAAGTCGCCGTGCTGGTGCAGGCGCAACGCGGGCGGCACCGCCGGCTGTCGCGCGCGGATCAGCGCAACCTTCGCGCGCACGAGCGCGCGGTAGACCGCGTACAGCCGCACGAGCGGCACGCCGCCGTAGTCGCCGGTGGTCTCCAGATACGCGTTCAGCAGCCGCCACGCCAGCCGTCCCTGACGGCGGTCGGGCAGATCCATCACGGTGAACGCGATGTCGTTGACCACGTCGATGCAGCGCAGCTCGTCGTTGAACTCGATGCAGTCGAACGGCACCGGCGCGCCGTCGACCAGCACGATGTTGCCCAGATGCAGGTCGCCGTGGCATTCGCGCACGAAGCCGTCGCGGTGGCGTGCCTGCAGCAGTGCCGCGCGCCGCTCGAGCTCGCGCCGCGTCCAGTCGGCGAGCGCGTCGATGCGCGCACGGTCCACGCTCGCGCCGACGTGCGCGCGCAGGCCCTCGATGTTGTCGAGCATCCAGCGCGCGACCATGCCGGCCGAACCGAGCGCGCTGCCCGCGTCGACGCGCGGCGCTTCCATGTGGAATGCCGCGATCGTCGCGGCGAGCCGGTCGATGCAGTCGGCGTCGAGGCGGCCGGCGCGCGCGCGTGCGTCGAGCAGATCGTCGGCGGCGAAGCGGCGCATCCGCACGGCCCAGTCGATCGGTTCGCCGGCGCCGCCCAGGCGCGGCGCGTCGACGGTTCCGGTGATCGCCAGCACGTCGAGATAAAGCTGCGGTGCGGTCCTGCGATTCAGCCGCAATTCCTGCTCGCAGTACCGTTTGCGCGCGTCGAGCGTCGTGAAGTCGAGGAAGCCGAGATCGACCGGCTTCTTCAGCTTGTACGCAAACTCGCCGGCGAGCAGCACCGTCGAGATGTGGGTTTCGATCGTCTCGACCGCGGCTGCGCCCAGCAGCGCGCGCAGGCCCGCGACGAGCCGCGCGTGCCGCCGCAGCGGGTCGATCGTTTCCGTCGCCACGCGTTCCATGCGGTGATGCTTGCCTGCCGGTACAGCCGACGCTTGACGCGCGTCAAGGTGCGTGGCGGTCGAGCGCGGCGCGGATGCGCGCCAGTTCGATGAGGTTGTCGACGTCGACCAGCCCCACGAGCCGGTCGTCGTCGAGCACGGGCACCAGGTGGTCGTCGCCGTTGCGCAGCGCGCGCCAAACGTCGTCGAGCGAGTCGCGCAGCGCCGCGCGGGGAAAGCCGCGCCGCATCGCCTCCTCGACCGCGGCGGCCTCGCCGTACGCACGCAGCGCATCCAGCAGCGCGCGCTGCGTGAGCAGGCCGACCAGCCTGCCGTCGCGCAGCACCGGAAAGTCCTTCTGCGTTCCGGTCAGCGTGAGCTCGACCGCCCGCGCCAGCGGATCGTCGGGCGCGAGCACGCGAAAGTCGCGGATCAGCACGTTCGCGAGCGGCACGCTGCCCAAGGCTGCGCGCAGCCGCGCGTCGGCCGCCTCCATCGCCGCGCCGAACCAGACGAAGATCGCGATCAGCACCAGCAGCGGGTTGACGAAGATGCCGACGATCGCGAAGACCACCGCGATCGCCTGCCCGATGCGCGCGGCGGTGGTCGTCGCGCGCAACAGTCCCATGCGCATCGCGAGCGCGGCGCGCAGCACGCGGCCGCCGTCCATCGGGAACGCCGGCGTCAGATTGAACAGCGCCAGCATCAGGTTCACCGCGAACAGGCTCTGCAGCAGCGACGCCTCGCCGTCGGGCAGCGCCAGCAGCGGCACGTCGGCGGCGGCGAGCAGCGCCGCCAACGCCAGCGCGATCGCCAGATTGACCGCCGGTCCGGCGAGCGCGATGACGATTTCCTGGCGCGGCGAGGTCGGCATGTTCTGCAGGCGCGCCACGCCGCCGATCGGCAGCAGCGTGATGTCGCGCGTGCGCACGCCGTAGCGGCGCGCCGCGAACGCGTGGCCCAGCTCGTGCAGCACGACGCAGACGAACACGAGCACGACGAACCCCACGCCCACCAGCGTCCCGACCAGACTTCGCGTCTGCGCGGCCGACACCAGCGCGAACCAGGCGAGCAGCAGCAGGAAGGTGACATGGATGCGGATGTCGATCCCGGCCACGCGCGCGACCGTCCACGCCATGCCGAGCGCGCCTGAGCCGCGGGCCGTCGGGTTCATGCGGAAGTCCGCTTCGATGCGCGCTCGACTTCGACCAGGCAGTCGTAGAAGGTCGGCGCGCGGCCCAGGTCGGTGAGCCGCTGGCTCGTCACTTCGTTCGCGTTGCGGCGATCGGCTGCCAGCTTCTTCCACCAGATCGACAGCGCGACGACCACACCGCGCCGCGCGCGGTCGGTGACGCGCGCGGCCAGTTCGAACGAACCGCGGTCGTTGAACACGCGCACGCGGTCGCCGTCGGCGACGCCGCGCGCGGCGGCGTCGGCCGGATGGATCTCGAGCGACGGCTCGCCTTCGGCATCGCGCAGGCTGGCGACGTTGACGAAGGTCGAGTTCAGGAAGTTGCGCGCCGGCGGCGAGACGATCGCCAGCGGATAGCGCGCAGCGAGCGCCGGATTGCTGGTCGGTCCTTCGTACGGCGGCACGTAATCGGGCAGCGGGTCGAGCCCCTGCTGCGCGAGCCGCTCGGAGTAGAACTCGCACTTGCCCGACGGCGTGGCGAAGCGGCCCTCGGCGAAAGGCGCGTAGACCGCGGGCAACTCGAGCCGCTGCCAGCCCCGCGCCTTGGCGACCTGCCAGTCGTAGTTCGCGGTGGCCCCGGACTTGCGGAACGCGCGCGCGGCGATGTCGTCGTCGCCTTCGCGGAAGCAGTCTTCGGTGAAACCCATCCTCGCTGCGAGCCGGCGAAAGATCTCGCTGTTGGGCAGCGCCTCGCCGAGCGGCTCGATCGCCGGATTGTTGGCGACGACGTACAGGTGGCCGTACGGTTTGACGACGTCGACGTGCTCGAGCTGGGTCGTCGCCGGCAGCACATAGTCGGCGTAGTCCGCGGTGTCGGTCAGAAAGTGCTCGAGCACGACGGTGAACAGGTCCTCGCGCGCGAATCCGGCCGCCACCTTCTTCGATTCGGGCGCGACCGCCACAGGGTTGCTGTTGTAGACGACGACCGCCTCGATCGGCGGATCCGCGCGCGCAAGGTCGTCGCCGATCGTGCTCATGTTGATCGTGCGCGGCGTGCGGCCCGCGAGCAGCTCGGGGTGATACAGGTGCTCGCTGTCGAGGTCGAACAGCCCGCTCGTCGACAGCAGCATGCCGCCGGCGGGATCGCGCCAGTGGCCGGCGAGCGCGGGCAGGCAGGCGACCGCGCGCACCGCATTGCCGCCGCCGCGCGCGCGCTGCATGCCGTAGTTCAGGCGGATCACCGCCGGGCGGACGTGCCAGTAGTCGTGCGCGAGCGATTCGACCTCTGCGGCCGCGATGCCGCAGATCGACGCGACGCGCTGCGGGTCGTACGCGCGCGCGCGTTCGGCGAACGCGTCGAACCCGAGCGTGTGGCGCTCGATGTAATCACGGTCGATCCAGCCTTCGCGGATCAGCACGTGCGCCAGCCCGAGCGCGAGCGCGCCGTCGGTGCCGGGCAGCAGCGCGATGTGCCGATGGCACTTCTCCGCGGTCAACGAGCGGTACGGATCGATCGCGACGAGCTTCGCGCCGCGCCGCTTGGCCTGCTGCGCGCGGCTCCACAGGTGCAGGTTCGACGCGATCGCGTTCGCGCCCCAGAAGACGATCAGCCGGCTGTGCTCGAATTGCTCGATGTCGGTGCCCGTACGCAGCCCGAGCGTGGCGTGCAGCGCCTCGCCGCCGGCGCTCGCGCAGATCGTGCGGTCGAGCAGGCTGGCGCCCAGCTTGTGAAAAAAACGGCTCGCCATCGCCTCGCCCTGCACCAGCCCCATCGTCCCGGCGTACGAATAGGGCACGATGCGCTGCGGATCGACCGCGGCGATACGTTCGAGCCGCGCGGCGATGTCGTCGAGCGCCTCGTCCCAGCTCACGCGCTCGAAGCGGCCTTCCCCCTTGCGGCCGACGCGCTTGAGCGGATGCAGCACGCGCTCACGGTGGTAGGTGCGCTCCAGATACCGGCTGACCTTGGCGCACAGGCTGCCCGCGGTCGTCGGATGCGCCGGATCGCCGGCGATCTTGATCGCGACGCGCCGGCCGCTTTCGTCGCGCCGCACCGTGACGAGCATCGCGCAGGTGTCGGGGCAGTCGTGCGGGCACGCGGCGCGCACGACCTCGACGTCGCCGGGAATCGGATGCATGCGGCGATGCTAGCGCATGCAGCGGCGCCCATCCGCGCCGCGGAACGTCGGACGCGAGCGCGTCGAGCGTGGCGACCGCAGCCGGCGGCGCAACCGCGGGGGGCGGAAGGCTTTCTTTTGAGGTCGGCGACCGCGAGCGTGGTCGCGATGGCGTTCGCCTCGCGCGACGCCTCCGGGAGCCGCTGTGCGTGCGCCCCGCCGACGCCAGCCGCGAGCGCCGCCGGCGCGACGGGGAACGGCTAGACGACCGAACGAACGACGTCGCGGACCGGCACGACGACCTCCCCGTACAGCGAGGACCACCGCCGGTCCGCGGCGCCCGTTCACCGGATCCGCTTCCGGTACAGCGTGTCTGGCAACGATCCTCCTGCCACGGCGGGCCTTCAATCGGATAGACGCGGCACGCCGGCTCGGTCGCGCCGCCAATACTTCACACGGGCCCGCCGCGGCGCACCGCTCGGCGAGTCTCGAAATGCAGCGCGGAATCCATCGTTTCCCTGCGATTGAGGAGGTGATCGACTCCCGATACTCGTGCGCCGAGCGGCTGTCCGCCGGCCGCTCCGCCAACGCGGATCCGCAGGAGAGATCACCGATGGAGTCAGCGATTTCGCCTCGAGCACGCGGCAGCCGACTCGCCGCGCTGCTCATTTCCGTCCTGCTCGCGGCGGCCACCGCCGCCGGTGCGGCGCTTGCCCAGCCGCGGCCGCTGATTTTCGGCGTCAGCGAGGGCACCTCGGGCGGTGTGAGCTTCCTCGACGTGCTGGTCAAGTACCAGCCGCTCGCCGACGAGATCGGGCGCGTGC
>JBFMFC010000001.1:0-13437 GCA_040752195.1 Pseudomonadota bacterium | reverse complement strand
AGGCCGACATCGGCGGCATCGCTTCGTACTCGGGCGCAGCCGGTCAGCTCGACAAGAACAACCAGCGCGTGCTGCACAGCTCGGTCGCGCAGCCCTACTTTCCGCTGATCGTCAGCAACCGGCTGAGCGCGGCCGACGTGAAGGCGATCCAGGACATGCTGGTCGCGCTCGACAAGTCGGAAGCGACCAGCAAGTCCGTGCTCGCGCCGATCGGCATCCGCGGCTTCGACGTCGGCACCGAGCAGCGGCTGCGCGAGCTGCTGGGCTGGCTGGAGAAGTAGCGGCGCGTCGGCCGCGTCAGCCCCGCCAGCCTGGCCGAGCGATGCATGACCCCGATCCGCCGCTGACGCAGTGGCTTGCGCAGGCTGCGCAGGGCGAGCGCGCGGCGCTCGATCGGGTTTTCGCCGCGCTGTATCCCGAGCTGCGCAAGATCGCGCACGCGCGGCTGCGCGCCCGGGGCGGCATCGCGCAGCTCGACACGACTTCGCTCGTGCACGAGGGCTTCCTGCGGCGGGTCGATGCCGCCCAGCTCGCACTCGCCGACCGCAAACACTTCTTCACCTACGCGGCGAACGCGATGCGCAGCATCGTCATCGACCTCGCGCGCGGAGCTGGCGGAGCGCCGCAGCGGCGGCCGCGCCGCACCTCGGCGCGATACGGCGCTGTGGCAGGCGGGCGCCAAACGCAGCCAGAACCCGGCAATCACCGATGACTCATGCCACCTTGCGCACGCCGCGCAGGCTGCTCGCTGCCGCGCTGCTGGTGGCGGCAAGCGGTGTTGCGCGCGGATCCGGCGAATGCCGCCCCGCCGACAACATCGCCTGGGTGGCGGGCGGCGGTGAATGTCTCGCGATCAGGACGCTCGCGGCGGCCGATCCCGCACCGCAGCCGACCCTGTTCGTGACGGTGCACGGGGACTCGGGGCCCACCACGCGCGCCGCCGAGCGATATCACGAAGCGCTTGCCGTATTGCATGGGGGACGGATCGTCACCGTGGCGCTGGTGCGGCCGGGGTTCTCCGACGATCGGGGGCGCTATTCGAGCGGCCATTCGGACACGAGCGTTCGCGGCAGCAGTTACAACGAGCGCAACACCGTGGCGATCGCCGAGGCGATCGACGCTCTGCGGCGCCATCACCATGCCGCTCGTGTCGTCGCGCTCGGCGTGTCCGGCGGCGCGGCGCTGCTCGCCAACGCGCTCGCGCTGCGCCCCGAGACCGCCCCGGACGTCGCGATCCTCGCCGCCTGCCCGTGCGACGTCCCGGCGTGGATCAGGCACCGTGGCGGCGGCGCGGTGACCCTGTCGCCGCATGCGCTCGTCGACAAGGTCCCGGCCGGCGTGACCGTGATCGCTGCCACCGGAACCGAGGACACGAACGCCCTGCCGGAGTTCGGGCGCGCCTACGCCGAGCGCCTGCGCGCGCGCGGAGTGCGCGCCCGGTTCGAGGCGATCGCCGGTGCAACACACGAGAACCTCCTGTCGAACCCGCAGTTCAGGCATCTCGTCGCCCGTGCGCTCGCGGCCGACGGCGCCGACGTTCCGGGGGCGCGCCCCCGGCCCGACCCTCGGCGCATGCTTTCCGCGATGGATCGCGACGGCGACGGACGCATCGGCCGCAGCGAGTGGCGCGGGCCGCCGGCTCGGTTCCAGATGCTCGACGCCGACGGCGACGGCTTCGTCACGCTCGAAGAGCTTGGAAAGGCGCGGACGTGGGCGCTCAAAGGTGACGCGACGGACTGACGCCGCGCCGCTCGGCAGGCCGCCCGCCGGGCAACGGCTGTGGCCTGCGGTGTCGCCGGCCTCTTCGCCAACCGAGCGCGGGGCCGGTCGAAGAGCAGCTCAGAGCCGCGGCAGCGGCGATTCGGTGAGCCGCGCGAAGAACGCCTCGCACGCGGCCACCTGCTCGTAGCTGATGTATTCGTCCGGCTTGTGCGCCTGCTCGATCGAGCCGGGACCGAGCACGACGGTCGGGATGCCGGCGCTCATGAACACGCTCGCTTCGGTCGCAAACCCCACCGCGCCGGCGCCCAGGTGCGCGGTGCGCGCGAGCTGCTGCGCGAACCGCACGACCGGCGCGTCCGGCGCGATGCCGAAGGCGGGCAGGTTCAGCCCCTGCTCGAACGTGATGTCGGCGTCGCCCGCCACGCGCCGCATCTCGGGCAGCAGCTCGCGCTTCGCATAGCCGACGATCTCGTCGACGAGCGGGTCGGTCGGCGTGGCCGGGATGTTGCGAATCTCGAAGGTGAACTCGCAGTCGCGGGCAACGACGTTGGTCGCGATGCCGCCGTGGATCGTTCCGGTCTGCAGCGTCGTGTACGGAACGGAAAAGCGCGCGTCGCGCGGCTCGTCGCGGCTTGCGCGATCGGCGATGCCGCGGATGTACACGACGAGCCGCGCGGCGAACTCGATCGCGTTCACCCCGGTCGGCGTCAACGCCGAGTGCGCTTCACGCCCGCGCACGCGGCAGCAGAAGTCGCGCTTGCCCTTGTGCGCGACGATCGCCTGCATGTCGGTCGGCTCGCCGATGATGCACCCCGCGGGCTTGATGCCGCGCTCGGCCAGATCGGCGACCAGCCCGCGCACGCCGAGGAAAGTCGTCTCCTCGTCGTAGGTCAGCGAAAGATGGATCGGCGTGCGCTCGTGCGCGGCGAGAAACTGCGGCGCGTGCGCCAGCGCGATCGCGATGAAACCCTTCATGTCCGCGGTGCCGCGGCCGTGGATCCGGCCGTCGCGATGCGTAGCCTTGAACGGATCGCTTGCCCAGTCCTGGCCGTCGACCGGCACCGTGTCGGTGTGGCCCGACAGCACGA
The DNA here is from genome assembly GCA_040752195.1 of Pseudomonadota bacterium. Lineage (GTDB taxonomy): Bacteria > Pseudomonadota > Gammaproteobacteria > Burkholderiales > Burkholderiaceae_F > DSNY01. Next base: position 10,627 of record JBFMFC010000001.1, on the reverse strand, counting down.
GCCCGCCGGCTCTCATCGCGCCGGCGTCGCCGAGCGAGCAGAACAGATTCGCCTTGTTGCCGCGGCGGTCGTAGACGAGGTGCGGCTTGACGCCGAGCCCGGCGAGGTAGTCGCGCGCGAACTCGATCAGCCCCAGGTTCGAGTCGCGGCTGACCGTCGGGTGCGCGATCAGCCGGTCGATCATCTGCAGCGCGGCGGCCGACGGCGCGGCGACGGCCGATTCATGCGGTTTGTCCATGACGGTGATCCGGCTCGTGGAGCGCGCATTGTAGGAGAGCGCCGCACCCGGGCGGTGCGATCGCCCCTTGAAGCCGCGCGCGCGACCACCATCTCGTTGCAGACGGCGCGGCGGCGCCGTCGGACCGTGCAACGCGACAAGGAGGGCAATGAACATGTTTCCATCGTTCTTTGCGCCGGCCGGCGACCTGTTTGCCGAACTCGATCGCCTGAGCCGCGACATGCAGCAGTTGTTCGACGGCCTGCCCGTCAACATCCGCGCCGGCCGCCGCGGGGGCTTCCCGGCGCTGAACATCGGGTACACGCCGTCGTCGGTCGAGGTGTACGCCTTCGCGCCCGGCGTCGATCCGCAACGCATCAAGGTCGAGATCCACAAGGGCGTGCTGACGATCGAGGGCGAGCGCGCCTCGGATCTGCCGCCCGCGAGCGACAAGGTCAACGTCTACGCCAACGAGCGCATCGCCGGCAGCTTCAAGCGTGTGATCAGCCTGCCGGACGACATCGACCCCGCGCAGGTCGACGCGACCTATCGCGACGGGTTGCTGCACATCTCGATCAAGCGGCGCGCCGACGCGCAACCGCGGCGCATCTCGATCCACTGAGAGGAGGCGAGCCATGACGGAAACGAGGACCAATACGCTTGCCGAAGCGCGGCGCGACGATCCCGTGCTGCTGCCGCCGGTGGACATCGTCGAGGACGACACGGGAATCACCGTGTACGCAGACCTGCCCGGCGTGCCGAAGGACAAGCTCGCGGTGCGCGTGGACCGCGAGTCGTTGACGATCGAGGGCGAGATCTCCCTCGGTCTGCCGGAGAAGATGGATGCCGTGCTCGCGGAAGTGCAGGCGCCGCGCTACCGGCGCAGCTTTACGCTCAGCCGCGAACTCGACACCGACAAGTGCGACGCGGTCTTCAAGGACGGCGTGCTCAAGCTGCGCATCCCGAAGGTCGAACAGGCCAAGCCGCGCCGCATCGAGGTCAAGGTCGGTTGAGCAATTCATGGGAGTAGGCCATGGGTAACGCCATCGACACCCTGAAACGCACCTTTGCAGACGCTTGGGAATCGGTCGAGACCGGCTGGCAGCGCGTGCGCGCCCAGGCCGCCGATGCGCTGACGCGGTTTCGCGGTGGCACGCGCCGCACCGAACCGGCGCATGTGGAGGGCGACCTGCCCGCGCCGGCGTGGGGCTTGCTCGCCAGCGACGTGATCGAGGACGATCGGCGCGTCATCGTCCGGGTCGAGGTCCCCGGCATGAGCCGCGACGACCTCGACCTGCAGGTCATCGGCGATGCGCTCGTGGTGAGCGGCGAGAAGCGCTACGAGTCCGATGACGTGCGCGGCGAGTGGCGCGTGCGCCAGTGCGCGTACGGCGCGTTCCGCCGCGTGATTCCGCTTCCGGTCCCGGTCCGCGCCGACGAGGCGAAGGCCACCTGCCGCGACGGCGTGCTGCGCGTGGAACTGCCCAAGCGCGAACCCGGCCCGCCGCGCGCGTTCCGGCTGCGGGTGAAGTAAGAGGCAGGCGCGAACGCCCGCGCGGCGCTCGCCGATGCGGGCTGTCGCGCCCCGGTACGAAGCCGGCCTCTACGGGTGCCGTGAACTCGGCGGGCGCAGCCCGCGACCCGCGGAGCGTTCGCTTCGCGTCTATCCCGGCTTGCGCGCCAGGAACGCGTAGCCGTAGACCTCGAACTTGCGCGCCTTGGCTTCGCCGCGCGCGCCGCCGAAGGTGTCGTACGGGTCGCTGACGCGGATGTCGGCGAAACCGACTTCGGCCAGCATCGATCGCCAGGCTTCACACGGAAGACCACCGGCGATTCAGGCCGTCCATAGGTCGACGTTCGCGCGCGCGGACTCCGGCACCGGTTTGCCGTTGGCGATGTCCGCGAACTGAAGCCAGCCGCCGGGGCGCAGCACGCGGCGGATCTCCTCGAAGACGCGGCGCTTGTCGGCGCACAGGTTGATCACGCCGTTGCTGATCACCGCGTCGGCCCAGCCGCTTTCGATCGGCAGCTCCTCGAGCAGCCCCTCGCGAAACTCGACGTTCGCGAGCCCCATCGTCCGCGCCGACGCACGCGCCTTGTCGACCATCTCCGGCAGCATGTCGATGCCGATGACGCGCCCCTGCGGTCCCACCTGGCGCGCGGCGACGAAGCAGTCGAAGCCGCCGCCGGAACCCGCGTCGACCACGCGTTCGCCCGGCGCAAGCTGCCGCAGCGCGAACGGATTGGCCACGCCGGCGAACGACTCGACCGCGGCGTCGGGCATCGCATCGACGACTGCCGCGTCGTAACCCAGCCGCGCCGCCGCGCGGCGGCCGGTGTGGAAGTGATACTCGCCGCCGGGCTCGACGGCGACCTCGCGGTACTTCTTCTTGACCTCCTCGCGCAGCGCGAGGGTGTCGACTGCAGTGGCGGCGGTGTTCATCGGGTGTCCTCCATACGCGGCTTGTGCCGCTTACTTGCGCACGACGATGTCGGGTCTGGTTTTGCCGACGATCTCGAACAGCTCGTTCTGCTCGGCCGCAGGCACTTTGTACTTGTCCAGCGACTTCTTGAACTCGCCGGCCATCACGTCCCATTCCTTGGCGGAGATGTTCAGGTGCGCGTGCGCACTCTTCATGTCGCGGCCCGTGTACTTGCACGGCCCGCCGCTCACCTCGCACACGAGCTGCGAAACCTGGAACTTCAGATACGGCGCCGGCGAGGTCTTGCGGCCGGCGTCGATCGCGGGGTTCCTGTTCAGCGTCTTGTTCACCACCAGCCGGTTGATGAAGTCGTCGACCACGACCGTGATGCCTTTCAGACCGCCGAGGCGGTCGTACAGCGGCTTCTGTGCAGCGGCCTGCTGCGCCAGCGCAGTCGCGCTCATGAGCGAACCGAGCGCCGCCGCGACCGGTACCGCGAGCATTCGCATCCGGAAACTCATCTGACGCTCCTTCGGGAGGGGAATGGAGAACGCAAGGACGCACGAGCACGCGCCGCGGTTCCCGGGAACGCGGCGCGGCGTTTGTGCGTCCTTGGCTGCGAAACGTCGGAGGTGAGCGATGAACTCGGCCCGGATCCTGCGCTTCGCGGCGGCAACCCTCGGCTGTGTGCTGCTGCTGCTGCCGGCGGCGGCACGATCGACCGCACTGCTCGACGGCAAGGTCTTCGTCGTCGACCTCGGCCCGAAAGGAAAGCCGGCTGACGAGAAGGACGACGTGCTGACCTTCCGCGACGGCCGTTTTCACTCCAGGTTCTGCGACAAGTACGGCTTCGGCACCGGCACCTACGAAGCGACGAACGATGGCGGCGCCATCGTCTTCACGACGGAGACGGTGAGCGAAAGCGACGGCCGGCTCGTCTGGCGCGGCCGCATCGTAGGCGGCACGATCGAAGGCACGATCGTCCATCACCGCAAGCCGAGCTGGTACAACCGCAACCCGGCGCCGCGCGAGTTGTGGTTCAGAGGCCAAGCGAAGTAGCGACGCGCGGCGAGCGGTCTCGGCGCAGCGCTGCGCCGAGACCGCCGTTCGGCTGCACTTGCTACCGCGGCTGCGGATCGATCGCCGAGCACCCTCCGACCGTCGCGCCTGTACCGCTCATCCCTGTCGCTTCACGACATCCGCCAGCTCGATCAGCACGTTCGGTTCGTTGCCGACCACCCAGGCGTCATGCCCGGGATGCATGATCGCGACATCGCCCGGACCGAACTCCATCTCGGTGCCGTCGTCCATCCGGATCCTCTGACGACCGGCGAGAAAGATCTTCACGTGGAACTTCTGGCAGCTCGTGCCGCCCACGACGGGCTTGACGTGCTTCGACCACACCCAGCCAGGCTCGAGGGTCTCGCGATAGAACGTCAACCCGCCGACAGTGACGACGTCGATGCGGCCCTTCTCGAACGGCCGGCGAGTTTCGTCAGGAGAGTCGAAGCTCTTCCCTGCAATGATCTCGGCGACTGCGGCCATGACCTACCTCCTCTGCGAACGGATGAGCGGCGTGGCGCTCCTTCGATCCGTGCGAGCGCGCCATCCGCCGCTGCCTGACACACGATGACGCCGGCCCGGGTCGTGCCGGCGCCGCGAAAGGACGCACGGCCGCGCTCGCCAGTTCCCGCCGGCCGCGCGAGCTTTGGTTTGCAGCGCCGGGTCAGGACGCTGCGGTCTCCTCTGCCGCCGCGCCTTTGCGGCGCGCGGGCAAAGCGGGCTCTCTGGCGCGGTGGTCGAGCCAAGTCGCGATACCGATGGCGACGAAGCCCAGCGCCTCGACCGCGAAGCTGAAGTTCACCAGGTGCGCATAGAGCAGGATCGCGCCGCCGGCGATCGCGATCGCCGTCGGCGTGTAGCGCCCATGCTTGCGCACGCCGGCGGCAACGGCAATCACGGCGAGCGCGCCGAATGCGAGGATCGCCGCGCTCACCGCGCCGCCGTTGACCGCGAGCGTGACGCCGGCGAGCGACAGCAACGCGGTCGCGGCCAGAGTCCCGTAACACGTGAGCATCGCAGCGCCGAGCGCAGCCGCGCCGGCCAGCCCGCGGCGCTGTATCGCGCGCACCGCCCGGCGCGGATCGGCGCGCCGCGCCCACCGCACCCACAGCGGCGGCGCCTGCGCGGCGCGGCGCATCGCGATCTCGATCGCGCGCGCACCGAAGCGGCGCGCGACCTGCCGCGTGTAAGCGCTGCGGCTGTGGCTGAAGAAATCGAACTCCCGCAGCACGGCGACATCCTCGAAGCCGGCGTCGCGGAATGCGGCGAGGTAGTCCTCGTCGATGCTGGCGCCGACGACGCACTCGGCCCACAGTTCCGGATCGGTCTTGCAGTCGAACGTGACCGGGCGGCGGATCACGATGTCGGCGATCTGCACGCGGCCGCCGGGCTTGAGCACGCGAAAAATTTCCGCGATCGCGCGCCGCTTGTCGGGCACCAGGTTCAGCATGCCGTTGCTGGTGACGACGTCGACCGACGCATCGGGCAGCGGCAGCGACTCGGCGTTTCCTTCCAGCACCTCGAGATTCGGCACCGAGGCGGCAAGCGCGCGCAGCCGCGCCAGCATCGCCGGCGTCATGTCGAGCGCGTACACCTTGCCGCGCGGCCCGACCCGCTGCGCCGCGATCCACGAATCGGTGCCGGCGCCGGCGCCGATGTCGAGCACGGTGTCGCCTTTCCCGATCACGCCGGCGCGAAACGGATACGCGACGCCGGCGAACGAGGCGAGTGTGGCCGCCGGCACCGCATCGAGCACGTCCTGCGGATAGCCGGCGATCAGCCCGGCTTCGCGCCCGACCGGAAAGTGGTACGGCCGCTCGGGCGCGTTCGCCACGCTGGTGTACATGTCCTTGACCGCATCGAAGATGCGTTCACGAGAGAAACCGAGGATTGCGACCATGGCGGTATCGGATCGAAGTGCGAGTGCAGCGGATCAGAACTGCTTGACGATCTCCCGGATGCGCGCGCGCAGGCGTGCGGGCGCCGCGGCGGCACCGGTGGCGCGCACCTGCGCCTTGAGCCTGCGCTCGAACTCGGCGCGGCTGAAGCAGCCGCGGCACTCCTCGAGGTGCCGGTCGATCTCGGCGGCCACCTCGGCGTCGATCTCGCGATCGAGATAGGCGACCAGATGCTTCAGCACGTCTTCACAATGGATGCGACGGATGGTCACGTTCGTCCTTTCGCTTGTCGCGGGAATCGACGAGTCCTGCGTCGCGCGCGTGCTGCCACAGCGCGCGCTGCAGGGCGGTGCGCGCCCGCGCCAGCCGCGAACGCACGGTGCCGATCGGCACGCCGAGCAGTTCCGCCGCCTCGGCGTACGAATGTCCCTGCACGTCGACCAGCACGACGGCGATGCGGAACGCATCGGGCAGCGCGTCGAGGGCACGCTCGATGTCGTCGCGCAGCAGGCTGGCGATCGCGCTCTCCGCCGGGTCGGTCCACCACAGCAGGAACGGCTGGTGCAGCTTCTCGAACAGCGAAAACGGCTCGCCGTCTTCGTCTTCGTCGTCGAGCGCAACCTCCGGGCACGCGCGGCGGTGGCGCCAGTCGCTCAGGAACGTGTTGGCGAGGATTCGCTGGATCCACGCCTCGAAGCACTGCCGATCGCGCAGCTCGGCGAGCTTCGCCCACGCCTTCGCCACCGTCTCGGCGACCAGCTCTTCGGCGTCGTCCGCGTTGCGCGTCAACCGCAACGCGGTGCCGTACAGACGGTCGGCGAGCCGCTCGACTTCGGCGGCGAAGAACTCGCGTGCTGCGTTGTCCACGCACACACTCCCGATGCGCGCGTCTTGCGCCGAAGACGCGCGGGGTGCCGGGTCGGCTCCCGGCGGACGCTACTTCGTCACCTCGTCGAGCAGCCCGGTGAGCAGCGGATGAAGGTCGTCGCCGGCCTTCTTCAGTCCGGGATGCGGATTCAGCACATTCATGAAGCGCGGATCGAGCAGCGACACCTTGGTCGTGCCGTCCTCCCGATACACGCCGAAGTGACCGCACGGCAGCAGCGCGCTCACATGCATCCCGGCGGACCAGATGTCCTTGCCGGCGGCCGGCACGCACATCTTGACCACGGTCACCTCGTCGTTCTTCACCTTGAACTCGGCCAGGTACAGCCACTTGTTCTGCAGCACGCGGCTCTTGAGGTCGGACACGACCGCCTCCGGCGACTTGGCGGTGGTCTTGACGATGAAATTGGCGCCCGGCGTTTGCGCGGCGGCGGCGCCGGCGAGGACTGCGCATGCAGCCACCAGCGGGACGAGTCTGCGGTTCATCGGCTTCTCCCGGAACGAGGTTGGACGGTCAGCGTCGACGCGCGTCGACGGCAATCAAGGACGCGCGACCCGCCCTTCCGGTTCCCGAAAGAGTGCGCCGCCGCCGGCGCGGCGCCGCCGGGCGCGCGTCAGTGCGCGACGGGCCGGCTGAAGTGCCCGTGCTTCGCCTCGCGCATCAGCGCGTTGAACTGCTCGCCCGACATGCGCAGCAGCGCCTCGTGGTCGCCGGCTTCGACATAGATCTCGGCGTTCTCGTCGAGGTCGTCGTCGACGACCGTCTCCACGCCCCAGGCCATGCCGAGGGCGGGCACGGCGCCGACTTCGCAGTCGCCGAACAACTCCGCGATGCGCCGTTCGTCCGCGAGATGCAGGTCGCGCCGGCCGAGCATGCGTGCCAGCTCGCCGATGTGCACGCGCGAGTCGGCCGGCACGACCGCCATCACGCAACCGGCGTCGTCCTCCAGGATCACCGACTTGGCGAGCTGATGCTCGGGAACGTGCGCCGTGCGCGCGGTCTGCGCGCTGGTGCTGCTGTGCGCGTGGGTGCAGACCTCGTAGTGCGCGCCGCACTGTTCGAGGTAACGGGCCAGACGTGGAGAGATCGACATGGCTGCCTCCTGCAATCGATGCAAGCGAGAAGTGTCGCAGCGAGCGCCGGTGCAGCGCATCGAAAGCCCCGGCGCCGCGCGGGTAGTTTGCGCCGATTCGATCGCGTTCGCCATGCACGGCGCGTCACGCTGCAACCGGTCCGATTGCGGGATTTCCCGGACGCCCCGCCGGGGACCGATGCGGATGCAACCTGCGGCAGCGGGGATTGCTTAAGCTCACCGCCTCGTTCCAGCACACGGAAGCGATGCCATGAACCTGCTCGACCCCATCGTCCAGTTCCGCGCCGAGATCCAGGCGATCCGCCGCGACATCCATGCGCATCCCGAGTTGCGCTTCGAGGAACGGCGCACGGCGGACGTGGTCGCCGCGAGGCTCCGCGAGTGGGGCATCGAGGTGCACCGCGGGCTCGGCGGCACCGGCGTGGTCGGGGTCATCCGCAACGGCACGGCCCGGCGCGCCATCGGGCTGCGCGCGGACATGGACGCGCTGCCGATCGCGGAAGCGAATGAGTTCGCGCACCGCTCGGTGTTCGCGAACAAGATGCACGCCTGCGGGCACGACGGCCACACCGCGATGCTGCTCGGCGCGGCCCGCTACCTGGCGCAGGCCAAGCCGTTCGACGGCACGGTCGTGCTGATCTTCCAGCCGGCCGAGGAAGGCGGCGCCGGCGCACAAAGGATGATCGACGACGGGCTGTTCGAGAAGTTTCCGTGCGATGCGGTCTTCGGCATGCACAACTGGCCGGGCCTGAAAGTCGGCGAGTTCGCCGTCACGCCGGGGCCGATGATGGCGTCGAGCAACGAGTTCGAGATCAGGGTCGCCGGCCGCGGCACGCACGCCGCGCTGCCTCACCTCGGCGTCGACCCGGTGTTCGTCGCGGTGCAGATCGCGCAGGGGCTGCAGGGGATCGTCACGCGCGCCAAGAAGCCGATCGACGCAGCCGTGCTCTCGATCACGATGATCCACGCGGGCGACGCGACCAACGTGGTGCCGGACGTGGCGACCCTGGCCGGCACGGTGCGCACCTTCAGCGACGCGGTGACTGCGCAGATCGAGGAGCGGATGAAGCGCATCGCGCAACTGACGGCCGAGGCGCACGGCGCCGAAGCGCACGTCGACTTCAAGTGGAACTATCCGCCGACGGTCAACCACGCGGCCGAGGCCGAGTTCGCGGCGACCGTGATGGACGACATCGTGGGCAGCGACAACGTCAGGCGCAACTACGAGCCGACGCTCGGCTCGGAGGACTTCGCCTACATGCTGAAGGTCAGGCCCGGGGCATACGTCTTCATCGGCAACGGCGACGGCGCGCACCGCGCCGCCGGCCACGGGCTGGGCCCGTGCACGCTGCACAACGCGTCGTACGACTTCAACGACGAGCTGATCCCGCTCGGCGCGACCTTCTGGGTGCGGCTGGTCGAGAAGTTCCTGGCGCGCTAGCCAGGCTATTTCAAGTGGTTTCCGGCCGGCGTGCCCCAACGTTCGTCGAAGCTCGGCAGTTCACGCACACGGGGGCGACCTCGTGAAATACCCGGGCTAGGGGCGCTGCCGCGCCGTCGACGTCCCCTGCTTCTGTCACGCGCGCACTGCGCTTGACTGCCATCAACCCGCGGCCGCCGGCGCGGCCTATGTTGGCTTGGGTGTTCCGGCGACCGCGCTACGTTGCAGCGGCGCGGTCGCCGCGACCGACGGAGGCCATCATGGACAAACGATCGATTCCGTTACGCGCTGCGGCGGCCGTGACGCTGGTCGCCCTGTCCGGCTGCGCGTCGCCGCCGACCCAGGAGCAGACCGGCATGGTCATCGGCGGTGTGCTCGGCGGCGTACTCGGCTCGCAGGTCGGCAAGGGTCACGGCCGAACGGCGGCCACGATCGTCGGCACGATCGTCGGCGCCGCGATCGGCGGCGCGGTCGGCCGCTCGATGGACGAGCAGGACCGCATCAAGACGGCGCACACGCTCGAGACGGTGCGCACCGGCGTGCCCTCGCAGTGGCGCAACCCGGATACAGGCAACGTCTACACCGTGACGCCGACGCGCACGATCGAAACCGCGCAGGGGCCCTGCCGCGAATACACGATCGACGCCGTGATCGGCGGGAAAAAAGAGCGTGTGTTCGGCACCGCCTGCCGCCAGCCGGACGGAAGCTGGCGCGTCGTGGGCTGACGCCGACGGCCACGGCGCCCGCTTGACAGGTGTCAATGCGCACCGGGACCAGGCGCTTACGGTGATGGCGTGCGGACGCGGCCGCGTCCGTACGTCCGAGCCGTCCGCGGGGCTGCGTCGATGCGACCTGCCGTCATCCGCAAGAATCTCGCAGCGCTGCGACCCACACCGCACCGGCTGAACTTCCTCGTCGCGCTGCACGCGCGCATCGGTGTGGACATTCCGGACGCCGACGCGGCGCGGCTCACCACGCTCGACAAACTGGTCGACTACTGCGCGCGCAAGCTCGGCGCCTGACGCCGCAGGCTGCGTGCTAAGGGCGAACCTCGAGCTTGTTGACGACCTTGTCGACCGCGAACAGCGCCCACGCGTCGAACTCGGCGCGCTGCCGCTCGGCCTCGCTGCGCACGTATCCTTCGAGCGTGACCACGTAGTTCTCCACCCGCGCGACGATGCCGTCGGGATCGATCATCGGGTCGATCTCGAGCACGAGTCGCAGCGCGTCGGCCACCTCGTCGTCGTTGTCTTCTTCGGGCGGCGACACGTCGAGCGAGTTGACCACATCACGGCACCCGGGCGTCCACCACGCGAGCGCACCGGCGACGCGCTTGTGCGACAGGCTGATCACGCTGCCTTCGAGCGTGATCACACCGTCTTCGACGGAGACCTCGATCTCGCCGGCGCCGTCTGCGGGCCCCTGCCGCAGCGTCTGCGTGTCGCCCTTGACGCGCACGCGGATCGTGCACGTCTTCAGCTCGGGCAGGGCGAGCAGCGCTTCGCACAGCGCGGCGCGGATTGCGCCGTCGCCGAGGCGTTCGGCCGGCTTGACGTGCAGCCGATCGACGACGCCGCGCACGCCGGGGACGCTGGCGGCGAGCTCGA